>DAOPJM010000001.1:0-6148 GCA_035399665.1 Clostridia bacterium
AACGGCTATCCAATTAAGCCATATGACATATCCACGGAGAGCAAGCCCGGCGACGTGGACTGTAACGGCAATGTCAACGCGGCGGACGCAGCGACCATACTGCGTTACCTGGTTGGTATAGAGACGCTGAGCGAACAGGGCATGGCAAACGCCGACTGCGATGGCGATACCGGCCTCAACGCCGCCGACGCATCGGCGATACTGCGCTACCTTGTGGGTCTGCTGGACAAGCTCGGATAATTATCCTACAATCGCATATCAAAAAGCCGCTCTAAACAGGGCGGCTTTTTCGTGAGGGGGGAAGGGGACAGGACGGCTTTTCGTGAGGGATAGGGCAGAAGGGTGGCTTTTAGCGGTGGAAAGCAGACAGGGTCGCGGGGCAGACTTTTTAGCGGTGGAAAGCAGACAGGGCGGCGGGGCAGACTTTTTAGCGGTGAAAAGCAGACGGGGCGGCCTTTCTTATTTTGCATCATGCATTTCGGGATTTTGCGAAGCGAAAATGATTACCGTACTTTTGAACCATATTGCATATTGAAGATTTTCCTGTATATAGCACACGAGGATTGCACGCAAAATAAACAGGCTATTTTGCAGGATTTTTTTTGGGGATGTCGAATT
This sequence comes from Clostridia bacterium, assembly GCA_035399665.1. Classification (GTDB taxonomy): domain Bacteria; phylum Bacillota; class Clostridia; order Christensenellales; family CAG-138; genus DAOPJM01. The sequence goes on from DAOPJM010000001.1 coordinate 619, forward strand.
ATTAGACAGAGGGCCGAAATGGGGTCATGCATTTTATGTGGGTTTTACCGATGTTTGTGAAGCGTCGGGCGGTCTTTTTACCGCTTTCTTATTGGAGGGCTTTATGACGGATGATATTCGCAAGATGAGAGAACGATTGGAGCGTGAAACGCTGTCACCTTATGCGGCGCTTTCAGAAAACTCCAAAGGCCGACAGCTTCAATTGCCGCCCTGCGATATTCGCACCGAATTCGTGCGTGACAGGGACAGGATACTGCACTGCAAGTCCTTTCGCCGCTTGAAGCACAAGACCCAGGTATTCTTGGCTCCAGAGGGCGATCACTACCGCACGCGTCTTACGCATACCTTAGAGGTTTCGCAGATAGGGCGGACGATCGCGCGAGCGCTCAGTCTCAACGAGGACTTGACCGAAGCCATAGCCATGGGTCACGACCTTGGGCATACTCCCTTTGGCCACTCCGGTGAGGATGTTTTGCAGCAACTCTTGGAGAACGTCGGCGGCTTTGAACACAACGTGCAGTCCCTTAGGGTGGTTGAAAAGCTTGAGAACGATGGCAGGGGCTTAAACCTCACCTTTGAGGTGAGAGATGGTATCCTAAATCACAAGAAAAGCGGACGTCCCGCGACTTTAGAGGGCGTGGTGCTGTCGATTGCCGACCGCATCGCCTACATCAACCACGACATCGACGACGCAATAAGGGCCGGAGTTCTAAAGGAAAGCGACATTCCCCAAAGCTCCCACGAGATGTTTGGCTCAACTCACGGCAGACGCATCAACAGCATGATAGTGAATGTCGTTGAGAACAGCTTAGGCAAGCCCACTGTGGCTTTTACCCCCGAATGCGCTGAGGAGTTCGACCGCCTGCGCGAATTTATGTTTGATCGGGTTTACTACAACCCCGAAGCCAAGACCGAGGAGGGCAGGGCCAAGCGTATGCTGGAGGAGCTGTTTCACTACTACCTCAACAACATCGATGAGCTTCCGCCTGAATACCTAAAGTTTATGGAGAGCGACGGCAAGGAGCGCGTCGTGTCGGACTACATCGCGGGCATGACCGATAACTATGCGATAAATCAATTTGAACGGCTATTCGTGCCGAGAAGTTGGAATACTAAGTAATGGCGTTTTCTGAAAGCTGGCTGGACGAGCTTCTGGCCAAAAACGACATAGCGCAGGTGATATCAGCCTACACAGAGCTTAGACCCAAGGGCGGCAGGCTGTGGGGGCTTTGTCCCCTGCACGGCGAAAAGACGCCCTCGTTTTCGGTGTCGCCCGACAAGCAGATGTTCTATTGCTTCGGCTGTCATGCGGGCGGGACGGTGATTCAGTTCCTTATGCAGATGGAACACCTAAGCTACTTTGAGGCTATACAAAAGCTTGCGGAGCGCGTTGGCATGGAGCTGCCCGACAGGGTGGACGATGACAAGTTCAGAAAGGAGCGCTCCGAGCGTGAGCGCATATTGGACGCCCTGCGGCGTGCCGCCCGCTACTATTGTGAACGCTTCTATGCGCCCGAGGGCGAGACAGCCCGAGCTTACGCCGCACAGCGAGGCTTAACCAAGGAAGCCGTATCCCGCTTTGGAATAGGTTGGGCGCCTTCGGGTTGGGACGGCATAATGAAGCATCTTACCGACGCGGGCTTCACCAAGGACGAACTCACAAAGGCGGGGCTATTGGTGCATAACCGCGATAAGGACAGCTATTATGACACCTATCGTGGCAGGTTGATTTTCCCGATATGCGGCGCGGACGGCAAGGTTTTGGGCTTTGGCGCAAGGGTTTTGGACGACAGTACCCCGAAGTATATCAATACGGGCGACACCCCCGTTTACAACAAGCGCAATAACCTTTACGGTCTGTACCTTCATAAGCGGGCGGCCTGCCCCGACATAGTGATGGTTGAAGGGTACATGGACGTGATTGGACTGTACAAGGCGGGAATCACCAACGTCGTAGCCTCTTTGGGTACCGCGCTTACGCAGCAGCAGGCACAGCTTTTGAAGAATTGGCATGTCGAAACTGTGTATATAGCCTATGACGGCGACGCGGCGGGGCAGAATGCCATGCTTCGAGGCATGGACATACTTGCCGCGAAGGATTTGAAGGTGCGCGTGATACGCTTTCCGGACGGGCTTGACCCTGACGAATACGTTCAGGTCTATGGCAGCGAGGGCTTTAACCGCCTCAAGGAGAACGCGATTACCCACAACGAGTTTGCGCTCTTGACCATGGCAAAGGATATGGATTTCGACAAGGCGGACGACAGGGAACGGTACGCAAGAAAGGCTTGCGCCTACATTGCTACGCTGCAGCCTGTGGAGAGGGATCGCTACTTCTCCATTGTTTCACAGACGTCGGGGTATTCCGTGGAGGTACTGCGGCAGCAAAGCGGTTCCGTGTCAGTCGAAGCGGCTGTTTCTGCAAACCCAAAGTACAGCATGGGCGGAATACGCCGAAGGGCCAAGGGGCAGGACGACGCGAGACTGATTGCGGAACGCGCCCTTGTCAAAGCGGCGATATCCGACGCCGACGCATACAGGGCGGCGCGGGAGTTGCAAGTTGAGGACAAGCTGCGCGACAAGGTGATGTCGCAGATCTACGCGGAGCTTATACAAGTTGGCAGACCGAAGTTTAAGCTGTCGGATTACATCAGACAGCTTGAAGCCGATGAAGCGGACGCGGCCTCATCGCTTTTGAGAGCGGACGATGTGGAGACCGACGCCGTGAGGACGGTAAGGGACTGCGCGGAGCGCATAGACGAGCTGAACAAGGCGGAACGCATGGAGGCTTTGAGCGCGGCTTTGGCGGACAGTTCAATTTCTTCGCAAGAAAAAATAAAAATGATGAATGAGATTCAAAGATTATCAAAGGCTAAAAAGTAAGGAGACGGGAAGTATGGAGATCAGCAAAGAATCAAAGAGCAAGATCAATGTGCTGCTGGAGGTCGGAAAGCAGAAGGGCGTACTGACCTACAAGGAGATCATAGACGCGCTGTCCGAGGAGGAGCTAAATCAGGAGCAGATCGAGAAGATCTACGACAGGATTGAGCAGCTCAACATCGACGTCGTTGAGGAGGTCGATGTACCGGAGAACATCGAGGAGGAGATCGAGGAGATTGCCACCACGATAAGCCCCATAGAAGGCGTGAACATCGACGACCCCGTGCGTATGTATCTCAAGGAGATAGGCAAGGTACCCTTGCTTACGGCACAGGAAGAGGTTGACATCGCCCGTACTATGGCGGAAGGCGACAAGGAGGAGAGCGAGGAAGCCGCAAGGAAGCTTGCAGAAGCCAACCTTAGGCTTGTCGTGTCGATAGCCAAACGCTATGTAGGCAGGGGTATGCTTTTCTTGGATCTCATACAGGAGGGCAATATGGGCCTTATAAAAGCGGTCGAGAAGTTCGACTATCGCAAGGGCTATAAGTTCTCCACCTACGCTACTTGGTGGATAAGGCAGGCCATCACCCGCGCAATCGCGGATCAGGCGAGGACTATCCGCATCCCCGTGCATATGGTTGAGACGATTAACAAGCTCATCCGTGTGAATCGTCAGCTTGTTCAGGAGTACGGCAGGGATTCGCGTCCCGATGAGATTGCAAAAGAGATGGGTATGTCGGAGGACAGGGTTCGCGAGATACTCAAGATAGCGCAGGAGCCGGTTTCGCTTGAAACGCCAATAGGTGAGGAGGATGACAGTCACTTGGGCGACTTCATTCCGGATGAGGAAGCGCTGGCGCCCGCGGACGCTGTGGCGTCAACGCTGCTCAAGGAGCAGCTCATGGAGGTGCTTTCGTCATTGACGCCGAGAGAGGCAAAGGTTTTGCGCTTAAGGTACGGTCTGGACGATGGCAAGGCAAGAACGCTTGAGGAGGTCGGACGCGAATTCAACGTGACCCGTGAGCGTATACGACAGATAGAGGCGAAAGCTCTGCGTAAACTGCGCCACCCCTCAAGGAGCAAGAAGCTCAAAGACTTTTTAGAGTAAATTGGAGTAGAAATGGAAAGAAAGCTGCAAATAGTTGTATTGGACGGCAAGGCGCTGAATCCCGGCGATATGAGCTGGGACGCCTTGGCGCAGTTTGGAACGCTGTCGGTGTATGACCGCACGGCGGAGACGGATGTGGTTTGGCGCATACGCGGCGCGGATGTTGTGTTTACCAACAAGACCAAGCTAAGCCGCGAGGTCTTGGCTACAAACAAGAAGCTGGGGTTCATCGGCGTGTTGGCGACAGGCTATGACGTGGTGGACGTTAAGGCGGCAAAGGAGTTCGGCATAGTCGTGAGTAACGTTCCCGCGTACAGCACCGCGGCGGTGGCGCAGCACGCCATTGCGCTTTTGCTTGAAATGCTGTCCAATGTGGGACGCCACAGCGCTTTGGTGCAGCAGGGACGTTGGTCAGCCTGCCCTGACTATGCGTATTGGGAGAAAACCCCGATCGAGGCCGCAGGCCTTACCATGGGCATTGTAGGCACGGGTCAGATAGGGCAACACGTCGCCGCCATAGCCGAGGCTTTGGGCATGAAGGTAATAGGCTATGCCCCAAGACCCAAGGAGGGCTTTAGGGGTGAGTATGTCACTCTCGATCGTCTGCTAAAGGAATCCGATGTTATCAGCTTAAACTGTCCCGCGAATGCCGAAACCATTGGTCTTATCAATAGGGATACCATAGCCGAGATGAAGAACGGAGCGATAGTAATCAATACCGCAAGGGGCGCGCTTGTTTCGGAGGGCGATATAGCCGAAGCGCTTGAGAGCGGAAAGCTGTCGGGCTACGGCACGGACGTCGCAAGCCGTGAGCCTTTGCCCATAAGAAGCCCGCTCATTGGTGCGCCGAACTGCTATGTCACTTCGCATTACGCTTGGGCGCCACTGACCGCAAGGCGCAGACTGATGCAGATTTCGACAGACAACCTCAAGGCGTACTTGGACGGCAAACCGCAAAACGTAGTCAGCTGAGCGGCAAAAGGATTATATCGGGGGCGCGTATGCTAAAAATGCGAGCATATCCGCCCCTTTTTCATGCTACCCCCGCTCCCACGAATCACCCGTTGTCCTCCTGAGGAGCGGCAGATCCGAAGGATCTTGAAACAGACTTGCGGTGAAACCCCCGCTCCCCCGAACTGCCCCCACTGTCATCCTGAGGAGCGGCAGCGACGAAGGATCTTGAAACAGACTTGTGGTGAAACCTCCGCTCCCCCGAACCGCCCCCACTGTCATCCTGAGGAGCGGCAGATCCGAAGGATCTTGAAACAGACTTGTGGTGAAAGTGTTGCTCCCCCGTGGGACAAGGGAGCCATAGGGGGAGCGCCCCTTGACTTCTATGTTTTTAGCAAGATCCTTCGCCTATGGCTCAGGATGACAAGGGGGTTACAGCCACTTTCAAACCTGTTCGCATTCGTATTGAAACCTCCACTGTCATCCTGAGGAGCGTCAGATCCGAAGGATCTTGAAACAGACTTGTGGTGAAAACTCCGCTCCTCCGAACCGCCCTGTTGTTGTTATACTGAGTAATCAAACGATTCTGCA
>DAOPJM010000001.1:6248-34405 GCA_035399665.1 Clostridia bacterium
CCGCTCCTCCGAACCGCCCTGTTGTTGTTATACTGAGTAATCAAACGATTCTGCATATCCTCTTGACTTAGTCACACTCTGCACAAAGAACGGCAACTCGTCAATTCCACAGCTTGCGCTCCAACACCCGCATTTATAATGGACTCTGTAAATATTCTATTTCCCTCTTGCAAAACTTTGTGGATATGGTACAATACTATCGCCGCACCAGGCGGGGAGATAGCGGTGCCCTGTACTCGCAATCCGCTACAGCGAGGCGTGATCCCTGTCCTGAGGCATTTGTCTGTGAGGCCGACATGAACACGGAGTGTTGATAATTGGGCCCTGTGCAATCGAAAGCTTTGAACCGCGTCAGGTCCTGACGGAAGCAGCGCTAAGGAGATATTTCGGTGTGCCGCGGGTAAACCTGAGGGGAGCTGCCGATTCATGTACCGCTCGGAGGCCGTTGTCGAGGGACGGGTGTGCGGCGCTTTTGTAAAGGATGATACATTATATGACCGCCGCTTGAAATAGTTGGCGGTCGCTTTTGTTCGGAGGATGTATGAACGAAGTTTTGTCCGTGTTTGACATAATCGGGCCGCGAATGACCGGCCCGTCAAGCTCGCATACCGCGGGTGCGGTACGGCTCGGCAACGCGGCGCTGCGGCTGTTGGGCAAGCCCGTGTCCGAGGCGTATTTCACTCTGTATGGCTCCTTTGCCACAACCGGCAAGGGGCATGGCACCGATAAGGCCTTGATTGCCGGAGTTCTTGGTATGCAGCCTGACGACTCCCGAATCCGCGACGCATACTCCGCAGCAAAGGAGCGCGACGTCTACGTTTCGGTGGATTACTCCGATGAGCCGTGCCGTCACCCGAACACAGCCGGGATACGCCTTGTTGCTGAGAGCGGAGAGGAGATTCAGCTTGAGGGTGAGTCCATTGGCGGGGGCAGGATACTCGTAGTAGAGATTAACGGGCTTGATATAGAGACCACCTTCGACTACCCGACCCTCATAGTGCAGCACAAGGACGAGCCGGGCGTTATCGCGGAGGTCACGCACGTCTTAGCGCAGCTCAAGGTCAACATCGCCTTCATGCGCGTGTTCCGTCACGGCAAGGGCGACGACGCCTATATGAGCATCGAGACCGATACGCCCGTGACAAAGGATATGGTCAATATCATCAAGAGCTTATGTCACAGCGTGATTAAGCTGTTCGCGGTGTAGGAGACAGAATATGTTAAGAGATACTTTCGATAATGGCAAAAACCTTGTGGCGTTTTGCCGCGACAAGGGTATAACTTTGGGTGAGGCCATGCTCATGCGCGAGATAGAGCAGAGCGAACGCGACAGGGAGGACGTACTAAACGAGATGTACGGCAACCTTGAGGTTATGCGCGACTCGGTTCGGCGCGGGCTTATGGAAAAGGTCGAGTCCGTGAGCAAGCTTTCGGGCGGCGAGGCGATGCGCCTGTTCAAGTACGCACAGCGAGATTCCTTCTCGGGCAAGAGCGCTTGCAGGGCTGTTGCGGCGGCGATGGCCGTAGTTGAGGTCAATTCAGCGATGGGCAGGATAGTCGCGGCTCCGACAGCGGGCGCAAGCGGTATTTTGCCCGGGGTTTTAATAGAATGCGGTACGGCGAAGGGCTGGTCGGACGAGAAGCTTGTTATGGGTCTGTTCACGGCGGGAGCGATTGGATTGCTGTTCGCCAAGAACGCCACCATATCCGGCGCGGAGGGCGGATGTCAGGCTGAAACGGGCGTTGCGGCGGCGATGACAGCGGGAGCGTTGGTTGAGCAGTCGGGCGGAGATCCCGAAATGGCCTTGGACGCGGCGGCGATGGCGATAAAGAACATCATGGGGCTTATCTGCGATCCCGTTGCGGGGCTTGTGGAGTGTCCCTGCATCAAGCGCAACGCCTTGGGCGCGGCCAACGCGATGATTTGCGCCGACATGACGCTTTGCGGGATTACGAGCTTGATACCCTTTGACGAGGTCGTCGCGGCGATGTACGCCGTAGGACGCGATATGCGGCCGGAGTATCGTGAGACCGCAAGGGGCGGGCTTGCCGCGACGCCAACAGGTAAAAAAGTTGCCGAGCTGATGAAAAATCGTGGGTAATTCCGCAACCTTTCGTGTGGGTGCGCGGTGTTATGGATGTAAACATAATAACGGAGGATAGATTAAGATGAAAAGAACTTTAACGTTTATTGTCGCGATACTGGCGTTGACGCTGTGCTTTGTGGGCTGCGCAGGCTCAAGCTCAAAGGATATGGGGTATACTTCCGACTATAACTATGCCGTGGATGCACCGTCGGCGGAGTACTATGGCTGGGATGCGAATGTGGAAGCGGAGGAATCCGTGACCGCCGCTGACAACGCCGCAAACGGAGGGCTGGACAGCGCGATGTCAGAGCGCAAGATAATCAAGGACGCAAGCATTACCGTTCAGACCTTGGAGTTTGACACGTTCTTGGCCGAGCTGGAGGCGCAGATTAGCTCCTTTGGCGGCTATATCTCAAGCAATGAGGTCAACGGCAACAGCTATAACTCGTCAAGGCTGCGCGGCGCGTTTGTTACCGCAAGAATTCCCGCCGAGAAGCTGGACGCCTTCCTTGACACCGTGGGCGGCATGGGCAATGTCACATACAAGAGCGAGAGTCAGCGCGACGTCACCACCTCTTATGTCGATACCGAGGCGCATTTGGAATCGCTCCGTACCGAGCAGGAAGCCTTGATGGGCATATTGGCGGCGGCCGAGACCGTGGAGGATCTTATCACCGTTCAGAACAGGCTGAGCGAGGTTCGCTATGAGATAGAGTCCTATGAAGCCACAATCAGGAGCTATGACAGCCTTATCGCGTACAGCACCGTTACCATGACCGTATCCGAGGTCGAGCGCGAAACGCCCGTCACCGAGGAGACCTCAGGCGAGAAGATGTCCCGTATGTTCAAGGAAAGCCTTGAGGACGTGGGCGAGGGCTTCGCAGACTTTGCAGTATGGTTCGTGGGCAACCTGCCCGCCATCATCGTGATACTGGTTATCTTTGGCGGCATACCCCTGTTGATAGTGCTGCTGTGCGTCAGCGCAGGCAAGAAGCGCAGGGCAAAGAAGGCCGCAAAGCTTTTGGCGGAGCAGAAGAACGCTGTCGTTATCGAGCAGCAGACCGAGAACGAGAAGGCAGAGCAGCCATAAGGCGACAGGACTTAGACCAATAAAAGGCGGCACAATATTGTACATCAACTGGAGCCTGCGGCACTGTGACGCAGGCTCCCTTTCATAGTGTATAAAGGAAAGAGCGCAAGCATAATTGAGCGATAATATACCGAATAAGGGCAAAAAAGTTCTTGCATTCGGGTCTTGACCGTGGTATAGTGTCAAAGCTATCGGTCCTTCTTGCATTCGAGAGATCGAATGCCAATAGACCACAAGGAGGTGAAAACATGAATCTGTATGAAACTTTGTACGTGATAGTACCCACCCTTGACGACGAGGCCACAGCGGGCGTAGTCGCTAAGTTCTCTGAGATCATTGCTGCAAACGGTGGCGAGGAAGTCACCGTGAACGCGTGGGGCAAGCGCCGTTTGGCATATCCCATAAACGATCTCACCGAGGGTTATTATGTGCTGGTAAACTTCAGCGCACCCGGGACTTTGCCCCTGGAGCTGGAGCGCAACTTCAAGAACGATGAGCGCATTCTGCGTTACATGGTCATTCGTAAGGACGCATAAGACAAAATATCAGCACGAGAGATTGGAGAGTATGAGAGAATGAATAAGATTATTTTGATTGGCAACCTCACACACGACCCCGACGTCCGCTCAACCACGAGCGGCATCACCGTTTGCAGCTTCTCAATAGCGGTCAACCGCAGGTTCGCAACCCAGGGCGGCGAAAGGCAAACTGACTTTTTCCGCATCAACGCTTGGCGTCAGCTGGGCGAGACCTGTTCCCGCTACCTTACAAAGGGCCGCAAGGTCGCCGTTATCGGCGAGCTTCAGGCGCGCACCTATGAAGCTAAAGACGGCACAACCCGTATGTCACTGGAAGTCTCCGCAGATGAGGTCGAGTTCCTCACGCCGCGTTCTCAGGACGAAGGTCAGCAGCCGCAGGGCAGCGATTATCGCAGCGACCGCCAAAACGCGCCGGCAGTGAATGATCCCTTCGCAGGGGTTTCCTCAGACGACATACCCTTTTAATTTAATAGGAGGATAACAATGGAAGAACGCAAAATGCGCCCGCGCATCAAGCGCAGCAGGCGTAAGGTCTGCAGGTTCTGCGCCGATAAGGTAACTGAGATAGACTATAAGGATATCAAGAAGCTTGAGCACTATGTTTCCGAGAGCGGAAAGATTATGCCCAGGAGGATGTCCGGTGTCTGTGCTAAGCACCAGCGCGACCTGTCGATAGCCATCAAGCGTGCGCGCCAGGTAGCTCTGCTGCCCTTCGCAGCCGAAAGATAACAACAACTACGTCGAGACCGAATAGCATGCCGCCCTTTTAATTGGGCGGTTTTTTCATCGGTAAATTAACGCTTGAACGCGAACGCTTATCATGCTAATATCAACGAGAGACAGGCCAAGGACAATATTCGAATCGGGAGGGGCATATGTTAAAGAAGGTTCGGTTGACTGTGATAAAGAGCGAATGCAGGTGCAAATGCTGCACCAACGGCGACGTCTACATAGTGGACGACGTATGCCCGCCGCTGTGTCATGAGCTTTGGCAGCAGATATACCCCATGGTGTACGCCTTAGGCAACGGAGCGGAGATGGACTGCGGCAACAGCCGCCAAAAGCAATTTGACGCGGTGTGTCCCGATGAAGGACGGGTGCGCATACACGGACAAGTCATGGAGGATTGATGATTCCATCAAAACCGCTTTAGCTAAATAATGTAAAAGAACAGCCTTGCGGCACATATCGCAAGGCTGTTTACAAGCTATACCGCTGTCTCACTTGGGCGGTTGCATTTTTCAATATATTCAATGAAGCTCATATTATTCGCTCTCCGCCATGCGATAGCCTACCCCGATTTCAGTTAGTATGTACTGCGGAGCCATGTTGTTCTTTTCGATCTTGCGGCGAATGTTGGACATGTTCACTCGGAGTATCTTGTTGTTCTCCGCGTCCGCATACGGCCCCCAAATCTGCCCGATGATATAGCTATAAGTTAGGACTTTGCCGGGTTGCTTTGCAATCATTTCCACTATGCGGTATTCACCTGCGTCAACCGCACCGGCTCGCCGTCTACGATGACACTGCGCTTGTCGAAGTCAATGGTGAAACCGCCGACGCTGTAAAAAGTCTCGGATGATTGCTCATGAGCGTTACGGCGCAGCACCGCCCGCATACGAGCCAACAGCTCAGGCGCGGAGAATGGCTTGGTTACATAATCGTCCGCGCCGTTGTCAAGGGCGATTATCACGTCGCGTTCGGTCGAACGGGCCGTAACCACTATGACGGGAACGCTTGTCACACCTCTAAACTCCTTCAGTAAGGTGATGCCGTCCACATCGGGCAGTCCCAAGTCCAAGAGTATCATTTGTGGCATATGTGAGCTGAAGAGCGTCCTTGCGTCCGCTCCGCTCGCGGCGGAAACGACTTTGTAGCCGCCCGATGAGAGCAGGGTTTCCAAAACCTTCAGGATATAGCGGTCATCCTCGACCACGAGTACGGTAGATTTATTGCCTGTCATTGCCGGCCTCCTTGGGTAGTGTAAATGTAAATTCCGCGCCGCCGCCAGCCCTGTTGCCACCGCGTATATCGCCGCCGTGAGCGCGTATTATGCTGCGGCATATCGACAGCCCAAGCCCCATGCCGTGTGTGGAGTCGCCCGCCCGCCCGGCCGAGGGTATGAACAGCCCCTCCAAAGCGGCTTCGGACAGCCCTCTGCCGTAGTCGCGCACACAAAAGCTAACGTAATGCTCAAGCTCGGTCACGATGACGTCTATCTGTTTCGAGCCTTCCGAGTATTTGAAGGCGTTATCGATGAGGTTCATCAGCACCTGCATGATGAGCGTGGGGTCCATAGGTACCATCAGAAGATCATCGGGATGCTTAACGACAAGGCGCACTTCGGGGAAACGCGCCGCGCTCTTTGTCATGACCTCGCCCAAAAGCTCCTCAATAGGCTCAAGGCTTAGGTTCAGCTTGGTGTCGCCGCCGACCCTCGTCACGGATAAAAGGTTCTCCACCATGCGCAAAAGCCATGTCGCCTCCTCGCTTATACTTGTGATAAGCTCGGTTCGCACCTCCTTGTCGAAGCTGACCGACTCCTGATTGAGTGTCGAGCAAGCCCCGATTATGCCCGTAAGCGGAGTTCTAAAGTCGTGCGAGATGGCGCGAAGGAAGTCGCCGCGCATCTTCTCAAGCTCCTTTTCGACCAGCGTCTGTTGATGCTTGGTGTAGAGCTGCTGCTTCTCCAAGACCACTCCCACGCGAATCAGTATTAGGTCGATGGCGGAAAGTATCTCAGGACGCGGCAGGGCGCCCTCATTGTTGAGTATCCCGACAGCGGAAAGCGTCTTGCCATTGGCCTTTACGGGAAGATAGGTAAAGGCGCAGGAGGCGCAGTCCTCGGAACCGAAGCCGCAACGCACGCCGTGCTTAATTGTAAAGTCCGCGGCCTCCGCTTCCGTCGGGTACATTATCAGCCCGTCGGGGTACGAGGCGGTGGGGACATCGCTGTTTGGAAGGTAGAAGGTGCAGGGACATTGACTCACATCATAGATATATTGAATGGCAAGCTCATAGAGCTGTTCGGGACTGTTTATAGACAGCAGGGAGGTGTTGATGTCGGATATGAGCTTGTCACGGTCGCTGCGCTCGGAATAACGGGTAGTCATTTCGCGTATTTTGTCCATGCTGTGACCGATAAACAGGGAAGAAACGGCAACGGCGGCAAGCGCGATTATCAGCATGAGCAGCGGCTGTGCAGGCGCGTGGACGGGCATAACGAACACCAACACTCCTTAGAAGATGAACGGTATCACGATGACGGCAAGCCTGCCCCAAACGCCCTTTGCGAATGCCGCCACGATGATAATCATCATGCCGATTAAGGGCAGCGAATACATGGGCGTGCTAAAGATGAGCTGCGAGAGTATAGCCAAAGGAAACACCCCGATAACCGGCAGCGCGGTAAGCCTCAGGTTGTACATGAACGCGGTAGATCGATTGTCGTCAAACAGCTTCATTTCAAGTACATATTACACTTGTCGTCCCTTGTAGTCAAGCATGTAAAAACCATGTTAAGAAAGCGCTAAAAAAGAGAAGATACTGTTGAGACGGGGGAGGAAAACAGCTAAAATATATCATGCAGTGCATCGCTATGCATTAATCACGAATACATTAGGAGGTAAACCATGAAACGAGTTCTTGCAGTCCTGTTGGCAATAATGCTGCTTGTGTCGTTCGCAGCCTGCACCAAGACAGGGACGGACGTTCCCAAGACAGAGGACCCAACGACGGCGCCTGTAACCGAGGGTGAGGCCACGTCTTCCCCCGAGCAGGTAATCGACGAGATTGAGTACGTCGATACCTACAAGACCTATTTCTCAAGGTCGTATGCTTCGTTCAACTATTACTCCACCGCCTACACAACGGTCAGAGAGATAGTAACGAACACTATCGACGGGCTTGTCGAGCCTGATATCTACGGCGTATATATTCCCTCGCTGGCCGAGAGCTGGACGTCGAATGAGGATCAGACGGTCTGGACATTCAAAATTCGCGAAGGTCTGTATTGGGTAGACCATAACGGCGAAAAGACCGAGTATGCCATCACCGCGCAGGACTTCGTAGATGGTATCCGCTATATCGGCGATCCGTTGAACGGCGCTTACTCCATGCGAGTTATCCGCAATCTCATCACCGGCCTGTATGACTACTATTGGGATTTGGACGATTTCGATGATCCCGATGTGGAGAGCAGCCACGCAACACGCGAGGAGATTTTAGCAACATTCGATGAGAGCGTCGGCGTAAAGGCGCTTGACGACTATACCGTTGAGTACACCCTTGACAACAGCGCTCCTTACTTCCTGTCCCTTATCGAGAGCAGTATGCTGCTCCTGCCCGTCGAGTATGACTATGCCATGGCAATGGGTGAGGACTTCGGCGTCGATAACGAGCATCTGCTCTACTGCGGCGCGTACTACATCTCCCATTTCGAGCGTGATAAGGCCATCACTCTCAGCGCGAACCCCTACTATTGGGATACCGACAACGTAACGCTCAAGACGATTGAGTATCAGATTATCCCCGACGGCACCACCTCTATTGAGATGTACAAGCGCGGCGAGATCGACTACACTTCCGTCGCGGCTGAGGAGTACCTGTAATTGCAGGGAACCGAGTGGGAGGACAACCTTATTCCCAACTCGTACAGCTTCTCCACCAACTACTTCTGGCTCAATTTCATCGGCGAGAACAGCGAATTTAGGACATTCGTGCAGAACGAGAACTTCCGCAAGGCTCTCCAGTACTCCATTGACAGATTGTCCTTAGCGTCTCTGCGCGATCCGGTCAACCCCTCAAGGGTACTGCGCAACACGGTCAACGCCGAGGGCGCTATCTATGACCGCAACGGCGTGGACTACACCGACTATGAGCCGCTCAAGAGCATCAAGGAGATTGACTACTATCAGCCCGAGCTTGCAAGGCAGTACTTCGAGGCCGCTATCGCGGAGCTTTGCGACGCTGACGGCAACATCATCGGAGTTGACGCCGCAACGGTGGACTACCTGCCCATGCTCCAGTTCGACATTGACGGCAAGCTCCCTGTGACCATGGTTTATGTCGGCACTGACGACGAGGATGAAATCATCATGGCACAGCTGCTTGAAGCGATGATAGAGGAATCCCTTGGCGCCGATTACATCGACGTAGTTCTTGCCTTCGATACAAGCGGAAGCTTCTATTCCACAGTCACCGACCCGTACAAGTTCGATATCTTCTTCGACTCCCTGTCCACCGGCTACGCCGATCCTTCGGGCATACTGACCCGCACGACCTCCGACGGCGCCGAGAACATGGGTGCATATGAGATACCCGAATACGATGAACTTATAGAGAAGGCTCTCGCGGCCGCTACCTTTGAGGAGCGTCTCCAGTACTTCGCCGAGGCCGAGGCATACCTTTGCAACGGCGCGTACTTCATCCCCTATGTATCCGGTCTGAGGGGCTACCACATGACCAACGAGGTTCCTTACACCGGCCCAAGAACGCTTTACGGCAACGTGAAGTACAAGGGACAGCTCGTTTCCGTGGAGCCGCTGACCGTAGATCAGTACAACACGCTCACGGCAAGCTATGAGATTGCGAGGGCCGAGGCTCTCAAGAACGCAGGCAACTGATAAACTGACATGACCCGATATGTCGGGCGGGCTTTTCCTGCTCGCCCGACATTATTCATTCGATAAAGGGGGGCTGAGCCTTGCCCAAGTATATCCTAAAGCGAACCTTGCGTTCGCTGCTCACAATAGTAATAGTTTTCGTCACCGTATTCATGCTGCTGCGCCTAATGCCGCTCAACGGCTACTTCCCACAGGAGCTGCTGAAGGAATCCGACGAAGCGACCCGAATGTCCTACCTTAGAAACCAAGGGCTTTTGGATCATCCCGTGGTGCAGCTTTGGCGTTTTGTAAAGCAGCTCCTAAAGGGCGATCTTGGACGAAGCCTGACCGTCTATCCCAAGGTACCCATAGCAACCCTCCTAAAGGAGAAGATACCCGTGACCGCCGCGTTTGGCTTTGCCAGTATGATACTCGGCATAGTGCTTGGACTGTCGCTGGGACTGTTAATGGTGCGGTACAAGGACAAGTGGGGCGACCATATAGGTACAGTGTATATACTCATAGTGCGAGCGATACCAAACCTCATCTACCTTTTCATCATACAGGTGTGGGTGTCGGGCTTGCTCAATCTGCCGTTGGTGTTCTATAAGGACAGGCCGGAATCGTGGATATTGCCCACCATTTGCCTTTCACTCGGAAGCATAGCGTGGTACGCGCTGTGGCTGAGACGTTTCATGGTGGATGAGGAGAACCGCGACTACGTCAAATTCGCGCAGGTCAAGGGCTTGCCCAAGAAATACGTCATGCGACACCACATCTTCAAGAACGCTGTCATTCCGCTTGCGATATACTTGCCAAGCGACCTGCTGTTCATCATCTCAGGTTCGCTTGTTATCGAGACCCTGTACGCGATACCGGGGACGGGCGGGCTTTTGACTACGGCGATAAAGAATCAAGATAATAACCTCGTTCAGATTATTGTGCTGATGTACGCGATACTGTCGGTTCTGGGCGTGTTCTTGGGAGATCTGTTGGTCGCGTTCGTCGATCCGCGCATCAAACTGACGGAGGAGGAAACGTAAAATGGAAAGCAAAGAAGTGAACAAGCGCGATATAGTGCTTAATCCGCTGAAGTTCCGCGCCGCGGTGTTCGACAACACAGCAAGCGAGCAGGCGGGCTACTCGATCTATTCCTACTGGCGTTCGACCCTCCGAACCTTCTTCAAAAATAAGTTCATCCTGATGCTTGTCATACTTATCGGGGCGATGATACTTATGAGCTTTCTCTACCCGGTGTTCTCATCAGTTGACCCAACAAAGGTATCCCGTTTCCCGCTTGAATGGAACCTGCGCCCTTCCAAGGAGCATTGGTTCGGCACTGACACATTGGGCAGAGATATATGGGCGAGGGCATGGTATGGGGCGCGCAACTCCTTCCTCCTTGCATTCTGCATAGCCTGTTCCGACGTGGGTATAGGTATGATAGTAGGCGCGTTGTGGGGCTACAACAAGAAGCTTGACCCCATAATGATTGAGATTTACAATGTCATCACCAACATACCCTCGACGGTCTACCTTGTGCTGCTTGCCTATATCATGAACACGAGCTTTTTGACCCTGTTCGTGGCCATGGCGTCGCGTGGCTGGGTGGTAGAGGCGCGGTTCTTCCGAAACCGCATACTCTCCATCCGCGACGCGGAGTACAACATTGCGTCGCAATGTCTCGGAACCCCGATGTGGAGAATAGCCACCAAGAACATTATACCCCACATCATAAGCCTTATCATCATGGAGGCCGCGCTGTGCATACCCTATTCGATAGGCTCCGAGGTATTCTTGGGCTTTGTCGGCGTGGGTATGCCGGTAGACGCGATAACCTTGGGCAATATAGTCAATCACGGCAGGGCTTCGTTCAACCTGCATCCCTATCAGATGCTGCTGCCCGCCATGATACTTTGCATTATAACCGTGGCGTTCTATGTCATAGGCAACAAGTTTGCCGACGCATCCGACCCGCGCAACCATGTATAGAGGAGGAGAGCATATGGAAACAGTACATTCTAATCCGCTTATCTTCTCCGCAAAAGACCTTGAGGTCAAGTTCAACCTCAGAGGCAAGATACTTACAGCCGTTAGGGGAGCCTCACTTGATCTGTACGAGGGCGAAACCTTGGCGATAGTCGGCGAATCAGGCTGCGGAAAGTCGGTGTTCACCAAGACATTTATAGGTATGTTGGATAAGAACGGCACCATATCGAAGGGACAGCTCCTGTACCGCGGTACGGATCTTACCAAATTCAAGTCCGAGAGCGAATGGCTGACCGTGCGCGGCAAGAAGATTGCCATGGTATTCCAAGACCCCATGACCAGCCTCAACCCCGTGCGCACAATAGGCGAGCAGATTACCGAGGTCATAACATGGCACTTCGGGACGGATCATGACACTGCCAAGCGCGAGGCCATAGACATACTAAAGCGCGTTGGCATATCCGACGCGGAGCATCGCTACCGCCAGTATCCGCATGAGTTTTCAGGCGGCATGCGACAGCGTGTTGTCATAGCCACGGCGATAGCGTGCAGACCTGAGATACTTATCTGCGACGAGCCTACGACAGCTTTGGACGTGACCGTTCAGGCGCAAATACTTCATCTCATACGTGACCTTCAGCGCGAGCTGAAGATGACCGTTGTTTACATCACCCATGATTTGGGCGTGGTCGCCAACGTCGCGGATTGGGTCAGCGTGATGTACGCGGGGCAGATAGTCGAGTACGGAACGGTGCATGACATCTTCAAGGATTCTCATCATCCTTACACCAAGGCATTGCTGCAATCGCTGCCGCAGCTGGGCGTCAAGGGACACGACCTGTATTCCATCAAGGGTACGCCCCCGAACCTGTTCAAGGAGATCAACGAGGACGCCTTCGCACCAAGAAATCCCGACGCAATGGAGATAGACTTTGAGGAGGAGCCTCCGGAGTTCCGCATATCGGACACTCATTATGCCAAGACTTGGCTGCTGCACCCCTACGCTAAGGAGCATCTGGAGCTTGTGCGCAAGCGTGACATAGAGCGAAGGGCGGCACACAGCGAACCCGAGCCTCCATTCGACTATGCCAATGCAGAGAAGCTGCTTCAGGTTAGAAACCTTGTCGTAAAGTTCAAACTCGGCAACAAGGAGTTCAAGGCGGTGGACGGCGTTTCTTTCGACGTCTATAAGGGCGAAACCCTTTCGCTTGTGGGCGAGAGCGGCTCAGGCAAGACCACCATAGGCCGAGCCGTGATGAACATCTACAAGAACGTGGACGGGCAGATACTCTATAATAACAGGTCAATAAAGGGCAAGCTCAAGCATTCCGAGCGCAGACGCCTGCACATGGAGATGCAGATGATATTCCAAGACCCCATGGCAAGCCTGAATGAACGCGCAAAGGTGGACTACATTATCTCCGAAGGTCTGTATAACTACCACCTCTTTGACAACGAGGCGGACAGACTTCATAAGGTCGAGGAGATAATGCGCGAGGTCGGCTTAAACAGCGATTTTGCGAGCCGCTTCCCGCATGAGTTTTCGGGCGGACAGCGCCAGCGCATAGGCATAGCAAGAGCATTGGTTATGGACCCCGATTTCATAGTCGCGGATGAACCCATTTCTGCTTTGGACGTGTCGATAAGAGCGCAGGTTATCAACCTCCTGAACAAGCTCAAGAAGGAGAGAAAGCTAACCTACCTTTTCATAGCTCATGACCTTTCGGTGGTGCGCTTCATTTCCGACCGTATCGCGGTCATCAACAAGGGAAGATTGGTAGAGCTTGCAACCTGCGAGGAGCTGTTTGAACATCCGCTCCACCCCTACACCAAGGCGCTGTTGTCGGCCGTGCCTTACCCCGACCCAGACAGGGAGCGTGACAAGAAGCTCCTAATCTACGACAGGTCGATGCACAACTACACCGTGGATAAGCCGTCGTGGGTGGAGATTAGCTCCGGACATTTCATCTTGGCAAACGAGAGCGAGCTTGAGCTTTACCGAAAGGAGCTTCAGTAGCGATGGACAGCGCGGAGAAAAAGAGCTATATACGTCTAATCTACCGCGAGGGCTTCCGCTTTTTGGGGATAGCCTTGTTCCTGTCTGCGCTGATTACGGGGCTTTACGGTGAACGTATATACTTCGCGTTCGCTCTGTGTGCATTCGGCTTTGTTATGTTTTGTCTTGCGTGGTTTGTCCACCTAAAGGCGAAGGGCATGAAACTGTTCATGTGGTGGGAGAAGGTCAAGCAAAAGCGAGTGCCGTATTCCTTAAGGAGCGATAAGTCCAAGACCATGCACAGACCCGCGTTCAGGCGTGACTTTACCGACTTCGACGACGATTTGACGAGCCAAACGGCTGTATCACAGGACAGCTTTACCAAAGAGCAGCAGATAAAGGCGCAGATTCTTTCAAGGGCGGCTTGCGGTCTTGTGTTGATTCTGCTGTCATTTGCATTCTATGGAGGTACGATATGAGGATATTTAACGGGACGCTTATCACCTGCGAGGGTGAACGGTTTGAGCGTGGGTATGTTGATTTCGAGAACGGTGTGATAACCGCTTTCGGAGCCTTGGCGGACGCAGCGCCGTATTCGGGCGATTCGCTTGACGTCGAGGGCGGGTACATAATGCCGGGCATTATGGACGCTCATACGCACATCGGCATATCTGAGGAGGGTGTTCGTTGGGAGGGCGAGGACTGTAACGAAACAACATCACCCTGTACTCCAAGTATGCGCGCTATGGACGGCTTCTATCCCTTCGACACTGCCATATCCAAGGCTGTGGCGGCGGGAGTAACCACAGTCGCGGTTTCCCCGGGCAGCACCAATGTATTTGGAGGACAGATAGCCGCTGTTAAGCTGCTCAAAAGGGGCAATGTCGAGGAAATGGTGATAAAGCCCTATTGCGCCATGAAGATGGCGACGGGCGAGAACCCCAAGCGCAATTACGGCGAGAACAAGGGCAAAAGCCCCATGACCCGCATGGCGACCGCTGCGATAATGCGTGACGAGCTGACCAAAGCAGTTCGATACATGAACAAGAAGGAGGCGGGGGAGGACGTCTACGACGCCGAGCTGGAGGCGCTTATTCCGCTGCTGAGGCGCGAAGTGCCGGCACATATTCATGCCCACCGTTCCGACGACATACTGACAGCCATAAGGGTGTGCAGGGAGTTCAACCTGCGCTTCCATATCATTCACGCTACCTGCGCTTCGTCCATAGCGGAATATCTTGTCGCGGAGCAAAGCATTCCGGTGATTGGCCCAAGCTGCGGACCCGCGAGCAAGCCGGAGACTGTGGGCGGCTCTTTCGCCACGGCGGGATTGCTGAACAGGGCGGGTCTTGAGGTTGCGATTACTACCGACCATGATGTAACTCCGTTGTGGCTGCTGCCGAGCTTTGCAGCTATGTGCTGCAAGGAGGGCATGAGCGAGGACGCGGCGTTGAGAGCCATCACCATCAATCCCGCGAAGGTCATGGGGGTTGATGAGCGCACAGGCTCAATTGCGGTCGGCAAGGACGCGGACGTCGTTGCCTTTACGGGGCATCCCTTCCATTGGCTCACTCAAACAAAAGCCGTGTTCATCAACGGCGAAAGGGTGCTTTAGACAAAATCATAAAAAAGGGTACTAAACGAGGCTCGGACACATACACAGCGTCCGAGTCTCTTTTGTTGACAGCGTATGATAAAACGCGCCGCTTCTTTTGTCGAGAATTCACTAATGCGCTCACATCCTGTCGGGTGGTATTGAAAGCGGTTTCACTCATCGCTATAATGATTTTAGATGATGAGTGAGGGATAAAGAACGAAAGGAAGGGTACTTAAAAAAATGAAAACATTTAGGATTGTATCAAAGGATCGTGATCTTGTACACGCCGCCTCGGACGCCGTTTTGAGGACGGAATTCAGCTTCATGGAGGACGAGCTGTATTCGGCTGCGGAGGCTTTATATTGGAACGCAAATGATGTTTTGCTGCTTGACCTTAGAACCTGTGAAACGGATGAAATCGAGCTTTGTGCAAGGACGCTCAAGCTGAGCTTCGACTTCGAGCCTAATATATTCGCCATAACGGACAAGGAGAATGAGACGGTGCGTGGCTTTGCTAAGGAGTGTTTTTTACAGCCTGTGGACGTGGGCGCCATGTTGAAGTGCATACAAAACATCAGCTCTGTCAAGCGCGAATGCGTTTTTTCCTACACAATACTCAGGCGACAGACCTCTGATATGCTCATTTCAATGGGGATATTCCCGAATCATGCAGGATTTGCCTACCTGCGCACCGCTCTGATGCATGTTATCATGACGTCAAACGAGCCGAAGCTGTCCATGATGGACGAGCTGTATCCATTGGTTGCAAGAATGCACAACTGTGCCCCCTCCAAGGTCAACAAGGCGATGCACAGCGCGATACTTGCGGCTTGGTCACACGCTGACATAGAGCTTTTACACCGCTACTTTGGGTACACCGTGTCAGAGGAACACGAGGCTCCAACCAACGCCGCGTTCATCTTCATGATGAGCAGACATCTAAAGGAGCGGGCGGCATAGCTCTTACAAAGTAAGGACAGGTATTATTTAGGGACTGCGGCGCTATATATTGCGAGGCAGTCCCTTTAAGTATGCATTGAGTTTACTAACCTTTACAAAATGAATACAGTCAAACCAGTATGCATCGATGAAAGACGGAATTTCTGCCATCGATTTTATACATTCAGAAGCTGCATAAACTCCTCTCCGGTGATGGTTTCCTTCTCGTAAAGATGCGAGGCAAGGCTGTCAAGCTGTGCGCGGTTAGCCTTCAGTATCTCCATCGCCTTGTCGTGTTGAGCGCGGATGAGTTCGGTGACGAGCTTATCTACCTCGGCCAAAGTCGCGGCGGAGCATGTTGCGGCAGAACCACCGGAGAGATACTTATCCTGAACGGTCTCTAAGGCGGTCATGCCAAACCTGTCGCTCATGCCGTAGCGGGTAATCATCGATCTTGCAAGGTTCGTCGCTTGTTCTATGTCGTTTGCCGCGCCCGTGCTCATCTGATTGTAGACAAGCTCCTCGGCCGCCCTGCCGCCTGTCATTGTGGCTATGCGGTTCTCAAGCTCCTCACGGGAGACGATGTAGCGATCGCCCTCCTCAACCTGCATGGTGTATCCCAACGCGCCGGAGGTGCGAGGGATAATCGTAATTTTCTGCACAGGAGCCGAGTTGCTTTGCCGTGCCGCGACAAGAGCGTGTCCGATTTCGTGGTAGGCAACGACCCATTTCTCCTTGTCGGTGAGTATGGCGTTCTTCTTGCGATAGCCCGCGACAACAACCTCTATGCTCTCCTCAAGGTCTGACTGCTCAGCCTCGGGACGGTTCGCCCGAACCGCTCTTAGGGCGGCCTCGTTGACTATGTTGGCAAGCTCTGCGCCGGACGCGCCCGAAGCCATCCTTGCTATGCGGTTCCAGTCCACATTGTCCGCGACCTTGATTTTCTTGGCGTGTACCCTTAGTATGGCCTCGCGTCCTGCAAGGTCGGGCAGCTCAACGGGTACCCTGCGGTCGAACCTGCCGGGGCGGGTGAGCGCGGGATCAAGCGAATCGGGGCGGTTCGTGGCGGCAAGGATAATAACGCCGTTGTTGCTCTCAAAGCCGTCCATCTCGGTGAGAAGCTGGTTAAGGGTCTGTTCGCGCTCGTCGTTGCCGCCGAGTCTCACATCGCGCCTGCCGCCTATCGCGTCTATCTCATCGATAAACACGATACAGGGCGCCTTCTCCTTGGCCTGACGGAACAGGTCACGCACCTTGGAAGCTCCCATGCCGACGAACATCTCCACAAACTCTGAGCCCGACATGGAGAAGAACGGCACCTTGGATTCACCTGCGACAGCCTTGGCGAGCATCGTTTTGCCGGTACCCGGAGGGCCTACCAGCAGCACACCCTTGGGCATGGACGCGCCTATCTTGCGATAGCGATCGGGGTCATGCAGGTACTCGACTATCTCGGCAAGGTTCTCCTTGGCCTCGTCCTCGCCCGCAACGTCGTCAAACCTAATGCCCTCGGTGGAAGGCACATAGACCTTTGCGTTGGAGCCACCCATGCCGAACATCATCGAGTTCGGACCTCCGCCCATCTTGCTTGTCATCTTCTTTGAGATAAAACGCCATGCTATCGCAAAAATGGCTATGGGCAGTATCCAGTACAGTACAAAGGTAAGAATGGGAGAGGCCTCCTCGACTATCTCCGAGGAGAACTCCGCGCCGGATGCGTACAGTCTGCTGACAAATTCGGGGTCATCAATAATGCCCGTCTTGTATACCTGCTTCTCATCTTTGCCGGTAAAAAGTATCTGGTTGGTTTGCAGTTCTACCTTGCCAATCTCCTTGTTCTCGGTCATCGTTATAAACGTGCCGTAATCGACCTCTTTAATCTGAGCGCTTGAGATTAGCGGCATAATAAAGAGGTTGAACAGGAGTATGACGGCAAGAACAATCAGCGAGTAGTAAATCAGCGGTCTCTTCGAAGGCTTGACTTCATTCATATGCTGTAACACCTTTCATTTCGATAGGAGTATTATATCAATACCACTCGGACAAAACAATCTCGGTATGAAACCAAATGGGGATGTTATTGTGACATTCCATGTAAATTTTCGAAACATTGAGCCGGGCAGTGAAGTTAAGGCTCCGTGATGATGGGCTCTTTTTTACGGCGTGTGAATATTTGCAGGAAGATGAGTATCGCCACAGAACACAGCGTCCATGACAGCGGGAACGCCAAAAGCACAAAGGTCATGCTCTCATAGCTGCTCCAACCAAGCCAGAGGTAGACCTGACGAAACACGACATAAAACGCCACCATAAAGACCATGGCGATGGCGCTTTTACCCCTGCCGCGCAGCTCGCCCGACTTTATCTGACAGATACAGTTGAGCACCTGGAATGGAGTTATGGTGCAGATGATAAGCGAGCCGTAATACAACACCTCGGGATCGTCGTTGAACATGCGCACAAGCGGTTCGCTGAGCAGGGTTATCGCGATTGACAGCACGGCCGTCACCAAGACCGACAGCCCTAAGGCAACCCAAACGCCCTTCTTGACGCGCTCTGGCTTGTCAGCCCCCAAATTCTGGCTTACGAAGGTGGTTGTCGCGGTCGCGAAGCTTTGCATAAGGTGTTGAATCACCATGTCGGCCCTTCGGTAGACGCTCCATCCGGCCATTGCGCCGGTACCGAAGCGGTTGACGTAGGAGAGAACGACGGTATTGGAGAGAGCGATGATGCTCTTTTGCAGACCTATGGGTACTCCGATAACACATATGGTTTTTAGTATGCTCCAGTCCACGCGAAACGACAGCAGCTCAACTCGATGAGCTTGCTCCTCACGATGCAGCATATATAAAAGCACACCGGCAGAGATGAATTGTGAGACGATGGTTGCCAAAGCCGCGCCGCCTACGCCCATCTTGAAAACAAGAACAAAGAGCAGATCCAAGACGACGTTCAGCATTGAGCAGAGTATCAGCACATACAGCGGTCTTGTGGAGTCTCCGACGGCGCGAAGTATGCCCGAACACATATTAAACATAATAAGTCCCGACGCGCCCGCAAAGTAGATGCGCAGGTACAAAAGGGCCTGGTCAAAGGCGTCCTTGGGAGTATTCAGAAGCTGCAAAAGATAGGGAGCGCCGAAGATGCCGAGCAGGGTCAAGAGTACGCCCATGGCGAGCGTCATGACATAGGTGGATTGAACGGCGGCATGAAGCTGCTTATCGTCCTTCGCACCGAAGTAACGGGCTATTATGACTGTCGCGCCCACGCTCAATCCTGAGAAGAAGCCCACAAGCGTATTGACGGCGGTACCCGTCGCGCCAACTGCGGCCAAAGCTTCCTTACCTACAAAGTTGCCGACTATCGCGGAATCGACCGTGTTGTAGAGCATTTGGAAAAACTCACCAACAATAAGCGGCACCGCAAACAGCACAAGCTGCTTTACGATGCTGCCTTGGGTCATATCAATTTGCCGTTTCCCAAAGAATGTCGCTTTCATGCCCACCTACGCCCACGAGTATAGCATAGCCGCAGGGATAAAGCAAAGGTTTATAGTAAATATAACTTATCGCGCCCATCACGGCATGTTCGACAAAAAACCGCCAAAGGTATAAAGCCCTTGGACGGTTCATCAGAGTTTCGCTTCTTTGCTTATTCTCCGCAAAAGTCAACGGCGGTGCGGATATACACCTTGCAGGCTGTGGCAAGCTCGTCAATCGGAAGGTACTCGCGTACGGAGTGGCTTGAGCCCATGTCACCGGGGCCAAAGATGACCGAGGGGATATGCGCGTAATGTGAGAACAGCCCCGCGTCCGTCCAGCATCGGCAGGGGACGAAGCTTGCGTTCTCGCCCGAAACCTCCGTGAGCGCGCCAAGCGCGGCTTTGCAAAGCGGATGCTCAGGCGGGGTGAAGAAGCCCGTATGCACGAAGCCTTCACACATTACGCTGTTATCCACAACGCTCATCCTGCACGTAAAATCGGGATCCTTCGCGGACAGTCTGTCAAGAATGCTTTGAAGCTCGCTGGTCATGCCCTCATAGCTTTCCAACCCGGGCAGGAATCTGCGGTCGAGCATGACCTGACATTCACCCGCGACCGTTGAAAGCTGTGTGCCGCCCTTTATAACACCAATGTTAATGGTGGACTTGCCTATCGCGGGCAAAAACCTGCGGTCAAGCTTCGGACGAAGCTCGCTTTCTATCGCGTTGATGAACTCCACCGCTTTTAGTATGGCGTTGACGCCCTTGTCCTGTGACGCGCCATGCACGGTAAGCCCCGTAAAGTCGAAGCTGAACCACTCAAGCCCCTTTTGGGCGTTGAAGATATGCTTCATGCCGGTAGGCTCACCCACTATGCATCCGTCCGCTTTGATACCGCTCTTTATGAGATCGACCGCGCCTATGCTGCGTTCCTCCTCATCGGCAACGCCGGTAAAGACCAAGTCGCCCCTGAGCTTTACGCCGCTTCGCTTTAGCGCGATAAGCGCGCCCGCCATGGCGCAAAGCGGGCCTTTCATGTCCGAGACGCCGCGCCCCATAACCCTGTCGCCCACGATAACGGGGTCTGTGGCGCAGTCCATGCCATAGGGCGGGACGGTGTCCATATGACCGTTGAGCATAAGGGTCTTGCCGCCGCCGATTCCGTTAAGACGCGCAGCAATGTTGTACCTGCCCCCTCCAAGGGCGATTATTTCGTGTTCTATTCCCTCCGCGGCAAAGAGCGCGGCAAGGTATTCCGACACCCTTTGTTCCTGATTGGGCAAACCGAAATAGGACGGCAGACGAACCAATTCCATAGTGTGCCGCAGCAGCTCGTCAGAGCTGACCAAAGCGGCCGCGGCGTCATAAGCGTTTCTCAAGACCATTCCTCCAATTCACAGCTTGATGTAAATTAAGCAGACTATATCTCGCCTGCCCTGTGGCACGCAACCTTGTGTCCCTTCTCCACCTCGACAAGGGCAGGCTCGTCTTCTGTGCAGCGGTCACAGCGATACTTGCAGCGGGAGGAGAACTTGCAGCCCGAGATCTTGGCGGCGGCGTTGGGGGTTTCGCCCTCCAAGATGTTTCGCTTCTCATGGCGGGTCTTGCCCGGAACGGGCATGATGTCCAAGAGAGCCTTGGTGTAGGGATGCAGACCATGCTTGATAATGGCGTCGGCGGAGCCTATCTCCATAAGCTTGCCCAAGTACATTATGGCAATGCTGTCGGAGATAAGCCACGCGAGCGAGAGATCATGTGTGATAAAGAGGTAGGCAATGCCGTTCCTGTCGCGCTGCTCCAGCATGAGCTTTATTATCCCCGTTCGTATCGAAGCGTCAAGCATGGAAACGGGTTCGTCCGCCACGATGAACTTGGGTCCGAGTATCAGCGAGCCTGCGATGGCGACACGCTGACGCTGCCCGCCGGAAAGCTCGTAAGGATAGCGGTAGAAATAGTCCTCGGCGGGTATCAGTCCCGCGTTTTCAAGCGCCGCCTTAATCCTTGCGCCGCGATCCTTCAAGTCATGCGTGATGTGGTTCACATCCAAGGGTTCGCCCACTATGTCCACGATGTATTGACGCGGGTTCAGCGATTGGTAGGGGTCCTGGTATATCATTTGTGCGCCGAGACGGAACCGCCTTAGCTCCTCGGCGCTTATGCCTATGGGCTTGCCGTCAAACAGCACCTGCCCGCCCGCGGAGGGAATGAGCTTTAGAATGGCCTTGCCCGTGGTGGTTTTTCCGGAGCCGGATTCACCGACGAGCGACAGTATCTCACCCCTGTCAAGGTTGAAGCTCACGCCGTCAACCGCCTTTAGTATGCGGCGTTCGGTGAACATGGGCGCCTTTAGCAGAAATTGCACCTTTAAGTCCTTGACCTGAAGCAGGGGGGCTTCGGCTGTATGCGTATCATTCCGTTTTACATCATGTTCCATGGTCAGGCCTCCGTTCTGTGACAAGCCACGAAATGCTTTTCGCCTACCCGGATGAGCGGCGGACATTCACTGACGCAGCTGTCTGTCGCACAGTCGCAGCGCGGGCAGAAAAGACAGCCACAAGGCGGGTTTATGAGGTTCGGCGGGTAACCGGGAATGCCGCTTGGGATGCTCCTGTCGGCGTTGATGTTGGGGAAGCACCCAATGAGCCTTTTTGTATAGGGGTGCATTGCGTTGTTGAAGATGTCGTCCACCGTGCCTATCTCGGCTATCTTGCCCGCGTACATGACCGCGATGCGGTCACAGGTCTCACCCAGTATTGACAGGTCGTGTGTAATCAGTATCATTCCCATGTTGGATTCGCGTCTGAGTCCCTCCAACAGCTCCAATATCTGAGCCTGAATCATGACGTCCAAGGCCGTCGTCGGTTCGTCGCCTATGACGAGCTTCGCGTTGCAGGCAAGCGCCATGGCTATCATTGCGCGCTGCTTCATGCCGCCTGAAAATTCATGCGGGTATTGCTTGATGCGAGCGCGGGGTATGCCCACGCGCTCAAAGAGATCGCCCGCCCGCTCCATGGCGTCGGCTTGGCTCAAGCCCTCATGCAGTACTATGGCCTCGGCAATCTGCCACCCAACGCGCTTGACGGGGTTGAAGGCGTTCATCGCGCCTTGGAATATCATTGAGACGTCCTTCCAACGATGCGATAGTATAGCCTTTTCATCAAGGGCGGTGTAGTCTATGCCATCCACCAGTATTGTGCCGCTCTTGATATAGCCTTCCTTCGGGAGAAGCTTGCTTATCGAGAGCGCGCTTGTAGTCTTGCCGCAGCCGCTCTCACCGACAAGCCCTAAGCATTCGCCGTAATCGAGGTCGAAGCTCACGCCGTCAACGGCTCTAAACTCGCCCTTCGAGGTGTGGAACCATGTGTGCAGATCCTTTACTTCCAACAGCTTCATGCTCATCACCTCGTTTTCAGCTTGGGATTTAGTATCTCATCAAAGGCGTAACCCATGAGGGTGAAGCCCAAGGCGACAAGAACCACGCAGGCGCCGGGAATGATGTAGCACCACCATGCGCCAACGGACATAGCTCCGGAGGAAGCGTCGCTGAGCATCATGCCCCAGCTCGGCCGCGAGGGATCGCCCAAGCCCAAGAAGGCAAGGGAGGTCTCGGTCAGTATAGAGCCTGAGATTATCAGTATCGCTTCGGAGAACACGAGCGGGAACACATTTGGCAGTATGTGCCTGAACATGATGTGCCACTTGCCCGCGCCTATCGAGATAGTGCGTTCAACGTACTGCTGCTCCTTGACCGAAAGAGTTTGAGAGCGAATGATACGCGCCGTGCTTGACCAACCCGTAAGTCCGATAACAAGTATGATATTCCATATGCTGTTCTTGTCGAACAGCGCGGCAAGCACCATGCAGAACGGAAGCCAAGGCAGCACAAGAAAGAAGTCCGTGACGCGCATGAGCAGGTTATCCACGAAGCCTCCGACATAGCCGGAGACAATGCCGATGAGCGTGCCGAGTATCATGGTGATAAGCGTTGCCGATATGCCGACAAACAGGGACACCCTTGCGCCGCTCATGAGGTTGGCAAGGACGTCGCGCCCCAAGCTGTCTGTACCCAAGAGGTGTTCCCAAGAGGGCGAGTTATATTTAGATTCCACCGTCTCACCGTTTATGGTCGGGTCGAAGGGCATAATCATGGGACCGAACACGGCCATGAGTATGAAGAATGCTATAATGATTACACCCGCAAGCGCCATACGGTTGCCTACGACCTGCTTGACAAACATTCCGAATTTGCGGCGGCGCAGGGTGCGGCGGAGAGCTCTGCTGTTCCTCTTTGCGTTTTCCATATACTATGCCCTCCTAATCCTTAACACGCGGGTCGATGAAACCGTAGAGTATATCCATGAGGAAGTTTGCAAGGATGATAGCTACGGTCGAAATGAGGAAGCAGCCCTGAAGCACGGGGTAGTCCCTGGCGTTTAGGGCCTTATACATCAACATGCCCAGTCCGGGCCATGAGAAAAGCGTTTCAAGCTGAATCGCACCTCCAAATACCACCGAGAGGTTCAACGCGATGATGGTTGACATAGGCAGCATGGCGTTGGGGGCGGCGTGTTTGAAAAGTATGTACCGCGTGGAGAAGCCCTTGGCCCTCGCGGTTGTGATGTAATCCTCGGTGAGTATGTCTATCATGGTACTGCGCATGGTTATGGCGTAGCTTCCGACCATGACAAGCCCCATGCACAGCATTGGCAAGGTCATGTGCTTGAGGTAGTCGGCGACAAGCTTCATGCCGTGGTACGCTGTGCCGGCGGTTTTGACGCCCGAGGCGGGGAACCAGCCAAGCCCCGAACAGAATATAAAGATAAGCACCATCGCAAACCAGAATGTCGGCATGGAGTACAGCGCGAGCGACGCGGACAACAGTCCCGTATCCAAGGGCCTTCCGCGCTTATAGGCGCAGACTACGCCGATGAACATCCCAAGAAGGATTGCAAGTATCTCCGCGCACACCAGCAGTATTACGGTGTTTGGAATCCTGCTCCAGATTATGTCCGCAACCCTTTGATGTCCGTCATAGGAGTTGTAAGCCGTGCCAAGATCCCCGCTGAACATACTCTTTAGGTAGCTTGCGTACTGTTCGTACCAGGGCTTGTTAACTCCGGATTCCTCGATGATTCTGTCCTTGACCTCCTGAGAGGCTGTACTCTTTTGAAGGCGAGTCTCGATATCACCGGGCATGAGACGGAAGAGAAAGAAGTTGAACGTAATAACTATGAAAATGGTAATGCATACGAACAGCAGCCTTTTGAGTATTCGTTTAACCAAAGCCCATCACCCCCTTTATAAATAGTGATGTGCGCCATGGTTCAAAGATGACCATGGCGCACGCGCTCTTAGCTTAAGCTTTAGTCTCTGGGTCGAACATTCATATAGCAGTCGATAAGCTCGTTGCCAAAAAGACCATTGGAGTTATAGACAAAGCCGTCCCACTTGCTCTTGTTTATGGCCTGAACGTTCTCGTCGAAGCAGATGAAGGTGTAGGGGCAGTCCGCGTACAGCAGCTTTTGGCACTCCGTTATGTACTCCAAGCGCACCTCCTCGTCAACAGTGGAGTAGACCTTGGCATAAAGCTCGTCAAACGCGGGATTGGCGTAGGAGACGCCCGCGTAACCCAGCTCGTTGTAGTCCTGGAATATGCACATGATAAAGCCGGGATCGGCATCGCCGCCCCAGCCGTCAAGGGTCAGCTGCCAGTCGGGGTTGCCGTCGTAGCAGGTATCCCACATGGTAACAAGCTCAAGCGGCTTCCAAATGATTTCTATGCCCGCCTGTTTACAGTTGGCTGTTATCATGTTGACCACGGCCTGCTGCCATGAGCTGCGCTCCGAACCCGTGATAAGCTCAAAGCTCAAGGCAGCGCCGTCCTTTTCGCGAATGCCGTCGCCGTCGGCGTCAACGTATCCCGCGTTGTCAAGCAGTTCAATTGCTTTTTCAACGCTGAAGGCTCGCATCTCATCGGCCGAGGGCGTCCATACGAAGCCAACATTGTTGACGGGACCGTAAGCCGCGATTGCCAGCCTGTTGTAGCCCATCTCAATCGCGTTGTCACGGTTGAAGCAGTAGTCTATTGCGTAACGAATCGTGACGTCCGAGAGCAGGGGATCCAGCAGGTTGTAGCCCAAGTATTCGAAGCCGAAGCCCTCAAACTGTCCGACGTAGATGTCCTCATTGGAGGATAATAGGTCGAGCTGCGTCTTGTCAAGGGAATAGCAGGCGTCAACCTCGCCTGTTTGCATGGCCTGAGACATGGCGTCCGCGTTGTCATACTGCGAGAATACCAGTACATCAATATAGGGCTTGTCGCCCCAGTAGTCCTCGTTTTTCACGAAGGCGATGTTGCCGGAGCCGCTGCGCTCGGCGCTGTAAATGAAGGGACCCGAGCCTATCAGCTCCGTCGTCTCATAGGAGAATACATCGTCAAGAGCGGACCAGATGTGCTCCGGCAGTATCGGTACAATCTGATAAAGCATGTCGGGTTTTGGGCTTTCGCAGTTGAATACAACCGTGAAGTCGTCGGGGCACTCGATAGAGGAGAAGCCGCTGGCGTGGGTTGAGTACATGTAGCTGTCGGCGGCGTTCTCATACGTCCACTTGACGTCAGCGCTTGTGAGCTGCTCGCCGTCTGTGAAGTAGATATCGTCGCGCAGGTGGAAGGTCCAGACCGTGCCGTCGTCGCTCACATCCCAACTCGTGGCGGCGCGGGGTATCGCGTTGTACTCGGCGTCGTAGGCGATAAGGGAGTCATAGCAGAAATTGAGAAAGTCGTAGACCAAGCTTTGCTCGGTCGAGAAGAAATTCAAAGTGTCATAGCCGCTGCCGATGGCCACATTGAAGATTATCTCCTCATCCGTAGTTCCGCAGGCGGCGAAAGCTGTAAGCAACGCCAAGCACAGCAGGACAGAGACAATTTTTTTCATTCCATTATCCTCCGTTGTTTATTGTTCAGTAAAGTTGAATTATCGGTAGACAGAATAACGGCGACTTCCCTTTATAAAGCCGTCAAAAACGAGTTAAAACAGTCCACACATCCCCCCTTGCAGTAAAGCTTAATAAATGCGGTAAGCCCCTACACCACGCCGCTTTCAAGGACGGTAAACGTCTTGTTGTCAGCGTCAAGTCTGCACTTCACCCCAAGCGGCAGCGTTGCCATATTGACGGTGTGACCTAAGGGCAATCCATACAGCACAGGTATCCCAAGCTCCGAAAGGTAGTACTCCATCACGTCCTCAAAGCTGAAATCGCAGAAAAAGCCGGGCATGAGACTACAAGGCGTGCAGTTGCGGCATTCGGCTATGAGTATCCCTCTTAGCCCGTCGAACTTGCCCGCGTTTCTCAGCTGTGAAAGATAGCCGTCGGCAATCCAAGGCTCGGTGTCCACTTCCTCAAAGAACATGATTTTATCCTCAAAATCAGGCTCATAGGGAGTGCCCATCGCGGAGCAGATAAGGCTTAGGTTGCCGCCTATGATTTCACCCTCAGCGACCCCGCCGGCGATTCGATACAGCCATTTCTTGGGGTTTGCAAGCGGTATGTCGCCAATCGGATCGGTGCTTGTCAAGGCCTTGAAGAAGTACTCCGAGGTGTAGTCCGACAGCTCCTCGGTATTGAAGCGCGACATTCCGGGCGAATGGAAGGTCAGCACATCCGAGTAACGGCGAATCGCAAGGTGCAGGCTTGTGATGTCCGAGAAGCCCGTGAATATCTTGGGGTGGCGTCGTATGTTGTCATAGTCGAGCAGACGGATTATCTGCCCCGAGCCATAGCCGCCCTGCGTGACAAATATAGCGTCTATATCCGAATCTGCAAACATGGTGTTGATATCGGCCGCTCTGTCCTCCTCACTCGCTGCCGTGAAGCCGCGAGTGTAGTTCACATGTTCGCCTATCACGACGTTGTAGCCCAAGGCCTCAAGGTATTCCTTCGCTCTTGGGATCTCACTTCGGTTCGTTGACGGACTGGCAGGGGAAACCACGCCTATGGTGTCGCCTAATTTTAGTCGCTTAGGTTTGATCATGTGTTTACTCCTTTTCTGTGCAGAGAGCGCCGACGGCGCGATTTAGGGAGGCAGGGAAGAACGGGCAGACCCACCCGTCCCCAAAAGACAAAGCAATGACGGCGCTGTCGTCGTCATCAATCGTAAATTCGCTATAATCCCCCGCAAACGCGCCGGCGAGCAGGGGTTGAATGAAGCGGTAACGCTGCTTCGCCATGCTGCGTACAACAACCCCACAGGCGTCGTACCCGAAACCTGCTCTCTTGCTTGTGTCCACAGCGGCAGCTTTATAAGGTTTTAGCAGTGCATCAATGTTCATCATTGACCTCGATATATATTATATAACACAAAGCATATCATGTCAACGAAGTTTTACCTATATCCATATAAACTGAGCTTATGACAAGAAGGTAAATTGCGAATACCGAATAGGTTTGAGAATGGCTGTAAACCCCCTTGTCACCCTTCGTCACTGCGGCTCCTCAGGATGACAGTGGAGGTTTGCCGCCTGCACATTCGCTCTATGACATGATTGCATCGCCAACCCGCCCCACTGTCATCCTGAGCTTGTCGAAGGATCTTGCCCAAAGCTTAGAAGTCAAGCTGCGCTCCCCCCCCGAACCCCTGACCAAAATATAGAGGCGAACTGCGTTAGCCCACCGCTATCAATCCCTTGTCCCGCGTGGGAGCGTCCCTTCAACCGTAAGTCTGTTTCAAGATCCTTAGTCGCCTCGCTCCTCAGGATGACAGTGAGGTTTGCCGCCTGTACATTCGCTCTATGACATGATTGCATCGCCAACCCGCCCCGCTGTCGTCCTGAGCTTG
>DAOPJM010000001.1:34505-48611 GCA_035399665.1 Clostridia bacterium
TTCATCGTCATCCGCTTATGTTTTGCCAACTCACCATATCGCTCTCTTTTTATTGCCCTTTTCGAAGGCTCTTATATTATCGCTCATTTTCCGCGGCAAATAAAAAAGCCCCCGAAGGGGCTTACATCACTTGCTTTATGCTGCTCTAAGGTCACATATCATTCCTATACAGCATCGCCGCGCCGACAATACCGGCGTTGTTGCCCATGACTGCCGCGACGATATCGGGACTAAGCCCAAAGAAGACCTTACTCCTGACATTTTCGCGCAGCGGCTCAAGCAAAAACTCGCCCGCGCCCACCACGCCGCCGCCTATCGCGACCCTCTCGGGGTCGATAAGGTTGACGATGGAGGTGATTGCGCTGCCCAAATCATCCACATACTCGCAGAATATGGCACATGCGCGTACGTCGCCGCCCTTCGCGGCGTCGATTACGGCCTTAGCGTCATTAAGTCCATAGGGCTTGCCTTGATTCGCAAGACGCGTCGCGGAGCAGTAGCACTCCATACAGCCGTCGTGTCCGCAGGTGCAATGCAGGCC
Organism: Clostridia bacterium; assembly: GCA_035399665.1. GTDB lineage: Bacteria > Bacillota > Clostridia > Christensenellales > CAG-138 > DAOPJM01. The sequence goes on from DAOPJM010000001.1 coordinate 35,047, forward strand.
GCCCGCCTTGAGGTACATATGCCCAAGCTCCACGCCCATGTTGCGCCCGCCGTTGAACATCTTTCCACCCAAGATAAGACCTCCGCCAACGCCTGTACCCAGAGTAATCAGCACAGCGGTGGTGCAGCCCATAAGAGAGCCGCAGCAAAGCTCCGCAAGCGCGGCGGCGTTCGCGTCATTGCCGAGACGAACCGGCACGGGCAGGACGTTCTGAAGCAGCATCCTAAGCGGGAAGTTGAAGTAGTCAAGATTGTAGGCGGCAATAACGACTTGCCCGCTTTGATCTATCCCGCCGGGGACGGCAATTCCCACGCTCTCAAGCTCATTCGGGGCTATGCCGGCCCTGCCGCACAGAGCGTCAACGAGCGAGACAATGATACCCACTATACTTTCCGACGGCTGCCCCTTTGGAAAGGGTACGCTCATAACGCAGGGGATTGAGAAGTCTTCCGCCACTATGCCCGCCGCTACGTTCGTTCCGCCTATGTCTACGCCGATGCGATACATTATGCTCACGCTTCCTTTAGAGCGAGACTGACGGCGCGAGCCAACTGATCCGCGCACGAGGTCTGCTTGAAGCCGCAGGTGTTGCCGGACAACAGCTCGACAACGCGCTCGGCGGGCATACCCTCTATGAGTGTGCTTATGGCTTTGAGGTTGCCGTTACAGCCGCCCTGAAAAAAGACATTGTGGATAAGTCCGTCGTCCAAATCAAAGGACACGCGCACCGCACAGGTGCCGCGCATGTTATATTCGTGTTTCATTTTTTAGTTTATCCTTTCCGAGCGTGCCCATAATAAGCTTGGACATTGGACGCTCCCAAAAATATGTCAGCACGGTCGCGATAAGGAAGGCGACCGCAAGCCCTTCAAAGTTCAATAGATACTGCATTTTAACGCCCGCTGCGGAAACGTCCGCACCTGTCAGGAAGCCCATGCTGTGTACAAGTCTTACCATTATCCACTGATGCCAAATATACAGGTTGAACGAAATGCCGGCGATAAAGCGCAGCACACGGTTTGAAAAGATGGCGCGGTAAGGCCGTATGGATATTATGGTGGACAGTATAAAGAGCGAAAAGACCAGCGACAGTACATAGCGATTGCCGAGCTGCCAAAGCTGCTTGTCCTGGGCGAAATAGCAGCCGTTGACGAACTGCCATATCCAGATAAGGCATACGATGGAAACGGCTGTCGCTGTGAGCGATATAAGCCCCTTGCGCTTGACGTACTTGGCGTAAGCGACATAGAGCGTGGCCGCAAGCATACCATTCGCGAATACGGGCAAAAAGGTCACGAACTGATTGGTGTAGTATGCTGTGGGTTGAGTCACCAAGGCAATGCCCTGCGTGTACCACGCGCCAAGCCCCACAAGCACCAGATAGACAAGGATATGCCACTTTTTGAACAGCTTCGAGACGAGCGGGAAAAAGAGGTAGAACCACATCTCCACGCATATCGTCCAGAGGGCGCCGTTGAGGGGGGTAAAGGCATAGGTGTCCATGCTCAGCATGTAGGTAAAGGTCAGGTGCGACAACAAATCCCGAAGCGCATAGGTCATGTTGCCCTTGTACGCGTCCGTCACGAGCGCCCAAGTGAAAATCACCGTAATACAAAGGAGATACGAAGGTATGATACGGGCGACGCGCTTACGATAGAACCTGCCAATCGGTTCTTCCTTTTTGCCATAGAACATCTCGCGGGCCTTCGGCAAAAAGAGCAGGAAGCCCGACAGCAGCACCATCATATCTACAAATATAAAGCCCACCCAGCGTATGGGACCGGGGGCGATTTGGTCTATTCCAAGCCATGACAGAAAGGCGGTGGGGTAGGTGGGCATCAGCCAAGTCTGCTGCCAGAAGTGAAACCAAAGCACACAAAGCACTGCCAACGCCCTTATGCCGTCAAGGGCGCCGACATGCTTTATATTGACCTCGTAATCAGTCAGCTTATTCCATTGACGTTCAAGCCAGACCTTCACGTTCTATTCCCAATCGATACCGCCGACGCTGTCAAGGTAGTCCTCGTTATAGCCCATATAGTCGTCAATGAAGCGCATACAGTACATTTTCTGCTCGCTGAACGCCTCGCACATCGCCTTGAACATATAGTCAAAGGCGTCGTCGTCGTCATAGAACGCACCATCGTTGACGCCGCTCTTGACCATGAATTCCTCGTCAAGCTCCATTACCTTGTCAAGCATCTCATTGAACACGCCCTTGGGGAGTATTCCAAAGTCGCCCTGCTTCAAAAAGCAAGCGGCTATATAGCTCTTTGCGCCCTCTTTGCTGTACTCTTCCATAATTACCTCCAAAAACAGTAACGGTTTATGCCGTCATACCGCTTCCGATAGTTTACATCATGCCGCGACTATTTACAAGCCCTTTTGCGCTCAAACGGATAAACTTCACGTCCATGGGCGTATCGGTGCAAACGCAAATGCAGCCGGAAGCGGTTTCAATTTGCCGCCACTCGGCGTTCACGCTGTTCCAGTCTATGGTGCGTATCATTAGCACATCCCCGCCGATGAGCTTAATGTAGCTTTCCTTCTGCGTCCAAAGCCGCGAAAACTCCTTCGCCTTATCCGCAGAGCCGGAGTACAGCTCCATTTCGGAATTTGTGAGTATGCGCCGAAGCACCGCCTCGCTGCCCTCGCGAAAGGGCTCGGTGTCCACTCCCACACGCCTGCCGCAAACGGCGCAGACCGCAATATCTCCGCCATGGGAGAGGTTGAAATGAATGTCGGGGTAATCCGAAAGTCGGGGCTTGCCATGCTCGGAGTACTCAAAACGCAGGGGAAGCGTCAAATTGGCTTTTCGCTCCTTCAGCGCAAGAATTAAAAGCTGTTCGCACAGAAGGGACAGATCCGCGCCCCGCCCTCTGAAGGGTTTTTCTGTAAGCTCCAAGCGGCGCTTGGATATGCCGTCTCTAAGGGCGCCGCCAAAGAAGGGGAGAGCGTCAAGACAGGCATAGTAGACTTCGCAAAAATCCTTCGTTTCCATATGCCGATAATACCACACGGAACAAAGCTTCGTCAACGGCACAAATTATTTTGGATGGTATTGACTACATCGCGTGAAAGTCGGGAACACTTCTCTTGTTCCGGGGGGAGAAAGAGCAGGACGGATGCAAAAGGTAGAGATTTGCGGAGTTGACACCTCCAAGCTTCCTCAGCTTAGCGCAAAGGAGATGCACGCGCTCATGCTGAAGGTCAAGGCGGGCAACGAAGCCGCAAGGGAGAGGTTCATAATGTGCAACCTAAGGCTTGTTTTGTCGGTGGTTCAGCGTTTCGCGAACAGAGGCGAGCATTCCGACGATTTGTTTCAGGTCGGGTGCATAGGCTTGATAAAGGCGATAGACAACTTTGACATGGCGCATGAGGTCAAGTTTTCGACTTATGCCGTCCCCATGATAATAGGGGAGATACGAAGGCACCTTCGCGACTATACGCCGGTTCGTGTGTCGCGCTCCATTCGCGATACGGCGTATAAGGTGATGCAGATTAAAAACAGGCTCACGGAGTGCAACTGCCGCGAACCGAACGTAGACGAGATAGCACGCGAGCTGAACGTAAAGCGTGAGGAGGTGGTTCTCGCGATGGACGCGGTGAGCGACCCGCTGTCGCTGTTCGAGCCAATATACCACGACGACGGCGACGCGGTTTACATAATCGATCAGGTTTGCGACCCTTCGGTGTCACAGACAAGATGGACGGAGGATCTTGCCCTGGGTCAAGGGTTGGATAAGCTTCCGCCCCGTGAGCAGAAAATATTGAAGCTGCGTTACTTTTTGGGTAGAACGCAGATGGAGGTCAGCCACGAAATAGGCATATCACAGGCGCAGGTTTCAAGGCTCGAAAAAGGCGCCCTAAAGCGCCTTGAGAAGTACGTTACCTAAAAGCTGTTAAAGAATCGTTTAGTTCGCTCCAAGCTGCGAGACGAGTACACGGTATATAGCCTCAATGATGCTCCGCTGAACCTGCTCGTCCTGAAGCTTTGCGCGCTCGGTCTTGTTGGCCCAGTTGCCCATGATGAGCAGCACGCAGGGGCAGTCAGCTCCACTGGCCATGCTGTCCTTGCCGGTCTCAACGCCGTCCTTTTTGCCGGTCTGTATCGACAATCCGGAAGCTGAGGCGTACTCGGCTATAAGAGCCTTTGCGAAGCTCTCATACTTGGACAGACATTTGACGTAGCAGCCGCTTGACGATGAATCGATTTCGTTGCACATAATCCTAAGGGCGATATCACAGTCCGCGCCGCTTACGATGGATGCGCGCTTGTCGTTTGATACGGAAACGGTGTTGCTTTCACGCGTAAGAACCACGACCGCGCCCTTCTGCTCAAGGTACTCGGCAAGGCTCTGCGAGAAGGCGAGGTTGAATTCACACTCGGCGGAGTACTTGGAGCCCTTGTCCCTGCACGGATCTATGCCTATGGTATAGCCGTAGAGCGTCAGCCCCGGGTCCGTGGTGGGTTCGGGTGAATCCGAAACGAAAGGCGTAGGCGTAGCGGTGGAGAAGTTCGGAGTGCCGACCGCTGGCGTATCGACTATGGACGGCACCTCGGTGGGCGTCGCCGTGGGCAGCGCGGGGGTCGGGACAGGCTCCGCGGTGGGGGTGGGATCCGACTCGGCGATGACGGTCTTGAAGGCAGAGATAAGCTCAGGACCATTCTTGACGCACCAAGATACGCCAAGGTACAGCCCTCCTATCACCACAAGGCACAGAATACAGAAAAGGGTGAACCCCAAGGGGTTTCCTATGCGCAGACGTCTTCGTCTCCGTTTGACACGTTTCATTAGCATGACCTCAAAATAAAGATGCGGGTGTTTCCATCCGCATCCATTCTACCATGTGATTCTGCAATATCGCGCGATTTTGCAAAAGATTAACAAAAAAGCTAAAAATTTGGTACATCTTTCCTCAAAGCAAGGGAAGAATTTCCTCCTATCTAAATAGGATGACCTGTTTGCCCGAGGACAGCGGCTCTGTAAGGTCGGGATTCAGCTCCAAGATACCGCGCTTTGACATCCCAAAGCGCTTGCCTATCGAGAACAGGGTTTCATCCGCGTCGGTGAAATATATGAGTATGCCCTCATGCGCGTCAACTTCGCTGCCCCGCTCCAACGATTTGGTGTAGGTAAAGCTGCGCAGAGCGTATATGTCGGCGCAAAGAGATAGCTCGGACCTGAACTCCAAGGCTCTTCCGCTGCCGCTGATCTTGTGGCAGCAGACCTCTATGCGGGGCAGAATATAGGCGCAGTCCGCGCAGTCTATGGAGACGGAGAAGGGGACGTCCTCGGTAAAGCTCGAAAGACTTCCGTTGTCGCCTCTGTATACAACCGTTGCCATGATAAGTCCCTCGACAGTCGCGACGCCGTTTTCACATGCCGCGTGGGTGACTGCGGGATTGCAGCAGAGCGACACAGGTGCGCTTAGCTCGGGCAGGTACGAGGGGACCTCCAAGGGATAGCGTATCTCCTGCCTGATGCTTTCACGTCCGAGGTAGTCAAGGTAGCTGCCGCTTTCCTTTTGACAGGAGAAGGTTCCTTCCGCGTCGTAACCGTCGGAAAGTATTGTGGCTGTTTCGCTCTGCACGGAATACACGGTGATGCAGATAAGCGCTTCCGCTTCGACAAGTCCGGAGCCGCCGGAGTACATACGAACATCAAGCCGCGTCAGCTCGGCGTCAACTATGGGGTTCGAGACGGGATCGCCTTCTATTTCCGACTCAAAGGAAAGCTCAAAGCTGCGCTCCGACAACGCGCCGTCCCCGAACAGCACAAGACAGCGAAGCTCAACCTTACCCACGGCGTCATAGCCCGTACCCGTGGGACTGAGCTTTATTTCCTTTATTCTGCCGCTCCCGGAAACGAGTGTAACCGCCTCGTCAAGCTCCAGTTCCTCGCGCAGCTTGATGGACTTGACGGCTTTCAGGGCGCGTCTTGCGCTGCTTACGGAAGCGAATTCAAGCTCAAGCCCCCGTTCGCCCGAAAGGTCGCAGACGCAGGACAGCTCGTCGTGCTTGAGTACCGCCACGTTAATAAGTACGCTTCCGCACAGTCTCAGCCCGCCGTCATCGGAGCGCATGGCACATTCCGTGATTTGTGCTGTGACTATTGGCTCAAGTCCGGATACGGAGACGGGGCAGGGGACGCGGTGCGAGAAGTCGGCTTCCGCGTCGAAGCCGAAGGGAACGTCCTGCCTGTCAAGCGCGAGAACGCTTACGGTGATAGTGCCGACGACGTCAACGCCCCGTTCGGAGGCGGTCGAGGAAGTCACCCTAACTTTAGCGTTGCAGCCGAGTATCTTTCCGACAGGGCGGCCGTCGGGCGCGGGGACGGCGCTTTCGATGCGCGCTTCGGACGAAAGGCGCGTAAAATAAGTATCCGTAGTGACCGTGGTTCGCTTTATGTCCATGTCATTCCTCCTTGCTTTGGGACGATCTTGCTCATCAAAATCATATGTGATGTATGTGCGCAAAATGCATTTTGAGATTTTAATATATTTCGCCAAAGAGGGTCAAAATTGTTGACAAGGTTTAGCTTTGTGATATTATGTCAACGGAGCGTGAAGCTTCGTATATCAGAAATGTTCGGAGGATTGTAATGAATAGCTACATCGAGCGCGTACTTGAAATGGTTCGCAAGCGCGACCCCAACGAGCCTGAGTTTTTGCAGACGGTTGAGGAAGTTTTAAGGTCTCTTGAAAAAGTCGTAGAGCAGCATCCCGAATACGAGAAGATGGCTCTTTTGGAGCGCATGGTAGAGCCGGAGCGCGTTATCGAGTTCCGCGTGCCTTGGATGGATGACAATGGCGCTTCCCATGTAAACCGTGGTTTCCGCGTACAGTTCAACAGCGCGATCGGACCCTACAAGGGCGGTCTGCGTTTTGCATCTCATGTTAATCTGTCTGTCATGAAGTTCTTGGGCTTCGAGCAGACCTTCAAGAACAGCCTTACCACACTGCCTATGGGCGGCGGCAAGGGCGGTTCCGACTTCGATCCCAATGGCAAGTCCGACATGGAAATCATGCGTTTCTGCCAGTCCTTTATGACCGAGCTTTGCCGTCATATCGGGCCTAACCTGGACGTTCCCGCCGGCGATATCGGCGTAGGCGGCAGGGAGATCGGTTATCTGTTTGGCCAGTACAAGCGCGTTAAGAACACCTTCGAAAACGGCGTTCTCACCGGCAAGGGCCGCAGCTACGGCGGCAGCGTAATTCGTCCCGAAGCAACGGGCTACGGCGCTGTATACTATCTGCGCGAGGTTCTGAATCATCAGAACGATACCATCGTCGGCAAGACCATCGGCATCTCCGGCTTCGGCAACGTGGCTTGGGGCGTTTGCAAGAAGGCCACCGAGCTGGGCGCGAAGGTCGTTACTCTTGGCGGACCTGACGGATACGTCTATGATCCCGACGGTATCGGCACCCCCGAAAAGTGGGACTTCATGCTTGAAATGCGCAACAGCGGCCGCAACCGCGCTCAGGACTATGCCGACAAGTTTGGCGTAGAGTTCTTCCCGAAGCAGAAGCCCTGGGGTCGTAAGTTCGATATCTGCATGCCCTGTGCATATCAGAACGAGATTCGCATGGAGGAGGCCAAGTCCATCGTCTCCAACGGCACTAAGTACTATATCGAAGTTGCCAACATGCCCACCACCAATGAAGCGCTGTTCTATCTCATGGAGCAGGGTCTCATAGTTGCGCCCTCCAAGGCAGTCAACGCGGGCGGCGTCGCCGTTTCCGGTCTTGAAATGAGCCAGAACTCCGAGCGTCTCTCTTGGACCGCTGCCGAAGTAGACGCAAAGCTGCTGCACATCATGCAGAGCATCCATGCGGCTTCCGTTGAGGCGGCCGAGGAGTGCGGCTTGGGCTACAACCTCGTAGCCGGCGCAAACATCGCGGGCTTCAAGAAGGTCGCCGACGCCATGATGGCTCAGGGTCTTGTGTAAGCTGATATAAGCGATAACAAATGAACAAAGGTCGGGCGGGCGTAAAGCTTCGCCCGACTTCTTTGTGTGGCGCCGTTGACCTTCCGTGTCGATTTATAACCAAGCGCTTTGCCGCCTTACTCCTATTGGCAACAAAGGCGACGAGCTCGAGCAGCACCCTTTCAGTGATTATTGAGTTGACGCCGCTGCCAAAAGTTACTCTTTGTTCATCAAAGCAAAAGGGCGCGGTGCTATAATGTATTTGTATTTTTGTATACATCGGAGGCTGAAAAACAGTGCGAAAGCTTTGGAGGAACCGACCGCTTATCATCGCTTGGATCGCGGTGATCCTCTTTGTCGTGCTTGCGGGATTTACCATAGGTGAGCGCGACGCTTCCGCGGCATTGAACCTTTTCGCTTCCGCCGCCATGCCCGTTCAGGAGTGGGTAATGGGAGTGACAGACGATATAAGCGGCTTTTTCACGAGGGTCTTTACGCCTTCAGCGATACAGGAGGAGAATGAGGAGCTTAAGAGGCAGGCTACGGAATACGCCAGGATACTTGCTCTGTATGAGGAAACCGAGCGTGAAAACGCAAGGCTGTCCGAGCTGCTGAACTTCACAGACACAAACAAGAGCCTGCAATTTTTAACGGGCAAGGTTATAGCAAGGACGAGCGACCCCTATATAGACGTGCTGACGCTGAACATAGGTTCAAGGCAGGGGGTCAAGGAGAAGATGGCGGTTATCTGTCCTTCGGGCATAGTGGGCAGAGTGGTTGAGGTGGGTACGACTTGGTGCAAGGTGCGCACCCTCCAAAACGAGGATATGCGCATATCCGTCATGGTGACGCGCACCCGTGACGAGGGGATGCTTGGCGGACTTATCACGAATGGCAACGTTCTCATAGGTTTGCAGCTTTACTATCTGCCCGCGAATGCGGATATAGAGATAGGCGATGAAATCGTTACATCGGGTCTTGGCGGGGTGTTCCCCAAAGGGCTGTATGTGGGCAAGGTTCAGACCTTGGGCAAAGACAGCGACGCTTTTGACGCCTGCATAAGCATTGAGGTGGACTATGAGCATCTTGAGGAGGTCATAGTCGTTCTTGGCGTAGACGAGGCGGTGGACGGATGAAGAAACGCCTGCTGATGATACCGCTTGCACTTGTGTTCCTGCTTTTAGACACGGCGGCTTTCCCTGCGTTCGCACTCTTTGACATACGTCCTTGGATGTGTCTTGCGCTTGCAATGGCCGCCACCCAAGCCGATTCGGTTCGCGCAGGCATGATAATAGCGGGCGTCACGGGATTCTTTATCGACCTGATATGCAATACCTACCTTGGGGTAAGCTCCGCGCTGTACATCCTGTCGTGTATAGCGATAGCTCTGGTCCTTCGTAAAAACGCCATAAAGTGGCCGCTGATGGCGGGGCTTTGCTGCCTGCTGTGCTTTATGGTGGGCTGCGCAAACTGTGTCATAGCTTGGGCTATGGGTGCGAAGCTCTACATTCTTTGGGAGATGGGGGCGTACATACTGCCCTGCGCTCTGCTCAGCGGAGGCGTGTCTATGCTCTTGATGCAGACCTTCAAGTCGATGTCGAAGGGTCAGATAGAAAGGCAAAGCGATGAAAAAGCTTAAGCTCGGCATGAATATAAGGTCGTTGATAATAGTAGCCGCTCTGCTTGGGATGACCGCCTTTTTGGTGTACGGACTGCATCTGCTGACCATACAGAAGAACGAAGCATACGAGGCCGCGGTTTCAAAGACGAGTGAGGTAACGACGTATCAGTCGGGCGTGCGCGGCACGATTACCGACAGGAACGGCGTAGTATTGGCGTATGACGAGACCACCTACAACGTGATATTCTATCGTGACCCCAACAACAGGAGCGCGGCGGACAGCTCACGCTACACCGAAGCTCTTATCAAGGCGATAGACGTAATAGAGGAGGGCGGGGGCGAGATAATCGACACCTTCTACATAAATATGCTCTCCGACGGAACCTATGAATACGACTTTGGAGTTACAAGCAGCGTCACCATAAGCGCAAGAAAGAAGCGTTTCGTGGAGGCCTGCAATTTCACAAATCCCGATATAGACGCCGAAAGCGCGTACCTAATACTCCGCGAGTCGTGGCGCATACCCGACGACATGCCTTACAAGGAAGCGCGCAAGGTGATGTCAATACGCCAAGAAGCCGTTTTGAACAGCTATCGAGCCTTTGAGGGCGTGACCATAGCCTATGACGTTTCGCTGAGCGTGGTTGCCGAAATCGATATGATGGCCGATGAGCTTGTTGGCATCACCACGGAAAAAAGCAGTGTGAGGGTATATCCTGAGGGAGATCTTCTCTGTCATGTCATAGGCTATCTCGGCAAGCAGGTCACCACTGACATGAGCGAGGCGGGGTACAGCTATGATGACTACGCGCAGTTCTTGGGCGACAAGGAAACGCTCAACATGCTTGAGCTTGGATACTCATATTCCGATTATGTAGGCGTCGCGGGGGTTGAGAAAACTATGGAGGCGTATTTGACGCCGAACATATGGTCAAGACTCGGAAGCACGCTTATTGAGAAGAGCAACAACGGAGCCATAGTGGACGTTTTGAGCGTTACCGCGCCTTCAGACGGGCTTAACGTTGCCCTCACCATAGACATAGAGCTTCAAAAGGTGGTGGAGCAGGCGCTCATCGACAACATAGACGCCACCAAGGACAAGCAGGAAAAGCGCATACAGAATCGTTTGAGCTATTACCTTTCAAAGCGCAAGAGCGTGGATGACATTGCGACCGCCGAGACTGGCGCGATAGTGGTAATGGAGGTGGACACGGGCAATGTGCTTGCCATGGCGTCGTACCCGAACTATGACCTGAACCTGTTTTCAAGTGGGCTGAGTACCGATGAGTATGAGCTTTTGTTTGGCGCGGACAGCAACCAGCCTACGCTAAACAGGGCGATAGCCTCACGCAACGCCCCGGGCTCGGTGTTCAAGATGGCGACGGGCTTCGCGGGGCTGATGGAGGGCAAGATTACAACGACGGAAACCATTTCCGATCACTCGCCGTATTACTACTTCGTCGAGGACCCCACCACCAAGGTCGAGCAGAACGCCCCGTCCTGTTGGGTGTCCAACACGTCGCGCCATGCAAACCTTACCCTGTCAAGGGCGATAACCGTGAGCTGCAACTACTACTTCTTCACCGTTGCCGACAGGGTGGGTATTGAGCGCCTTAACTACTGGGCGGGCAGGCTTGGACTGAAGGACACCACGGGGGTGCAGCTCCCGGGCGAGCTTTCTGTGCTTGTAGGCGGACAGAGCGCAAGGTATAATTATACTCTGCCGCTGTCCGAACAACAGAGCAGTATGCCAAGGCTTATCTATAACAGCATCTACGCTCATCTGAAGGAGATATTGACTCAGGCGGGCATGGAGGCCGACGCAAAGCAGTTAGAGTCCTGCGCCATTAAGCTGCTGCAGCTTCAGACGGGGGAGCAGCGCGAGCTTGGCGCAGAGATAAGGCAAGTGCTTCAGGAGGAGCTTAATATACCTTCCGGAATATCCCTGCTGCACACAAACTGGGTAGTACCTATCTCAACTTGGCTTGAGGAGCTTAGGTGGAAGCCTACATACACGATTCAGACGGGCATAGGTCAGGGCGTTGTACTGCTGACTCCGATCTCCTTGGCTCGCTACATATGCACGCTTGCCAACAGGGGATATGTCTATCAGGCCAACATAATAGATTCGGTGAGCTTCTCGGACGGAACGATATACAAGGAATATGAACCCGTTTTGGAGGACAGGATAGAAGCGCCGGATGAGTATTGGCAGGCCATACTTGAAGGTATGCAGGGCGTTGTGTCGCCTGAGGACGGCGGTACGGCTTCATCGGTGTTCTCGGCGGAGTTCACGGAAAAGTACCTTGATTTGCTCATAGGCAAAACGGGAACGGCGCAGACCTCGGCCGCGGGAGAGAGCATAGATATAGAGAACAACAGCTGGTTCGTTATCGCCGCTCCGCGTGAGGATCCGAAGATTGTCGTTGCGGTGTACATACCGAACGGGTATTCGGGAAGCTCCGGACATGTCGCGATAGAGGCTATTATGACTTATTGGATTGAGAACTGCATGGGCAACTAACAACGGTCGCGGCGACAAAACCGAGAAATGCAAAAAAGTGTTAAAATTTGTGTTAATAGCGGCTAAAAAGCTTGCAAATGACACGCGTTTGCCCTAAACTATAAACATGAGTAAGAAGACGCATAAACAAAAGGGCTTGATTCCGATGTTCCAAGAGACTTGGCGCAAGGTCAAGGCTTTTGTTGTGAGCATACCGGACAGGCTTCAAAAGCTTAATCTCACGCTCAGACGGATAATTGTCCTGGCGGCGTGCTTGATTGCGATAGCAATACCAACACTTATCATAGCAGCAATAGTAGGAGCCGCAAACGCAAAGGCAATGGCGGCCGAACCCGCCCCCACACAGATCGCTCTGCCGTCGGCAACGAGCGTTGTTCCACCGGTCACGCCCACGCCTACGACGCAGCCCACCAAGGAGGACGGAAACACCTATGCTCCGGACGAAACCTTGGAGCCGACGCCGTACGCGAGTGCTGTCAAGGTGCTTCAAAAGCGTGACGAGTGCGCGGAGGTCGCGGTTCTGCAATCGCGGCTTATGGAGCTTGGCTATCTTGATATAGACGAGCCTACAAACTATTTCGGAACCGGTACCGAATATGCCGTGAAGCTGTTTCAGCGTCAGCATGAGCTTCAGATAGACGGCATAGCGGGAGAACAGACCCAAGCCATTTTGTTTTCGGACGAGGCGCAGAAGTACTTTCTCAAAGAGGGCGCGGAGGGCGACGACGTAAAGATGCTTCAGAAGAAGCTGAACGAATTAGGCTATCTCGATGAAGCGGACATCGACAGCGTGTATGGCGCCGCTACCATCTCGGCGGTCAAGAGGTTCCAAAAGCGCAACCATCTGACGGATGACGGGCTTGCGGGAGAAAAGACCCTTGAGGTGATGTATTCCGACGATGCCGTAATCTCCTACGAGCTGTATAAGCAGCAGCAGGCGGAAGCGGCGAAGAAGACGGAGGAGGTAAAGGAGGAGGAGAAGAATACTCCCACGCATAAGGAGCGCTTCCTCACCGCCGCCAAGTCCAAGCTCGGATGTGAGTATGTATTGGGCGATTCGGGGCCTGACACCTTCGACTGTTCGGGATTCGTGTATTGGTGTCTGAGGCAGGCGGGCGTGTCCTGCAAGCGGCTGAACGCTTCGGGCTTCTCCGGCAAGTCTGATTGGACGAAGATCACAGACATAGACGATTTACAGAAGGGCGATATAATCTTCTACCGCTCCGATGAAAGCGACAGGGTCTCCCATTGCGGCATATATGTGGGCAGCAATCAGATGATAGACGCGTCATCGGGCAACGGCAAGGTCGTGCGCCGCAGTCTTTCAAGCTATTGGAAACGCAACTTCGTGTGCGCAAGAAGACCTTGGAAATAAGGCGGGTTTCCCGCATAAAATGCAGTGTACGAAATAACAACAGGTAAATAATTAAGGCGGCTTTGATGATAGCAGAGCCGCCTTTTCATTGGAGCTTTAGCCGCTCTAAAAACC
>DAOPJM010000001.1:48711-85675 GCA_035399665.1 Clostridia bacterium
CTTTAGCCGCTCTAAAAACCCATCCCGTATTCGCCTTTCAACCCCCTCGTCATCCTTTGTCGCCCCGCTCCTCAGGATGACAACGGGGTTATAGCCGTTCACCGTGACCGCCATACAAGTCGAACGCTTATACACGCCTTATTTTACTTCGCAGCGGCATCACCGCAGTCCTTGCCGCTTCAAGGACTTTTTACAAGAACTTACTTATTTCTTACACGGACGTTTTGCATTGGAGGTCATACTATGGTATAATAAATCGATTTTTCTCGATGAGGAGATATGGGCATAGGATGCAAATTGAAGGAATTATGGACAAGATCGAGCTCGAGCTGATGCGCAGACATCAGACCTCGCTCAGTGAAGCTACCGTTCATCAGCTTCATAACGCCCTTTCAGCGGTCGTTATGGATACCATCGCCGATACTTGGTACGAGAGCCGCCATGCGCATGAGCGCGTACGCGGCGCGTATTATTTTTCGGCGGAATACCTGATAGGGCGCATGATTTACAACAATCTCTACGCGTTGGACGTACTTGACGACGTCAAGGAAGCGTTTTTGTCAAAGGGCTTAAACCTTGCGGATTTCGAGGAGATAGACGATCCCGCGCTCGGCAACGGCGGCCTTGGCAGGCTTGCGGCCTGCTTCCTCGATTCCGCCGCGACGCACGACCTTCCGCTTGACGGCTATGGCCTGCGATACAAGTACGGCCTGTTCAAGCAGAGCTTTAGAGACGGCTATCAGGTCGAGAAGGCCGATGATTGGCAGCGCTACGGCGATCCCTGGAGCCGCCGCCGCGACACCCACGAGGTGCTTGTCACCTTCGCTGACCGCACCGTCAGAGCGGTTCCCTACGACATCCCCGTTATCGGCTATCACACCGGCAACATCGGGACGCTGCGCCTTTGGGAGAGCGAGGCCATTCAGGATTTTGACTTCCAACTCTTTAACGATCAAGAGTATGTTCTTGCCGTCAAGGAAAAGAACGCTGTCGAGGACATCACGAGGGTGCTTTACCCGAACGACACCACAAGGGAGGGCAAAAAGCTGCGCTTAAGGCAGCAGTACTTCCTCTCATCGGCGTCATTGCAGGATTTGCTGTTCCGCTTCAAGCGCGAGAACATCCCGATAGAGCGTTTTGCGGAGCATAACGCTATTCAGCTCAACGACACACATCCGGTTATCAGCATACCCGAACTCATTCGTCTGCTGATGAAGGAGGGGCTTGACTTCGACAAGTCTTTTGCGATAGCGTCGCAGACCTTCGCCTTCACCAATCACACGGTAATGAGCGAGGCTTTGGAGAAGTGGGACGCGGGTCTTATGCAGGAGCTTCTGCCTGAGGTGTTCGACATCGTCTACCGCATCAACGCCAAGCTTTGCGGCGAGCTTATGTCCAAGGGCATGGATTGCGGCAGCGTGGCCATCATCCAAGGCGAGAAGGTTCACATGGCCAACCTTGCCTGCTATTGCTCAAAGTACATCAACGGCGTCGCGGAGATTCACACGAACATCCTAAAGACCGATGTGCTGAAGGACTGGTATAACCTCTATCCCGACCGCTTCCAGAACAAGACCAACGGAATTACCCCGAGGCGCTGGCTGGGGTTGTGCAATCCCGAGCTTTCAGCGCTCATAGCCGCGAGGATAGGCGAGGGTTGGGTGACGGAGCTTGACGAGCTTACAAAGCTCAAGGCGTATATGTCCGACGATGACATAAGGGAGTTTGTCGCGGTCAAGCACAAGAAGAAGGAGCAGCTTTCAAAGCTCATTCTCCAACGCGAAGGGGTGGAGCTTCCGCCCGACTTTATGTTTGATGTACAGATTAAGCGTATGCATGAGTATAAGCGTCAGCTGCTGAACGCGTTCTCCATCATGGATATCTACTTCGGCATACTTGACGGCAGAATTACTAACTTTACGCCCACGGCTTTCATCTTCGGAGCCAAGGCCGCGCCCGGCTATATCAGAGCCAAGTCAATAATCAAGTATATCAACACCATCGCGGAGCTTATCAACAACGACCCCAGGGTCAACGACGTCATGCGAGTGGTGTTTGTGCAGAACTACAATTGCTCCTACGCCGAGCATATCATTCCCGCCGCCGACGTTTCCGAGCAGATATCCCCCGCGGGTACAGAGGCTTCGGGTACGGGCAATATGAAGCTGATGCTCAACGGCGCGGTAACACTCGGCACCTATGACGGGGCGAACATTGAGATATTCGAGCATGCGGGTGAGGAGAACAACTATGTCTTTGGGTACAGGGTTGACGAGCTGAACAGACTGCGCGGGGTATACAACCCCAAGACGGTATACGACTATGAGGTCAGGGTAAGGCGCGTGGTTGATACGCTCATAGACGGAACCATAAGCGACGGCGGCACGGGCGTGTTCGCTGAGCTGCATCGCTCGCTGCTCTTTGGCAGCGGTTGGGAGAAACCCGACTATTACTTCACTCTCTTGGAGCTGCTGCCCTACATAGACGCCAAGATGAAGGTGAACCGCGATTATCGCGACATCCTTGCATTCTCAAGAAAATGTATGATGAACACCGCTTCGGCGGGGCCGTTCTCATCCGACAGGACGATAAGGCAGTATGCGGACGAGATTTGGCATATTCGGAAGCTGCCCGAAATCAAGCCGCTGCGCCTGTTTTAGGCAGCGGGGATAATACAGCTGTCGAGGGTCGGATGAGTCCGACCCTTTTTATAGCGTTTAATTGTCAAAACTCGCCTATATGTGGATTTTTTGAAAAATCTAACTAAAAAAGCGAGCGATTTTGCCGGTTGTCTGCTATAATGCAAAATGTATTCTTATATGAAAGGAGAACATTGTTGAAGCGATTAATCTGTGCGGCTTTGCTAATCTGTCTGCTTCTGCCCATATGCCTTGCGGGATGCGCGAATGATTACGGTTCGGGCAGCGAGGTTTGTCTGCGCTTTATCGAGCTGCTGTACGAGGGAGACTACGCCTCCGCGTATGAACTCATAGATAACGACACGAAGAACCTGACGGGCGAAGCCACGACAAGGGGCGCCGCCATGATCTCCTATACGGAATTCGAAGCCAAGTATAAGAACATATTCGAGGCCATCAAGCTCACCGATATGAGCTATGTCATCAAGAACACCATAGACGGCCAGACTGCCGCGTCAGTCGATTACAGCGCGAGCTTTGTCACCGACATGGTGGGAACGCTGAACTATGACTACACCCTAAACGCTCAGTACAAAAACGAACGTTGGAACATTATGTGGACGCCCGCTCACATCTTCCCCATGATGGAGTGGGGCGACAACATACTAAGCGGCGTCAACTACCCCTCAAGGGGTGAGATTTTCGATGCGGACGGCGAGCTTTTGGCGACCAACATGGCTCCGTTCACCGTTTACTGTACGCCGACAAAGATAGCCGCGGAGGACAAGGAAGCCTTTATCGAGGAGGTTCTTGCCATACAGGGCCTTGATCTTATAGGCTTGGAAGAAGCCGATGAGGAGCGTTATCTGCGCGACTTCGCAAACAGAACCAACCCCACAGTGGTCATAGCCATCATGTACCCCGACGAGGTGGACGACGCCCTGCGGGAGCGCATACTTGCCGTCAAGGGCTTGGGTATCGACACCAACGGCGCGTTGACCTCTACTGTGCTGCGTTACTATCCTTATGGGAACACGCTTTCACACATACTGGGCTTTGCCAGCGTCATTCAAAAGGAGGACCTCAAGACCTTCGAGGAGGAGGGCAACGAGTTTTACGACGGCGACAGCTGGCTGGGGTACGCCGGATTGGAGCTTGAATACGAGGAGCTGCTTCGCGGTTCCAAGGGCGCTTACGCCTACATTCAGGGCATGGACGGTACCAACCGATTGACGCTTTACAACATACCTGCCGTGGATGGACAGGATTTGCATCTTTCGGTCAGCGTCAGCCTGCAGCAGCGCGTCGAGGACGTTGTAACCACCATAGACTTCGATGATAATGTGACGGGAACCGTAATAGTGATGAACCCCAAGACGGGTGAGGTACAGGCGATGTACTCTTGGCCCGACTATGACCCTAACGACTTCTCACGAGGCAACTACACCGATGAGCAATGGACGGCCATGGAGCATGACCCGCAAACCCCGCTGCTGAACAGGGCGATACAGGGTTTGTATCCTCCGGGATCGACCTTCAAAACCATAACCGCCGCCGCGCTGCTTGAAACCGACACCTTCACAATTGACACCCTGTTCCCGGAGAGCAGCGAAACGGTCAAGTGGGATGTTTGGTATCCTTCGGCGGGCGGCGAGTTCGCGTACACCGGAATAACTCAGGTTACAAGGACGAGGAACACAAACCGTCATACGCCGATGAATATGTCTTCGAGTATCATAGACTCGGACAACCTTTACTTCGCTTACGGCGCGCTAAAGATGGGCTGGGAGGTATTCACAAAATATCTTGCCGGAATAGGCATGACCGAGTCAATACCCTTTGATGAATTAGGGACTCAGCCCGCGCAGATATACAACGCTGCGACCGAGGTCAACACCGGCACGGCGATGGACTACTTCAAGCTTGCCGCTTCGGGCTACGGTCAGGGCGAAATACTGATAACGCCGCTGCAGCTTGCAAGCTATCTCTCATGCTTTGCAAATGACGGCAACGTCATGGTACCCTATATTGTGGATTCAATATGGCAGGCGTCGGGCGTTGACTACAAGATGGTAGAGGAGCATGAGGTAAGCATATGGAAGACCGTTTGCAGCAAGTGGACGGCCGACACCATAGCTTCGATGATGGCTGACGTGTGCAAGCCCGCCGAGGAACACGGCGGCACAGGCAAGTACCTGAGGGTGTTCAGCTACAAGTGTGCGGGCAAGACAGGCACCGCTGAAATCGGCAAGAGCTTGGGCGAAAACAGCAGCGACAAAGAAAAGGAGCTTGCTTGGTTCATAGCCTATCGCTATACCAACAAGGATGGTACGCCGGTGGCCGACGAGGATCAGAGGCTTGTGCTTGTAATGCTTGAGATATCGCCAGAGTCGGTTTCGACAAACTATGCCGACACCAAGTCAGAGTATGCCCTGATGAAATTCCTGATAATGCAGGAGCTTTTGAAGGACGACGGGCTGACAGAGAAGCCCTACACCGAGGATATCATGAACAAGGGCTGAGCGATAAACGCCGCAAGCTCAAGGCGGCGTTGCTTCAGAGTAAAACGGTAGCAACGGCGGCGTTCGCCGCATAGGATACACGGGGGGAGAAAATGAAAACGATAGTATTTACGGGCGGGGGGACCGCCGGACACGTCACGCCCAATCTGGCGCTCATAGAGCGACTGGACAGGAGCGAATGGAATATTCACTATATCGGCACCGCGGACGGCATAGAGGCAAAGCTCATCGCCGACTGCAAGGGCATAGATTATCACGCCGTGGCTTGGGGCAAGCTTCGGCGTTACTTCAGCGTAAAGAACTTTACCGACCCCTTCCGCGTGATAAAGGGCTATTTTCAGTCGGTGAAGATAATGAAGGACGTCAAGCCTGACGTGCTGTTCTCAAAGGGCGGCTATGTATCCGTGCCTGTCGTTATGGCGGCAAGGGGAAAATGCCCTGTGATTGTGCATGAATCGGACTTCTCACCGGGGCTTGCAAACCGAATCGCCTCCAAATTCGCCGACACCGTATGCGTGTCCTTCCGCGATACGCTTGACAAGGTGCCAAAGAACAAGGGAGTGTATACGGGAACGCCCATTCGCAGCCGCCTGTTCACGGGCGACAGGGCAAGGGCACTCAAAATGACGGGTCTTTCGGGCGAAAAGCCCGTGCTGCTCATGATGGGCGGAAGCACGGGAGCGGTCGCGGTCAACGAAAAGCTAAGGCATGCTTTGCCTTTGATACTGAAGGACTTCGACGTAGTACATCTTACGGGCAAGGGCAATCAAAAGCCCGAGCTTGAGACAAAGGGCTATGTGCAGTATGAGTATATCAACGAGGAGCTGCCCGACCTCTTTGCACTTGCGGACATAGTGCTTTCAAGGGCGGGCGCGAACGCCGTGTTCGAGCTTGTCGCCCTGCATAAGCCCGCGCTGTATATTCCGCTGCCGCTTGAAGCGAGCCGAGGAGATCAGATACTAAACGCCAATTACTGCTGTCAGCATGGCTATGGCTTAGTGCTTATGCAGAGCGAGACCAACGACGAGACGCTAACACGCGCACTGTCAGAGCTGTACAACAAGCGTGACAGCTTCGTTTCAGCCATGAAACAGAGCGGAGGCTCGGACGCTGCGGACAATATTCTGAAACTAATTTTTAAGGCGGCAAAGGTATGAACGATATAGAGAATCCAAAGGACGCCGCGCTCGGCGAGTTTCTGTCGGAAAAGGTCAAGCAGGCGCGAACCAAGCTGGGCAAGGAAGAAGTCCTGCACGAGATAGGCGACGCGGAGCTGCTCAGGTCATGCTGCAAGCATAATGACCCCAAG
Source organism: Clostridia bacterium (assembly GCA_035399665.1). Taxonomy (GTDB): domain Bacteria; phylum Bacillota; class Clostridia; order Christensenellales; family CAG-138; genus DAOPJM01. The sequence goes on from DAOPJM010000001.1 coordinate 55,182, forward strand.
GTACGCAAGAACGCATATCGTCTTATCGGGGCGTTGGAAAGCGCGGAATGCGCGAGCTGCCTGAAGGAAGCCCTAAAAAGCGAGACAACCCTGTATGCCATTCCGAGTCTTATCTTGGCGTTGGGCAAGCTCAACGAGGTGGACGCGGTGCGCGAGTATGTCCCGCCCGTGTCAACGGGCATTGAGACGGACAAGCATATAGCCGAGATCACAGAGGCCAAGAAGAAGGCGCTCCAACGGAGCGATAAGCCTGACATGACCATGATAACGAGTCTGTCGGAGGCTGAAACCTTCATTTGCGTTGCGCCGCAGGGCATGGAAAGCATATTGACCGAGGAGCTTTGCGAGCTTGGCTTTGAACCTAAGACGGTGCAAGGTCAGGTGATGGTCAAAACTGCCGAGGTCGCCGCGCTGAACCGTGCAAGCTGTATGTGTGAAGCGTTGATACCTGTGGCAAAGGGGATTGCTCAAACCCCTGAGGAGATTGCGGCGGCGGTGAAGGACAAGCTAAACTGTCCGTACAGGATAGAGCTGCGCGGCTACACCAAGGACAGGGCGAAGCTCATCAGGAGGGTCAGCGAGGCCATAGGCGGCGACAACAACCCGTCCAACTACGAGCGGGAGCTGCGTATAGTCTGCGATCTTGACAGGGCGGATTTGTACATACGCCTGTGGAACGTGGTTGATACGCGATACCCTTGGCGTGTGAATACTATACCCGCGTCGATGAGCGCCGCAAACGCCGCGGCCTTGGTACGATATGCGCACAGGTTTGAGCGCACGGAGTACCCGTCAGTGCTCGATCCCTTCTGCGGCAGCGGCACGCTGCTGTTCGCAAGGGCGGCATTGTCACCGTGCAGAGGTCTGCTCGGAGTGGATAAGAGCGGTTCGGCGGTATCGCTTGCGCGAAAGAACGCGGAGGCGGGGCGTGTCAAGGCAAGCTTCATTTGCAAGGATGCTACTAAGTTTCTCCCGCGTGACGGCTTCGACCTTGTGCTTGCCAACCTGCCGTTTGGCAACAGGGTCGGAACGCACCAGAGCAACCGCGATTTGTACCGCGCCTTTTTGCGCGTGCTTCCGAGCCTTTTGCGCCCTAACGGTATCGCCGCGCTTTATACCATGGAATACCACCTGCTTGAGCGCTGTCTTGAGCGCGAGAAGGGACTTCGTCAGGTTGACGTCATGCGCACTGAGGCGGGCGGGCTTTTCCCTTGGATATTTATAATTGACAAAGCAGATAATGATTGATAAAATAACCTTTTGATTGACAACACGGAGGACAGCATGGAACAGAAGAAAAAGTTCTACATGACGACAGCCATAACCTACACCTCGAGCAAGCCTCATATAGGCAACACCTATGAGGCTGTATTGGCGGACAGCATCGCCCGCTTCAAACGCTTTGAGGGCTATGACGTATACTTTCAGACCGGCACTGATGAGCATGGTCAGAAGATAGAGGAGAAAGCGGCCAAGGCCAACATGAGCCCGAAGGAGTATGTTGACGGTGTCGCGGCAGAGATACGCAGAATATGGGACTTGATGGGTACGTCCTATGACAACTTCATCCGCACGACGGACGAGGTTCATGTACATGAGGTTCAGAAGATGTTCAAGCGCTTCTATGAGCAGGGCGACATCTATAAGGGCAGCTATGAGGGCAAGTATTGCGTTCCCTGCGAGTCATTTTTCACGGCATCGCAGCTTGTGGACGGCAAATGCCCCGACTGTGGAAGTCCGGTTGTGCCGGCTTGCGAGGAGGCTTACTTCTTCCGCATGAGCAAGTACGCGCCAAGGCTTATTGAGTACATCAACACTCATCCAGATTTTATTCGCCCCGAGTCGCGCAAGAATGAGATGCTCAACAACTTCCTCATTCCCGGCTTGCAGGACCTTTGCGTGTCCCGCAGCAGCTTCAAGTGGGGTATACCCGTGGACTTCGATGACAGGCATGTGGTCTATGTTTGGCTTGACGCCCTTTCAAACTACATAACCGAGATAGGCTACAACTGCGAGGGCGAAAGCTCGGAGCAGTTCAAGAAGCTCTGGCCCGCCGACCTGCACCTAATCGGCAAGGACATAATCCGCTTCCATACCCTGTATTGGCCTATCTTCCTGATGGCGTTGGAGCTTCCGCTCCCTAAGCAGGTGTTCGGACACCCGTGGCTGCTTCAAGGCGAGGACAAGATGTCCAAGTCCAAGGGCAACGTGCTGTACGCCGATGATTTGGTCGAGCTTTTCGGAGTGGACGCGGTGCGCTTCTTCGTACTGCATGAGATGCCCTTCGACAACGACGGACAGATAAGCTTAAAGCTGATAACCGAGCGCGTCAATACCGAGCTTGCGAATGTTCTGGGGAACTTGGTAAATCGTACCATTGCCATGAGCCGCAAGTACTTTGACGGCATGGTCGAGCCGAGCGGCGTTACGGCGAGCGTAGACGAGGATTTGAAGTCGGTTGTGACTTCGACCGCAAAGCAGGTTCAGGCGAATATGGATGAGCTTCGCGTAGCCGACGCCATAAGCTGCGTGTTCGCCCTGTTCCGCAGATGCAACAAATACATCGATGAGACGACACCGTGGCTGCTTGCCAAAACCGAGGAGGGCAAGGAAAGGCTGCACGAGGTTCTGTACAACCTTATCGAGAGCATAGCGATAGGCGCGAACCTCCTTTTGCCCTTCCTCCCCGAAACCGGCAAGCGAATACTTGAGGAGATCAACGACAAGCCCCGCGACTTTGACAGCTTGGGCGTATTCGGTCTGTATAAGGGCGGCACGAAGGTCACGGACAGCCCGACGATACTGTTCGCAAGGCTGGACTATGCACAAATTGAGGAGAAAGCGTTGGAAAAGGGTATGATCACCATTGAAACAGAGGCAAGGGCAGAGGAGACGCAAGCCTCAAAGCCCGAGACGGAGCCGACTGCAAAAGCACCCGCCTATCCGGAGATTAAGCCTGAGATCAGTTATGACGAGTTTGCCAAGATGGACTTTAGGCTTGCAAAGGTTTTGGACTGCGAGGAGATCAAGAAGTCCAAAAAGCTCTTGAAGCTCACGGTATCCATAGGCTCAGAGACGCGCACAGTGGTTTCGGGCATAAAGAAATGGTACAAGCCCGAGGACTTGATAGGCAAGACTGTCGTTATGGTAGTCAACCTCAAGCCCGTCAAGCTTGCGGGCGTTGAGAGCTGCGGTATGATACTCTGCGCTTCGGACGCGGACGATGAGAATCTTGCTTTCATAACCCCAGCACAGGACATGGAGGAGGGACTTACAGTTCGCTGATATGGAGATACGAGAGGAACAAGGGCGCGATAAGACCAAAGGAATAAAGGCATTTCTTGCCGATCCCGATATTTTGGGTGGTCTGATTTCTGCTGTCTGCGCACTCATTCTTATAGTGATGTGTGTGCTGCTGATACTCAACGACCCGATAGAGAACCCGATAAGCTTCAGCGCGGCGGCTTTGGAGCTGCTGCTGTTTATCACGCTGGGCGCAAGGTTCATGCCCTGTTGGATAAGGGCGTGGAGCGGAAAAGCCGTAAAGCGTGATTACGCCGATCAGCGCGGCTGGAAGGTGTTCGCCATAATCTTCGTCATCGCCTTGGCTTCAAGGCTGCTTGTGTACATGGCGGCGTGGGGCATACAGATAGTCCAAAGCGAAAGCCTAAAGAGCCTGCCCGATGCGATTCAGTACTGGAGGCACGGCGACGCCTCGCATTACCTGTACCTGGCGGAGAACTGGTATTCCACCGACATGGCAAGCTCGGACGCCTTGAGATTGGTGTTCTTCCCGCTGTACCCTCTGCTCGTTCGCGGGCTTGGGTTCATAATCGGGGATTACTTCGTGTCGGGGCTTGTCATCTCTGTGCTGTCGTTCTCGTTAGCGGCATACCTGCTGTTCCGCTTGGCTTCGCTCGATATGTCGGCGGGCGGCGCGTTCAGGGTGCTGAAGTATTTATGTATACTGCCTGCCGCTATTTGGTTCAACTCACCCATGACCGAGAGCCTGTTCCTGCTTTTGAGCGTGGGATGCTTCTATGCGATGCGCAAAAAGCGTTATCTAATAGCGTGCTTAATAGCGATGCTGGCCTCCGCTTCGCGAGTGGTGGGCGTGGTGCTGATGGTTCCGCTGATATTTGAGATGGTAATCGATCTTGTCACCGCCAAAAAGAGCGGCGAAAGGATTGCACTCAAGACCCTTGAGTTTGTGGGCGAGCTTCTGATAGTACCGCTGGGCTTCGTTTCATATCTTGTGCTTAATCAGGTCATAAGCGGAAGTCCTCTCACATTCCTGACCATACAGTCCGAGCATTGGGGTCAGCATATATCGTTCTTCATCAATACCGTAAGGTACCAATGCGATTACCTCCTGAGGTATCTTGCCGACAACGATATAGAACACGCTGTGGGACTGTGGATTCCCAACATCATCGCCATCTTTGGCTCTCTGGGCATAATGGCGATTTCCGCAAAGCGCCTGCGCCCGTCGTATGTCGCATACTTTATCGCATACTTCATACTGTCAACCGGCACAAGCTGGCTGCTGTCGGCGCCAAGGTACCTCGTTGTGTGCTTTCCCATAGCGTTGGCGTTGGCCGACCAAAGCAGGAAAAAAGCCGTGGACGTTATTTGGACAATTGTGTGCGCGGCGGGGCTTATCGTTTACCTAATCGCCTTCCTTTCGGATTGGCAGGTGTTTTAGCGATATTGTCGGCGTAATATAGGACTATACCAAAAGCCGCTGCAAGACGAACTTGCGGCGGCTCTTTGTATGCTTTTTCGGCAGACCTCGCGCTTTGCGCTTCGTTGTCATTTTATGTTTGCGCTCAACGTAGAATACGACAAAACGGATTGGAGGTCGGATATGGATATAGAGAACATGAAGGTCAAGGAGCGCAGGGAAGCGGGCTCTACGGTGTCGAAGGTGCAGTTCAAGCTGAAAGACGATGAACCAAAGCCCAAGAACGGAAGGCACGAGGCCGGGTTTTGGAGCATGACGGTAAAGATAGGGCTGTGCGTCGCTGCGCTCGCGCTTGCATTAATACTTCGCTTGACGGGCGTGGGCAAGACGGCCAAAACTATGACACAGACCGCGCCCACAGCCGACACAATGGGGGATTTGACCTTTGTAGAGGCGTCGAATGACACGCTGCTGCTGCAAACGGGCAAGTGGGGAACTCCCGTGGCGGCGTCGGGCGTGAGCCTGAGGAACGACGGGAAGCTGCTGTGCTTCACGGCGGCGGGGAACGCGGTCTACTGCTGCTTCGATGGGGTGGTACTGTCCGTCGGTACGGATGAGACGCTCGGCGACTATATACGAATAGGTCATTCGGGCGGAATAGAGAGCGTATGCTACGGCTTTGACGCGGTGTTTGTGGCGGCAAAGGAGGAGGTTCCCGCGGGCGCGGTCTTAGGGTCGGTGGAGTACGGCAACGAACTGTATATGGCCATATATCGAGACGGGGAAGCGTTGAACGCGGTGGACTTTATCGACGTCAGTATAGGCTGACAATGCGCGTTTGCACTCTGCGCGAAACGGAGCTTAGGGTCAATCCCACCGTAATTATCGTCCCGCTGTGGGCTTTGATTGCGGGAGAGGCTTGGACGCTCGTCTGCTCCGTCATCGCGCTCACTTTGCACGAATGCGCCCATGCCTTGACCGCAAGACAGCAGGGGATAAGGATTTCAGTTCTTACGATATATCCAATGGGCGCGGTGATGGACATGGACGGACGTGATATAACTCCGTCCATGGAGTGCAGGACGGCGGCGGCGGGGCCTATCGTGAGCGTCACGGCTTGCGCCTTAAGCTTCGCCTTCGGCTGTCTTGTACTGCGCTGCCTTGAGCTTCTAAAGCCCTTCATCTACGCTAACGCGATAATCGCCGCTGTCAACCTTTTGCCCTGCTTTCCCTTGGATGGAGGGAGGATGTGCGAATGCCTGCTCCTGCGCTTTCTGCCGCCCAAGACGGCGGCAAAGATATGCATATATATGGGTTTAGCCTTGGGAGCGATATTGGCGGCTGTCGGGGTGTTCTTCACGGTATACGGGCTGTTCATGCCTGTGCTTTATATGCTTGCGGGGTTCATATTGACGGCGGCGATAAAGGAAATAATACATTTGCCGGAGAAACAGGTTTCCGCCCTGCTCACAAGGAGGAGCGCGGTAAAGCATGGCAAAAGTGTTGCGATGAAGCTGAGCATAGCGCACGGCGCGATGCGCTGCGACGAGGCGCTTCGCTGCTTATGCGGCTCGGATTACCATATACTGCGAGTGGTGGACGACAGGATGCAAAGGCTTGGGAGTTGGACGAGAACGCTGTCTTGGACGGCATAGCAAGGTATGGGTCGAACCTGTCCCTTGGAGAGCTGCTTGACAAAGGAAGTAAAAGCTGAATGTCGTGCAGCGGCGTGTCATGAGCCACGGGAGCGGCGCATAACATTAACTGCGGACAAGTATTGATCGGAGGATGGTTTGATGCACTGGAAGGAAGTAATACTGCCCCTGCTCCCCAAGAGGGCCGCGGACACATTGAGACTGCTGAACGATGACGTCAACCTCACTGAGATAAGGCTTAGGGCGGGCATGCCTATGCAGCTATTAATCAGCGGCGAATCACGGCTCATATACGACCTGCACGGCAAACCCATGCTCGGCTACAACGAGTGCGAAGGGCTGCTGTCCGCTATATGCGGCCGCTCCGTATACGCTTGGGAGGAGGAGCTGAGGCAGGGCTTCATAACGCTCGAGGGCGGCTATCGTGTTGGCGTGGCGGGGCGGGTCATTCGGGACAGGGACGAGATTGAACGCATATGCAAGATAACCTCCTTTTGCTTTCGCATAGTGCGGGAGCACAGAGATGTTTGCGTGCCGCTCCTGCCAATGATAAGCGAGGACGGGAGGCTGCTCTCTACGCTCATCGCTTCGCCTCCGGGCTGCGGAAAGACCACAATGCTGAGGGATCTCATTCGAAAGGCATCAAACGGCGAGGACGGGCTGAACCCCGTGAAGGTTGCGGTGGCGGATGAACGCTTCGAGCTGTCGGGCAGCTCACAGGGCAGGGAGGGATTTGATCTCGGGGTGCGAACGGATGTGATGAGCGGTATTTTGAAGAGCAGCGGAATGACGCGGCTCGTGTGTACCATGTCGCCCGAGGTGATAGCGGTGGACGAACTTAGCCGCGACGAGGACGCGGAAGCGGTGCTGGACGCGTTCAGCTGTGGCGTGATCGTGCTTGCGACGGCTCACGCGAAGGGCTTGAAGGAGCTGCTTTTGCGCCCCGCCATGCGCAGACTTTATGAAGCCGCCGTGTTCAAAAGGTATGTTCTGCTCTGCGGGATTGGGCAGATAGCCGAGGTCAGAGACGAGGGCATGAGCGCCTTGGGGCAAGCGCAGTGAAGACTGTGGCGATACTGTTGACCTTCATCTCCTGTTGGGGGATGGGGCTTGCGTACTCGGCCCAAAAGCGCGCACGCTGCGGAAAGCTGCGAAGCCTGATAAGCGGGGTAAGGGATTTCGTACAAAGGCTGAGCTATTCAAGAACGCCTTTATGCGATCTGATTGACGACATGGAGCGGGACGAAACGAGGGAGCTATTGGAAGTATATCTAAAGAGCGGAGCAAAAGCGGCGGCGGATTGCATGGACTGCTTACAGCAAAGGGAAAAGGACGCATTGAAGGAGTTCTTAAGCGGACTTGACGCCATGGGTGCGGAGCAGCTGAAGGAGAAGGCGCAATGGCTGCAAGCCACGTTAACGGACTGCCTTGCCGAAGCGGAAAGCGAGGCCAAGGGTAAAGGCAGGGCCGCAAGCGCGATAGGGCTAATAGGCGGCGCGGCGCTTGCCGTGCTGATGCTCTGACGCTTGGAGGGCCGATATGGAAATTACCGCGTTGTTCAAGATTGCGGGCATAGGCCTGCTTACCGCCATAGTGGTTCAGGTGCTGAAGCAAAACGGCAGGGACGAGCTGGCGACTGTCGCGGCCGTGGCGGGGCTTATAGTCGGCATGGTGATGATACTCAATATGCTGTCGCAGCTCATGGACAGCGTAAGGCAGATTTTCCAGCTGTATTAGGGAGGGACGAATGAGGATAGCGGCGATGCTTATCACGGCCATAACGGGAACAATTATGGCTTTGATTCTGAAGAACATACGCCCCGAGGCGGCGTTTGCCTGCGGGATAGTTACCGCCGTGATACTCATGACCGAGGCGCTGAGCTACATTACGGGGATAGCCGACGCCGTTTTTGAGTTCGCCGCACGTTACGGCGTGAATTCAGAGTACATCGCCTCTCTTGCAAGAATAGTCGGCATAACCTGTCTTGCTCAGTTCGGGGTGGATACCTGCAAGGACGCGGGGCAGACGGCGATAGCCTCCCAGTTAGAGCTTTGCGGGAGGGTACTGATAATCGCATTGGCGTTGCCCGCCGTGGTGACGTTGATGGAGCTTGGGGCTTCGCTTCTCGGAGGTCTGCAATGATTGCTTTGCCGTCAGCAGTATGGTGGGGCAACGATACGCCAACGCCTGTGCCGACGCCGGACATAGGAGGAGAGGCGGGAGATTTTGTTGAGTACATCATGGAGAACACCGACCTTAAGGCTTGGGACGTCTGGTTCTTCGGCAATTCTGACAGCTTTGGCGGGACTTGGGGCGTAAAGCCCTCAGACCTCTTGCCGCAGCTCATGGGCGGGCAGGGTTCTTCCAATGACGCTGTGAGCCTTGTTTGGGGTCTGATAACGGGGATGCTTTCCGGGGTTGTTGGGGTCTTTCTGATGTACATAGGCCTTGCCGTGATAAAGAGCCTGATAAACGGAATGCGCCCCAAGGGAACCTTGCCCCAAACCGCGTCAAGCGTGATAAGGGTGTTCGCGGGACTGACCGCGCTTGCCGCCGTATGGGGGGCGGTGACAAGCTGTAAGGAATGCCTGTTGGGACTTGGAAAGCTGTCGGGAGTGCTGGCGCCCGTGCTGCTTGGACTATTAACGCTGTTTGGAATGGGTTCAAGCGCGATAGCGCAGCAGGCGGCGATGACGCTGTATGGCAGTACGGTAATCGGATGTCTTTCAAAGCTGGTACTGCCACTGGCGGCGGCGGGCGGGATAATGGGAGCGCTGGGGGCGTTTGGCAAGGAGCTGCACACGGACGGCTTTGGAAAGCTTTGCCACAAGGCCTGCAAGTGGATCATCGCGTTGATTTCCGCCGCATACTTTATCATGACAGCGGTAAGGGGCATAAGCGGAGGGGCGGCTGACAGCGTGCTGCTTCGCACCACCAAGCTTGCGGCGGGGGGGCTGCCATTTGCGGGAGGACTGGTCTCGGACTCCTTGGAGACGGCGTTCGCCTGTATGAGATTGGTGAAGAACGCCGTTGGGTCTGTCGCCGTGCTGCTGGCTTTGGGGTATGTCGCAAAGCCTGTGATACTGCTGCTGCTGCATGGGCTGGCCCTGAGGATGGCGGCCGCGCTGTCAGTACCACTTGGGGCGGGAGGGCTGTCTCCGGTATTCGTTCAGATAGCCGATATGCTTTCGGTCATCCTGTCGATATTAGTGGCCGCGGCCGTCCTGCTCTGCGTGTGTGTGGCGGGAACAGCCCTGCTGTTATAGGAGAGTTATGGATAAAGCTTTGAGCTTGATGCTGAGTTTTTTCACCACGGCGGCCGCCCTTGGGATGGTAAGCTCACTCTTGGGCGCGCTGCCGGTGGACGGCGCTTTGCAAAGGAGCGGCAGAACGGCGTGCGGACTGCTGTACGTCTCACAGCTTTGCCTGCTGCTCTTTGAGCTGCTGAACGAATGGGGGATAGGATGATTAAGAAACTCACGGATTTTGTTAAGGGTCTGGGCAAGAAAAAGAGCATAGCCCTCTATGTCGCAATGCTTGCCGTGGCGTTGGCGCTGTATTTTCTGTCAAGCTATACTGGCGGAATGTCGTGCGTAAAAAGCGAAAGCAAGACCCAAGCGACACAGCAGAGCGGAGACGATATGGAGCAACGGCTTGTGCGGGTGCTGTCGTGCATACGCGGGGCGGGTAAGGTGGAGGTCATGGTGACCTATGAGACAACGGACGAGGTAGTAACCGCGATGACGCGACAGATCGACGAGCAAAGCTCAGGGACGGAGGGGCAGAGCGGCAGCACCTTCATCGAGCAGCGCAGCGAGACTGTGCAGCCCGCGACTATTACGACGGAGAACGGACAGGAGGCGATAGTACTCTACAAGCGCGAACCCGAACTGCGCGGGGTCGTAGTGGTGGCGCAGGGCGCGGCGGACTTGACGGTACGCCTTAACTTACAGCGTGCGGTACAGGCTGTGACAGGGCTGCCGCTGTGTGCAATCGAAGTTCTTGAAATGGGATATGACGAGGATTAGCCGCATACAATACAGCAAATAAAAAGGAGGACGGTATGAAAAAGTTCGATCTCAAGAAGGTGTTCAACAAGCGTATAATAACGTTGGTGGCGGTATGCCTGCTGCTTGTGGGAGCGGTCGGGGCAAACGTGTTGCTGTCGAATAAGGATAAGGACGGCGAGCAGGACACACCGCAAACGGAGCAGGTCAGCTCGGTTACAAACACGTCGGGACAAAGCTTCTTTGATGTGTTCCGCGACGAGCGCGACAGCGTCAGAACTCAGGAAATAGCCTACTTGGACGCAATTGTGGCACAGGGAGCGGACGAGGCTACGATATCGGACGCGCAGCAGCAGAAGCTTGATCTTGTGTACTGCATGGAGCTGGAGGTCACCTGCGAGAATCTCATCAAGGCGAAGGGCTTTGAGGAGGTAATAGTGTCCATGCACAAGGGCAGCGTAAACGTTATAGTCGGTACGGAGTCGCTTACCGACGAGCAGGTTGCGCAGATCCTTGACATAGTGCTGCGCGAGACGGGCGAGGCCGCGGAGAATGTCAAGGTCTCAACGGCACAATAGCAAGAAATACTTCAAGATATCACAAAAACTTTGAAATGCGGCGTTTACTTTCGTCTCCGACTGTGATATACTCACAATGTAAAAAAATTCAACTCACAAAAGGAGGCAGCAACCATGGAAGACAACAAAATGACTGTTGAAAATGCAGTTGGCGGTAAGATAGTGTTTGCGGATGACGTTGTAGCTACCATAGCGTCTTTGGCAACCGAGGATGTAGAAGGTGTTGCGGGTCTTAGCGGAACGGCTATCGAAGGCTTGTCCGAGAAGCTCGGCAAGAAGAGCTATACCAAGGGTATCAAGGTTGAAGTAGGCGAGCAGGAGTGCGCGGTCGATTTGACGCTCATCGTCAAGTATGGCTTCCGTATTCAAGAGGTTTGCAAGAACGTTCAGGACGCTGTCAAGTCCTCAATCGAGACTATGACCGGACTTAAAGCCGTCGAGGTCAACATCTATGTACAGTCCGTCACGTTCCCGACCGAGAAGGTTAAGGAGCCTGCGCCCAAGGCGCCCGAGCCCGCTCCGAGAGTAAAGTAGTCTGACGGGCAAGAGCAATACTTGAAACATAACAGACCGGCCGCCGTTCAAGCTTTTAACTAAGAGCGGCGGCATGGTCGGGTTTTTGTTGTAATCGGCAAAGGAAAGGATAGACAAATGAGAATTATTGACAAGATCCTGCTGGTGATGCTGGCCGTGCTGACCATCCTGATGAGCGTGTTCATGGTGCTTTTGTCGTTTGACGTGGCCATGCCGCTCTCGGATTACGAACTGAGCATTATTTGCTACTGCGTGGCGGGCGTTATGACCGTTATTTCATTCCGCATGTTCTTTGCCATAGGTTCGGGTAAGAGGGGCGCACAGAAGCCGAATGGAGCCTTGGTACAGAGGACTGATATCGGGAGCGCTTTTATTTCCCTGTCGGCTATAAACGCCATGGTTCAAAAGCAGGTTAAGGCGAATAAGCAGGTACGCGACTGCGCGAGCGAAGTCTATACCAAAGACGAGGACGGAGTATTCATCAGGCTAAAGCTTCAGCTTATGCCCGATACCAAGATAGTCGAGTTGTCCGCCGAGTTACAGTCACAGCTCAAGAGCTATATCGAGAGCATGAGCGGCATCACGGTGCTTGACATCGAGATTCTTGTCGAGGCGAGCAACACCGCGAACCAAGGCCGCGTAGACTAAAGCGGGTGGAAGTCATGAAGGAATTCTTTGCCGAGCATAAATGGCTTGTAGTCTGCGTTTCGACAGCGATAATCGTAGGAGTGATGCTGCTGACACTTGGGTTTTGGCGCACGCTGCTTTTAACTGTGCTGATAAGCATAGGAACCTTCTTCGGAATAATGCTTGACAAGGGCGGCGCACAGGCCGTGAGCGATTTCTTTAAAAACTTGTTCGGAAAGGGTAATGTATGAACCGTTCAATGGCGCGAGAGCTTGCCATGAAACTGCTGTACTCAAGGTCGGTCGGAGGCGACGACACCTTTGAGTGCGTAAAGGAACAGTCCGAGATAACGGCAGGCTTGAGCGAGGAGGATATGGAGTTCGCTCATGACATCATAAACGGCGTCACGGAGAACGCCGCGAGGATAGACGAGCTGATCGATGAGTCCTCCAGCAACTGGAAGGTGTCGCGTATGCCCAAGGTGGATCTGTGTATTATGCGCATTGCCGCCTTCGAGCTGTTGTATCAGCCAAACATACCTTATGCCGCGACGGTGAACGAGGCGGTAGAGCTTGCCAAACGCTACGGCGACGGCGGCACACCCAAGTTCGTCAACGGTGTGCTTGGAGCTATAATAAAGAAGCTGCCCCAATAACGGAAAGCTTCATAAAATCTATGACGGAAATACTCGGCGCCGTTCGTTTTGTCGAACGGTGCTTTGTACGATAAGGGGAACGATGGAGCTAAATCCCGTGTTCAGCGTTTCGGAGCTGAACGAATACGTCGGAACGCTGCTGACGATGGATGACAATTTGGCCAACCTCAGTGTGAGGGGAGAGATCTCCGGACTTAGGAAACAAAGCTCGGGGCATATCTACTTCGTGTTGAAGGACGCCGAAAGTCAGGTGCGCTGTGTGATGTTCAAACAGAATGTGCTGCGGCTGCGATTTATTCCAAGGGACGGTATGCAGGTGACGATTAGCGGCTATGCCTCCCTGTATGAGCGTGACGGCAGCTTTCAGGTGTACGCCGTTTCGCTTGCCAAGGAGGGCGAGGGAGATCTTTACAGGCAGTATTTGCGGCAAAAGGAGGAGCTTGAAAGGCTTGGTTGGTTCGACGCCGAGCACAAGAAAGCCATTCCATCCTTACCGCGCTGCGTTGGTGTGGTGACGTCCCCCACAGGGGCGGCGCTGCAAGACATAAAGAAGGTTTTGTCACGCAGATTTTCGAATATGCCGCTTGTGCTGTATCCCTCTTTAGTACAGGGCGATGGTGCTGAGGACGAGCTTTCGGCGGCCATCAACAAGGCTTCACGCGAGAAACGCTGTGATGTGTTGATAGTCGGAAGGGGCGGCGGCAGCATGGAAGACCTTTGGGCGTTCAATCTGATGAAGGTTGTGCAATCCGTGCATGAGTGCGAGATACCTGTTATTTCGGCGGTTGGGCATGAGACCGATTTCACGCTTACCGACTTTGTCGCGGACTTGCGCGCACCCACGCCGTCGGCGGCGGCGGAGCTGGCCGTTCCCGAATTGGATGCTCTTTTGAACCGCCTTGCGTCGGTGGGAGATAGGCTTATGAGTGCGGTGCAAACAGGGATAATGCGAAAGCGCGAGCGGCTGTCCATGTGCGCGGCGGATAAAGCCTTTGTCAAGGTCGAGCACAAGCTTGACGGCTTGCGGCAGAGGCTGTCTACGGACAAGGATTTGTTGATACGGGCGGCGGTTTCGGCATCAACAGCAAGGCGCGCAAGCATAGAGCTGATGTACGGCAAGCTCTCCGCGTATGACCCCAAGCGCACACTTATGCGCGGGTTCGCTTTCGTAACGGACGAAGGCGGAGCGGTGGTTGCAAAGGCAGAGGGTATTGACGGGGGACAGGCTCTGAATGTGAATTTCATAGACGGAGCAATAAATGTTATCGTGAAGGATGTAGGTAAGGCCGATGGAAGAAACGTTTGAACAGAAGCTGAATAAGCTTGAGGGGATTATCACAGCCCTTGAGGGCGGGCAGACCTCCCTTTCGGAGATGATGGAGCTGTACGAACAGGGTGTAAAGCTGTACCGAGAGTGCGGCGCTCAGCTCGAAGATTTTGACAAACGCTTAAACGAGCAGGCAAGCGGTGATAAGTGATGAACGAGACCGCAGCGTTAATTGACGCGGAGCTGACAATGCTCTGCGAAAGCCATATTCGCGGGGACAGGCTTCAAAAGACGGTCTTGTATGGACTTATGAGCGGGGGCAAACGCCTGCGCCCATGCTTGGCTGTAAAGAGCGCGGAGCTTGTTGGAGGCGGAGTAAAGGACGCCCTGCCCTTTGCCTGCGCCATAGAGCTTATTCATTGCTATTCATTGGTGCATGACGATTTGCCCGCAATGGACAATGACGACATGAGAAGGGGAAAGCCCTCATGCCATAAGGCCTGCGGTGAAGCTAACGCCATACTTGCGGGCGACGCAATGCTGACCTTAGCCGCCGAAACGCTTGCCGAGGTTTCGGGCAAGGACGACGCCAAGAGCAGCGTGTTTCGCGGAGCTATGGATATGGTGGAGGGACAGGTCGAGGACCTTGAAAACAGGGTTTACGACGGCAAGTCCATCCTGGAGATGTACGCGAAAAAGACCGGAGCGCTTTTTGTCGCTGCGGTGCGGTCGGGTGCGCAAAGCGCGGGATGCCATATAGCGGAGCTTACCGCCCTGACCGAGTTTGCGAGGAGCTTTGGACTGATGTTTCAGCTTGCCGATGATTTCGCGGACGCTTTGAAGGACAAGGAACAGGGCAAGCAGACCTATCTTTCCATAGCGGGCAGAGAGGCCGCCGCGAGCTTAATGCATGACTCCGCCAATCGCGCAAGGGCCATGCTCAAAGGCTTTGACGGACAAGCCGCAGCGGAGCTTTGCAACCTGATAGACAGTATTTCGGGAGCGGAGAAATGACTTATAAGGTTTTGGACAGGATCAACGGACCCGAGGACGTAAAGAAGCTGAGCGCCGACGAGCTGACGCAGCTTTGCTCGGATCTTCGCGCCTGCATGATAGACACCGTGTCCAAGAACGGCGGACATTTGGCGGCGTCCTTGGGTGCAACAGAGCTGATTGTAGCCCTGCATAGGAGCTTCGACAGTCCCACGGACAAAATTGTTTTCGACGTAGGGCATCAGGCGTATGCGCATAAGCTGCTCACGGGAAGGCGCGAAAGCTTTACGGGCTTGCGCAGGAGCGGCGGCATTTCGGGCTTTCCAAAGCGTGAGGAGAGCTGCCACGACGCTTTCAATACCGGCCACGCATCCACCTCCATTTCGGCCGCGCTTGGCATGGCGCGAGGCATGAAGCTGGAGGGCAAGGAGGGCAGGGTGGTCGCGGTCATAGGCGACGGAGCCATGACCGGCGGCATGGCCTACGAAGCCTTGGACGACGCGGGAGCTTCCAAGACCCCGCTTATAATAGTTTTGAACGATAACTCCATGTCCATATCGCCGAACGTCGGAGCTATGCACCGCAGCTTGGACAGTATGCGCATAAGCCGCGGCTACAACAGGTTCAAGCAGTTCATTGTAAGAAGCTTGGACACCGGCAAAGTCGGCAAGTGGATGTCCGATCATATGCAGACACTCAAAAACAGGATCAAGCATTTTCTCATGCCCAACCTCTTGTTTGAGGAGCTGGGCTTCACCTATATAGGTCCCATCGACGGGCATGATATCGCAAGGATGACAAAGCTGTTCACCAAGGCGAAGGAGCTTGATCACCCCGTAATAGTGCATGTTCGGACGCAAAAGGGCAAGGGCTACACCTTCTCGGAGAACGACCCGGAGAAGTTCCATGGGATAGGCGCGTTTTCTATAAGCACAGGCGAGGTCAATAAACGCGGAGCTATGGGTAACTCCAAGGTGTTCGGAAACGCTTTATGCGAGCTTGCAAAGAAGGACGAGCGTATAGCGGCGGTGACGGCGGCCATGCCGAGCGGCACGGGCTTGACGGAGTTTGCAAAGCGCTTCCCCGACAGGTTTTTTGACGTAGGAATAGCGGAGCAGCACGCGCTTACCATGGCGGCGGGAATGGCGACTACGGGAGCAAGACCCGTGGTGGCCATATATTCAAGCTTTTTGCAGAGGGGCTATGACCAGATTCTGCATGACATATGCCTTATGAAGCTGCCTGTCGTAATCTGCGCGGACAGAGCCGGTCTTGTGGGCGAGGACGGCGAGACGCATCAGGGCGTATACGACGCGGCGTTCTTTTTGACCATGCCCAACCTTGCGATATACTCACCCGCAACCACGGGTGAGCTTGAGGCCATGCTGAAGATGGCGCTTGAGCGCGAGGAACCCTGCGTAATTCGATATAATCGCGGAGTGCTGCCGAAGCTTGAAGTGCCTACGGAATTGAGCTTTGGCAAGTGGGCTGTGCTGAATCCCATTTCGGATGTAAACATTATTTCAACGGGGACTATGGCTCCGCTTGCTCTTGAGGTCGCAAAAAAGCATGGCGTGGGCATGATACACGCAAGGTTTTTGCAGCCTGCGGACAGCGAATTGTTGGATGAGCTGAAGCAAAGACACGCCAAGGTTTTGGTGGTTGAGGAGAATATCCCCGCTCTTTGCGTTGTAGTAACACTGAAGCTCAACACCTGCCGTGTCGAGACGCTTGCGCTGCCGAGAACGCCTATCACCCACGCATCGGTCACGCAGCAGCGTGAGAAGTACGGGTTTACGGTTGAGGGCATAGAAGCCGCGCTGTCGCGCTTGCAGGGGGACGAAGCATGAAGCAGCGGTTGGATGTCGCCATGACGGAGCTGGGGCTTGCACCTTCAAGAGAACGCGCTCAGTCACTGATAATGGCGGGCGTGGTGCGGGTTAACAACATAAAGGTCGATAAGGCGGGAAAGCAGGTAAGTGAAGGCGATACCATTACCGTAATAGAGGACGCTATACCCTTTGTCAGCAGAGGCGGGCTAAAGCTGCAAAAGGCTATGGACAGCTTCGGCTTGAGCTTGGAGGGCAAGCGCTGCGCCGATATAGGAGCTTCGACCGGCGGGTTTACCGACTGTATGCTAAAGCACGGAGCAGCGGAGGTTTTCGCCATTGACGTGGGTTACGGACAGTTGGATTGGAGCCTTCGGACAAACGAGCGGGTTAAGGTCATGGAACGCACAAACGCAAGGTTTATGGAGCCATCTTGGTTTGGTCTGCCGCTCGACTTTGCATCCATTGACGTTTCCTTCATTTCGCTAAGGCTCATATTGCCGCCGCTGTATGACTGCCTTTTGGAGGGCGGGAAGGTGGTGGCGCTCATCAAGCCGCAGTTCGAGGCCGGCAAAGCCGAGGTCAAAAAGGGCAGCGGGGTTATACTCAGCGAGCAAATTCATGAGAGGGTTTGCACGGAAATCATGGAGTTTGCATCGGGCTTGAATTTCACGGTAGAGGGGCTTGCATTTTCTCCCATAACCGGCCCCAAGGGAAACATCGAGTTTCTTATCTTACTTCAAAAGGGTGGGTGCGAAAATGTCACAGATCCTGGCGATTTTCGAATGATTTCCCAAAATGTGGTGGAAAACGCGCACAGGGAGCTAAAATAAATTCAAAATTTATTCATATTTGTCTTGATATTTTCGGGACAAGAATGTATAATAACTATGCTATATTCACGGAGGAGCACAAAATCGTGATTCTTGGCTTTTCGGCTAACCCTCAGCGTCCGTCGACGTATGAGGCGCGCATTAGACTGATGGAGCTTTCTCGACAGGCGGGGTACATCTGCCATAGGTTTGAGGAGCTTCCCCAAGACGGCGCCGGCATAGATCTGTTGGTCGTTGTGGGCGGCGACGGAGCCTTGATACGCAGAGCGAAGGAAGCGTCCATATGGAATGTTCCGCTGATGGGTGTGAACCTTGGCAGGATAGGTTTTTTAAGCGAGGTCTGCGAGGCTGATTTTCCTGAGGCATTAAGGCGTTATTCCATTGGCGAATACTACCTGGACGAGCGTGCGATGCTTGATTGCAGCTTGAATGGCGAGTATATGTACAGCTGCCTGAACGATGTACTGGTGTTCAAGCACTCGTTTTCGGGAGTTACACAGATGGAGCTTTTCGTGAATGGCGAAAGCGTGGGTACCCTGTTTGGGGACGGGGTAGTGGCAGCGTCACCGACGGGAGCTACGGGCTATTCGCTCTCGGCGGGCGGGCCGATAGTCGCGGGCGAGCTTAGAGCAATGCTTGTTACGCCTATATGTCCGCATACTCTGCATATGCGTCCCATCGCGACTTCTATCGATTCCTCGGTAGTGGTCAAGGTGGTGGACAAGGCGGTGCTGGCGGGTGACGGAGTTCGCCTTGCCGAATTGAATTCAGGGGATTCTGTAGCCGTGACCGGCTCAAAACGGTCGGTCAAGCTTGTGCGATTCGAACGAAACTCCCTGTTTCGCAGGATCAGAGAACGGCTAACCTAAGTATACACTAATGTTCGGAAGGGGTTTATTATGAAAGCAAGCAGACACGAAATGATCAGCAAGCTGGTCGCAACCGAGAACATTGAAACGCAGGAAGACCTTGCGCGTCTTTTGCGTGACAACGGTTTTCAGGTAACTCAGGCGACGGTCTCCAGGGACATCAAGGAGCTGAAGCTCATAAAGATGCTCTCACCCGAGGGCCGCTACAAGTATGCCACGCAGGACAGGAAAGAGTCCGACAAGCAGGAGCAGCTCGTTCGTATGTTCTCCAGCTGCGTTCTCTCCATAACCGCGACGGGAAACCTTATCATCATCAAGACCATCCCTGCAAGCGCACAGATGGCGGGCGAAGCTATTGATTCGCTGAGATGGCCCGAGGTTGCGGGAAGCTTGGCAGGCGACAACACGATCTTCGTTGCAATCCGTGACGGCAAGAACGTTGCCGAGATGGTTCGCAAGTTCACCAAGCTCGTAAAGTAAGTCGCTTGAATTGGCTTTAGGCCATGCTGAGTTCACTGCATATAAACAATATTGCCTTGATAGATAAGCTCGACATCAGTTTTGGTGCGGGCTTTTCTGCGTTGACCGGCGAAACGGGAGCGGGCAAGTCCATCCTGATTGAGGCCGTGGGCTTCATATTGGGCGAACGCGCCAACAGGGACAGTGTGAGGACGGGAACCGCCAAGGCTTCCGCCGAGGCGGAATTTGAGATAAGCCAAGACGGACCCGCCGCAAGCTTCCTAAAGGAACGCGATTTGTACGACGGCGAGCTTCTGACGGTCTACCGTGAGCTTGCGGCAAGCGGAAGGGGCGTTTGCAGGATTAACGGAACCATGGTCTCAGCTTCCGAACTAAAGCAGCTTGGCGAGCTGCTGTGCGATTTGCACGGGCAGCATGCGCACCAGTCGCTGCTGAATCCCGATACGCATATAGGGCTTGTGGACGCTTTCGCGGGTAACTTAGAGCTTAGGAACGAGCTTAGCTCTGTGCGGCTTGCAGCTATGCAGAAGCGGCGCGAGCTGAACGAACTGCGTCAGGGTATCAGCGACAGGGCGCGCCGCCTTGACATGATAGGCTATCAGCTCAACGAGATAGATTCCGCCGAGCTGAACGAGGGCGAGGAGGAGGAGCTTCTTTCGGTGCGCGATCGTATGCGCAACGCCGAAGCAATCATGGAGGGTCTTAACCTTGCGCATGAGGCGCTGTACGGCGAGGAAGGCGCATTGACGAAGATGACCGAAGCGAAGGAGGGCTTAGGCTCGATAAGCGGCTTCGACACAGAGTACGAAAAGCAGCGAGCCGCCTTGGAGACTGCGTACTATACCGCGGAGGATGTAGCGATAGCCCTGCGCAACTATATCGCAGATTTCAGCTTTGAACCTGATACGCTTGAACAGGCCGAGGACAGGCTTGAGCTTATTTCAAGGCTGAAAAAGAAGTACGGCTCCGACATAAAGAGCATACTTGAGTACAGGAACAAGATTGCCTTGGAGCGTGAGGGGCTTGACAACGCCGATGAGCGTAAGGAGCTGCTTGAACGCGAGGAGAAAAGGGCGACAGATAACTTTTCAAGGCTTGCCGAGAAGCTTTCAGACACAAGAAAGAAGGCGGCTGAACGCCTCAAGACCGAGATAGAGCGACATCTTCACGACATGGGTATGCCGTTCGCGAGCTTTTCCGCAGAGTTCAAGACCGTTACGGCGAGCGAGCTTGCCGAAAACGGAGTGGACGCCATGGAGTTCACCTTCAGCGCCAACAGGGGCGAACCCCTAAAGCCGCTTGCGAAGGTCGCGTCAGGCGGTGAGATTTCAAGGGTCATGCTTGCGTTCAAGACCGCGCTTGCGGGAGCGGACAGCATAGACACGCTGATTTTCGACGAGATAGACACGGGCATTTCAGGTCTGACAGCGCTGACGGTGGCCAAGAAGATGCGTGAGCTGTCCAAGGCGCATCAGGTGCTTTCGGTTACGCACCTGCCGCAGATAGCCGCCCACGCCGATTATCAGTACCTTATATATAAGGAAACAAGGGATGACAAGACCATTTCGTCCGCACGTCTGCTTGACGAGGATGAGCGCCCCGCGGAGCTTGCAAGGATAATGGGCAGCACCTCGGACGACGCCGCCGCCATAGAGCACGCAAGACAGCTTTTGAAGCGTTCGGCAGAGTAGACCGCATAGCCCTTATGGGCGCAGGCTTAACATTATTGATAGCCTTGCATCTTCAGCATTTCGCGTTTGAGCTGCTTGATGATACGCTTTTCAAGCCGTGAGATATAGCTTTGGGAGATACCGAGCATATCCGCGGCTTGCTTTTGCGTTTTGGGGTCGGAGTGCTTAAGCCCATATCTTATATGGAGAATCTCCTTTTCGCGTTCGTTGAGCGTCGCCATAGCCTCAAGCAGCAGCTCCTTTTCGGCCTCGTCCTCAAGGCCTCGGCTCACTTCGTCCTTGTCGGTACCCAATATATCCGAAAGCAGCAGCTCGTTGCCGTCCCAGTCTATATTCAGAGGCTCATCGAAGCTGACCTCCAGCTTGAGCTTGCAGCTCTTGCGCAGATACATAAGTATCTCGTTTTTAATGCAGCGCGAAGCGTAGGTCGCAAGCTTTATCTGCTTGTCGCTCTTGAAGGTGTTCACCGCCTTGATAAGGCCTATCGTACCTATGGAAATCAAGTCCTCCGTCAACACGCCCGTGTTGTCGAAGCGGCGGGCGATAAAGACCACCAGCCTAAGATTGTGAACTATCAGCTTTTCCCGTGCCGCCTCGTCCTGCGGCATCGCCGCGACAAGACGGGCTTCCTCGTCGGGGTTGAGCGGCGGGGGCAGTGTTTCGCCCGAACGCATGTAGTCCAAACTGCTTCGTGCGGCAAGTCTCAAAGAAAGCCTCAGCCAAAGCCTTTGCACAAACCAAACCAGTCTTCTCATGATCCTTCTCCTTTTCGGGTATTATTGAAAGTGGGACTATCGCGTCCGCGTTTTTCACGCTTCTTGGAGCCTTCGCAACGAAGGCGGGAGGCGCCTCGACCCCGTCTATGTATATGACCTCGGTACGGGCCGCCCACAGCACGCCGTCGCCGCCCTGCGTACAGTATGGTATGGGGCAGACGCCGCGCTTTATGTCATGCGAAACAAGTATTACGGGCAGGCCGCTCAAAGGCTCTCTGACAAGATTGCCGCTGTCCACCATGGCGTCAAGCTCAATGCGTTCGCCGCTTACTATACAGACGAGACGAACGCGCCGCACCCGTGCCGTTCGGAGTATTCCGCGAAACATACGCGGCAAAAGAGTACAGGCGGTGAAGCACAAGAGAGCGGTGCGCAGGCGTATGGTGCCGCATATGACGCCGTTATAGCTTACGCTGCCGCCGAACGCGAGGGTCAGGAGCAGGGTCGCACCCGCGACTATTGCACAGGAAATGAAAATGCAGCATACGGTTTTTGGTAAGCCTATACCGCGCTTGAACAACGGCAGCGCGATAAGCGGAAGCAGCAGCAGCCTTAGCAGGGGCGGGAAAGGATACATCATAAACAGAAGCGCGAACACCGCACCTGCAATCGATGACAGGACTATGCGCCACAGTCGAACCGACGTGCCGATAAGCACGCACGATAGGGCGTAAACAAGGTAGTTCATCATGAAATTGTCCAAGAGAAAAAGCTCAATTGATATCTTCATGCTACTTTGATGACCATCACGGTCATGTCATCGGCTCGGCTCATGCTCTGAGCCTTGGAGAGTAAGCCTTCGGCAAGCGATTTCGCACTTTTGGACGCGCCCTGCATAAGCTCGCTGTCAATGCTTGTTCCGATAACGTCCCAAACACCGTCCGAACACAGTACCAGTATGTCGCTGTTTTGCATGACAAAACGGGTTAGCGAGGGCTTGGCCTCGTCGATAATTCCACAGGGGAGAGCTTCGCCGAACAACACCTTGGGTTTGCCGCCCCTTAACAGCACGGAGGGGGGCGCGCCATATTTGGCAAGCTCGACCT
Source organism: Clostridia bacterium (assembly GCA_035399665.1). Classification (GTDB taxonomy): domain Bacteria; phylum Bacillota; class Clostridia; order Christensenellales; family CAG-138; genus DAOPJM01. The sequence continues at coordinate 77,707 of DAOPJM010000001.1, forward strand.
GACCTGTTTCCAAATCGAGCGAAACCGCGTCAAGCGTCGCGTAGGTCTCTGCAACTCTGCGGGACATGAGCATACGGTTTACGTTTTCAAGTACGAGTTCACGCGAAAGTCCCGAGCGATACAGGGAGAACAGCAGCGCGATAGCGGAATCGCTTTCACGACGGGCGCTTTCACCGCTGCCCATGCCGTCGGAAAGGGCGTAGACGACACGCGAGTTAACAAGCCTACAGCTTCCGCTTGAATCGCCGGACACGCTGCCGCCGTGCTTGGGCGCGGAGGCTACCGCCATAACAGCGTCAAGGGCGGGCTTTGGCTCAAGCTCAACTATGCAAGCCGTCCCGCGCAGTTCGCTGCGTATCATACTCAAGGACAAGTTCAGAGCCTTGCCCGCCGCTTTTACGGCCGCCCTTTGATGCTCGGGGTCAAAGCCGTTGAAGGCTATTCGTATCAGCATGGAGCCGGAAGGGTACAGTACCTCGGCGTGACGAACGTTAAAGCCGTCCGAAAGCAGGCTTTTCATGAGCTTGGTTTCCAGCTGCTCATCGTGCCAACGCTCGGTGAGTATGCGTTCGGATGTGCCGAAAAGCAGCTCGGATATGCCCGAAAGCTGACGCTTGGCAAAGCTCAGACGCTTTGACATACGTTCCATACCCGCAAGCTGCGCTTCGGCCTGCGCCGACACAAGATACATACAGCCGACCAATTCAGGAAAATAGCGACAGTCGGAGTCTATCGGGGGCCGCAGGTACACACGTTCGCCGCGCTTGTAGCTTCTGAGCAGGTTTATCAGGGCGGCTTCGGTCGCGGGAGGGTCGATCCAGCATAACACCTTGGCCTCGCACTCGGAGCAAATACAGCGTGCGCTGCTCACGGCCCATGCCTCGGGGTCGCCCTGCTCGCCAATGCAGTCCTTGACGGAGAGCGGAGCCGCAAGCTCCTGCACCATTTCGGCCGTGATGCTCAGCTGTTCAGAGGCATGACCCCGTTGAGTATGCGAGGCGGATTCGCTGACCCCAACCCGCGTCGGCTTTTCGAAAAGAGCGGAGGCTACACTCCGCGACACCTCGGCGGGAATGAGCAGGAACAATACGGAGGCAATGACGAGGTTTTGCAGATTGACCATGTGCGCTTCCCCAAAGGTCCATGAAGCGAATACTATCGCAGCCGCAAAATAACCTATTATGGATTGCAGCTTGCCGTAGCTTTTGAGCGGCAAGGACAGTACCGCTCCGCACAGCAGAACGGCGGCGGAGGCGAGGGAGGATTGAGTGAGCGCGGTAAAGGCGCACACTAGCAAGCTTGAAAGACAAAAGCCCAACAAGCCGCTTGCATGTATCATAAGCATGGAGTACAGCAGCATAACGAGCATGGGCATGGATACTCCAAAGAAGCTGATATCGTTCATCCCACATATGAGCATACACAACAGACAGGTATAACATGCCGCGCTGCCTTGGGTGAGGGTGCAGCTCTTGAACAGCTTGTAGGATTGAACAAAGGCGACGCTTCCGCCAAGCGACAGCAGAATTCCAAGTGAAGCGTAGCCTATGCCGATGAAATTGAGCTTGCATTGTAAGGGTATCACGGCAAGCATCAAAAGCGTGAACAGAAGAAGCCGAACGACGGAGGACGTCTTGAGCGCAAGAATGCGAAGCCCTATGCATATAAGTACAAATATGGCGACCGCCGCCATTACTGCCCATTGTATCTTAGCGGCGAACAGACAGCCCAGCAGCAGACCAAAAAGCGCGAACAAGGGGTTTATGCTCAACAGCTCACAGGCAAGCACCAACGCGCACCCAAAGGGCGGGAACACTCCGTCTAAGCTGAAGCGCGAGCATACAAAGGCTGTAAGCACCAGCCCTCCGGCAAGGATCAGACTGTGCTTAAGTGATTTGGCAAGACGATACTTTAGCGCTCCGCTCTTACTGTACATATTTGGAATGGTACAGCAAACGAGGGTGTATAACCCTGCAATTTTCGCCGCAAGGGGGTAAAACAAAGCGACAGGCTGTGCAGACTTATGCATATAAAACAAAAGGACTTGAGGAATTACCCCACAGTCCTTTCAATTTCGCATTCGCAATTTGTCGAGCGCGTATTATGGCGCAAGCGCCTCCGCAACGCCAAGAAGGGCAATGCCTATGAGTACCACGGCGACGGCGATATACTGCTTTTTACTCAGGCGCTCCTTGAGGAAAACAGCTGAGAGCAGAACCGAAACTATACTGTACGAGGATACCATGGGCGCGGCGATTACGGCCATACCGCTCATGGCATAGACATATGCGAACTGCCCGCCCGTTTCCAAGCAAGCGGCGATTATACGGTCACGCTTGAATACGGTTACCACTCGTTCCCGTTTTATGACATAGACGAATATGCTAAGCAGTACGGCGGCGATAAGGAAGGTCAGCTCATATGACACGTTGGCCACGGTCTCGATGTTGTCCTCCGTGACCCCGACAAGGGGGCTTGCCGCCGCGTCGTCCAAATAGAAGGCGTCAAGGAAGGTTCCCAACGCGTCTATGACGCAGTAGGCTATGGGTATCAGGAACGCCTTGAAGCCCTTTATGCCTCCGCCATCGACCTTAACATCCATGCGCTCAAACATACCAAGCAGGAACACGCCAACGCATACCAACGCCACGGCTATGGCGGACAGCGCGTCCATGGTTTGTCCAAGTATCAGCAAGCAAAGTATACAGCAAAGCGCACCCGAGGCATTCTGCACAGGGGAGGCTATGGACAGCTCAAGATAGCGCAAGCCAAGGTAGCCTACGACCATGGAGAGTATGTACATCAACGACACCGGCAGGTAGTATAGAAGGTTGATGAGATTATAATCTACCTTGGTGACGATGAGCGTGCCTATCGCGTGCAAGCCCATCACAAAGCCAACGACTATCGCGGTCTTGAGGTGGGTATAGCGTTCCTTGGGGTCAGCGCCGCGCTTGTAGAACAGATCCGCCGCGCCCCAAGCGACGGTTGCGGCAAGTGCATAAAGAAACCACATACTGACAGGTCTTTTACAGCTGCTTCATTATGCTGTCGGTGATGATGCGAAGGGTTTCGGGATCGAAGGGATCCATGAGCTTGCCCACGCCCAACAGCTCCTTGTATCCAAGCGTTCCGCCCGCCTTGCACAGAGCAAGATAATCGCTCCAAGCCTGCTCACGGTTTTCCTGCATCTTGAGATAGAAGCAGAACGCGCAGGTCTGAGCCAAAGCGTACTCGATGTAGTAGAAGGGATAAAGGAAGATATGCAGCTTCTGCATCCAGAACCCGCCCTTTTCAAGGAAGGCGTTGCCGTCCCAGTCACGCCAGGGCATATAGGTCTTTTCAATGTCGTGCCAAAGCTTGTAGCGTTCATCGCGCTTCATATCGGGGTTGGCGTATATGCCGTGTTGAAACTCATCGACGGCGACAAGGTAGGGTATGCTCATGAGCGCGACGGACAGGTGGGCATAGTTGCGCTTCTGCCAGCTTTCACCGAAGAATTTCTCCATCCAAGGATAGGTGAAATGCTCCATTGACATGGAGTGAACCTCGCATATTTCCATGGGCGCCTGAACCTGCTCCAATATCGGTATGGTGCGCATACCAAGGTAGGCTTGGAAGGCGTGACCCGCTTCGTGGGTAAGAACATCGACGTCGGCGGAGGTGCCGTTGAAGTTGGAGAAGATAAAGGGCGCAAGCTTATCGGGCAGGGAGGTGCAGTAACCGCCCATGCGCTTGTTGTCGCGGGTGACTAAATCAAACAGCTGATGCTCGCACATGAAGTCGAAGAACTCGCCCGTTTCGGGTGAAAGCTCATGATACATCTCGGAAGCGGCGGAAACGAGGTATTCCTCGCCGCCTATGGGCGCGGGGTTGCCGTCGGGGTAGAACAGCTTCTCATCGTACCAATGGAGCTTATCAACGCCAATGCGCTCGCGCTGCTTCTCATACAGCTTCGCGCAGGCGGGAACGACGTACTTGCGTATGCCCTCGCGGAACTTGGCGACGTCATCGGGAGTGTAGTCAAGCCTGCCTCTGTCAAGGTAAGCAAAGTGCGTGAAATCCATGCCCAGCTTGCGCGCCATGCGCACACGAGCCTTGATCATCTTGTCGTAGATACCATCAAGTCCACCGCTTGCGCTCTCGTAAAGCTCCGCCCACTTCTCGAAGGCGGCCTTGCGTTCGGCCCTGTCGGTGGATTCCATACGCTTTAGCAGACCGTAGAAGTTGAGCTTTTGCCCGTCAAGCTCGGTTGAGCAGGAGCTGATGAGCTTGTTGTAAGCGCTCTTGAGCTTCGCGTCCGCTATCATATCGGGGATAAGGCGGGTGTCGGCAAGCTTGAGCTGTACTTCGGCACGGTCAAAAAGGCTTTTGCCAAACTCGGCCTCGGCTTCCTTCTTGAAGCGCATATTGACAACTGATTTGAGCATCTGCTTTTGGAGCGGCAGCAGCTTGGGAGTTGCCTCATCCCAAAACTCACGTTCCTTGGCGTAGAACTCATCCTTTGAGTTCATGTGATAGCGTATTGTCGAAAGGGTTATAGTGCTTTCGAGCGCGGACATATGCTTTTCAATCTCAAGATAAGCTGCGCGCTGCTGTTCATAGGTTTCGGCTGAGTCAAAGACCTTCAGCAGTTTGCGCATACGGCGTTTGAAGGCGGCCATGTCGGGACGCTTGTACTCAAGCTCTGAAAATTTCCACATAAAGATTACGTTCCTTTCGGGGATAGTAGGTTAATTATATCAGATTGTGACAAAATTGCAATAGCGTGTAAGGACGAATGAAGCCGCCTTATGGCGTTAGTGCTATGATAGGGCAAATTAAAGCCGCCCGATAAGGGGCGGCGAAAATGTCAGCGGCAACAATGGCGTTATGGCTTTTGCTTTGGCTTTTTCTTGGACTTTAGGACTACGGCAAGCACGATGACGATGGCGGTCACCGAGGCGCAGGTCACGGCTATCATGACCAAGGTGCCGACGCTGAGCAGCTTATCATCGGAGGACGCGGTTGGAGTCGAGGCGGCAAGCGGGGTGGGGGTGACGGGGGAATGGCTGACAATCACGGTTGGCGCGGGGGTAATGACTACCTCAGCGACGTCAACGTCCGCCACAAGGTCGGCCGTGAAAAGCTGCTTTCCGTTAAAGCTGTAAGCCGCAAGCCCCACGACCTGACCCGCGCTTATCGGCGCTACAACATCGAAGAATTCCGCCTCACACATGGAGCCTATACTCTCATACAGCGCCTCCGTCTCGTACCACATAAACGTAAGGGCTTCGGCGGGGTCGAGTACCGCGCTTATCGTGTAGATGGTTGTGTATGAATCGTCGGTTTTGCAGGTGGAAATCTGCCTTGTGAACTTGGTTTCCATGCCAAGCTCTATCAACTGACCGATACTGACGCTGACGAAAGCGCGTTCAAAGGCATAATCGAACATATCGGCGGCGTCTGCAAAACGCTGTGACTTCAGCGCGTCCGCATCCTCAGCGGTCATATCGATGAAGGATTCATAGTCCCCAAGAAGGACGCAGATAAGCTCCAGCCCGTCCTTGTCTGCGACAGAGATGTAGCACCGGCCCGCAGCGTTCGTGCTGCCGGTCTTGCCGCCCACACAGTATTCATACAGATAGGATTTGGGGGTGAATTTATCGTTGACGGAGTCGCGCAGGCAGCGGTTGGTGGTCAGAACCTCATAGGGCTCGCGCTCGCCCGAAAGCTCCGTTACCGTGTAAGAGACGGTGGCGGTAATCTCGCGGAAGATTTCGTTGTGCATCGCGTATGCGGTCAGAACGGCCATGTCCCTTGCTGTGGTATAGTGATCGTCGTCGTGCAATCCGTTGGGACTGACAAAGTGAGAAGCTTTCATGCCCAGCTCCGCTGCCTTGGCGTTCATAATCTTGGCAAAGCCCGAAACAGAACCGCCAAAGTACTCGGCTATGGCGATGGCGGCGTCGTTGCCGGAGGGGAGCATAAGCCCATACAGCAGGTCACGCAGGGTATATTTTTCACCGGCTTTCGCGCCCATCTTCGAGTTGGCGCGGCTTAGGTTGACGGCGTTCTCGCTGATTGCAACCGCGTCGTCAAGGTCGCCGTTCTCGAGGGCGATAATGCAAGTTAAAATCTTTGTCGTGCTTGCGGGATAGCAGCGCTCGTCGGCGTTTTTCTCCATACCGAACAGCGCGGTATCGGGGTTCGACGCGTCAACAAGGATTACATATTCCTCAACAAGGGCTTCGACGTCGTAGGGCGTTGAAGACTCAGTCGTGTCTATGCCCGCCGCCGCCGATATGTTGGCCGAGAGGAGCAACGGCAATATGAGAAAAAGAGCAAGCTTACGTTTCATCGGCCGTACCGCCGTTCATATTCCGCCTGCTGCTGCATCTGCTTTTTGCGCTTGGCAGCGGCTATCTTGGCACGTTTGCGGCGCTTCTTTTCACGAATGACGTATACGGTAATGAAAAACACGATGAGAATAATAAGGACGACAGCGATGACGACCCATATCCAAAAGCTGCTCGTTTTGTTCTCGGTGGGCGTCATGACCGCCGAGCCTATCAGGTTGTCGATGAAGCTTGTCTCGGCGCCTTCCGTGGCAGTGGCGACCAAGCCTTCTTCTATGCTGCGCGTCGCTACCAGCTCGCTTGAGAACAGAACCGTGCCGTTCAGCATGTATTCAACAGAACCTATCACGTCCCCTTCACTGATGGGGGCAAAGACGGTTGTGAGCTTTGTTACGGCAAGCTGCGGCGCGTTGGTCTTGAGCTCGGACATAAACGGAGACATCAGCATGAGGGTCTGCGCGTAGTCAAGATTGGCCTTGACGGTAAGTATGCCCTGCGCCGCGTCATCGGAGGCGTAGTTCTGCACCTGAACATCAAACTCGGTTACAAGACCGAGGTTGATAAGCTCCTGCACGGTTACGCTTTCGAGCATCTGCCCAAAGGCGAAGTCGAATATGGTTGCGGCGTCCTTGAAACGCCTTGCATTATACGGATCCTTCTCGGAGGCAGTCTGATCTATGGTCGTACTCGTGCCGCCCAAAAGAACGGCGATAAGCGTTACTCCGCCGCGTGAGGCCGCCGCAATAAGGCATTTGCCCGCTTGGTCGGTGTCGCCCGTTTTGACGCCAATCGCATACTGATAAAGGCAGGATTCGGGGGTAAAGCCATCCGCGGTTGCGTCCACCAACAGCCGATTGGCGTTGGTAAGACTCAGCGTTTTTGAGCCGCCCGACTCGGTTGCGGTGTATGTGACGGCGCCTACTATCTCACAGAAGGTGGCGTTGCTCAAAGCGTAAGCCGTAAGTACAGCCATGTCCCTTGCCGTGGTGTAGTGCTGCTCGTTGTGCTTGCCGTTGGGGGTAACGAAATTGGATGAGCTCATGCCCAAGGATTGAGCCTTGGAGTTCATCATGTTTACAAAGCCCGTGACCGAGCCGCCTATATGCTCGGCTATGGCTATGGCGGCGTCGTTGCCCGAGACGAGCATAAGCCCGTAGAGCAGATCGCGCAGCGTGTAGCTCTCGCCCTCGGATACGCCCATAAGCGAGTTGTACTTGGCGTTGAAGTCCACAGCCTCAGCGGAAATTTCGATAAGGTCGTCAAGGTTCCCGTTCTCAAGGGCTATGATGCAGGTTAAAATCTTCGTGGTGCTCGCGGGATAGCAGCGTGCGTCGGCGTCCTTTTCGATGCCGTAAAGCGCGGTAGTCGGGTCTTGAGCGTTGACAAGCAGGATATACTTCTCGTCATAGTTAGACACGTCTAAATTGTCGGCGGCGGATATCGGTGTGAATGTGAGTGAAAGGAGGACAACAGAGAGGGCGACCGCAATCGCCAATACGCGCTTTATCATAAACACCTCGGTGTAAAGTTTAGTTCAGTACGGGCTTGCCCGCAACGAGTACAGTTTACTTTCGTTTGATTGCGTTGTCAATGCGAAAACAAGGTCATTCAATAAAAATTTACGGTTAGTG
>DAOPJM010000001.1:85775-97769 GCA_035399665.1 Clostridia bacterium
TGATTGCGTTGTCAATGCGAAAACAAGGTCATTCAATAAAAATTTACGGTTAGTGTTACGCCCATGACGAAAGTCGAAGCCGTATAATATAATAGAACTTGCGCACAAAGCACGATGAGTGTATAATATAGAAATTAAAGACAATGAGGTGTCAGATGTCAGGTTTCGAGCAGGTCTTGCCCAACGTGTTCCGCGTCCCCGTTCCGTTGCCGAACAGTCCTTTAAGGGAGCTGAACAGCTATATCATTCGCGGTACGGAGCGCAGCCTTATCATTGACACGGGCTTTCCGAGGCAGGTTTGCAGGGACGCCTTCGACGCCGCGTTTGAGAAGCTGGAGCTTGATCGCTCAAGCATAGACGTACTGCTGACGCATATGCACTCGGATCATTCGGGACTTGCTCCGGAGCTTGTGAGCCGTGACGGTGTTGTATATATAGGCGAAGCCGACCTGCCGCGCATGGATTCCCTTGTACAGCTTGCCTTGTTCGGGTCGGCGACGGAACGCTTCTTTGCGGAGGGGGTGCCAACCTTTGAGACGGGTAAGATGTCCATCGGCAATCCCGCGATTAGCTCAAGACCCATAGACGGAATTTGCGAATACAGCGCCCTTGCGGATGGTCAGTTTTTGGATTACGGCGGGTACAGCCTAAAGGTCATATCTGTTCCCGGGCATACTCCGGGCAACATATGCCTTTGGGAAGCTCAAACCAAGACCATGTTTACGGGCGACCATGTGCTGTTTGATATCACTCCGAATATCACGGCTTGGCCGGAGCTTGAGGATTCACTTGGCAAGTATATCAGAAGCCTTATGCGCGTGTCCGCTTACGATGTGGAGCTTGCCTTGCCGGGGCATAGACGCAGGGGCGACTTTGCGGAGCGGGTCGGGCAGCTTCTGACGCACCATGAACAACGGCTTGACGAGTGCTTTTCAATTATTTTGGCGAATCCTGGGCTTTGCCTTTGGGAGATAGCTCCAAGGATGTCTTGGAACATAAAGGCGTCAAGCTGGGAGAGCTTCCCGCCTGTGCAGAAATGGTTTGCTTTGGGTGAATGCCTGTCGCACCTTGACAGGCTTGAAGCGACGGGCAGGATAGAGCGCCGCAAGGAAAGCGGAGTGATGCGCAATTACCCCGCATACGAAGGCGAATAGCTATTTGGAGAGCGGCGTTGCGCACAATCACTAATAGAGGGGACGGCGCAGCGCTTTTTAATAAGGGAGGATAATATGTCGGACAAACAAACGGAGGTTTCCCCAAGCGAGCTTGCGCGGCGCAAACAGTTTAAGCGCAACAAATGGCTGTTCTCGGCCAGCGGAATCGGCAGGGACATGGCGTATCAGCTTATCGCCTCGTTCCTGCTCACCTACATTCAGTTCGGCGTTTCGCTGACGCTGGCGCAGTTTACCGCGATAAGCATCGCGATAGGCGTCATAGGCAGGATTTGGGACGCCATAAACGACCCTCTGATGGGAGCCATAATCGAAGGCACCCATATGCGCTGGGGCAAGTTCAAGCCTTGGATACTCATAGGCGCTATGCTCTGCGGACTTACCATCGTGTGTATGTTTGGTATTCAAAGCATACCGGGTTGGCGTTTCGTGGTGTTTATGTGCGTGATGTACCTGCTGTGGGAATCCACCTTCACCATGAACGACATAGGCTATTGGGCTATGCTCCCAAGCCTTTCGAGCGTCAAGGAGGAGCGCAACTCCGTCACTATGCTCACCGTGCTGTTCGCGGGCATAGGCGCGATAATTGCGCAGGGCGTTATCCCAATGGTAACGGTGGGAGATATGCGTCAGGGCTACCGCATTGTCGGAATAGTCGTAGCATCGGTATTCGTGCTGAGCCAGATTATGACAGCCTGCGGCGTGAAGGAGACCCCAAGGCACAAGAACGAGGACTCCAAGATTTCACTAAAGCATATGTTCAATACCCTGTCCAAGAACGATCAGATTCTTTGGATGTCGCTTTCGCTGCTTTTCTATACCATTGCAAGCGCACTGCTTGTAGCTTTGGCGGCGAACCTCTTGTACATGGAGATAGGCTATGACGGCACACTGTATTTTTACATAGTTGTGGCCTACGGCGTTCCGAGCGTTCTTGTCAACGTCCTGTACCCTTGGCTTGTGTCCAAATTGGGAAGGAAAAAGCTGCAGCTTATCAGCATATGCATAGCCTGCGCGGGCTACGCGCTCATGGGACTGATGGGTTGGACGGATATCTTCCCCTTCCACATCGTGATTATGGCGGCATTGGCCGTGTTGGTGTCGAGTGGACAGTCCATGTTCTATATGGCCAGCATCATCAATATGACCAACTGCGTGGAGTACAACGACTATAAGTCGGGAGAGCGCAACGAGGCCGTGGTAAGCACGCTGCGTCCGTTCGTGGTCAAGATGTCCACAGCGATTCACACACTGATGGTTACGGGCGTTCTTGCGCTTTCGGGCATATTCGTCCTAAGTCAGTCCATAAGCATTTTGGAGACGCAGAGGGACTATTTTGCCAAGATGGACGGCGCCCGGCAAGCGGCGTACATTCAAAATGTCCAATCCTACTTGGAGTACTATGACGGGCTGGAGGCGGGAAGCGCCGAATATACTGCTGCGGCAAACGAGGTAGCGGCAATCATCGATGCTGACGACAGCATGAACACCTGGCAGCTTGACGCGGAGTACCTGCCCGCGCTTGCCGAGGCCATGATAAGCTATACAGACGAGTCGGGGAATATCGTGGAGCTTGGAAGGCTCTCGGAGATTGACGCGAATGCTTTGACCGCCGACCACGAGTACAGCCTTGAGGTGGGCGACACAAAGAGCGGTTCGGAGAGCGCCGCGAACCTTACCTTCAAGGATAAGAGCACGCTTTCCATGCGCGTTTGGCTGCGCTTTGCGGCCTGCGGAATACCCATAATCTTCCTGATAATCTCGCTTGTGATACAGCGCAGGAAGTTCATCATCGACGAGGAATACTACGACATGATGGTAAAGAGCATAGCCGAGCGCGACGCGCAGTAGGGCGCGGTACAAGGCAAAGGCAAGTGATAAGAGCGGGAGCTTCGATTACCAAAGCTCCCGCTTTAGTTGGTTTCCGCTCAGGCGGCGGGGGCGTGGATTATGGGAAATTCGAATGGATGCATATCGTAAAAAGCGTGATAATTCTTGATGTATTTGGCACAGTGGGCTTCGCGCATTTTTGAGTATAAACAAAAAATATATACCGAATAAAGGGTTGACTAACCCCCCAAGTGTTGTACAATGAAGTTGCAATATTTGTGGGAGGTTTTTGAATGTTTACAACTTTGGATGAGCTTATTCGTTTCTGCGCCGACGAGGGCGTGACCATGGCTGATTTCAAGATGACCGACATAAACGGCAAGTGGCGTCATGTGACCCTGCCCGTGTCGCGCCTGAACGCCGACACTATGAAGTATGGTATCGGTTTCGACGGTTCAAACTACGGCTTTGCCGCTGTCGAGAACAGCGACATGGTGTTCATACCCGACCTTTCCACGGCCGTTATAGACCCGTTTGCCGAGAGCAAGGTAGTGACTATGACGGGTGACGTCATGGTGATAGACCTGCCCAACAATCGCCCCTTCGACCAGTATCCGCGCAACGTTATCCGCAGGGCTGTCGAGTTCATGCGCGAGGAGGGCATAGCCGACACCATGCTGGCCGGCCCCGAATTCGAGTTTAACATCTTCGAGAACGTTCTTTTCCGCACAACTCCAAGCCGCAGTGTGCTTGAGCTTAGGAGCAACGAGGCGCACTTCCACAGCGACGAGATTGGCGACGGCTTCCAGCTTCAGCACCAGGGCGGCTACCATGCCGACGTGCCTGAGGACACTCATTACAATCTGCGCAACGAGATGTGCCAAACCTTAGAGGATTGGGGCGTAAAGGTCAAGTATCATCATCATGAGGTGGGCGGCAGCTCCCAACAGGAGATAGAGCCTGAAATGTGTGAAGTCGTCGAGATGGCGGACAGGACGATGGTCATCAAGTACGTCATTCGCAACACCGCGAAGCGTCACGGCAAGACCGCGACCTTCATGCCCAAGGCGATACTTAAGGAAGCGGGCAACGGTATGCACGTTCATATCATACTCACCAAGGACGGCAAGCCGCTGTTCTACGATCCCAACGGCTACGCGCAGCTTTCCGACACCGCGCTTTACTTCATCGGCGGTCTGCTCGAACACGCCTGCTCGCTCTGCGGCATCACCAACCCGTCCACCAACTCCTACAAGCGTTTGGTGCCCGGCTTTGAGGCTCCCGCAACCATAGGCTACGCCACGGCTAACCGCAGCGCGGTCATTCGCATTCCCGCCTATGCAAAGTCGCCCATGAGCAAGCGCTTTGAGATAAGAAATCCCGACGCTACCTGCAACGCGTACTACGCCTACGCCGCAATACTGATGGCGGGCTTGGACGGAATCATCAACAAGATAGATCCGCGTACCAAGAACCAAGGGCCGTTCGATTTCAACCTGTTCACGCTTCCGGAGGAGGAGCGCGCCAAGCTTGGACATCTGCCCGCGACCTTGGGCGACGCGCTTGACGCTCTTGAGAAGGATCATGAATACCTCACGCGAGGCGGCGTGTTCCCCGAAAGGCTTATCAAGCTGTGGCTGGACGGCAAGCGCAGGGAGCTGGCTGAAATAGAACGCATCCCGACCCCAATTGAGTTTGAGAAATACTACAATCTGTAAGGAGAAACGATGTCCGCTGTTGAAAAGATTAAGCTTGGCGTGATCCCCACTCCGCTTTACAGGATGAACGGGCTTTCCGCTTACTTGGACAGGGAGCTGTACATAAAGCGCGACGATATGACGGGCGTGTCGCTCGGCGGCAACAAGGTTAGAAAGCTTGAGTACCTCCTTGCCGACGCAAAGCGCCAAGGCGCGGATTATGTGCTGACAACGGGCGGAGCGCAGTCCAACCATGCCATGCTCACCGCTGCCTGCGCGAATAAGCTGGGCATGAAAGCCATACTTGTGCTGAAGAAGCGCGGCGTCTTGGAGAAGCAGGGCAATCTGCTGCTTGATGAGATATTGGGCGCGGAGGTTCGTTTTGTCGATTCAGACAGCTATTCGGACGTGTATGAGCAGATGCACAGGATTGCGGCGAAGCTGAATTCCGAGGGTCACAAGGCCTACGAGATTCCGGTAGGCGGCTCTGTGCCGTTGGGCGCGTTGGGCTATGCTGACTGTGTAAAGGAGATATCCTGCCAAAGCAAAGCCATGGGCGTCAAGCTGTCCACGATAGTCTGTGCCTGCGGTTCGGGCGGCATGGCGGCGGGCGTCACCTATGGCGCAAAGCTGTATATGCCCGAAACCCTTGTTGTCGGCGTCAAGGTTGACGATGACGATTTTGAACATATAGTTCCCGAACTCGTCAGGGGTGAGCAGAAGCTCCTGGGGCATGAGGTTAACTTCATGGATGAGGAAGCTCATCTTATCGATATGACGGGCGCGGGCTATGCCATACCCTCCAAGGAGGGCAGCGAGGCCATAAGGATAATGGCAAGGACGGAAGGTCTGATATTGGACCCCGTGTATACCGGCAAGGCTTTTGCGGGTATGCTTAAGCTGATAGACGAGGGCAAGATTAAAAAGGACGAGCCGGCGCTGTTCATCCACAGCGGCGGGGCGGGCGGATTGTTCGCAATCGGGCTTGTCTGATGTGCGGCAGGTTCTACGTCGCGGGGGATAGGGACGAGCAGGATGAGGCTTTACACGCGCTTATCGCAGAAGCTCAGTCAAAGTGCCGAACGCCCATCAAGACGGGCGAGGTGTTCCCGGGCGATACCGCCGCGGTCATAGGCTGCGACAGAGCCTTGAACGTCAAGGCGTTTGGTATGCTTTGGGGTATGCCAAGGTTTGACAACAAGGGAGCTGTCATAAACGCCAGAAGCGAAACCGCCGACAGGCTGAAGATGTTCTCCGAGTCCTCAAGGCTGCGCAGACTTGTGGTTCCCGTGAGCTGCTACTATGAGTGGGAGAAGCGGGACGGCAGGAAGCACAAGTACGGCATTTGGCAGAAGGGCGAGAACCTGACGCTGCTCTGCGGGCTGTATGCCTTCGATGAGAACGGCGCGGCAAGGTTTGTCATACTGACGAGGGACGCGGCGAGCGATATTGGCTTTATACACAGCCGTATGCCGCTGATACTCCCCAAGGACGCCCTGTCGGATTGGTTGTCACACGACGTCGATTACCGCGATATGCTGAAAGCAGCGGTGACTGACATGGAATACAAGTCAATAGCATGATGGGAGAAACGAAATGGAAGAATGTACGCACGACTGCTCAAGCTGCAGTCAGAACTGCTCCGAGAAAAAGCCTGAGAGCTTGATCGAAGCGCCGCACGCACTGTCCAAGATAGGCAAGGTTATCGCCGTCATATCGGGCAAGGGCGGGGTCGGCAAATCGCTTGTAACGGCTTTGATGGCCGTGACCATGCGCCGCAAGGGGTACGCCTCCGCGGTGTTGGACGCCGACATAACGGGGCCGTCCATACCTCAGGCGTTCGGTCTGCACCAACAGGTGTACGGCGACGATAACGGCATATATCCCGCGTTCAGCAAGACGGGTATCCCCGTGATGTCCGTGAATCTGCTGCTTGAGAAGGAGACCGACCCCGTTGTGTGGAGAGGCCCAATCATTGCGGGAACGGTGAAGCAGTTCTGGACGGACGTCATTTGGGGCGAAGTGGATTATATGTTTGTGGATATGCCTCCGGGCACGGGCGATGTGCCGCTGACGGTGTTCCAGTCCATACCCGTGGACGGGATTATACTCGTCACCACCCCGCAGGAGCTTGTCGGAATGATAGTCGAAAAGGCCGCGAAGATGGCGGAGATGATGAATGTCCCGCTCTTAGGGCTTGTCACCAACAACGCTTACTTCGTATGCCCGAACTGCGGCAAGAAGCATTACATCTTCGGCAAGAGCAATGCAGAGGAGCTGTGCAAGGAACACAACATCAAGGCTAACTGCGAGATTCCGACGGAGCCTAAGCTTGCGGCCGCCTGCGACGCGGGCATGATAGAGCTGTTCGAAGGCTCATGGCTTGACAAAATGGCGGATATGCTTGCCGAGCAGAAGTAAAGAACGACAAAACGAATCGGGGCGGACGACAATCCACCCCGATTTTATTTTACTGTGAAAAGGCGTATGCCCTTTCTTGTTACTTTCCGATGCTCCTGTACGCGTGTCTTGCGGCGTTGGTGAGGTAGCCTCTGCGCTGCATCTTCACATCGTTAAGGGTGATAACGGCGTCGGGAGCAATCTCCTCGATAATGTCGATGGCTTCATCACTGCGCTTGCGCTTCATATTCATCATGAGCATAAGATGCTCCGAATCCCTGCCGTGAATTTCAAAGGTTGACACAGCAAATCCGCAGGAACGCAGCTTTTCGCAAACGAGGTCGCCCCTGTCAAGGTCGGTGACTATAACCTGCATGGAGCAAAGCCCCAGCGCAAGTCTCTCGTCCAAGAGTGAACCCAAGTAATTGCCAAGGGCGAAGGAGAAGGCGTAGATAAGACCCTTGATCCAGTCCTCCCTAAAGCCGCTCAAAACCGCGCTCGCGACAACCAACCACAGTATGATTTCAATCATGGCCATGACAGCTCCGATCGTGCGCAGACCGCGATTGATAAGCACAAGCCTGAAGGTACCGATGGTAACCTCCATAAGCTTGCCGACAAATATAAACAGATAGACCCAAATGCCCGTTCCCGCGGCAAAGTCAGCTATCGTTTGCAAAAATTCATTCATAACACAACCTCCTCTTTGGCACATTGCATGAGATACTAACACAAAACTTCAAAAAAGTAAAGTAAAATCGGTGAAAAATCAAGGCAACCAAAATAAAGAGCGGCGAAAAAGGCAGCTTTTTTATGCAGATTGCTTTACGGAGGGTCAACGGGAAGCTTCCTGCCGCCTAACGCTTCTTTAGGCTGTGGCGTATGGCGTGCTCAGGGCAGGCGTGCAGGCACTCTGAGCAGCGTATGCATTCGGGCGAGTTGATATTCTTTCTGACCTCCACGTTCATCCTGCAAACGCGTTCACACTTGCCGCAGTTCGTGCAAAGGCTTTTGTCGATGGTCATACGCGTAAGGCTTATGCCGTTGAACAAGCCGTAGAACGCGCCCAAGGGACAGAGGTACTTGCAAAAAGGGCGGAAGATGAAAGCGGAAGCTATGAGGATAACGGTTAGTATGCCAAGCTTATGCAGGAACAGACCGCCCGCGGCGGACGCCAAGGAAGAGTTAGTTAGTATCAGCGGAATGCCGGCGCCCAAGGTTCCCGCGGGGCAGAGCCACTTACAGTAGTAGGGAGCGGACAGCCCGAAGCTGTCACGAAGCAGCAGGGGCAGGGCGATGACCAAGACCGCAAGCACAACATACTTGAGGTAACGAAGCGCACGGTCAAGGAGCTTTGGTACCCTGAGCTTAGGCAGCGGGATAAGGTCGATAAGCTCCTGTACAAAGCCGAAGGGACAGAGCCAACCGCAGATAAAACGCCCAAGGCTCACCGCAAAGAGGAGCAGCAGTCCAAGTACATAGAAGGGAAACCTGACGGCGGACGAGGTGAACGCCGACTGCAAGGACCCCATGGGACAGGAGCCGAGCGCGCCGGGGCAGGAGTAACAGTTTAGCCCCGGAACACACAACAGCTTCAGCTTGCCTTGGTATATGGTTCCCGTGACATAACCCTTTATGTACGAGTTCTGAGCTATCGCGGCGCAGCCCTGCACTAACCTTCGCTTTGTCTTATACTTCATTATCCTATGCCTATGCACTCAAGACAGACCCTTACGGCCTTCGCAAGCACATCGCCCGCCTGTCCCTTGAGGACGCCGACGACTATCAGAGCGAAAGCCGAAAGGATAAGTATCAGGTTGATTGCCGGCAGAGCCTTGCGCTTCATTTGCCGATGAGGGACAGACGCTCGTCTATCATGTCAAGGTAGGCTTGTGTAATGTCGGAAGCGCTCGGAACTCCGACCTCGGATTCGCCTACAAGGTTGCCGGTGCTGTCGAGAAACATGGTCGTGGGAATGAACTGAACGCTGTTGATAAAGGCGCTGTTCAGGCCGCTGTCGGCAATGAGCACGGGAAAGTCGCAGTTGTTCCGCTCGAGCAGCGACAGCGCGGCAGCCGAAGCGGTGTCCGCGTCAATGCAGATGGAGATAAAGCCGACGTTTTCGGGCAGCCTTCTGTACAATTCGCCAAGCGCGGACAGCTCGCTGACGCACGGACCGCACCATGTAGCCCAGATGTTGATGACAACAAGATCGAACTGTGCAAGGTAAGCTTCGGTGTAGACCTCGTCACTGTTAATCGCCGATGCGGAAAAGCTGAACGAGTACTCAGGCTTGGCGGTATCGTCAGTGACGACAGGCTCGGTTACGACCGGTTCAGTGGCGTCGGGTTCAGCGACGATGGGATCGGTAGTCGCTGTTTTCAAAGGCTCCGTGATTTCGGTAGGCTCAGGTGCGTCCGTGATTAGGGGCGCGTCAGTCGTTATGGGCGCGTCGGTCGTTTGAGCGGTATCGTCTCCCTTTATCATCGAGCATCCGCCGACAAGCAAAAGGGCCAAAACCAATAATATAGCTGTGATATTTTTCATACAATCACCTCCATCTGCAATATACCCGATTAACGGTAGAAAGGCAATAGATAATTATGTCCCTAATGCGTAAATATTTTGAACGCATTTGAAATAAAGTAGTTGACCAATTATTTAAACTGTGTTAAAATTGACCAACGGGTCAAAGGGAGGAAATGATGAACGCGGCTTTTTCAAGGCTTAGTGCGGAGAAACAAGAAAACATTATTAACAGGGCCATACTGGAGTTCTCTAACAACAGCTTCGCGGATGCCTCAACCGACGCGATAGCCGAGGATACGGGGATAGCCAAGGGCAGCTTGTTCTATTATTTCGGCAACAAGAAGGGTCTGTATCTGTATGCCTTAAAATACAGCACAGAAAGGATAGTTGATTACACGAAAACGCGAACGATAACGGGGGAGAGCTTCGGAGAGGTCGCAATGGGTTTCTTCAGGTCACGCATTCACTTTATGCGTGAGAATCTTGAGATAACACGATTTGTGTCAAGGGCGTCAAGGGAGCATAACGCGGAGGTGTTTTCGGAGCGCTTGGAGATAATAAACGACTACCTAAACGCTTTCGAGGCCGGTACCTCATCCATTGTGGAATCAGCAATTGACAAGGCGAAGCTTAGGGTTTCGCACAAGGTCGCCGCCGACAGCATTAGCATGTACTGGATGGCTATCACGATGTTTTTGCTTGACCGCTACAAGGAGAAAGAGGAGCGCTTCCTTATGGAGGATGGAAAGCTGTACGTAATAATCGGATCATATGTCGACATTCTTGAACACGGGATTTCCGTGGATTGAGGGTGGAGCGTTGGTAATATTACAAAAATAGAAAGGATAGGAAAATGAAAGAAGAGAAGACATTATACAAGTTGATTTCGGGTCAGACTTCAGTTGCGATGTCATTGCAGTACGCGGTCAAGAAGGAGTCCGTGAACATCCCTATGTCCCTGCTCGTTTCGGGAGGGCTGGATGTGGATATGCTCGAAAAGGCCGTCAACTTAGCGGTCACGCGCAATGATATGTTCGCGTTGAGACTGCAAATGGTGGGAGGCGTCGCGGGTATCGGCGGTGAAATGATGCAGTATTTCGACGAGCCTAAGATCATGGGACCGGATCGCCTTGACTTCACGGGCAAGACCGAACAGCAGATGTTCGACAAGCTCACAGAGCTTGGCAGGAAGCCCATTCGTCACTTCAACGCACCCTTGGGCAGAGTCAGCATCGTGACCGCGCCCAACGGCGATGTAGGCTTGTTCACGGTATTCAGCCATCTCATGGCGGATACTTGGGGCTGCTTCGTTTTCTTCAACGACACGTTTGAGGTATACAAGGCGCTGCGTGACGGCACGGATTTGCCCAAGGCTCCCGCCTCGTTCGAACAGTGCATAAAGAATGAGCTTGCGCTTGCGGAGACCGACAAGATTAAGCAAGACTTCGCCTATTGGTATGGCGAGTTCGCGGGCAAGCCGGAGCCTATCTTCACCTGTCTGCAGGGCGGCGAGGTTCTGGAGAATCAGACCAAGGGCAAGAAGCGCGCTATATGCAGCTATGGCATGAAGAATGACTGCACCATCAGCGACAACTATATTCCCGGCGAAGAGGTCAAAAAGTACCTGGAGTTCTGCCGCAACAACAATGTGTCGCTGCAATCGATGTATCTTGCCGCTCTCAGGACCGAGCTGTCCAAGGCCTGCGGCCGTCAGGAGGATATCGGTTTCCTTACCGTTTTGAACCATCGCCCCAAGCTCATCGACAAGAAGTCGGGAGGATGCCGCGTACACTTCTACCCGGTGCGCACCATTGTATCCGAGGACAAGACCTTCTGGGAGCTTTGCGATATAATTAATGATAAGCTGACCTCCGTATACCTCTATTCGGACGCCAACCCCGTTCACGTCTATGGCCAGACGCTGAAGCTCTGCGGCGCCGAGATGCGCAACACCTACTTTGGGCTTACCGTCACCATGCAGACTCTCAAGCCGCAGGTGGATGGCTTCCCGCCCATGCGTTTCCAATGGTATAATCGCGGTCTCACAGCCGATCTTACCTACATGATAATCATGGCGGATGACAGCGAGAATGACACCCGCATATTCTATGAAACAAGAGACGCTATAACATCACCCGAAATGCCCGCTCAGGCAACCGAGCAGATGCGCAAGATACTCAACGCGGGCGTAGAGAACCCCGACATCACCATAGGTGAGCTTCTGGATCTGTAAAAGCTCCTTCCTCCTTTCTTTAGCTCCGCCGCAATAAAACGGCGGAGCTTTCATTTGCGGAAAAGCTTGCTTGACGACCCGTCAATCTGCACTGTCATCCTGAGCTATCGCGCAGGATCTTGGTGAAAACATA
>DAOPJM010000001.1:97869-113879 GCA_035399665.1 Clostridia bacterium
ATACTTGAAAACGTTGTCATTAACTTGCTCTCAAATTCTACTGCAAACACATGATTGAACGTTGTGTTTCCGATTGACTAATCAGGCGGGGCATGATAATATTAGCGGGCGGAGGGGATATGAAGTCAAAACGCAACACGATATTGATAATACTGCTCGTCGCGGCCATAGTGCTTGCGACGCTGTACTTTGCTTTCTTCAGAAAGGAGCTTGTCAAGCTTCGTTATCCTCTTGAACACAAGGATTATGTTATGCGGTATTCCGCCGAGTACGAGCTTGATCCCTACCTCGTGTTGGCGGTGATATGCTGCGAGAGCGGCTTTAGAGAGAACGTGGTCAGCGGGGCGGGCGCGTGTGGGCTTATGCAGATTATGCCCGCGACGGGCGACGAGATAGCCCAAAAGCTCGGCGTTGAGGATTACGACCTTTTCGACCCCGCCACAAACATACGCTTCGGATGCTACTACCTGCATGAGCTGAGCCTTAGGTTCGATGGCAAAGTACCGGTAATGCTTGCGGGCTACAACGCCGGCCCTAACCGTGCCGACGAGTGGATTATGCAATACGGAGTGAACTCCGATGGGGCGATAAAGTATGTCCCGTACCCAGAAACGGATAAGTACATTGAGCGTGTGGAGTCCGCCGAACGCGCCTATAAAAAGCTGTATCCGCAATTGAAGATTGGAGAATAACATGCTTGAGATAATACTTGCAGTTTTGGTTTTGGGTTTGGATCAGCTCACCAAGTGGCTTGCGGCCACCCGCCTTATAACAGCTTACCCCATCATTCCGGGGGTTTTTGAACTCGACTATGTTCAGAACCGAGGCGCGGCATGGGGGCTTCTTCAGGGCGGACGCGTGTTCTTCATCGTTATCACGGTGATAATCTGCGCGGCGCTTATCTATCTAATGATAAAAGAACGGAAGCGTATGCAGCTTCTTTCAAGAATAGCCTTAACCCTGATTACGGCGGGCGCCATAGGCAACCTCATCGACAGAGCCATCTTGGGTTATGTAAGGGATATGCTGAGCTTCGTACTTATCAACTTTCCCGTTTTCAACGTGGCGGACAGCTCGCTTGTTATAGGCGCCATCCTGCTCATCATCGATGTGTTTTTTACCAAGAACAGTGCCTTTGACGTTATCGAAAAGAGCATAAAGGAGCGCAAAGAGAAGAAAAGCGGGAAGCCCGAATGACCGAGCTTCGTGCCGAAACCACATACTCGCGCATCGACAGCTTTCTTGCGGAGCGAATCGAGCTTACCCGCTCCGCCGTTCAGCGCCTAATCAAGGAGGGCGGCATACTGATGAACGGCAAGCCCTGCAAGGCGGGCGACAAGGTGGCGACAGGAGATATTATCACAATTGACCTGCCTGAGACAAAGCCCTCCGAGACAAAGCCGGAAGATATACCCATTGACATAGTATATCAGGACGCGGACATAGCCGTGGTCAACAAGCCGCAGGGCATGGTGGTGCATCCCGCGGCCGGAAACGAGAGCGGCACACTTGTGAACGCGCTTTTGTATCACATTCATGACCTTTCCGGAATAGGCGGAGAGGCAAGACCGGGAATAGTCCACCGCATAGACAAGATGACAAGCGGGCTGTTGGTTGTGGCAAAGAACGACTTTGCGCATGAGCAACTCTCTTTGCAATTCCACGATCACACGGCCAACAGGAGCTATATCGCCTTGGTTCACGGCAATCTGAAGGAGGACGAGGGCACGGTAGACGCACCCATAGGCAGACATCCCATCGATCGCAAACGCATGGCTGTGCGGGAGGACGGAAGGCGCGCCATAACTCATTGGAGCGTGCTTTACCGCTTTGGGAACGTTACCCTGCTGCAGCTTAGGCTTGAAACCGGCAGAACGCACCAGATTAGGGTTCATATGGCCTATATCAAGCATCCGGTCTTGGGTGACGAGGTCTACGGCTCCGCCGCCAAAGGGCTTGTCGGGCAAGCGCTGCACGGCTATAAGCTTTGCTTGGCGCATCCGAGAACGGGCGAGAAGCTGACATTCACCGCGCCCATCCCCGCATATTTCAAAGAAGCTCTAAAGCGCCTCGGCTGCGACAAGCCGCGCTTTGAGTTCAAGGGAGAGGTCATAGAGTAGCATAAATTTGTACCCATTAAGGCGCTCAATACGCTTTGATTCCGCTTTGCCATACGCCCCCTTGGGGGTGCGCGGCAAGCCTGCTTTTTGGACGATACACATTTCACTTTCATTTCACATTCTTGCCCCAAGGCTTACTTGACTTTTCGCCCCCGTGGTAGTACTCTAAGCAAGGGTTAGCACTCGGAACCCTTGAGTGCTAAAGAAAGGAGCGGAGAGTATGGAACTCGATCAAAGGAAGCTCAGCATATTGCGGGCTATCATTGACGAGTACATCATGTCCGCAAACCCGGTAGGCTCCAAGGCGTTGAGCCAAAGGGGTGATCTGGGGTGGTCGTCAGCGACGATTCGCAACGAGATGTCGGAGCTTGAGGATTTGGGCTACTTGGAGCAGCCGCATACCTCGGCGGGAAGAATCCCCTCGGACAAAGCCTACCGCCTCTACGTTGACAGCATGATGCAACGCGCCAAGCTGACGCCGAATGAGATTAGCTTTATGCAGAGCTATTGCTCACGCAAGGTGAGCGGGGTAGAGAGCGTAATGCGCGAGACTGCAAGAGCGCTCTCGAAGCTGACCAAGCTGCCCGCGTTCGCGCTTTTGCCGCAGCTTTCCGCAAGCCGTATTCAGCATGTGCAGCTCGTACCGTTGTCGGACGGACGCGCATTACTGGTGCTTGTGAACAAAGCGGGCGTCGCGAAGAACATGGTAGTCAGAGTGCCGCGAGGCGTAAGCTCCTCAGAGCTTGCCGCCATGTCGGAGATGATAACCGATTGCGTCAAGGATTGTCCCATGAACAAGGTATGCGAAAGGCTGCTGTGCGGCATGGGCGACGTTCTGTCCGACAGGCGCGAGTATCTGACAGGCATACTTGACGCGATAAGCTCCGGAACCAACATCGACGCACATTTGGTGGAGCTTGTGGGAGCAACAAGCATGTTACAGTACCCGGAGTATTCCGACGTCGATAAGGCCCGCAGCTTTCTTGCCAAGGTCGAGGAGAAGGACGCGTTCTATGAGCTGCTGAATAAGGCAAGCGAAATGGAGTTCACAATATCGATTGGCGGCGAGAACACAACCGACGGCTTGCAGGATTGCAGCATAGTGACCGCAAGCTACAAGATAGGCGGAACGCCCGTCGGCTCTTTCGGGGTTATAGGCCCCACGCGCATGGACTACGGCAAGGTCGTATCCGTGCTGGATTATATGAGACTGTCCTTAGGGGACATACTCATGAGTATGATAAAGGAGGAATAAATCTTGACCAAGAAACCGAAGGACAAAGCCAAAGCGGAGAACCTTGAGGATGTGGCCGCAGCCTCACCCGAACAGCAGGCTCAGGATGAAAGCATAAACGTAACGGACGGGCAGGGCTCAAAGGAAGAACAGCCCAAGGAGCCTCAAGCCGAGATATACACTCTTTCACAGAAGGAACTAAATGAAGCGAGGAGCAATCTTGAAAAGCTTCAAAAGGAAAAGGACGAGACAGTAGCGCTCCTCCAGCGCAACCAAGCGGATTTCGATAACTACCGCAAGCGCAACCAATCCTTGAGAAAGGACAGCTACGACGAGGGCAGGCGCGATACAATCAAGGCGTTGCTCGGCATTCTGGACGACTTTGACAGGATAATCGAGAGCAGCGCGGGACAGAAGGATCAATGGCTTGAAGGCGTTAAGATGGTTCACAGGAAGCTCACCGATGAGTTGGCTAAGATGGGCGTCGAGGTAATCGACACCGACTGCGAATTCGATCCGAGATTCCACAACGCGGTCATGATGGAGAAGGTCGAAGGCAAGGAGAGCGGTTCTATCATAGCTGTATTCCAGAAGGGTTACAGGATTGGCGATAAGATTTTGCGTTACAGCATGGTCAAAGTCGCAGAATAAAGGTAAGAACGGGTATTGAAACACCCGATTTGCATAACTTAAGAAACAGAAGAAAGATCAGGAGGATTTGATTTATGAGTAAGATTATTGGTATCGACCTTGGCACCACAAATTCGTGCGTAGCCGTTCTTGAAGGCGGTCAACCCGTCGTTATCCCCAACTCCGAAGGCGCGAGGACTACCCCGTCCGTCGTAGCATTCAAGGGCAGCGAGCGTTTGGTAGGCTCCATCGCAAAGCACCAGGCCATCACCAACCCCGACAGGACGGTTTCGTCCATCAAGCGTGATATGGGTTCTTCCCGCAAGATTAGCATCGACGGCAAGGACTACACCCCGCAGGAGATTTCCGCGATGATATTGCAGAAGCTCAAGCAGGAAGCCGAGGGCTATCTTGGTGAGACCATAACTCAGGCCGTCATCACCGTCCCCGCGTACTTCACCGACGCGCAGCGTCAGGCGACCAAGGACGCGGGCAGGATCGCGGGTCTTGAAGTGCTTCGTATAATCAACGAGCCGACAGCCGCGGCGTTGGCTTACGGCCTCGACAAGGAGACCAGCCAGAAGATTTTGGTTTACGACCTTGGCGGCGGCACCTTTGATGTGTCCATCCTTGAGATTGGCGACGGCGTGTTTGAGGTTCTGGCCACGGCGGGCAACAACCGCTTGGGCGGCGACGACTTTGACCAGCGCGTCATGGAGTATGTGGCGGCGGAGTTCAAGCGCACCACGGGCATTGACCTGCTGAAGGATAAGATTGCGGCTCAGCGTTTGAAGGACGCGTCCGAGAAGGCCAAGATCGAGCTTTCCGGCATGGCCCAGACCACTATTAACCAGCCCTTCATAGCCATGGATTCCACCGGCCCGAAGCACCTTGAGGTCACTCTCACAAGGGCTAAGTTCAATGAGCTTATAGCGGATCTCATCGACAAGACAAGGGTCTGCGTACAGAAGGCCATGCAGGACGCGGGTCTGAAGAACTCCGATGTCGATAAGGTTATCTTGGTCGGCGGTTCGTCCCGTATCCCCGAGGTTCAGGACATGGTAAAGCGCATCACCGGCAAGGAGCCGTTCAAGGGGATCAACCCCGACGAGTGCGTCGCAATCGGCGCGGCTATTCAGGCGGGCGTGCTTGGCGGCGAGGTCAAGGATGTTCTGCTGCTTGATGTAACGCCTCTGTCCTTGGGTATTGAGACCGTGGGCGGCGTGTTCACCCGTTTGATTGACAGGAATACCACCATCCCCACCAAGAAGAGCCAAGTGTTCTCCACGGCGGCGGACGGTCAGACCAGCGTTGAAGTTCATGTACTTCAGGGCGAGCGCGAAATGGCGCAGTACAACAAGTCCCTTGGCAGGTTCCAGCTTGCGGGCATCGCTCCCGCACCCAGGGGAGTTCCGCAGATTGAGGTCACCTTTGACATTGACGCTAACGGCATAGTCCATGTTTCGGCAAAGGACCTTGGCACAGGCAATCAGCAGCAGGTGACGATTACCGCTTCCTCCAACCTCAATGAGGAGGAGATCAAGAAGGCCGTCAGCGAAGCCGAGCGTTTCGCGTCGGAGGACAAGAAGCGCAAGGAGGAGGTCGAGACTCGCAATCAGGGCGATCAGCTCGTGTACACCACCGAGAAAACGCTCAAAGAGATGGGCGACAAGATCCCCGCGGATGACAGGTCCAAGGTTGACAAGGCTCTTGCGGATTTGAAAAAGACCCTTGAGGGCAGCGACTACGGCATGATCAAGACGGCTTGCGAGAAGCTCACCGAGGTCAGCTATGACGTATTCGGCAAGGTATACCAGCAGGCCTCACAGCAGTATCAGCAGCAGCAGGGTCAGCAGGGCGGGCCGCAGGACGACGGCAATAACGGCGGTCAGGGCGGCAACGGCGGCGATAACGTAGTAGACGCAGACTATGAGGTAGTCGACGATAAGTAGGCTATAAGACAAGAGAGTATAGGCGGGGCAAAAGTCGCCCCGCCTTGATTAAAGAGGGGGATAAAACATGGCGGAAAAGAGAGACTATTACGAGGTTCTGGGGGTGCAGAAGGGTGCGAGCGAGGCCGAGATAAAGAGCGCGTTTCGCAAGCTTGCCAAGACCTGCCACCCCGATTTGAACCCCGGAGACAAGGCAAAGGAGGCGCAGTTCAAGGAATTGAACGAAGCCTATGAGGTTTTATCCGACCCTGATAAGCGCGCGAAATACGACCAATTCGGACACGCCGCGTTCGACCCCACCATGGGCGGCGGGAATCCGTTTACGGGTTCACCGTTCGGTGAGGGCTTTGACGTCGGGGATTTGTTCAACTCATTCTTTGGCGGCGGATTCGGCGGAGGCGGCGGGAATGCCTCGCGCAACGCACCCACGCCCGGTAACGACCTTCGTTACAGTCTGACGCTCAGCTTCGAGGAAGCGGCGTTCGGCGTGACCAAGGAGATAGTCGTACCCCGTGAGGAGATTTGCGAGACTTGCGGCGGCAGCGGCGCAAAGCCGGGGACGAAGCCCGAACGCTGTACGGCGTGCAACGGCACAGGTCAGGTGAGAACGCAGCGCAACACCGTCTTTGGAGCGTTTTCGGAGACACGCCCATGCAGCGCGTGCAGGGGGACAGGTCAGGTCATAAAGGAAGACTGTCCTGATTGCAGAGGCAAGGGCAGGGTCAGAAAGAATTGCAGAATACAGCTCAAGGTGCCGGCGGGCATCGACGACGGACAAACCATCAATATGCGCGGCGAGGGCGAAGCGGGACACCGCAGCGGGCCGAGGGGCAATCTCTACGTGAGCATCTCCGTAAAGCCGAGCAAGCAGTTTGAGCGCCGAAACTACGATATTCTGATGAAGCTGGCCATACCATATACCACAGCGGCTTTAGGTGGTGTGATAACCGTTCCGACCCTGCGCGAAACCGTGAAATACACCATTCCCCAGGGGACGCAGGACGGCACGACCTTCAGACTGAGGGATCAGGGCATACCCGTGCTAAACGGCAGCGGTGTGGGCGACCTCCTTGTGACCGTTTACATCGACGTTCCAAAGAGAATCTCGGACGAGCAGCGTTCCCTGCTTGAACGCCTTGCAGAGCTTGAAAGCGGTCAAAGCAAGTCAAACAGGAAGGGCTTCTTCAAAAAGTAAAGGATAAACAAACAAAGCCGCAGACCCTAAAAGAAGGTCTGCGGCTTTTGCTGTGCAGAGTTTAGCCGAGCTTAACGTACTTCGCGGGATCGACGGCAATGCCGTCCACATAGAACGCAAAGTGAAGGTGCGGCCCGGAGGCGCATTCGGTGATTGCGCTGTTGCCTACACTGCCTATCACCGTGCCGGCGTTGACCTTGTCACCCTCTTTGACGCGAATGTCCGAGCCTAAAGCGGCATACAGGCTCATGCGGTCGTTGCTGTGTTCAACGATAATTGTAAAGCCCAACGAGTCGTCTTGGTAAACCTTGGCGACGACGCCGCCCATTACGCATTTGACGTCAGTGCCGAGAGCCGCCGAAATATCGACGCCCTCATGCGTCGTCCATTGATCAAGGGTTTTGCTGTATATGAGCTTGTCCTTGGCAAACGACCAAACGACAGCGCCGGCCACGGGCGCCGAAGCCTTGCTGCTCGTGGTCGTGGTCTTGGGGGTGGGGGAGGGCGCAGGCTCATGAGAGGTGTCGGTCATCGCGGAGCTTGAGGGCAGCACAAATGAGTACGGCTCCTTCGTGGGCGCGGCGGAGGGCGCAGTGACCTTGCCTGAAAGGGTCTCGTCCTGAGATGAGCCAACTATTGTGATGTCGGAGGGATCGGTTTCCTGCTCCGCTGTTTCGTTGTTGGGCAGGGCAAGTATTGTCACCGCCGCTCCGATTATTATAAGACACACGGCCAACACAACATAGAATCCCTGATTCTTCAGAAACGCGCTGAGCTTCTTTTTGCCGGTTTGATTGTTTTGCATATTTCACCTCGTACTTTTTCTTGTAGTCTTGACAGGTAAAATAGCTTTTATACATTTGCAAACGAATTTGCCTTGATTTTAGCATATAGGGGTGGTAGAATGACGCCATGCACAAACATCTGACAGCAAAGCACGCAATTTTGCAAAGCGCATACTGGATGAGCACCTGTATCAACTACGCCTTTGCAGAGGTTTTCCTCAGCGCCTACGGCCTGACTTCAACTCAGATAGGCATAGCTTTGGCCACCGCCCATGTTGCGGCGGCTGTATTGCAGCCCGTAATAGGAAGCATACTTGACCGTAACCGCAAGCTCAACGCGAGGCAGGCCATAACGCTTATGGCTGTGATTGCCATAGTATTCGCCGTCGGGGATTGGCTCGGCAGCGGGCCGGCGGTCGTAGCGGTATTCTTTGTGGCGCTCTCGACCATGACCATAGCCATACTGCCTCTTATTAACTCGATTGCCTTTGACTACATCGACAACGGCGAAAAGCTCAATTTCTCGATAGCAAGGGGTATCGCCTCGTTGAGCTATGCCCTGCTCGTAATCGTGTTCGGCAAGCTTGCCGAGTACAACGTGGACTATCTGTTGCCAGGCTATATCTTAATCAACATTGGCATGATAGCCTCGCTCAGGATGTTCAAGTCGCAGCCCGTGCGCGTTATCGCGGAGAACAAGCAGGCGGGCGGCGTTTTTGAGCTTCTGAAAAAGCAATGGCGCTTCGGTCTGATGCTGCTCGGATTCACCTTGATGTTCGTAGTGCATCAGATTATCTTCACCTATATGCTGCGCATAGTCCAAGAGGTCGGCGGCGGAGTGAGCGAGAGAAGCACGGCAATCATGATTTCCACCGTGCTTGAGATACCGATAATGCTCCTGTTTACGCGTATCGAGAAGCGCATACCCTGTTACAGACTGCTCATGATAGCGGCGTGCGTCTTCACTCTGAAGGACATAATCCTCATACTGCCGCTTGGCATTTGGGGCGTGTACTTTGCACAGTTTCTGCAATTCGGCTGCTATGCCTTGATGATACCCGGCATCACCTATTATGTGAATGATATCATGGATGATACGGACAAAATAAAAGGACAGGCGCTCGTTTCAAGCGCCATGTCCATATCAAGCGTAGCCGGTTGTCTCGGCGGCGGAGTGCTGATGGACAACGTGGGCGTTCACACCACGCTGATAATCGGAGTGGCGATCTCCGCCATAGGCACGCTGCTGTTCTGCCTCTTTACAAAAAATCCCAGCCGAACAGCGAAATCAGCGTAAGCGCCGTACAGATGACGGCAAAGACGATAAAGCCCACGTTGAGCAGAGCTTGACGGACGGGCTTTTTGATTTGGCTTTTGTTCAGCTTTGTGTAGCTTTTTCTGTCCCTGATGAGGAACACAATTCCAAAGACCACAAGAACCAATATCAAGCTGCCGTAGAAGGTGGTCAGCATACTGCCAGCAGTCTCTGTGAGCGTCTCCGAAGCGTTTGTGACGAAGGTCGCAACGACAGAGCCTAAGAGGTTCAGAACCATGTGCAGCAGTATCGAATAGCCAATGCGCCCCGATTTCACATACACCCAAGCAAATACCACGCCCACAAAACAGGCGTAGAAGAACTGGTAGATGTTGGTATGGAACAGCCCAAACAGCAGACCCGACATCAGTATCGCCGTACCTTCGCCGTACTTTACCGTGCGGTCGATGATGAACTTTCTAAAGAGCAGCTCCTCCGCGACAGGAGCAATCAACACCACAAGCACAAAGGTAAGCCATACGGGTATGTTTGAGATATAGCTTTCCAAGGGATTGATGAAGTCGCCGGGGAGGATATTCGGGATGAAGTTGCCGAGCATCGCACCCGCGTACATCAGACAATAGCAAACGGTAAAAACGCGCAGCAGAAAGGCAAAGCTCATCCTGCGCTTTGGGATGTGCGTCCTTGGAAGCGCGTACATCATCAGACAGCAGGCGGGCAGACAGATAAGGTCCAGCGCCACTGTGTTGAGAATGGCGGAAGCACATTCAGCATCCATCCAAGACGGGATGGGAAGATAGCCCAAGAGAAAGACTACGACGATAATAAGCCCGTACATCGCCGTTAGCAGCCAAGCCACGGCGGAGTAGGTTCTGCGCATTTCCTTGGGCGTATAGTCGGGGATGAACTCAGGCTCGCTAAGGGAAACCGAGCCGAGTTCCCCGTTTTCACGAGGCTCGGCTGCGGTCGGGTTCAAATCAGAGTTATTCAACTCGTCAGGATTGATGGGGCTCATGGCTACATCTCAAGGTTGGCCGCGGTTCTGGGGAAGGGGATGACGTCGCGGATGTTCGAGATACCCGTGACATACATTATCATGCGCTCAAAGCCGAGTCCGAAGCCCGCGTGATATACGCCGCCGAACTTGCGAAGGTCAAGATACCAATCATACTGGGACATATCCATGTGAAGCTCGTCTATGCGCTTTTGCAGTACGTCCAAACGCTCCTCACGCTGGCTCCCGCCGATTATCTCGCCCACACCCGGGACGAGCAGGTCAGCCGCCGCCACGGTTCTGCCGTCGTCGTTCTGACGCATATAGAAGGCCTTGATGTCCTTGGGGTAGTCGGTTACGAATATCGGCTTGCCAAAGACGCGCTCCGCGAGGTAGCGCTCATGCTCGGTCTGGATGTCGATACCCCACGAGACGGGGTACTTGAACTCGACGTCCGCCTTGAGCAGCAGCTCTATCGCATCGGTGTAGCTCACTCTGCCGAACTCGTGGCTCACAACGTTGTGCAGTCTGTCCAACAATCCCTTGTCTACGAAGCTGTTGAAGAAGTCCATCTCATCGGGACACTCCTCCAAGACCTTGTTGATGATGTACTTGACCATAGCTTCCGCCACATCCATGTCGCCCTTGAGGTCGCAGAACGCCATCTCAGGCTCTATCATCCAAAACTCGGCGGCATGACGCGCCGTAAAGCTGTATTCGGCGCGGAAAGTCGGGCCGAAGGTGTAGATGTCGCGGAACGCAAGCGCGAAAGCCTCGCCGTATAGCTGTCCGCTCACGGTCAGGTTGACGGGCTTCTTGAAGAAGTCGCTCTCAAAATCGACGCTTCCATTGTCATTCTTGGGGATGTTCTCAAGCGGAAGGGTCGTTACCTTGAACATCTCGCCCGCGCCTTCAGCGTCGGATGAGGTAAGTATGGGCGTATGCACATAGACAAAGCCGCGCTGCTGAAAGAACTCGTGAATGGCGGCCGCGACCACGCTGCGAACGCGGAACACCGCCGAGAAGGTGTTAGTGCGCGGGCGCAGGGTCTGAATGGTGCGCAGATATTCAAGCGTGTGACGCTTCTTTTGCAGAGGGTAGTCCGTAGGACAGCTTCCAATGATATTGATATTATCGGCGCGGATCTCAAAGGACTGTTGGGCATTGGGCGTCAGGACGAGTTCACCGTTTATCTCGACGGCGCAACCCGTGGTGATGCCGTTGCCGAGATTGCGCTCATCGACGCTGTACACAATCTGAATCGATTTGAAGCAGGTGCCGTCGTTGAGTTCGATGAAACCGACCTGTTTGCCGCTTCTTGCGGTGCGCACCCATCCGCAGACGGTGATACCGCCGACATAGCGTTCGGGAGTTCTTTGAATTTCACGCAGAGATATCATATCTTCCTCCAAGGATTAAAGATTTCAAATTAGTATAACACATTTTTAGCTTTGCGCAAGCGTTAACAGCAAAATTTCAGCTGAAGCATAACAGTATAATTTCGAGCTGACGTAATGAAAGAAAACGGCGCTAAAAACCACAAGCCGTCACAACGCCGTCTGACCAGATTGTCACCCTTTGAGTTTTAGGATGACATGGGAGCTTTAGCCGCTCTCAAATCCAACCATCATTTCCCTTCAATACCCGCTGTCATCCTGAGCCATAGGCGAAGGATCTTGCTAAAATCTTACAAGTCAACAGTCGCTCACTCCCGCATACCCCCTTGTCCCACGGGGGAGCGGCTCTATCACCACAAGCTCGTTTCAAGATCCTTCGTCGCGCCGCTCCTCAGGATGACAGCGGTGGTACAATCGCGATACTGAACAGCCTTGATAGCTGCCGCAACTTCCTTGTCATCCTGAGCTTCGCGAAGGATCTTGCTAAAAACTTACAAGTCAACAGCCGCTCCCGACGGAAGTTAGCCGCCTTCACATTCGCCCTATGACATGACGTCATCGCCAACCCATCCTCATTGCCACCCTTACCTAACCCGGTTATGACCTACTCATTGTTACCTGAAAAGGCAAGCCAAAATATGAGTTGTCCTCCTTGTATTCGAACCTGTCGCATGTTATAATAAGCCATGCTTTTACGATTCGCACCCGAGGCGCTAAGGCGCGAGCTGACGCCCCTCGACAATCTGTTTATAACCGAGTTCCTCCCCGAAGCGGATGGCGAGGCCGTCAAGGTATACATCTACGGCCTGATGCAGTGCTTCCATTCCTCCATGCGCGAGATTTCCATAGCGGACGCCCTGCTCATCCCCAAGGAGCGCGTTCTTGCTCACTTTGTGTACTGGCAGGCCAAGGGCTTGGTGCGCATAAGCTCTGACGAGCCGCTGACCGTGGAGTATCTTTCTACATTACAGCCCGCTGTGACAACGGCGACGGCGGTCAAGTACCGCGCTTTTGTGCAGTCATTAAACGCCGTATTCGCCCCAAGAGAGCTTGTCATGCGCGAGCTAAAGGTCATGTATGACTGCATAGAGCTGTACGGGCTTGAGGAGGGCGCGGCATTGGAGCTTGCGGCTTACTGCGTGGAGCAGAAGGGCAAGCGCGTGTCGTTGAACTATGTGCTTGCGGTCGCTCAAACATGGTCGGAGCGCGGGATAACCACGCCCGCACAGGCGGTGGAATACATAAATGACGACAAGCTATTACGCCACGGTGCAAGCGAGGTTTTGCGCCGCTGGAACAAGCGCAGGAAGCCGACCGAGGATGAGATCAAGCTATACGACAGGTGGGTCACGGAATGGGGCTTCGACAGCGAGGCCATACTTGCCGCCTGCCCTCAGCTTGTAGGGGTAGCAACTCCGACATTTGAGATACTAAACGACAGACTGCGCGAGCTGTACATAGCCAATAAGCTCACTCGAGATGACATCGAGGGTACGCAGGCCGACCTAAACGAGGACAGGGAGTTTTGCCGACTTGTGTTCGCAAGGATGGGCAAGGTCGAACCGCCGAGCAAGACCAACATCGCCCAGGTCGCGGCGTTTGTTCACGAGAAGGGTATGCCAAGGGAAGTGATACTGCTTGCGGCGGACGAGTGCTTAGGCGCGGACAGACCCTTCGGCAAGCTCAAGACCATACTCCTAAGGTGGAGCGAAGCGGGTGTGGACAGTATTGAAAAGGGCAAAGAGGAGCTTGCCAAGTTCAGCTCCAAGGGCAGGGCTGGCGTGCGGAGCGTGTCAAGGCGCACGACCGCTTACGGTTACGAACAGCATACCGTGACAGACAAGGACTTTACGGCGGCTCTGGTCGATTTGAATGAGGACATAACATGAAGGACGAGATAAAGAGGCAATACGAGGCTATACGCGAACGCAACCGCCAAGCGGAACAGCGGCGGGTTGAGCTTTGCGACAGGCTTGACGCGGGCTTCTCCGAGCTTCGCGGCGAATGGATAGAGTGTACTCAAAAGCTCTTTCGCGGGAAGATAAGCCAAGAGGAGTCAAAGACCGAGTTCGAAGCTATCAGGACAAGGCGTGAGCGGCTTTTGTCGGCTCACGGCATACCCACGGATTACCTTGAACCCATCTATAACTGCGCGGTCTGCCGCGACAAAGGATATGTGGGCGACGCGATATACAGACCCTGCAAGTGTCAGCTAAGGATGGAGCAAAAGCTTATGATGACGGCTTCCAAGGTCGATACCGAGCTGTCATTTGAGAACTTCAGGGATGACATTTATGAGGACGAGAACCAAAGGGAACGTCAGCTGAGGATAAAGGCGTACTGCGAACGCTACGCCGACAGCCTGCCAAAGCCCGCAAAGCCAATACTGGTCATGTTCGGACTGCCGGGGACGGGGAAGACCTACCTTGGGAGCGCGATAGCCAACCGCGCCATGGAGCGTTTCATCGAGACGCGTTTTGTCACGGCATATCAGATAATTCAGGATGTGCTTGAAGCCTTGAGAACCCAATGCTCCGGCTTGGAGCAATACAAAAGGGTGGACTTTTTGGTTATAGACGATCTTGGCACAGAGCCAATGGTGCCGAATATCACCATAGAGAGCATGTTCACCCTTATAAACGAGCGTACCGCTTTTAGAAAGCCAACGGTGATTATTACCAACCACAATACGGTTGAGCTTTCCGAACGCTACGGCGAACGGCTGACCTCGCGCATAGCGGACGCGACTGAAAGCGCTCTTATACAGTTTGAGGGACGCAATATAAGGAGAATCAAGCTCTGATGCTGTACCTGTGTCCGACGCCGATTGGCAATATGGGCGACGTCACAAGGCGAACGATAGAGACGCTTTCGCAATGCGACGCCGTATACTGCGAGGATACCCGCAGAAGCGGACAGCTGCTCGCAGCTCTCGGCATAAAGAAACCGCTGATATCCTGCCATGAGCACAACGAGCGGACAAGGGCGGACGAGCTTGCGGCAAGGCTTGAGAAGGGTGAGGATATCGCCTATGTTTCCGACGCGGGTATGCCCGGAATATCCGACCCGGGCGCGGTGCTTGCGGGCGAGTGCATAAGACGCGGACTTGAGTTCACCGTGCTTCCGGGCGCTTCAGCGGTGTTGACTGCGCTTGTGCTGTCGGGATTGCCCCCGCAGCCGTTCACCTTCGTGGGCTTTTTGCCGCGTGAGGGCAAGGAGCGCAAGGACGCGATAGAGGGCATATCAAAGCTTTATCACAGTGTGGTGCTGTATGAAAGCCCCCACAGAGTATGCGAAACCTTAACGGAGCTTTTCGAGAGCTTGGGCGATGTAAGAGCCGCGGTCGTGAGGGAGCTTACCAAGATATACGAGACGGCGGAGCGCGGAACGCTGTCGCAGCTTATCGAACGATTCAGGGAAGGAACTAGGGGCGAGTGCGTTATAGTGGTTTTGCCCGAACGCGACGGACAAAGCGATGACGCCGAAAGGCTGGACAGGCTTTTGAAGCTGCTTTTGCCGCATATGTCCAAGAAGGACGCGGCAAGCATAGCGGCGTCGGAGCTTGGGACGGCCAGGAACAGAGCCTACAAACGCGCCCTTGAGTTGGACGAGGAATAGCAAACAGCCAAACGGAATAAAGCGTCGGTCGGACTAATCCCGACCGACGATTTAATAATAGAGGTTAAGAGGGTTCAAAGAATAATATGCAACAGCACGGATGCGCCGCCGCTCAACAAAAAAAGCAGCTGAAAAGTGAACGTGTTCGTCAGCGGTGGAGAATCAACCGTCTTGCTTTTCAAGCGTCAGGGTGATGCCCATATCCATCACATTCTTTAGAATCATTACGCCGTCCGACAAAGTACCGTCATAGGCGACGTCGCCGCCCTCGATATGGAAGGTATCGCCGTCAAGGGTCCAGGTTCCGCTTGTGACAACTCCGTCAATCTCAACGCTGCATATACCGTCGCTCAACAGCTCGATCGTGCAGCCGCCTTCAAGGTAGTCGCTGATGTTTATCTTTAAGCCCCACATTTTCGCGCCGGTCGCAACATAGACGCCTAAATTGGGATCGACAACAACGGCGGGTTCCTCATCAAGCGTTGGCACGTCTGTCGCTGAAACAATCGCCTCGGAGTCGACGGCGGCGCCTTCGCTGGGCACGGTCGCGGAAGGCTCAATGACTCCATTCTCAACGACAGGGGAGCTTGCGACGCCCGAATCCGAGAAAACATATATGGCGATAAAGACGGCTATAACAAGCAGCAGAACGAGTACGGCGCTTCCGAAGATGAGGATTAAGACCCTGTTGCTTGCGCGGTGCTTGGGCTTTTGAGCCTCCGAAACGGGCGGCTGAACGGGAGCCGACGGCATTGCGTTCTCAGCTTCAGGCGTGGGAATGACTTCAGACGTGGGAATGACTTCAGGCT
>DAOPJM010000001.1:113979-133187 GCA_035399665.1 Clostridia bacterium
CTTCAGGCTCTAAAATAGCTTCAGGCTCAGGCTCGGATTTTGGCGCCGGTTCGACTTCGGGAATGCTTATAAACGCTTGGGCGGGCGCGGAAGGAGCGGAGACCTTCTTGCCGCAGACGGGGCAGAACTTTACGCTGTCCGCGAGTTTGGTACCGCAGCTTGAACAAAATGCCATAGAATAACCTCCTATATACTCTTACATCTTTAGCATGAGGAATTCTTTCAATGTCCATAACACCCCATGCTGTTTAGTCAATTATATACCAATTCAAAAAAAGCGCAAGAGCAAAAATAACGCAAGATGTGAGAAATGAAGATGATTGTCAACAGGTTTGCAAATTATCATATGTTTCTAAACGGACGCTTTTTTTCGGCACATACAGAAGGACACACCCAAAAAAGCAACAGCGGTGAAATCGCCGCACATTGCCAACAAAAATGCTGATACATATTCCATAATCAGGGCATGATAATGCGGAGAAACTTTGTGGAGGTCTTATGCGAACTACGGGAGAACGAACACTGTTGTTTAACTCGGAGCCGAGATTGATAAGCTCTGCGGCAATAGTGAGCAAGGTTGAGAACGACGGCCCGCTTTCGGGCAAGTTTGACGTTGTGATGGGTGACGACAGGATGGGCGAGGAGAGCTTTGAAAAAGCCGAGCTTCGAATGTTTGAAAACGCCGTGCGCCTTGCCTGTCTAAAAGCGGGGACGGACAAGTGCAAGCTGGGATGCCTGCTCGCGGGCGACCTCCTAAATCAGATTATCACCGCCAATTACGGCGCAAGAAATCTTGCCATGCCATTCTTGGGGCTTTACGGAGCCTGCTCTACCATGTCAGAGTCACTGCTGATAGCTTCAGTGCTTGTGGACGGCGGATACAGGCGAAGCGCGGCCTGCGTCGCGTGCAGCCATTTTTCTACGGCGGAGCGGCAGTATCGTTTCCCCCTGGAGCTTGGCACGACCGCGCCGCCGACCGCGCAGCGTACCGTCACGGGAGCAGGCTGTATGATACTGTCGGACGAAACCCTTGAAACAGCTCCTTATTCGCATATAGCCGTGACCGCCGCGACCATAGGCAAGTCCATTGATTACGGCATAACGGACGCTAACAACATGGGCGCGGCGATGGCTCCCGCCGCGGCCGACACCATAACGGCCCATCTTCGCGACATGGACGAGGACACGAGCGACTACGACCATATCATAACGGGCGACCTCGGAAAGTTCGGGACGGAGATGCTGCACTCGCTGCTGAACGAGCGAAAGATAGACCTTTCCGGCAGACATTTGGACTGCGGATGCATGGTATACCATCCGGAGCAGGGCTATGACTGCGGCGGAAGCGGCTGCGGCTGCTCGGCTGTTGTGATGTCGTCGCATATTCTGCCCATGATAGAGAGCGGAGCTATGAAGCGGGCGCTGTTTTTGGCGACGGGCGCGCTTATGAGCCCAACCTCGAGTATGCAGGGGGAGAGCATCCCCGCGATAGCGCACGCGGTAGTTTTGGAGCATAGGAGGTAGTATGAACGCATTGCAGTACCTTTGGGCGTTTTTGATAGGCGGAGCAATATGTGTTGTAGGGCAGCTGCTGCTGAGCCTAACGCGCTTGACTTCGGCGCGGATACTGGTAATCTTCGTTACGGCGGGGGTGGTACTCACAGCCTTAGGCGTGTATGAACCTTTGGTTGACTTTGCGGGCGCTGGCGCGTCCGTGCCGCTCACGGGCTTTGGATACGCCTTGGCGTCAGGCGCTTTGAAGGCCGTCGAGCAGCGAGAGCTTATAGGCGCGTTCACGGGCGGCATAACAGCAACGGCGGGCGGAGTATCCGCCGCTGTCGTATTTGGCTTCATCTCGGCTCTTATATTCAAGCCTCACACCAAGGTGTAGCAATCACACAAAGTTTGGCTCCTGCGTATTATGGTGTATCGGCAATACGCCGAAATACCCGAGGAGGAACCGATATGTTCGGCAACTTAGGAAGCTCCAACATGATGTGGATACTCGTGCTTTTGCTCGTTTTGGGCAATGGCGACTGTGAAGGCGGCGCGTCCTGCGACACCCTTATTTGGCTGTTGCTGCTCTCACGCTACTGCGGCGGCGACTGCGGCTGCAACTCCTGCCCGACGCGCAGCTCAAACGGCTGCGGATGCGGCTGCTAAAGCAAAGGAACACAAAAGATGTATGGGGCTGTTGCAAACCCGGCTTGCAAACAGCCCTTTTCCATGTAATTGATGTATTCTCGTGTCAGTCGCTGCTTATGACTGTCACCCGTGCTGCGTGAGCGGTATCAAATCATAGCTTGTATAAATGGAATCCGTGTAAAAGGAGTTAGTCATTACGGCAACCCTGTCCGCGATAACATGCACAACCTCGGAATTGGTGGGAATGCCGTCGTTGTCCTTTGAGCAGTAGCAGAAGTAAGCCCGCTGCCGCGCAATGCTGCCGTTTCGCCACATGACCTCAATCGCATGACGTATCGCCCTATTGACCATGACGGGCGAACTGTGATTCTCGTTTGCAATCATCGGATAAATCTCGGTAGTGAGCTTGGCGTTTGAGTTGAGCAGTATCGCCACAGCCGCCTGTCTGATGTAGCCGTAGCCGAGCAAGTGTGAGGGCACCCCCAGCGCGTTCATGCTTGCTTCGATCAGCTTCTCGTATTCCGATATATCCCTGTTGATAAGATACATAAGTTCCTCCCTATCGGTATTTGCACAAGTAAAATATTAGCACAAAAGCAAGCAAAATCATAACGTTAAGTTTTAACGAATTGGCACAAATAAGAAGTAATTTTCATGCATTGCGTCGAGCGTATCATAACACGGCATTCACACCGTATGAATTATCAATCAAAATCACTTTTTAGCGGACGGAGCTATTGAGAAGCTCAGACCATTGTGATTCGGCGATTTTCAACCTTTAGCCTTATGTCGGCATACTCGTCGGGAACGCTGCGGTGAGATATCATGATGCAGGTTTTGCCCAAGGCTTTGAGGTTCTCAAGCACCTGCCGTTCCGTGGAAGCGTCAAGCGAGGAAGCCGCCTCATCCAAAAGCAGGATGGGAGCGTCACAAAGCAGCGCCCTTGCTATCGCTATGCGCTGAGCCTGCCCCTCTGAAACGCCCTTTCCGCCCTCAGACAGTATGCTTGCAAGTCCGTCAGGCATCTTTGCGATGAATCCGTCCGCACAGGCAAGGCGACAGGCTTCAAGTATGCGCTCATCGGGGATGGAACCGTCATACATGGTAATATTGTCCCTTATGCTGCCGCCAAAGAGCATATTGCCTTGCGGCACATACGCGAAAAGCCCACGCGCAGAGGATGAGAGGTCATAGCTTTCAGAGCCGCAAACAAAGCTTATGCCGCCCGAGCAGGGCGAATACAGCGACAGGAGCAGCTTTACAATGGTGGATTTGCCTATGCCGGAAAGCCCCGAGATCACGCAGCTTTGACCGCGCTCCACCGAGAAGCTGACGTTCTCCAAGACGGGCTGCCCGTTTGAGTATTCAAAGCAGACGTCGTTGACGTCGAGCCTTTGAAAATCGTCGATAACCTCCTTGGGCAGAGGCTCCTGGGCATCGCTCTCAAGCCTTAGGAGCGACATTAGCCTTTCGGCGGATACGAGCGTCGAATAATACTGGGGCATGACCTGCGAAAGGCCCGCAAGCGGAGTGCGCACCTGCGATACAAGCTGCAGCACCGCAGTCAAGGTGCCGTAGGTAAACGCGCCTGTGTATATGGAGAACGCACCCCAAGTCAAAGCCGCCATGTATGCTAAGGTGAAGCACAGCCCAATCGCCGCGCCCGCAAGCGAGGTGAAGCGGTTGTGCCTGATGCGGTTTTTGGCGTTAACGTCCTGTACTGCATAGAGCCTGTTCAAAAAGGCGGGGGAAGCGGAGAAGGCCTTAATTACGGGCAGGTCCACAATCGATTCCTGCATGAACGAACGAACCTTGCCCTCGCTTTCGCGTACTCCGCGCTGAAGGGCTTTGAGCTTATTGCGAAACAGCAGCATACCCAAACCGACCAACGCGCCTATGGCAAGTGATATTAAGAGCAGCTCAGGGCTGAGGACGAACAGCACAACGCCCGCGCAGACTATGCGCACGACCATGGTTATGGCGCTTGGCAAAAGACCTGTGACACCCGAAGTCACGGCCTCAACATCGGTGGTAAAGCGGTTCATCAGCTCGCCGCTGTGAAAGGCCGAAACGGTCGAATACTTGGCATTGTAGAGGGAGGAAGCAAGCTCGCCGCGAAACGAGACGTTGAGCTTGACGGATATGTAGTTGGACAGACGCGAGCTGATATAGCGGCAAAGGTACTGAAAGCCCACGAGTGCGCCGAGCGCGATAACCCCATAAATAATGCCGAGCTTGTCAACCCCCACGGCGGCGTCAACGATGCTTCGAACCGCAAGCGCCAACAGAACGCCCGCGACAGCGCTCAAAGATTGCAGAAGAACGAGTACGCTAAAGGACGCCCAACGCTTGTAGAGGTGCTTTAGCACCCACCTTAGAGTGGTTCGGTTTTCCGCCGCCTTTCGCTTATCAGCCATGCTTTTTTAGCCTCGCATACAGGTGATAGAGTAACTCACTGCAGCGCCGCAGGGGACGCGACGCAAGCCTTTTCTTAACGTAACGAAGGTATTCCGCGGAATCCGCGGCAACGTTCACGCCGTCCTTATCAAAGGCGGTCACAATGCCGATGACGTCGTCCCTTGTGAAGCCGTGTTCGAGCTTCGTTTGGTTGTCGCCGCAAAGGGTATAGCTTCCGTTGGAATGGACGCGCACTACGCGATGAAGTACGAAGCTCCCGTTCCCGCGTCTGCAAAGGGGCAAATCGCCGCGAACAAGCCGCTTGGGGGCGGGGGAAAGCGTCACATAGGAATCGTGGAGCATGGGTTTCATGCTTGTGCCGTGAGCCATAAATTCCACGCTCTGACCTGAAGAAAGCCGCTCGGTTATGAGCGGCATACATTCTGTAAGCCCTATGGCAACGACGCGTTCCATCAGTCGTCTATCAAACCGGCGGCCCTCAGCCGCTCAACAAAGATACCGACGTCCCTTGAGGCTATTGCCTCACAGACATCGTATTCGTCTGTCAAAGCCTTGACGAGCTGTTCCTCCGTGCAATCGTTATCAAGAGCTTCCCACAGGAACGCCCCCGTTTCATTGAAGGTTATCATACGCTTAAAGCTTATTGCCGCTTCGTTGACAGCCACAACGACATAGGTTGTCGATACTTTCTGAAGCAAAAAATCCTTTTTGTGTTTCAAGATAACCTCCTTTTGTTGTTACATTTTGAGTACGGAGACGGGACAAACGCGGATTTTACGGATTGTCGCCGAAGAGGTCATCAAAATCTACAATAACAGAGCCGTCGCCGTCATCGTCAAAGACCATGCTTGAGCCGCCTGTTGACGTGGGTTGGGATGTTGCGGCAGCGGTCGCGGATGCAGGCTTGGGGGTTGGGCTTGCCGTGACGCCCGGGGCAAGAGTGGATGAGTCGGAAGCCTTGGGCGTGCTGAGCGGTATGGCCGTGGCGTCGGTGGTGCCGTGAACCTCCTCGTATTCCTCCTGTGAAACGGCGTCGGGGGGCAGCGTGGCGGCGGGATCGTCGATCTCGTACAGCGTTCCGTCGACATAGAAGCGTAAGGGCTCGGCGTCGCCGGCGGCAGCGTCGGTGCTTGGGTTCACTATATCAGCGCCCTCCGCCTTATTGCTGGAGTTCGATGCTATTGCAACTATTAAAACGACAGCCAAGGTGAGCGCAACAGCGCAGACGGCAATCACTAAAAACCACTTCTTATTCATAGAGAAGCCTCCATATAACAATTCAGTTTATTCTATCACAATACAAACGATATTGCAAACAATTCCAAACACAAAATTGTGACATTATAGTTAAGGTTGGCAATTCAGGATTCGTACACGCCGGCGTTACTGTTCATTTATGCTTGCGTTTGCCCTCGAATGATGTTATACTTGCAAGGATAATGAGTTTTTGATGAGGTGTCTTATATGTCCCTTTCCCCTGCCCGCGCCGCGAAGCTCACCGCGGCGATTCTTGCGTTTTTGTTGCTCATGTTGACCTTTGGGCTCACCCAAACCTCGGCGGAAGGCTCCGAAGCCGTTGACTACACATTGGCTGACGCCGCGCTTGCAGCCTCGCGCCTTACCGACGATGATGTTATGTCGCGCATAAACACCGACAAGCTCGTTCTGAGCTTTGAGCCGCATGACGCGCTGCTCTGCTATCTTGAGTGGTACGCCCTCCCCGAGACGGTAAGCTTCATCGAATACGACGCCTCGGACGGTATCATCAACGAAACAAAATACACCCCCGCAAAGTTCTGCGAAAGCATAGCGCTAAGCCCGGAGACCACGAAAATTGCCATAAGAGCCGATTCCAAGTTTCAGATTAGCAAGTTGCAGCTCTATTCTAACGCCCTCCCCGAGGACACGCTGCTGCTCTCGTTCGCCCCTGAAAAGACCGACCTTCTCTTTTACCTTGCCTCGCCCACGACCCTCTTTGAGCAATTCTCCGCCCTGCTGCCTCTCTACGCCGTCGAGCATGATGTTGTTACCACAATAGTTATCGAGGGCTATGAGCATCGCTATCAATGCGCCGAGCTTGAGCGCGCCGCATTCGAGCTTGGCTACTCCACCGCGCCCGTATATCTTGGGTTAGAGTACAACATAGCCCATACCTACGCCAAAGCTTACGGCAGCCTCACCAACAGCAAGGTCTATGCGAACCTTGTCGCCTTCATCCGCACGTCAAGGCCTGAGGTCATTGTTACCCACGACCTTAACTCCGAGAATGTCTATGAAAAAGCCACGGCGGAGGTGCTGCTGCTCGCGGTGGCGGACGCGGCGAACTCCGCGCTTTACCCCGAAATCCCGACTTGGCAGGTGAAGAAGCTCTACACCCTTGGCGGGGTCGGAACGACCTCCATCCGCATGGACAAGGCTTCGACAAGCTATGTCGGTAAAACCGTGCTGGAGAAAACGCAGGAGTGCTATCGCTATTGCTCCTCAAGACAGCTCTACCACTATGCCATCTCCGACAGCCTTACTCTAAGCCTTGCATATTCCTTCGTAGGCTCGGAAAGCGACTCCGCTGACATACTTCAAAATATCGGCATTACATCTCTGCAAAGCTATGACGAGGCTATACCCACGGCTGAACCCACCGCCGAGCCTACCATAGAGCCGACGGCCGAGCCTACCATAGAGCCGACGCCCACCGAAGAACCAACCGAGCAGCCGACCCTGCCGCCCGTCGCCATCGAGACGGTTTTACCCGCCGAGATTGACAGACCCGCGGAGTCTCCCTCGTTTTGGTGGCTCTTTGCAGTACTTGGCGCGGGGCTAGCCGTGGGGCTGTTCCTGCTCCTTCGAAAGCGTTCCGTGGCCTTGGCGGTGATACTTGCGGCTGTCGTGCTTCTTGCGGGGCTTTTGACGGCGCTGTTCATGCTCTTTGAATCCATAAATGTAGAGGATGAGGCGGAGCAGCCTGTTCCGACGTTCACGCCCCTCATAACTGAAGAACCAACGCCCACGGCCGCCCCCACCCCCGAACCCACGGCTGAACCAACCGACGAGCCGACCTTCACCCCCGAACCCACCGCTTCACCCGCCCCCACCGCCTCGCTTTTCGAGCAGACCCATGCCGACGAGGGCAAGTTTGACGAGCATTTCACCGACTACGGCGCGGACGAGGTTGTCGAGTGGGACGACGTTAACGGCGTTTGGATGTATCGCAGCGACATTTTAGCTGTGGAAATAAGGCGCGAGATAACCACCGTCACGGTCAAGGGCAAGAGCTATCCGCAGGTTAACTTCTACGCACACATATACATGCGCGACTTCGACACCTTCCGTCCCGCTTTCGCAACTGACGCGCAGAGCGGCACCGAAACCTGCCTTCCCGAAAGTTTCATACGCTATAAGCCCGTTCTTCTTATCACGGGCGACAACATCATAAACTCCGACGTTGAGAAGAAGGGCGTACTCATCCGTGACGGAAGGGTGTACAGCCAAGAGCAGAACGACGACTGCATGGCTTTCTACCCCAACGACCTCAGCTTTACCATATTCCGCAAGCGCACGATGAAGGCCTACGACATACTTGAAAGCGGAGCGGAGAACTGCTTCTCCTTCGGCCCGGGGCTTATCTTTGACGGGGTTATACGCGACAAGCTTGACAGCATCGGAAGTCAGGCCAACCCGCGCTGCGGCCTTGGCATGGTGGAGCCGGGGCATTGGGTCGCCATTATCTCCGATGGCAGGCAGGCGGAATACAGCTTGGGTCTGTCCCTGAAGCAGTTTGCCCAGCTCTTTTACGACGAGGGCTGCACTCAGGCGTTCAACCTTGACGGCGGCGTTTCCACCTGCATAATGTTCATGGGCGTTCAGCTCAATCAGCATTCGGGCAACAAGGAGGACAAGAGCTGGCAGCGCACCCTCCCCGACGCTCTGATGTGGGGCTATTCGGAGCTTGT
Organism: Clostridia bacterium; assembly: GCA_035399665.1. GTDB lineage: Bacteria > Bacillota > Clostridia > Christensenellales > CAG-138 > DAOPJM01. The sequence goes on from DAOPJM010000001.1 coordinate 122,493, forward strand.
GAGCGCTGACAACGCGAATGTGGAGCCGGGACAATGACGAAAACCAATGCCATGCGCATTCTTGAGGCCGCGGGCGTAGCCTTCGACACAGCCGAGTATGCCTTCAGCGAGGACGATCTTTCGGGCGAACACGCGGCGAACGCCTTGGGCGCGAACCCCGAAACGGTGTTCAAAACCATAGTCACGGTGGGCGAAAAGCGCGGCTGTCTCGTGTTCTGCGTCCCCGCCGACTGCGAGCTTGACCTCAAAAAATGCGCTCTTGCGGCCGGCGATAAGCGCGTGGAGCTGCTGCCTTTATCAAAGCTGTTCGCTCTCACGGGGTATATGCGCGGCGGGTGTTCGCCCGTTGGCATGAAAAAGCACTTCCCCACCTTCATCGACGAGACCGCTGTTCTGTTCGACCACATATACGTCAGTGCGGGGCAGCGCGGCTCACAGCTTTACCTGAACCCTGAGGAGCTGGCGTCGTTCCTGAACGCGCCCTTCTGCGAGCTTACATAAACTACATTACAAAGGAAAAGGAGAACAATGCTTATGGATTCTTTTGAGGCTTTGACTAAGCTGACCGTGATTCGCGGCGTGACCGCTGACGAGTCGGCCGTGTCCTGTGCCGTAAGGGAGATGTTTTGTGAGTATACCTCCGATGTTTGGACGGATACTCTCGGAAACACCTATGCTAAGATGGGCGACCCCAAGGGCCCCGTCGTGCTGATGATGGCGCACATGGACGAGGTCGGCATGATGGTGACCGCTATCGAGCCTAACGGTATGCTGCGCCTGCGTTCCGCGAACGGCGTGGATCCGCGTGTGCTTCCCGCAAGCACGGTTATAGTACATGGCAGGGAGCGGCTTGTCGGCGTTGTGAGCGCGTCCCCCACCGACCCTGACAAGGCCGACGACGCATCCTACACCATGGAGGAGCTTATCTGCGACCTTGGGCTTACCTATGAGCGCGCAACAGAGCTTGTATCAGTCGGAGACTATGCGACCTTTGAACCCGCGCCGCCGATGAAGCTCAAAAACAACCGTATCGCGGGTAAGACCTTCGACGACAGGGCCTGCATCTGCGCGCTATTGGAGGCGATGAAGCGCCTAAAGGACTACAATCTGCATTGCTGCGCGGTTTTCTGCGCGTCGGTACAGGAGGAGATCGGCGGAGGCGGCGCAAGCACCGGCACCTATGGGGTCAACCCCGACATAGGCATAGCCTTGGACGTTTGCCATGCTCCCCAACCCGGGGCAAAGCCCTATCAGGTTTCGGATTTTGCCAAGCCCTCCATTTGCAAGGGCGCAAATATCCACCCCAAGATGTATAAGCTGCTGTCCGAAGCCGCAAAGTCGGTCAACGTGGACTTTGAGCCTGACCCCGCGTTCTCACACACCGGCACGGACGCTTGGGATATGCAGGTTCAGCGCGGCGGCATTCCGACGGGGCTTATCTCGCTTCCGCTTAGGTATATGCATACCTCGGTTGAGCTTATCTCTTTGGATACCTTGACCGCCTGCGGCAAGATATTGGCCGCGTTCCTTAGCGGCTTGGACGACACATGGGAGGAAAAGCTATGTTTGGACGATTGAAGGAGCTGCTCTCACTTTACGGCGTATCAGGCGATGAAGGCCGAGTCCGCCGTTACATCAGGGATGCCGTAAAGCCCCTGTGCAGCGAGGTTTACACAGACGGCATGGGCAATCTTTACGCGCATAAGAAGGGCGAAGGCCCCAAGATTATGCTCACCGCGCACATGGATGAATCGGGTCTGATGGTGGTAGGCATAATGGACGACGGGCTTTTGGCGTACACCACCGATGGCATAGACCCAAGGGTTGTAGTGAGCAAGCGCGTGGTCGTGGGCAAGAACGACATTCCCGCCGTCATAGGCTCCAAGGCGATTCATCTTCAGAGCAAGGACGACCGCAAGCGCGCCCTAAAGCATGACGAGCTGTTTGTGGATATAGGCGCAAAGGACAAGGCCGACGCCGAAAAGGACGTCGAGGTCGGCGATTATGTCAGCTTCGTCTCCAACTTCACAGAGCTGGGCGATGGCTTTTTCGCTTCCAAAGCCATAGACGACAGGGCGGGCTGCGCCGTGTTGATTGAGCTTCTAAAGGGCGATTATGACTGCGACCTCTACGCCGTTTTCACCGTGCATCATGAGATAGGACAGCGCGGTCTGCAAGCTGCCATGTACAACGTCAAACCCGATTTGGTGCTTTCCGTAGACGGTATTGAAGCCGACGACAGCATAGTCCGCGAGGGCGCTGTCACAAACGTCGCCTGCAAAGGCGGGGCCGCGATTTCCTACATGGATTCGTCGCTCATGGTCAAGTATGAGCTGTTCACCGCCCTGCGCGACACGGCAATCCAAAACGACATCCCCTTCACTGCGGTACATGGCGGCGCTCAGCCCAACGGACGCACGGGCAGGTTCCTGTTCGGCTGCCCCTTCGGGCTTATCGGCATACCCGTCCGCCAGCCCCACTCGCCCACGAGCGTCGCGGCCTGCCAAGACGTCATGGCCGTTATGTGCCTTATCGACACGTTCCTAAAAGACAAGACCTATAAGGAGGTACTGTAAATGTTTACCGATATGCTGCAAGATATTCTCATGTGTTACGGGCCCTCCGGCAGGGAGCGCAGGGTTGGCGAGCTGATTCGCTCCTATGTCGCGCCCTACGCGGATGAGACCTACTTTGACGCCATGGACAACCTTATCGCCGTAAAGCGCGGCACGAGCGGCAAGCGCGTCATGCTCTCCGCCCATATGGATCAGATAGGCTTTATCGCCCTCGGCGCGGACGAAAGCGGCTTTATCCGCGTGTCCAACGTCGGCGGCATCAACGCCGCCATATCCATAGCAAGGCGCGTAATCTTTGGCAACGGCGTCGTCGGCATTACCGCTAAGAAGGGTTATTTCGACCTGCCCGCCACCGGCAGAACCTCAAGGGAGTGGAACATCCACGACCTTGTGATAGACGTCGGCGCGTCCACCCGCGAGGAGGCCGAGGCTCTCGTTCCCATTGGCGAGATCGCCGTATACCTCACTCAGTTTACCATGCTCGGCGGCCGCTTCTCCTGCGGCGCTCTTGACAATCGCCTAAGCTGCGCGATAGTCGCCGAGGCCTTCATCAACGCCAAGTCCAACCACGATGTGTACGCCGTGTTCACCGTTCAGGAGGAGGTCGGCCTTAGAGGAGCGGGCGTCGCGGCCTACGCCATCAACCCCGACCTTGCCATCAACCTTGACGTTACCCTGACGGGCGATACTCCTCACGCCTTCCCCATGGCGGTTAAGCTTGGCGGCGGCCCCACGGTCAAGATAAAGGACAGCTCCGTTCTGTGCCAGCCCGTTGTAATCGCTTTCATGGAAAGCGTCGCAAAGGAAGCGGGCATACCCTATCAGCGTGAGGTTCTGCACGCGGGCGGCACCGACACCGCTTCCATACAGAAAACCGCGGGCGGCTACCTCGCGGGCTGCATCTCGGTGCCTACGCGCTATGTGCATACCCCCGTCGAGACCGCCGACATGGAGGACGGCCTGAACGCTGTCAAGCTGGTATTGGCCTGTATCGCCAAGGATGAGCTTCCCAAAAGGGGCTAAGGCTCAGGAACTGAATAACTAAGTTGAAGGGGCTGCGATTGGTTTTGCCATGACAGCCCCTTTTCATATGGCATTTGTTGCGGAACGATAAAAGCGACAAGGAACTCCCTGCCGCTTTGCTGTAATTCTTGTTGTGTCAATGAATGGTGATATCGCCCGAAACCGTCTCTATATCATACTCGCTGCCGCCGCCGTTGATGAGATATTTGCCGTCCGTCTTGTGCATGGAAAGCACGCATTCCACGTCGCCCGACACCGTGTCAACATCTATCGTGAACGCCGCGTCATCCTGCATATCAAGGGTTATGTTGCCCGTCGTGGTCTCAAGCTCCATCTGCCTCGGAGCTTCGATAAGCTCAAGCTCTATCTCGCCGGAAACGCTCTGAATGTCTATCTCTTTGATACTTCCCGAGACCTTGACCTTGCCCGACACGCTGTCTATGTCCAGTTCTGCTGAGTTGATGTTCGAAAGCTCAATCCCGCCCGATACCGATTCAATGGTGAGCTTGTCGGGGCTGATGGAAATCACGCTGATGTTCGCGCTAACATTCCCTATCGTTACCTCGTCCAAGGTCTCGATGCAGCTTGTGGGAATGCCTATCACCAAGTTCTTCTTGGTCGTCAGCACATCCGCCGCCGCCCTTCCCGCCTTGCAGAAGTTCACCTTGAGCATACCCCCGTCAAGCTTCCAACGAAGCTGATAGTCGCTTGAGCTTTGCTCGGGTTCGCTTATCACTATCTCATCGCCGTCTATGGGTTGAATGAGGATGCTGCCGCTGACCCAATTAACATCGATGGACTTTAGCCCCTCGCTGCTCACGGAACCCGAACCTACATTGAAATCGCTGTCATTGCCGTCGATGGTAAACCATGTCGGGAACAGGTTTAGCCGCGTCCAGTTAAAATCAATACCTTTCATTATAGCTCCTCCAAGCAGTGTGACTATAAGTGTTAAACTCAATACCACAGCCAAAAGGCTGAAGATTATTATCCTTGCTATTGCTCCGCCGCGCATATTACCGCTCCTCCTTCTTGCCAATCTTGATAAGGTCGAATATCGCTCTCACCACTCCACAGACGCAGGAGATGATAACGAATATTAACCATGTGATGTACCATGCTCCCGTCTCCATGCTGATAAGCATATATACGCCAAGTCCCACAAAGAAGATTACGCTGCATACTATACTTGCAATCTTATTCAGCTTGATTTCCTGGAGGCTGAGCGGAGCCGCTCCCGCGGGATGTTGGTTGTCGCGCTTGCCCTGCTTTACCATGCCGCTTCCGACTATGATAAGCACGGTTGCCGCAGCTATAAACACGAACATAAGCGATACTCCCAACGTGGCGGGCAAACCCGCCACTACCGGTACCAACGAGAACACATATAGGCCTACGCCCATGCCGCGCATAATCATACCGGAACAGCATACCTTTGGCGATCCCAGGGGGAAAATCCTTGAAAAGCGCTTCAGGTTACCGCCTATCACAATCAAGGCGGTGGCGATTGCTGCCGTGGCGAACATCAGCGGAACGCCGACCTGTGGGCCTATCGCCAAAATCGGTACTACGCAGACCACATACAGGCCTATGGCTATGCCGACCATAAGACTTCCGTCGCGACTCGCCTTGAAATCCTGCTTTGGGTACTCCTCCGCTTGTTGCTCCGTCTCGGACTTTGCCACGGTCTCACCGATTACTATCTCATTCTCAGGCGCGGTCAAAAGCTCGCTCACATCGCCTATCCCCGAAATCGCCATGCTGTACGCCTGCTCGGGGCTGTGGCCGCCGCTTACAAGGTCGTCGAATCTGTCCAAGGAGTTTTGCAGTATCTCGGCTTTGACGTCCGCGGTTCTCGCGTTGTTGGGCATTCCCGCGAACAGAAAGTCTATATAGCTGATAAGTTTATCCCTCATGTCCTTTCCTCTCCTTCCAAGAGTTGATCCATTATATCCTTAGTCTCTCTCCACTCCCCGCGCAGTCGCTCACACTCGCTCCTGCCCTTTGTGGTAATCGCGTAATACCTGCGGCGCGCTCCGCCGCCCTCTCCCCAGTACGGTTCGACAAGACCCGTGTCCTCAAGCCTTCGAAACGCCGTGTATAGCGTTGCTTCCTTGAGTTCGAAACGGCCTTGAGTAATCTGTGATATGTTCTTGTTAATTTCATAGCCGTAGCTGTCCGACTTTTTGAGCCTTGCCAGTATAACGGCTTCGGTGTGACCCCTTATCAGGTCTCCGGCGATAGACATTCGCGTCACCTCCTTCGTTCGAGTGTATAATAACACCAAGTACCTCACCTGTCAATATACTTTGTTAAACTACTTATGTAAAAAGTTTGAAATACAAGGCCCTCGAATGTACTCCGAGGGCGACAACTGCGATATGCTTTTACGGCGGGCTTTGACCGCCTATTCCGTATGTCTAAATGAACAGCCTTCTGTGAATCTTGTCCTTTAGGTTCTTCTTGCCCTCTATGAGTATGAGCATAACGCCTATCACAATGCAGGGAACGGCTGCGATAAGCGACCACATCGGTTCGAAGTTTGGGGTATTATTGAGGTCGATTGTAAGCTCGATAAGAACGCACAGCACCGCCGCCATAAACGCCGCGATTGCGGGAACATACAGCGTGTTGGTCAGCTTCTTGCTGCACACTATCGGTACAAAGCCGTTTGCAAAGGCGTAGGGCAGCAGACCCAATGGCAGTACAAGCGTGAGGTAGGCGGGAATGCCCACTGTCACGAAGCATATCCAGCAGAGGTAAAGCTGCAGGGCAAGCTCATCGTAGAGCATATAAAGATACAGGCTGTGCCTGCCCTTTACCAACATCGGCAGCAGCACCCATACAAACAGGCACAAACAGGCGCCCGTAACGTAGCCCGACCATGTTAGCGTATGCGTCATGAGTATGTCTATAAGCAAGGAGCAGAGAACCGGAACGACAAGCCCGACGCCCGCGAGCAGCGCCCCATATCGCCTGTCCACCCTCTTGATGATACTCTCTACCCTCTTGGGATAGGGCGTGCTTTGGGGTTCAACCCAAGGCGACGCGGGGTTTTGTACGGGTACTTTGCAAAGCGGGCAGCTCTTTTCGGATGGAGCAAGCTCCACTCCGCAGTTCACACAGTATGACATCAATCAATACCTCCGTTGCTCTCGACTAAAACATGGATTCCCATCTTGACGAGCGCGGTAAAGAAGTTCCGTTCCGTCTCAGGCTCCACGATTGTTCTTGTAAAATTGATACAGGTCTTGCCGTTATATGACAGGCAGGCGCAGGTCACGGGGTTGGAGTGCAGCGAGCCTAACATGAAATCCATGCGCTGCACATACGCCGCCATCGCCTCGGGCAGCCTCACCTGACCCAGGTTGGACATGGACGTGGAGGAATACCTGTCCCCCACCACCAGGTACACGGACTTCATGACGTACTTTTTGAGTACCATGGGCGCGACGCGCAGGGCGGCGTTCTGCTGCGACTTGACATTCGCGGCAAACCTTGCGTTCATGCGCTTCTCCGTGATCTCAAGCCCCATGTAATACTTGACCGCCTTTATGGTCTCCTCAAGGCTGTATTCACCGAAACGCGGTTCTATGCCGGGGTTAACGTATGATGAGAAGTTCCTGAGCGTCTTGCTGTCATAGAACTTGCGAAGGTTCACGGGAACGTTGACCTTGACGGGCTTAAGTCTGCCGCCTTCCTTCCTGCGCTGCATCTTGGCGACCGCGAGTATCAGTACGGCGGTCAAGAACTCCGTGACGGTACAGTTGTACTCCTTGGCTTTCGACAGCAGAGCGTCGGTTGAGACTATGCCGGCAGTGACAAACATGAAATCAGGGGAACCGCTGCCATAGATACGGTAGGACGCCTGCTCATGGCGGTTGATACATTCGTTATGGGCGTTGGCAAGGAAGCTGTCCTCCAGCTCCTCCAATGTGGCGTCCTCGTCACAGTCAAGTATGCCATTGCCCCTTGGAATCTGTGTGCCGTACTTAAACTTCAGGTACTCCGCAACCAAGGTCTTTAGAAACACAAGCCCGCCCGTACCGTCGGTCAAGACGTGGAAAACCTCCAAGGCAATCCGCTTCTTGTAATACCTGACCCTGAACATATAGCCAAAGTTCTTTTTGAGATCCATACGCACGCAGGGGTTTGCAACGTCCTCCTGGATGCGTGGGATTGCGTCGATGTGTTCAAGATAATACCAGAAGGCGCCATGTCTGAGCCTTTGCGCAAAGCTCGGAAAACGCTTTATCGTGCGCTCCAAAGCAAGCTGCAGAAAGCTTGGGTCTATATCCTCCGCAAGCTCCGCGCTGACCCTGAACATGGCCATCCAGTTGCGCCTGCGCGCCACAGGGTATATGAGCGCGGCGTTGTCCAACTGCATCCATTCATGATTATCCCTTACCATTGCATATCTTCTCCCATATAAACGCTTTAATCCTTTTCATGGCCTGTCGGGATTCGTAGACCCCGTACAGGACGTAGACGTGCCAACCGCCTTCCTCTACATGCAGCGTGCATTTTGAACCAGCTTCGTTGAGCTTCTCGGACATGAAGATGGAATCATCCTCAAGCACCTCGTGAGTTCCCGCGAAAATCAGCGACTCAGGCAGACCCCGCATATCGCCGTACAGCGGTGAGACATAGGGGTTCTTCTTGTCGTTGGGGGCATACATGTTTGCGAACATCGTCAAAAGCTCCTGCGTCAGCGTCGGGTCAAGCCCCTCGTTGCGCTTGTATGACTCCAAATCACAGCAAAGGTCCGTCCACGGCGACAGCGCGACTATGCAGCGCGGGGGCTTTATGCCCTCATCCCTTGCGCGCATGGACAGCGTATAGCACATTCCGCCTCCCGCTGACTCCCCGATTACCGCTATGCGCTCCGCAGGATAGCTCAAGAGCATCATGCGATAGGCTTCCATGACGTCGTCCATCGCGGCGGGATATGGGTTTTCAGGTGCGAGCCTGTACCCCACGCACAGGGTCTTTACATTGCATTTGTCGGCAATCATGGCTCCAAAGCCCTTGGCATACTCCACCGAGCCTGCCGTATAGCCGCCGCCGTGAAGGTAGAGTATCGCGGCATTGCGGACGGGTCTTTTGGGACAGGCCCATTCCGCTTGAAAGGGTTCATCACAAAACGGCTCGAAGCTTATCTTCTTTTGGTAGACCTTCGCGCCCAGCTCGCCGATTACATCCTGAGCCTTTCTGGATGTTTCTATGTCGTCAGTAAACCATGACTGAACCAGTTTCACCTGTTTCTCTATCAAGCGTCCCGCGGGTTTCATGCCTTCCTCCTTGCAGCAAGCCTATAATATAGTATTTAGGGTCGTCGCCCGTGCAAGTCATTATACACAGAATGGAGGGAATTAGCAATCATTTTCGATAAGCGGAAAGTTAAGCGCGGGACGAGCATATTATTTATCAACAAAGCTGTGGAGGATACGAATGGAAAGACGATCTTCGGAATTACAGGTGCCGAGACCTTTGGGGCAAAACGTGATAATTGAGAACAAGAAATTGGTGAGGGTAAGCGGCGTAATCGAGGTTGAAAGCTTTCACGAGGACGAAGCGCAGTTAGTGACGACAGAAGGCTCCTTGGGCGTGTTCGGCAGTTCGCTGCACCTGGCGCGGCTCAACCCTGAGGAAGGACTTGCCGTGATAGACGGCAATATCATCGCCATCGAATACGCGCCCGAAACACCCGAACGACGGGGTCTGTTCTCAAAGATAAAGCGATGATGCAGCTTGTACCGCAGCTGAAGGCCTTCGCCCTGATGATTTGCTTCGGGGCGGGGCTTGCGCTTCCGTATGCCGTATTGCGTCTTGTGCGTCTCAATTCGGGGCAAAAGCGGGTGTGCGTAATCTGCGATCTTCTGTTTGTTCTCATCGCGTTTGTGGGAGCGTGCTTTGCAATACTTCTTGCAGTAAATGGTCAGATGCGCTTCTTTGCCATGCTCGCCGCCGTCCTTGGCTTCTTCATCGGCAGGCGCTTATTCGGTCCCACCCTTGAATACATGGTGTTTTGCGTTGATGATGATGACGCGGAGCATATAGCCTAAGTCCGCCCGGGCGGGCTTTGGGGGCGCAATACATATAGTGTGAAATCGCTTATGGCGGGGTAATACAGGGGAAATTCACTGTTTCCCGTTCTTATCAGCTTTTCTAAAGGGTCTGACAAGCCATGCTTGCCGAAGCTGTAAAGCTCGAAAAAGCTTTGAGCGTCCTCCATGCATGAAAAAGGCTGACCCATGTCAAGCGATATATCCATAGTATCTATTACCCTGTCGCCGCCGTCCAATGCGTCAAGACCGCTCTTGCCGTACAGCGCGTGTTCATCCGCTTCCATGCAGAACCTTCGCGTCTTGGTTGAACGCGCAATGATGATTATTAGCTTCGCGCCTACTCTTGACGCAATGCCGTCAAGCTCGTCAAGACTTCCAAAGCGCATGGATACAAGCGCGTCGCAGCCAGTATCGTGAAGCTCAAAGGCGTCGGCGCACAACGCCGTAACATTCGTGATTGTACGCCTGTGTATCGTGTCCTTCAGCTCCGTGACGGCAAGGGCGTTATTGTCAACCGCCGTTATGTGCTTGCAGCAATGCGCAAGCTCGACACTGAGGCGGCCTATTCCGCAGCCCACCTCATAGACCTCATTCATGCCCGAAATATACGGCTCTATCCAATCAGCCACGCTCTTATAGCAGCCCGTGTAGTCCGCGCAGTCGCGCATAAAGCTTATTGACCTTTCATCGACTCTGAACATCAGTACTCCCTAAGAACTATCTCGCTGCGTCCTTCGCCCACGGACTCTACCCGAATCACACCCTTGCGCTTGGGGAACTCCGTCCTTATCATATCCCGTATCGCCGTGCCGCCGTGACAGCCGTGAATGACACGAATCCTGTATACGCCTTTGGACTTATACAGTATCGCGCTTATCATGGCCCTTGCCTGTGCGCAGCTCTTGTTGTGTACGTCTATCTCGATTATGGCACTGTTCATGCGCTTTCCTCTCATTCATAGGTATTGTAGCACGGACAAAGCCCCCGTGTCCATGCGATGTTAAATATAATGTGCTAAACTGCAATAT
>DAOPJM010000001.1:133287-159409 GCA_035399665.1 Clostridia bacterium
CCTTCGCCTATGGCTAAGGATGACAAAGGGGGTAGAAGGGCGAATAGCGACAAGGCGAAATTACAAACAATCCCTCAGTATTCATTGCGCGGCGGGTAGTACTGATATAGAGTGCAAGGCAGGCCGCCGTTGGTCAGCTTGCGCCTTCGGTCGGCTCTGCGCCCGTAGCTGCGCTCAAAATCGGGCTGAGAGCTGATAATGTTTATCTGCCAGTCTGACAACCCAGTAAACACCAGTCGCATCTCACAATATAGCTCCTCGGCCTGCTTTCGGTTCAGCAGTCTTTCCCCGTAAGGCGGGTTGCAGATGATAACGCCATGCGGTTCGGGACAGGAAAGAGCCTTAACGGGCTGCGCCTTCCATCTGAGGTTTACCCCCGCTTTCTTGGCGTGCAGCTTGCAAAGCTCTATGCAGCGCGGGTCTATGTCATAGCCCGATATCATGACGGGAGCGGGGTCAATGGCGTCCATTGCGTTCCGCCGCTCGCGCTCCAAAGCGGCTTTATCGAAGAAGAACCACTTCTCGCAGGCGAACTCACGATTGAGCGAGGGCGCGCGGTTTTGGGCAATCATGGCGGCCTCTATCGGGATTGTGCCGGAGCCACACATGGGGTCCACAAGCGGCGTACCCTTGGAGAAGCGCGAGAGCATGACAAGCCCCGCGCCCAAGGTCTCCGCGATAGGCGCGGCAACGTTGTAGGTGCGGTAGCCCCGCCTTGAAAGCCCCGCGCCGCAGCAATCCAACGTAAGCGAAGCCTCGTCGCGGAGCATACCTACTTCGACAATGATTTCCGCTCCCGTTTCGGGAATGACGCTGACACGGCACTGCGACTTCAAGCCTTCGATTATGGCCTTCTTTGTAATGCTTTGGCAGTCCGAAACGGAGAACAGCGTGCTCTTGGCCGACTTGCCGTTGACGTGTATCCGGGACGTGGGCTTTAAGTATCGGCTCCAGGGCAAAGCCTTGACGCCCTCGAACAGCTCGTCAAAGCTGTGAGCCTTGAAGCTGCCGACCTCCAAGAATACCCGCTCGGCGGTGCGAAGCCACAGCAGGGCACGCGACAGCTCCTCAAAGCCGCCTCTGAAGAACACCCTTGCGTCCTGAGTTTGCTCAACCTCTATGTTCAAATCCCTAAGCTGTCTTGTTACCGTGGACTCAAGACCTAACTTGCAGCTTGCAATAAAGCGCATAACTATTCATCCTCCTCACTGTGCGGGTCTGTGTCGTCCGTCTCATCTTCCATGTCCGATTCCACGGCGGCGCGTATTCTGTCTATTGCGTAGCCAAGCTGACGCATGGTAATATCAAACAGCTTGCAAATCGTTTCCTCCATGCCATTGTGAAGCACCAGCCCAAATGGGATGATTGCGCAGGCGGCGACAATCGCGTCGCGCTGCTTGGGCCTAAGCTGAGGGTATTCGCCTTTGAGTGAGTTCAGGTAAGCGTTGAGCATCTCCTCCGCGACGAAGGGCGAGTAGCCGGGCAGCTCGCCGCACTCGCGTAAGCGCTGTAAATCATCGTACATCTTGGCATAGGAGCGGGGGAGATCATCGGGGCGCGCAACAATCTTTGGGTCGCGCAGAACAAGGCTGCCGTGCAGCATGGCAGGGCGTGGCTCGGGGATATTAAGCGCGTTCATCACGTTGATGCAGTACATCTTGGATTCGTCGGGCTGATCGTAGGACAACAGAAATTCTCTCAGCAACTCCTCACATCTTGAGCCGGGGCAGCGGCTCAAAGCTTGCAGCGCAAGCTGCTGACACTCGGGACTTTGCGTCAACAGCGCCCAGCGAAGTATTCTGTAATACTCAATGTCGCTGTCGAAGTTGTCCTTGACTATCAGCCCGTCCTCACCCAAGGACAGGACAAACCGCTTGAAGTAAACAATCGCTTTCGAAACGGGCAGCATATAGCTGTCAACCCAGCCCTTTTTCGAGTCCTTCTTCAGAGGCTCGGAGCATTGCTCAAGGTAGTACGCCGCGACCAAATCGTCCTCGTCAATCTCAAGAATGTGCTTGTAGCAGGAGGCCGCCTTCTTGGGATCGCCAAGAAAGTAGCAGCAGACGGCGTATTGATGCAGCAGCACATCGGAGTTGGGGTCGGAGCTGAGTACGGACTCAAATATGGGCAGCGCGGCGTCAAGGTCCCACAGGTCCAACAGCACCGAACCCATGTAGCGCAGGTCCGCAGGATTGCAGTCCTTAAAGCTCTTTACGCCTTCGAGTATACTTGCGGCCTTCTCGGTATCGCCCCGCATGAGGTAGAGCGTGGCCATGAGCGTGCGCGTTCTGACGTTCTTGCTGTCAAGCTTCAGCAGTTCAAACAAGGATTGCTCCACGTCCGTCGTCTTGCGGTCAATCAGCTCGTAAAGAATGATTTCCTGACGAATGCGTATGGAATCGGGGTAGTCCGCAAGGCAGGAGTTGAGGTGGTTCGCAGCCTCGTCGCGATTACCGCTGACAAAGAGATAATGCGCTTCGCTTATGCATTCATACACGCCGGAGCCTTCGTACATGTCGTATTCAAAGCTGCCGCAAAGCGCGTCCTCATCGTCAATGAGGTCAAGATAGGATTCGGCGGTCAGGGAATACTGACCCTCCGGCTCCTCGTTTATATACATATCGAAGTAGTCGGCCGCTTCCGAGAAGCGGTTTATCGAAAGGTAGTTGCAGCCGAGCGCGAAAAGAATCTCGGAGGGCGGGTTTGGGTTATAGCCGTACACCATGTTAAGCTGAACTATGCTCTCCTGATACAGCCCAAGGCGGTTCAGTATCTCGGCAAGCCCTATTCGAGCCTCAACATTCTTGGGGTCGGCAGAGAGCGCGTTCTTGAAGTGCGAAAGCGCCACAAGCGGGTTCTCCTTCTGCGCGGCCTTTACGCCGAGCCTGACATACATGGCGGGGTCGCGCACGAATTGCAGTATGCCGTTGTTATGATCTTCCATTCTCGGCCTCCAAGACGAGCGCGGCAAGCTCGTTTTCATTGAAGAAATAGCGTTTGTTGCAGAAGTGGCAGACGAGTTCGGCCTGCCCGTCGGCTATAAGCAGCTCCGTAAGCTCCTGCTTTCCAAGCGAGATAAGGGCGCGTTCCATGCGCTCCCTGCTGCAATCGCAGCGGTAGACGGGGTTCATGCGGCTCATCTGAGCATAGCCCCACGAGCCGAACAGGTCTGTCAATATGGTTTCAAGCTCCTCGCCGTCTTTGAGGCGTTCGCCAAGCTTCGAGTATTCGGCGGAGCGGAGACTAACTGCGTCTATGGTTTCATCGGAGCAGTCGGGCAGAGCTTGAATCCAAAGCCCGCCGGCGGAGAGAACCTCGCCGCTTAGGGCGTTTTCCGATACCCCAAGGTAGACTATGGAGGGCTGCTGTTCGCTCTGGGTGAAGTACTGCGCGTAGTCCTCCGCGACCTCGCCGGAGACAAGCTCGCATACGCCAACATATGGCTCCTTGGCGGCGAATTCACGCACCACGGAAAGCCTGCCGTCGCATCCGACATAGCCGCCCACGTCTAACTTGCCGTTGGGCTTGGGGGGAAGCTCCACACTTGGGTTCATGACGCAGCCCTTGACAATCGCGCCATAGCTGCCTACGCACACAAGGTTGCCGCCCGCGCCGTGTCCCGCAAATATGGTCGAAACGCTCTCGCGCTCGTCCTTTAAGCGCGACGCCATGAGCGCGGTCATCATCAAATCCCTTCCGAGAGCGGCGGTGGCGGTTCTTGAAAGTCCGTGTATGCTTTGCGCCGAGGATACAAGCTTCCTTGCGCTGATGGCGGCTATCGATATCTGCCCGTCAAAGCAGACCGCGTGAATAATTTTATCCATAGTATAATCCTTCCTTATTGTGCGGCGCGTATGAAAGCTCAACGCCTCCTGCACACGAACTGTATACGTTCGCTCTTATTGCCGGGCTCGTCCATTGTGAAAGCCTCATAGGTCTTTATGTCGCTAAAGCCATGCTCATGCAGCGCCAAGCACAGCTCCTTTACCGAGTGTGCGCGCTGCACATGGGTCTCATCGAAACGCCTGTACAGCTCGCCTTCAGATACAAAAAAGCACAGCTCCATGGTCACGACGTGCCGCCGCTTATTAAGCCTGTTCTGCCAGATGTAGGCATAATCCTCCGAAACGTCGGAAAAGCAGCCTTCTCCAATGATTTTTTCGAGCTTATAGCGTGAGGAGACGTCGAACAGCAGGAGACCGTTTGGCTTGAGCGCGGAGTATGCGCGGTCGAAGAACCTTTCAACGTCGGAAAGCTCCTTAAGGTAGTTGACCCCGTCGCAGCCGCAGCACAGCGCGTCAACGCCGTGATGCACGGAAAAGTCACGCAAATCCATGCAAAAGAGCGGAATGCTCAGCCCCATGCTTCTGAGCTTTGCCTGAGCCTGCGTCAGCATGTCCTTTGAAAGGTCGAAGCCCGAAACCTCGTAGCCCGCCGTCTTGAATCGCCGCGTCAGCTCGCAGGTTCCGCAGGCGCAGTCTAAAATGCTCGCGGCCCCGCCGTTGTCATGAATCAGCCCGTCAAGGTAAGCGAACCACTTGTCATAGTTCACATCCCACATCATGTCGTCATAGTACTGCGCGAAGCCCTGATAATCAGCCATCGAAGCCCTCCAAGTCGTGTGCCATCTGCGCTATGCGCTTTAGGCGGTGGTTCATGCCGGACTTGTGTATGCCGGCAAGGCGCGCAAGCTCCGAGAGCGTGGCGGTTGGGTGCGCCTGCCGCAATTCCGCGGCCTCGCGCAGAGAATCGGGCAAATCCTCCGAAGCCGTATGACGAAGCACACATTGTATCTGGCTAATCTGCCTTGCACAAGCCGTGACCTGCTTGTCAAGGTTGGAGGTCTCGCAGTTGCTTCTGCGGTTGATGTAGTTGGATATGTCCTTCTGAACCCTTATATCCTCAAAGCGCATGGCCGAATTGGGTGCGCCGCAAAGCACCATGAAGCCGCTCACGCCGTCGCCCTCGTTGAGATAGACTATGAAGCGGGACTTGCGCTTTGCGACCTTGGCGTCCAAGGTAAAGGACGCGACAAGGGCGCAGAGAAAGTTTGCAAGCTCAGCGTTTCGGCAGATAAGCTCCAAACGATAGCCGCTGTCGGGATCGCACATGGTTCCCGCGCCTAAGAAGTAACCGCGTATAAAGGCTCTGCTGCAATCCTCGTCGGGTAAAAGATAGTCGGGCGGGGTCTGCATGATGCGAACGCCGTCCTCGCCGTCGATGAGTATGCCCAAGTCGTTCAGCATACGGCCGACCTCGCTGCCCGAAAGGGTCACGGTAAACAGTGGAACGCTCTTATGCTCCTGCACCCTTTGGCTCATGGTAATATCGACTTGGTAAAGCGTTTCCGCAAGCTGCATAATATGCTTTGCGGTGCGAAGATACTCCGTGCTGTAAACGAGCTTTGGCAAGCGCCCAAGACGAATAGAAGCGCAGCTGAAGGTAAGCCCGCCAAGCTGAGCAAGCTTGATTGCGGCCCCGTGCGGTCTGTTGTCCAGTATCTCCGTTCTTATGTCGTTGGCAAAGCCCATCGCTAAGCTCCTTACCCCGTTGTTGAATTAACTAAGCTAAAAATCAGGTCGTCGGGAAGCGCTCCGAGATGTCCTGCGCCTCAAGCCTTAAATCCCTGTGGTAGACCCTTGCCCTGAACCCGCGCTCCTTTAGCATGGTGAACAGCTGCTCGGCGGCCACGACAGAACGATGTCTGCCGCCCGTACACCCGCAGCAAACGCGGATGAGGTGCTTGTCCTGCTTGTCAAAGAGTGGTACGGTGTTGGCGATTATCTCGCATTGCGCCTTGAGGTACTCCGCGACATAAGGCTCACCCAGCACGAAGTCGCGCACGGGCTTGTCCAGTCCCGAAAGCTGCCTAAGCTCCGCATGGTAGAAGGGGTTATCGCAGAAGCGCATATCGAGTATGATGTCCGCGTCAACGGGAACGCCGCGCTTGTAGCCGAAGCTTGACACCACGAGCGACACCTCCTCAACGCCCGTTTCGGGTATGAAGCGGTGTATCGCGGAGGAAAGCTGCCTCGGCTTCAGCTCGCTTGTATCAAGGATGAAGCTTGACATATCGCGCATATCCTGCAGGTACAGCCTTTCACGCTTGATGCCCGATTCCGCGTCGCCCGAATCGCCGAGCGGATGACGGCGGCGCGTCTCGTTGTAGCGGTTTCGAAGTACATCGTCTCGGGCGTCCAAAAACAGTATGTCATAGGGAACGGGAACGTCGCGTATGGCCTTGACCATGGCGGCGGGGCTGCCCGAAAGCAGAGCTTCCCTGCTGTCCACGGTCGCGGCGGCGTTCACTATGGGCGGCTTCGCGCCCTCGCACAGCGCGACGAAGTCACCGAGCATGGAGCTTGGCAGGTTGTCCACGCAGAAGAACCCCAGCTCCTCAAGCGCGTTTAGGGTAAGCGACTTGCCCGCTCCGCTCATGCCTGAGACTATCAACAGCTTCATAGTTTACCTCCCGTCAGAGAAACGCTTGATCTCGCACTCCAGTGAAACGCCATAGCGTTCAAGCACGCGCTCCTTGATTATCTCAATAAGCTTTAATACGTCGCCGCAAGTTGCGCCGCCCACGTTCACAATGAAGCCTGCGTGCTTTGGCGAGACCTGCGCCCCGCCGACGGTGAAGCCCTTTAAGCCGCAGCCCTCGATGAGCGCGCCCGCGAAATACCCCTCCGGACGCTTAAAGACGCTGCCCGCCGATGGGTATTCGAGCGGCTGCTTTTCACGGCGAAGGTTCATGCAGCGCTGCATTTCCGTAAGCGGATCGGGCGAGCGTTCAAGCAGGAATTCCGCTTCGACTATGACGGAGGCGGGGAAGGCGTAGACGCTGCGCCTGTACCCAAGGTCGTCCTTTTGCACCGTGACCCACTGCAAAACGCCGTCTTTTAGGACGCGCACCCTTTTAAGCACGTCGGCAATCTCCGAGCCGTAAGCGCCCGCGTTCATCGCGCAAGCGCCGCCGACGCTGCCGGGGATACCGCAAAGCCGTTCAAGCCCTGAAAGCTGTCGCTCCACGCTCTCGCGAGCGAGGGCACAGAGTGAGCCTGCGGCGCAGGCCACAACCCTTTCACCATCCCATACGGGAGGGTGTAGGGGGGTGTCCAAGCGAATAATCAGCCCGTCAAAGCCCGAATCGTCCGCTAAGATGTTACTGCCCTTGCCGAGTAAAAAGCAGGGCATATCGGCTTCTTCGGCAATCCTTAGAGCTTCTGCGACGTCCTCATAGCCGCGTGGACGCAGTACGAAGGCGGCAGGCCCGCCTATCCCAAAGCTTGTAAGCCTGCTTAGGGCTATGTTTTCCTCCGCGCCGAGGGTCAAAAGCCGTGAGCGCGTCTTTTCGCTAAAACTATACATACATCCATTATAGCAAATACTTCATCCGTAAACAAGCTCAAAACGCTCTTTGAAGCGGATTTTTGCGTTATCGTCGCCGCTCACGGCAAACATGGCGTCGCTGTCCAATTCGCCCTTGTGCGTATACAGCAGGAAGGGGTCAGGCGCAAGCGGCTGTGCGTATACCTCAGTGAGCATTTGCAGCGTACTGTCAATGAACGTGTCAGCCCTGTCAGCCAAGACCCCGAACGCGCCAAGCTCGTTCACCGCTTCCTGCGCCTTGGGGGTGAGCAGCCATTCAAAGAAGCGTTCAGCGATGTACGCGGACTTGTCGGACGCGCCCCTGTACACCCCAAGGTACATCACAAGGTCGGTGCAGTTGTCAAGCGCCGAGGGCTTAGTTGCGGAAAGCTCTCTGACCTTGCCAAGCTCGGATAGATCCGTCACCCACGCTTTCGCCTTCTTCAGCTGTGCGCATTGCCCGACAAGTCCAAGCCTTGCGGCGTTCACGCCGTTTATATAAAGCTCGCCGCTCTGCATAAGGTCAGCAAGCTCTGTGTCGGCGTTATCCTTTACAACGAAATACCCGCTGTAAAAATAGGGTACGGCATAGGGGGAGACGTGAAGCCCCGTTTTGAGCTTTGGTAGCTCCATGTCAAGGGGCAATAGCTGTTCCTCATACAGCAGCCCCGCCGAGAAGGAGCAGCAGTCAGGCTCTCTGCCGTACTCAAGCCGCTCCGCAAACTCATCAACGCTCATGCCTGTCACCTGGATGTACATGCCGGGGTTGGCCTTCATGAACAGGGCGGCCTGACGCTTCAGCATATTGGTGACGCTGCCCGAATAGCTTCGAAAGCCGACAATATGATACATCACGGCCGTACCGCAAACGCGGCGCTCCTTATGCGCGTAGAGGGTCTGAATCATGCTTCTGCTGTCCGCGTCTATGAGCTTGAGCGGGAGAACGACAATGACGAAGAGCAGCAGCAGCGCGGCTACGAACCGCAAGGTATGAGTTTTATTCATGTATTAAGTCTATGCCGTGAGGATTAGTGCGTATTCGCCTAAAGCAGACGAGTTTCGAAGCAGGGCGGGAAAAGCCCCAAGGAGAACCTATTACAGGAGAAGTTTATTCGGAGGCGCTATGGACATATACGCAAGCAAGAGAGGTCCTAAGCTCAGCGTAAGGCTGGTAGGCGAACTGGATCATCACAGCGCGGACAAGGCTCGTGTAATGATGGATACCATGCTGCACGATTTGTCCGTGAGGGAATTGGTAATGGATTTTTCTGACGTGAGCTTCATGGACAGCGCGGGGCTGGGTACCATACTCGGAAGGTATCGTAAGCTTGCTTTGCGCGGCGGAAAGCTCACCGTTACGGGGGTCTCGGACTCCATTGACAGGATATTCAGGATGTCCGGACTTTACGCGCTCGTGGAACGCCGTTAGGAGGTAGCATGATGGAACGCAATGAAATGGAGATAAGGTTTCTGAGCCTGTCCGAGAACGAGTCCTTCGCGAGAGCCGTGGCCGCCGCGTTCGCCGCAAGGATGAACCCGACCATAGAGCAATTATCCGACCTTAGGACGGCGGTATCCGAGGCCGTCACAAACGCTATTATACACGGCTATGAGAACGCCGAGGACGGCATAGTCGAAATGCGCTGCATAAGCGAGGACGACAGACTGATATGCATAATCAGCGACAAGGGCTGCGGCATAGAGGACATAGAAAAGGCAAGGCTGCCCTTCTACACGAGCAAGCCCGAATTGGAGCGCTCAGGCATGGGCTTTGCGGTTATGGAAGCGTTCACCGACAGCATGGACGTAAGCTCAAAGATGGGCGAGGGAACCACCGTTAACATGACCAAGAGACTTGGGCGGAATGCCGAGTGAGGATTTCGCGGCCAAGCTCCAAAGGGCTAAGGACGGCGATGCGGAGGCGGAAAATGAGCTTCTGACGGAGAATATGCCGCTTGTGTACGCCATATCCAAGCGCTATTACAACAGGGGCGCGGACGCGGACGACCTAAAGCAGCTGGGCGCGATAGGGCTGCTCAAGGCGATACGCCGCTTCGACCCCTCGTTTGGCGTATGCTTTTCCACCTATGCCGTGCCGCTTATAGCGGGAGAAATCAAGCGCTTCTTGCGCGACGACGGCATGGTCAAGTATTCAAGGAGCCAAAAGGAGCTTGCATATAAGCTCAAGCGTTTGCAGGATTCGCAGGAGAATATATGCATAGAGGACGCCGCGAGGCTGCTGAACGTCACCCCGCAGGACGCGGCGGCGGCTCTTGGCTCGGCGGAATCCGCTCTTTCGCTTGACGCGCCCACAAACGAGGACGGCATGACAATTTCAGAGAGCTTGGGCAGGGACGATTGGGAGAGCGTCAACGACTCCCTGTTCATCAAGGACATGGTGAACGCCCTGCCGCAAAAGGAGCGGCTGTTGATAGAGCTGCGATTCTTCTCGGAGCTGACCCAAAAGGAGGCGGCAAATCGGCTCGGAATATCGCAGGCGCAGGCGTCGCGCCTTGAGCGGCGCGTTTTAACGTTAATGTCAAATGCTGTTCACAATTTAGAGCCACCAAGGACATGACATTTACCGAAAGCTGTGATATACTCGTACAATCGAACGTAGAGTTATAGCACGGAGGCATTGAATGAGGAACTTCTTCAGCAGAATCAGGAACAGCATAGCTCGTTTCATGTACGGCAGGTACGGCATGGACGACCTTGGCAAGCTGCTTACAATTTTGGCATGGCCGTTTCTGATATTGGGGTATATCCTCTCCTTCTTCGCGGCTTATGCGGCGCAGATAATCTCCATTATACTGTTCATCGCGGCTCTTGGGTGCATCGGCTATTCCATGTTCAGAATGATGTCCAAGAACTGCTCCGCCCGCTATGCGGAGAATCAGAAGTATCTTGCCAAGAAGAACAGGGTCAAGGCCTACTTTGCGCGTTTTCGCGACAAGGAGCATAAGTATTACCGCTGCCCCAAGTGCAAGACCACAACGAGGGTGCCAAAGGGCAAGGGCAAGATACGCATTCGCTGCCCCAAGTGCGGCGAGAGCTTTATTCGCATGACATAGAGCCATGAGCCGCCCGTTGATATTTGATATACAGCGGTACTGTCTGCACGACGGGAACGGCGTGCGGACTACCATATTCTTTAAGGGCTGCCCCTTGAGCTGTCTTTGGTGTCACAACCCCGAAGGCATAAGCTACAACAGGCAGCTTTTGTTTTACGCGGAAAGATGCAGACACTGCGAGCACTGCGCGTCCTGCGGCAAGCCCTGCACCGCCTGCGGCAAATGCGTGGAAGGCTGCAAGGGCGCGGCAAGGGAGATAGCGGGGAAGAGCTACACCGTGTCGGAGCTGGTCAAAATCTGCAAGCGGGACAAGCCCTATTACAAGGCCTCCAACGGGGGCGTAACACTTTCGGGCGGGGAGGTCATGTCTCAGGACATCGGCTTTATAACGGAGCTTACAGCAGCTTTGAACGCGGAGGGCATAGAAGTGCTTATCGACACCTCGGGCTGCGCTCCCTTTGAGGCGTTTATATCCGTCGCCCCCCTTGCAAAGGGCTTCCTGTATGATGTAAAATGTATTGACAGCAGGCTGCATGAAAGGCTCTGTGGAGTTGGCAACGAGAGCATACTCCAAAACCTTGTGCGGCTAAACTCCATGGGAAGCGATATAGAGCTTCGCGTACCCGTCATAGTGGGCGCGAACGACGCAGACCTGATGAACGCGCCCAAGACACTTTTTGAGCTTGGGGTGAGGGGCAAGCGCGTGAAGCTGCTCGCCTATCATTCGATGGGGACGGGCAAGGCCCAAAGGCTGGGGCAGACGCAGGTAAGATTTGAGACGCCCGATGTGGGGCGGCTTACAAAGCTTCAAAATGAATTTATGAGGTATGGCTATGACTGTGAGTACTGATAAGAGGGGCATGAACGACAGGATCAAGCGTCTTAGGGAACGCAGCGTTACCGCCGAGGTTAGGATTTCGCTTGAACGCGCCGTTATCGAGACCGAGACCGTAAGGGAGCTGGAGGGCAAGGTTTCCGTGCCTGTCATGCGCGCAAGCGTTTTGAAACGATACATGGAGCAAAGAAAGCTCTACCTTGGCGAGGATGAGCTTATCGCGGGTCAAAAGTGCGACGCGCCTCAGGCCGCGCCGACCTTCCCGGAGCTTTGCTGCCATACCATGCAAGACCTTGAGGTTATGAATGACAGAGAGCTTATATCCTTTTCGGTGAGCGATGAGGACAGGGAGCTTCAAAGGGACGTGGTTATCCCGTTTTGGCGCGGCAGGAGTATGCGCGATCGCGTGTTCTCAAGGATGACCCCGGAGTGGAAGGCCTGCTATGAGTGCGGCTTATTCACCGAGTTCATGGAGCAGCGCGGCCCCGGGCATACCGTTGGCTCGGAGAACATCTTCATCAAGGGCTTTGAGGAGCATAAGGAGGCGATAGCGAACGCCATAGCCGCCCTTGATTTTGAGCATGACGAGCAAGCAGAGGACAGGTTACAGCAGCTTATGGCGATGGACATAGCCTGTGACGCCGTGATAACCCTGGGAGACAGGTACGCCGCTCTCGCGGAACAGCTTGCAAGCGATTGCAAGGACGAAAAGCGCAGAGCCGAATTGTCAAAGCTTGCCGAGACCTGCAAGGTTGTTCCGCGTCACGCGCCCCAAACCTTCACTCAAGCTGTTCAGATGTATTGGCTCGTGCATCTTTGCGTGACTACCGAGCTGAACCCCTGGGACGCTTACAGCCCGGGCAGGCTTGATCAGCATCTCTATCCCTTCTACAAGCGCGACGTTGAGGCGGGGACGCTGACAAGGGACGGAGCGAAGGAGCTTTTGGAGTGTCTTTGGGTCAAGTTCAACGACCAGCCCGCGCCGCCAAAGGTGGGCGTGACGCTCAAGGAGAGCAGCACCTATACCGACTTTGCCAACATCAACACGGGCGGAATCACGAAAGACGGCGACGATGGTGTTAATGACGTCAGCTACATAATACTTGACTGCATGGACGAAATGCGCCTGTTACAGCCTTCGAGCAACGTTCAGATAAGCTGCAAGACCCCCGACGAGTTCCTTTTAAGGGCCGTTGACATAGCAAGAGAGGGCTGGGGGCAGCCTGCCTTCTACAATACCGAGGCCATTGTTCAGGAGCTTTTGAACGCGGGAAAGAGCTTGGAGGACGCCCAAAAGGGCGGCGCAAGCGGCTGTGTAGAGACAGGCGCGTTCGGCAACGAGGCTTACATACTCACGGGCTATTTCAACCTTCCCAAGATACTTGAGATAACCCTCAACAACGGACTTGACCCTGAGAGCGGCAGACAGCTGGGACCAAAGCTTGGAGGGGCGGAGGACTTTGAAAGCTATGACGCGCTCTTTACGGCGTATAGAAAACAGGTAGAATACTTTGCAAACATCAAGCTCACAGGCTCAAACGTCATAGAGGAGCTTTACGCTAAGTTTATGCCCGCGCCGTTCCTGTCCGTTGTCACCAATGACTGCATTAAGCTCGGCAAGGACTACAACGCGGGCGGCGCAAGGTACAACAGCTCATACCTTCAGGGTGTGGGCATAGGCACGGTCACAGACTGCCTTTCCTCAATCAAGCACAACGTCTTTGAGAAGAAGCGCTTCACCATGGGCGAGCTTATGGCCGCTATGAAGAATGACTTTATCGGGTGCGAGGATATGCGCGGCGTCATACTCAATCACACCCCGCATTATGGGAACGACGACGACGCGGCGGACGACATAATGCAAAGCGTGTTCAATATGTACTACAACACCATAACAGGCAGACCCAATTACCGTGGAGGGATGTACAGGGTGAATATGCTTCCCACGACCTGTCATGTGTACTTTGGCGAGGTCATGGGCGCGAGCGCGGACGGCAGGCGGGCGCACAAGCCCGTTTCGGAGGGCATTTCGCCCGTTCAGGGCAACGACACGAACGGCCCGACGGCTGTCGCGAACTCTGCGGCGAAGATGGATCAGCTGCATACAGGCGGTACTCTGTTGAATCAGAAGTTCACTCCGCAGGCCGCTTCGGGCGAGAACGGCAGGCGCGGCATAGCTGCGCTCATTCGCGGCTACTTCGCGCAGAACGCGCACCATATACAGTTCAATGTGGTGGACAGGGAGACGCTCCTTGCCGCTCAGCGCGACCCCGAAGCTTACCGTGACCTCATAGTGCGCGTCGCGGGCTATTCCGACCACTTCCGCAACCTCTCCAAGGCGCTCCAGGATGAAATAATAGCCCGAACCGAACAGAGCCTGTAAGGACAAAGCAAAATCGAACAGGTCAAAATAGCAATGGAAAATAAGGGCGTCAGCCGAACAAGCTCAAGCTGACGCCCAATGAGTGTATGTAATGCATAAAGCTTGACGAGCGCTGCCCGCCCCATAAAATGCCGTCAGTCGGCGTAGTTGGTGAAGTAGTCCTGCACAAGCACTATGGGAGTACCCTTGTCGCCGCTGCCCGAGGTCAGGTCACATAAGGAGCCTATAAGGTCGGTGAGCATACGGGGAGTAGTACCCTGCGAGAGCATACTGCCTTTGAGGTTCTGGTTCTTTTCTCGTATTCTGCTTCGGATTTTCTCTGCAAGCTCCTGACCCGATAGCTCCGAATAATCATTGTCGGCAAGAAACTTGAGCTTTAATTCGTTGGGCAGGCCGTAAAGCCCGTCGGTATAGCCGGGGGAGACGACAGGGTCGGCCAGCTCCCATATCTTGCCAACGGGGTCCTTGAAAGCGCCGTCGCCGTATACCATGGCCTCAACGTGTACGCCTGTGCGCTTCATAATCTCGTCTTGTATGGCGTAGGCGACCTCGCGTGAGTTCTTGGGAAACAGCTTAACGCTGTCCTCGGTGGACTTGTTAGAGCCTAACAGCCCGTATTCGGGGTTGCAGCCGCTGCCGTTCACGGGTGAATTCATGATATCGCAGAGCGTCAAAACGAGGTTGCCGCCGTGCTTCCTGATGCGTTCGCGGGTGCGTTCGCGGGTGTGGGTGTCGCAGCACAGCACCTTGTCGGTGTAGTTCAAGACCGTCTCGGGGCGGTTCGCGAATACTATTTCCGCTTCGCAGCCCTCCGCCTCAATTAGCGATTTGTAGAATTCTATGTAATCTACGCCGGTGAAAGGGTGGCGGCACTCGCCGCAAATTTCGTAGAACCGTGCGGAGGTCAGTACGTCAGTCCATGGGTTGACGCCCTTTTCCTCCAACAGGTACGGGTCTACAAGATGGTTGCCCACCTCGTCGGAGGGGTAGCCCAGGATAAGCGTAATCTTGTCCGCGCCTCTTGCGATACCGCGAAGGCAGACGGAAAAGCGATTGCGGCTTAGTATGGGGAACACCAAGCCAATGTGTCCTCTGCCAAGCTTGTTCTGTACATCGGCCGCTATGTCGTCGATGGTGGCGTAGTTGCCGTCGGCACGGGCAACAACGGCTTCCGTAACCGCGATAATGTCCCTGTCGTGCAAGACAAAGCCGCTGGTTTCGGCGGCGTTCAGCACGGAATCAACGGTGATTGCAACGATGTCGTCGCCGCTTCGGATGATGGGAGCGCGAATACCTCTTGATACTGTGGCCATATACTGAACCTCCGAAAAATTAAATGGACAACCCCTTTTGTCGGGGTTGCCCAAAAATGATGATACCATATCAGCCATGTCTTGTAAAGTAAAATATTGCACATTAATGATTCTCCGCGATTGCATCAATACTTCAGTGCAACCACGCATCACATTCCGTGAGGTCGCACATCAATCATTCAAGTCAGCCCAAATACGTTCCGCCAACCGCGCCCTTTGTCCTCCAATATATTCCGCCAACCGCCCCCAATTGTCAATCCAATATATTCCGCCAACCGCCTCCGCTGTCATCCAAATATGCCCCACTAACCGCTCCCGCTGCTGCCCAAAACATTCCACGAACCAACCCTCACTGTCATCCTAAGGCGGCAGCCGAAGGATCTTAAAACAAGCTCGCGCAGAGAAGGTGCGCACCCCCGCGAAACAATGCGTTCCCGCCGTGAGCGCCCCTTGACTTTTATGTTTTCGGCAAGATCCTTCGACTACGCTCAGGATGACAAAGGTGGTGGGCTGGCGGTGCAAACACGTCATGAAGCGAATGTTCAGGCGACAAACCTTCGCTGTCATCCTGAGGAGCAAGGGTGGGTTGGCGGAACATAATTGTGTTACAAAAGGGGGAATTGGCGCTGCAGTCAGATCATATGACAAATGCTTTGGCGATAAAGTTTTGGTTGTCATCATCTGTCAATAAAGCAAATGGCAAATAATATGACATTTTTAGGTTATTTCTTTTCGTTTCTTCAGAATTGGTATCGACAAGTTTCGATTAAAGTGATATATTATTGTCGAACTATTGTAGAATGAAGGAGGATGAACATGATATATAAACGTTTTATCAGCGCATTGTTGGTGCTTTGCCTAACCGCGTGCTTGATGCCCTTGGTAACAGCCGAGGAAACGACTGCACAAGCCGTCGAAGAAGCGCAGAACGAAGGTACCCGCGTTGTACGCGACGCAATTCTGATTGACGACGACGCCACGGGGGGCTACGACGGCGATTATGTGGTTATTTACAACGGAAGCTCGAGCAGCAGCTCTTCCGCCTCAACCGGCACTATGACGGGCCTAATCCAGACGTCGATTTCCTCGTCACAGCAGACCCGCGAAAGCTCCGACGAGCCTGAGCTTAACATCATCGACGTTGACTCAATGATGCCCTTTGTCGAGCGGGAGCAGACAAACTCGGCGACAAGAAAGACTTACAGCGTTGGCGATACCAAGAGCTTCACCATTTCGTATTACAGCCCTTCAAGTTCATCCCAGGGTTCCGGCACTGTGACCTTTAAGCTCGTCTACGCCGGAGCCCATTGCTACATCTGGGAACCGACCAACAGCGCATACTACCCGCTTTCAACCATTGATTCGACCTATCCTGAGACTGTCGCTAACGTGTTCGATTCCAAGTTCGACCTTATGCAGTCAAGCTTTGGCGACTTCTCCGACCCGCAAAGCAATGGCAAGGTCAATCTGATGTTCTACAACATCAACGACGGTTGGTCCGGCATCTCCGACGGCTATGTCGCAGGCTACTTCTACTCCGGCGACCTCAGCAGCAGCAGCAATAACATGCCGATGATTCACATCGACACCATGCCCGGCATTCAGTATACCAATAACGGCACAACCTATACCGACGTTGTGGACTGCTACGGCACTATGGTTCATGAGTTTCAGCATCTTATCAACTATTCCGAGACCGGCGGCATGGATACTTGGCTGAATGAGGGCTTCTCCGGCGCGGCTGAGGAGGTCTGCTTCCCAGGCAGCGGTCTGTACGGAAGGATACGTTCATGGAACGGCGCGTCCTACTCCAGCTACACCAATCCGCCGACCGAGTATACCTATAACAGCAATTACGACCTGCACAAGGGCGGTTCTATGTATACATGGAACAACAATGCATCAGATATTTACGCAAGATATGCGATAGTCATGCTGTTCTCACAGTATCTGTTCACCCAGAAGGGCAACACGATATACAAGACGGTTATCGACTCGGTTGCCTCCGGCACCGCAGCGGTCACCGCGGTCGCGAACGCCATGGGCGTCTCATCCTCTGACCTTATAAAGAACTTTGCCACCGCCATGATAGGCAACAGCGCCTCAAGCTATAACGGGCTGTACAGCCTCAGTATGCAAGCGGGTTACGACCCGACGTCATACAGCAATATTCAGGATATGTACTCACTATTGGGCGCGGTCATCTTCACCGGTTCGTCTGCAACCATCTACGGCGGCGGCTTTATCACCGTCAAACCCGTAAACGGCAACTACGTCCCGCCGTCAGGCGCAAGCTCAAGCCTTAAATATGTCGGCATTACGCTCAATGCCAGCGCCGACCCTTACGCGAACATCTCGCCCACGTCCATGACCGTCAAGACCACCAAGACCGGAACGCTTACGGTAAACGACAACCTTGAATCCGCAAGCTACACCTGGTCCTGCTCCGACACCACGGTTGCGACAATCTCGGCAAGCGGCTCGTCCTGCGTCGTCACGGGCGTCAAGGCGGGTACGGCCACAGTACAGTGTATAGTCACTGACGGCACGAACAGCTTTACCCTTACAAGCGTGATAACCGTCGTAACCTATGTGCCGGATCTGTGGGTGAGGACAACCACCATAGAAGCGGGTGAGGAGTATCTTATCGGTTCCGAGGACGGCAGTACGGTGTACCTGATGAGCGGCACAAACAATGCCTCGCTCGTCAACGCTTACACCTTCCTTGAGGAAGGCGCCGCCACCAAGACAACGGTGGGCGCGGTGCTTGGGACAGCGGACAGCACCGAAGCTCTGGAGTTATTGAGCGACGGCAGCGATATTTCAACCCTGTATCAGTGGACCTTCAGCGCTGTTCCCACCGCTTCATCATATGCGTATGTACAGAATGTCAGCACCTCGGGCTACCTACGCCGTTATGATGGCAATTATAATGATTTGTACACGCAGTCAAGCTCCGGAACGTCTACGTATTTGAGGTGGTACTATACCGACAACGGTGCGTTGATGAACAGTTACGGCAGCTATTCTTCCCGCTATGTTGCCTATACTGAGGTTGCTACCGGTAAGTGGGCGTTTTCCTCAGAGCTTACCGAGACTGCCGTATGCCTGTACAAGCGTTATGTCCCTCCCACAACCTTTACGGTAAGCTGGGATGACACTGTGGTCGGCGGAACGCTGTCCGTCACCGCGAACGGCACCGCCATAGCGAACGGCGCGTCAGTCGATACGGGAACGGTTATCGTCATTACGGCAACGCCCGATGAGTGGTATGAGACGGGCAAGCTCTCCATCAACGACGGAACCCAGGATTACGGTATTGACAGCGGTGACAGCTACACCGTAACGACAAATGTTACCATCGAGTACAGCTTTGACGCCATCCCATACTACACCCTCACATGGGCGCAGTCCGCAGGCGGCATGCTCTCGGTAACGCAGAACGGAACAGCGCTTACAAGCCCCGCCAAGGTCGCGGTGGATTCAACGATAGTGATAACCGCGACGCCTGATGAGGGCTACGGTCTTGCCGACCTTATGGCGGGTGATATTGACGTCAAGTCGGGCGATGAATTCATGGTTGACGCGGACTATGAGATAGCCGCGGTATTCGGACTTATCTACACCGTTACCTATGTGCGAATAAACGCCGTAACCAACGAGAGTGAGACAGTCGCAAGCTACGAGGTCATAAGCGGCGACACGCTTACAGCCATTCCCTCTCCTGACAAAGGCTCGGCGTACTGCGAGACCGCGTGGGACGTTGACCTTACCAATGTTGCGATTACGCAGAACTACACCGTAAGCTCAAGCTACGCTCTCTGGGGCGACGCCAACCTTGACGGAGTTCTTACCGTTTCGGACGCTACTGTTATGCTGAATCACATAGTCGGCTCCTCCGGCGCGGCTTTGACCGGCATCGCGCTCGCGCTCTCCGACGTCAACGGCGACGGCAGCATAACTGTTGTTGACGTTACCCTGCTCTTACAGCGGGTTGTCGGCACTATCACCTCCTTCCCCGTAGAGGAGACAAAGTAACCGCATAAAAATCGTCACACATGAAAAGGTCGGGAGTTGTTCCCGACCTTTTGTCACCCGATGCAGTTACTGACTACGAAAAGTATTCAGACTTTATGGTGTTCCCGCAGTGTTCGTACCGCTTGCCGCAGGTGAGCTTTGCGCGTTGTCGCTTGCATTTGCACCCGCGGAAGCTTCGGCTGACGCTTCGGCACTGGGCTTGGGCGTCGTTACGGCTGTCGGAATTATCGTGACCAATGCCGTTGCCTTGGCAGTCGGTATCGGAGAGGACGTCACGCTTGGGGTAACGTCCGTCCTGCATGAACAACCCACCATGCAAAGTATCAGTACCGCGGCCATAATAGCCGCTAACCATTGTTTCTTCAAGGGAAAACCTCCTGTTATCAAGTGATAAGCAAAGTTTACCCTTCGCGCACGTTAATATACATGCTAATCTTTCCCAATTTGACCGTCTCGATGAGCGCGAGCCTTGCGGAGCTGTTGTTTGTTAAAAGCTCCATGCGCTTAGGCTCAAGTCTGTTTTTGCACAAAAGCGAAAACGCCTTTGCAAGCAGCTCTGAAGGGCAGCACATATAGAAGCGTCCTCCGTTTTTCAAAAGCAAAAAGCTTGCTTTGAAAAGCTCATCCCAAAGTTCCTCGTCCCCATGCCTTTGAAGCTGTCTGTGGGCGTTCTTCTCACATGCCTCTGTAAAATAGGGCGGGTTTGAGACAACCACGTCAAATCCCCCATACCCTAAGAGGCAGGGCGCGTTAATAAAATTCATGTTTAAAAAGGAAATATCCTGCTTGTTGACCTCGGCCGACTCCCTTGCCAAAGCAAGCTGCGCCTCGTCCACGTCGATTCCGGTGAACTCCCCGCCCTGCCTTGCCTGAGCGTATATCGCGATTATCCCGTTGCCCGTTCCAATATCCAAGCAGCGATCATTGCGCTTTATGCGCATAAAATGCACAAGCTCCACCGGATCGCGGGTAAAGCACCCAAGCTCGTCGTCCTGATATATCACGAAGCGGTCAAATTGCAGTGATTCAACTCTTTTCATATTAACCCATCATCTCCTCTGTAAGCTTGCCCAACTCCACGCCCGTGTAATAGTACAACAGTATCTCCAAATAGCCGCTGCCCCCCTGCGCCATGCCGTTCGCCCCGCTTTGGCTCAGTCCAACTCCGTGACCGAAGCCCTTGGTATTGAAGGTGACAGATGTAGGTAAAAGCTCTATCTCGAACATCGTGCTGTCCAGCGAGAACAAGCGCCTTGCCTGCTTGCCGCTTATCACGGTTTGTCCGAGCCTTAGGCTCTCGACTCTGCCGCTCTCATAGACGCTCAGTATTTCCACCTCCCGCGCCACATTCTCAACCGTAAGCTCCGCCTGCGGGTAAGCAAGGTTCACCATGTCCACGAAGTTTGAATACGCAAACGTCACCGAACCTGTCTGGCGACTGCCCGTCTCATTGTCGCTAAGCACCGACCTTAGATAGGGCAACGCCTCAGAGTAGACGTTCTCGGAGTTCTCGGTATAACCGCCGGACGCCGCGTGGTACAGGGCTTCAATCGGCCTGCCCTCGTAGAGAAGAACCTCATTGGCGGTCTCCAGCACCGCCCGTGTTATGAGGTTATTGTAGTATATGAAGCTGTCACCCCATTTTTGCTCACGCTTTGCGAGCGATGAATAGGCTTGACAGCAGCTGCTGTTCGTACATATGTCCGCGTCCTCATGGCTGCCGCAGCCGTGGTGGATGATGCTGTATACCGAGTAAGTCCTTGACGCGACGGCCTGAGCCTTCAGCGCCTCGAACTCATATGATGCGGGCATTTCGCCGCTGACCACGCCCACAAGATATTCCTCTAACGGCATTTCGACAAGCTTGTCCTCGTCTGTCATATAGACCTTTATTTTGACGCTGCTTATCGTAGTGTAATCTACGGCGATAAGCGTAGGCGCGGCGGTGGGAACCATAGTGACGGACACAACCTCAGGCGCGGCGGCTTCCTCCTGTCGCTGTCTGCAGCTTATGACCGTACCCCTTATGAGCAGCACCACAAGCACCGCTCCCGCGATGATCAGGCATAGCATTTTGTAGTTAATCCTGTATTTCATGCTCTAATTGTATTCCCCATTCCCCTTAAAAATACAGACCCGAGAAGCCCCGAGTCTGATAAAAGCGCAACTATTTCAAAAACCTCCATACTAATCCGCATCATACGGATAGTACAGCGGACACGCAATCTCAAGCAGACCGGACAGGCGTTTGCCGTAAGCGGACTTGAAGGAGGAGCGAAGCGCAAGCGCGTCCTTCAGAACAAGGTAAGGGTTGAGGTAGGTTCTGTCGGGCGTTGAGATGGAAAGATGCAGGTGATTGGCGTCGGAATTGCCGGTGCTGCCAACGAGCGCGATGTTCTGACCCCTCAAAACCTTATCTCCTGTCTCCACAAGAATGCCTTCATTGATTATATGATAATAATAATAGAAGTAACCTGAGCTGTCCTTTATTACAACATAGTTGCCTGAAAGCAAAGCCGTACCGGTAGCGTAGACCACGCCATTGGTGCATGACAGTATGGGAGTGGCCGCTGGAACCTTGATGTCCGTTCCCATATGCCGCCTTGTGGCCTGCGAACGCGCTCTGTACCAACCGTCCTTGAGCTTGGAGACGTACTTCAGGTCCATAGGATAGGCGATACTCCAAAGGTATTCGGTACTAAGCTCGGTATGAACGTAGTCCTTCTCCTCGCCGTTCTCGTCATACAGGGTATTCAT
Source organism: Clostridia bacterium (assembly GCA_035399665.1). Lineage (GTDB taxonomy): Bacteria > Bacillota > Clostridia > Christensenellales > CAG-138 > DAOPJM01. The sequence continues at coordinate 155,056 of DAOPJM010000001.1, forward strand.
GTATAAAAGCGCCATCCAGCAAACATACCAGTCGGATTGGGTGTCGTAGTAAACAAGCTCCTCGAACTCGGGGTAGTGTACGCTCACAAGCAAGGCGCCGTTGTCTGCTATGCTCGCTTCGCATACTATCTTTTCGTTGAGTATCTTTTCCACCCTTTCCCGTTCGTAGGCGTAAAAAATGGACGCTGCCTCCTGCCAAGTAAGCTCGGTATCGAAGCTGAAGCTTGCCGCAAGCCCCTTCCCGTCCAGACAGCTCACAAGGTCGGGCATGGCTCCCGCCACGGCCGCGCTTACCGAGAAGTTGAGCTTGGCGAAGTCCTTGGCGCTCCTTGAGACCTTGGTATAGGTACCCTTTTCGGGGTTCTGCGCGTAGAAGGTGTCCAGATTCGCCTTCATTTCGGAAACGAGTATACCTGTAAGCTCGTCGGACAGAGCCTCGGTGTCAAGCTCTCCCTCCGCCTGTACCGCAGAGACGCCGCAGAACAGGGTCAGAACACATATTAGGACTGCTATGATGCGTTTCATTTAGCTCTCCGGTCGGTTCGGCTGCTCGTTTATGAAGGGAACCGTGGTGTCCACGTCCTCAATCTTCCAGTTGTCCGTGTATGGCGCCGTTCCGGGCGACAGCGACAGCCGCGTAGTAGGCGGCTCCGCCAAAATAATCTTTTCCCTGATGGCCTGTGTCTCGGCGTCGCTCTTGCTCCCTTCGCGTATCACGCAAATGGTGCCGTAGGAGATGTTGTACCATATCCACCTTGCGTCGGGAACGGTCATTCTGATGCAGCCGTGGGTACACTTCGTGCCGAGTTTGTTGTACTCGCTCACCACATAGGTACTCAAGTCCTTCTTGTCGTACAGTATGGAATGGAAGTAGGTACGCGAACGAATCAACGTCCAGTACTGCGCGGCGTACTGACCTATGAACTCGCCGAACCTGACCCTGCACTTTTGAATCTCCCAAGTGCCTTGGCGGGTCTCGGAGCCTACGCTTGTGCTGCCCGATGAGCAGAGTATGTAGCGAACGGGAACGGTGTATTCGCCGTTGTCGTCCTTGGAGTAAATCATTATGACCTGCCAATAGAGGTCAACAATTATCTTATAGGTGTCCGCGGCGGGATAGCCCTTGGGCCACAAAACCTCATCGTCGCTCTTGTAATACGCGTCATCCAGACCGCCCACAAGCTCCTCAAAGCTCATGTTGACGGTCGGGCAATAATATGAGAACGGTATCTCGGTAGGCTCCGGCGTGAACGTTGGCACGGGTGTGAGCGTCGGCGTGGGGGTAGGCTCTGACGTGGGGGAAGCGGTCGCGGAAAAGTCCAGCGCTATGCTAAATGGCGTCGCGGTAGGTTCGCTCGTGGCTGTCGCTGTCTCGGCGATAATCGTCGGGCTGTCCGTGGGCATCAGCTCCACCGTTCCAATATCGCAGGCACATACGGTTGTCGCCAGTATGAGTACGGCAAGTAAGACAATGATCCTCTTCATTTCAACCTCATGTTACTAATCTTGTTGAATTGTACCACAACTTGAAATAGAGGTAAAGCATAAAAACGTAATATAATAGTAACTTTTCAAACAACTAAAGTACTCCAACTCGGGTATTGCCCTGTGTCCGTCACAAATTGGTCACAAAAAGTTCTAATTGGGATTAACCTATTACTTATTTGAATGTATTATTACTATATAGAATGAGAGGAGTAAATACATGAAGAGACTTATCGCCATTCTCTTGACGCTTTCGTTGTGCGTCGCGCTTTTGCCGTTTGTCAACACGGTCGAGGCGGCGAGCTACTCATACAACAGCGGACAGAGGAACAGCACCTGCACACAGCTTACCTCCGCAGCGAAAGCGTATTACACGGGAAGCTACACCTATTCGACCCTCAGCGGTCAGACAAGCTCGACCCTAAAGAGCAATCTAAAGACGCTGATGACAAGCACCCACAGCACCTTGACCTCCTATGACGGACTTCGAACACTTACAGCGTATTCCGACACAAATTGCAGCAACACCTCGCAAATCCTTTTGTTTTACACGAACGATTCCGTAAGCTCCACCTGGGACAGCGGTTCAACCTGGAACCGTGAGCATATATGGCCACAGTCGCTTGGAACATTCACCACGAGCAACGCGGGGTCAGACCTGCATCATCTGCGTCCTGCGGACCCCACGGTCAACAGCACCAGGGGCAACAAGCCTTACGGCGAGGTTTCGGGGGGAACCACCGTGAAGCGCAATGCAACCGGTACCATAGCGGGAACTTACAGCAGCACCTATTATGAGCCTAACGACAACGTCAAAGGCGACGTTGCGCGTATACTTCTTTATGTTTATGTACGTTGGAATGAAACAAACCTCACAGACGTCATTCAAAGCACCACGGTTCTTTTGGACTGGATGGAGCTTGACCCCGTTGACGACTGGGAAATGCAGCGCAACGACATAGTTCAGTCAATTCAGGGCAACCGCAATGTGTTCATCGATTACCCTGAGTACGCTTGGCTGATATTCGGGCAAAGCGTTCCCTCAAATCTCGTTTCGCCGTCCTCTGGCGGTTCTTCCTCGGCCACGGCGACCCCGACGACCACGAGCGGAGCAACAGCGACGCCGACGGCGACATCAGGCAGCGGTACGGGAACGACCTATAACCTTGTGACCTCCGCAAGCAGCTTATCGGCAGGCGACACCGTTGTCATAGTAGGCGTAAGGTCAGCAGGGACGGTTTGGGCGCTCGGCACAACCCAGAACTCCAATAACCGCGCCGCCGTGCAGCTTACCGACTACTCATCTATGCAAAGCACGATTGAGATATCCAACGACAGCGTGGCAAAGCTCACCTTAGGCGGGAGCAGCGGCGCATGGACCTTCTATGATTCCGTCAATTCCGGATATCTGTACGCCGCCTCATCAAGCGCCAACTATCTTAAAACCCAAAGCAGCGCAAGTACCGCAGCGAATTGGGCCATATCGTTCTCAAGCGGCGTTGCAAGCGTAGTCTCGCAGGGCAGCTACACAAGGAATACCATGCAGCTGAACAGCTCCAGCGCTTTGTTCTCCTGTTATTCCTCCGCAAGCCAGTCGCCTGTCTACATCTATAAGCAGGCCGGTTCGACAAGCACCGCAACACCGACGCCTGTTGTGACCGCAACACCGACGCCCGTTGTGACCGCAACACCGACGCCCGTTGTGACCGCAACTCCGACGCCTGTTGTAACCGCAACACCGACGCCTGTTGTAACCGCAACACCGACGCCTGTTGTGACGGAAGCTCCGACGGCTGAGCCTACCGCCGCCGCCGGTGGTGAGTACAGCCTTGTCACCGCTGTCACGGCCGGCAAGCAGTACCTAATTGCGTACAATTACAGCGGCACGACCTATGTCATGACCACCAATTATTACAGCAGCGGCAAGTATCCGCAGGCGGTTGCGGCGACCGTAACGGCCAATGGCGCGGGCTATGATATCGCTCTCAGCTCCGGCGACGACGCGAGCTACAGGCTCACGGCGGGCGGCAACAGCAGCAGCGGCTGGACGTTCAACAACTCGTCCGCAGGATACCTTGCGTTCAATAGCTCCGGCTACCCGGTGTTCGCGTCGAGCGGACTTATCGAGTGGACTTACAGCGCCGGTTCGCTGAAGAACACGGATTACAGCTATGACAGCTATGTATACCTTGGATTCAACACGTCAAGCAAGTACTTCACCTACTCCAAGACTGCGGTCAGCTTCGTCCTGTACGAGCTGAACGAGGGCGGCACTGTAACGCCTACCGCAGAGCCGACGGCAGCGCCCACGGCAGAACCGACGACAGCTCCGTCCGGAGCCGAGTACAACCTTGTCACCTCCATCACGGCGGGCAAGAAGTACCTGTTGGTCTACACGAGCGGAAGCACTAACTACGCTGTCACAACCACGCTGTACAACACAAGCTCAAGCCGCTATCCGAGGATGGCGACCGCGAGCATCACCGCGAATGGCACGGGCTATGACATCGACATGATTACGACGACCTACGGCTCAGACGAGCAGGCGTTCCTGTTCACGGCGAGCGCGAGCGGAACGGGTTGGAGATTCTACAACGCGACCAAGGGCTACCTTGCGTATGACAGCGGCGGATATCCGACCTACACGACCTCGGCGGGCAGCTATGCTGTGTGGACATACAGCTCCGGCAAGCTGAGGAACACGAATTGGACGGGCGACAGCTACTACTACCTTGGTTACAGCTCATCCAAGTACCTCACCTACTCCAGAACAGGCTCCACCTTCAAGCTCTATGAGCTGAACGAGGGCTAATCTAAAAGCAGGCAAACGTCAACAACAATAAGTGAACGGGCGAAGGAACGGGCAACC
>DAOPJM010000002.1:0-108563 GCA_035399665.1 Clostridia bacterium
CTCGTTGAATATTATAAATTGATGGAGCGTCAAAGTCAAGCGGACAGGCCGGCATAACCCAAAAGTCGCAAATTATACGCAACTTACCATAGCTGTTATGACATAAGTTGACATGAAGAATTTCTGCTGTGTGCAAAAACTACAAGCATAGACGGCGTTAAGAACGGCATATGACTATCATTAATATAGAAGAAAACAGCCTCAAGCGCAAAGCTTGAAGCTGTTTTGCGTTCATCTTGCGATTCTACCGAAGCGCTAAGCAGCTTTGGTCACATGCTCGTTGAGCATTCAAATCGTCTTTACGGCTTTCAGCTCGATGTAACCACGCTCGCCGCGTGGCTCAAGCTGTATGCGTGGATTGTCATCATCCCAGGCATACCCAATCACGGAAGGGTCATAGCGATCCATGGCATGCTGCAGCGCGTCGATGGCCTCGCAGAAGTCTTCCTCTGCAAATGGCTCGCCCTGAAACATCAGGTATTTTGCCGCGGGCAGGGTAATGACGTCAAAGCCCTCGGGGATCGCTCCGTCATAATCCAAGGGTACCTCAACGCCCTGTACATACTCGGAGGTATTGGGCTTGCGGTACACTTTTGGAAGCCACAGGCACACGGGTTCGCCGCACAGAGAGCGCATACTCGTAAGTATGCCCCATACATCACAGCCGACCTCGCCGCAATAGTCCATGTAATTATCTGCGGCGATTCCGCGCAGCATCACAATTTTGCGTTCGGGCTTGTCAACAACCTGAACAAACACACTCATAACATTCTCCATTTCGATTCTCTCCATTTTTAACCTCTCTCTGAATTTTACGCCATAGGGGGTGAACAGCCGCAGCGGAACCGGGTTGCGGGAGTATTCCTTCGGATTATACCCGAACTCGCGGTAGAATGCGCGCTGATAGCCGTCAACGCTTTCAAAGCCCATCTCAAACGCGACGTCGGCCACCTTGACGCGCACATCGCGCAGCATAAGAGCAGATTTCGAGAGCCGCATACGTCTGATGTAGTCGGCGGGGGACGCCCCGGTCAGCTCTTTGAATATGCGCGCCGCGTACCATGGCGAGAACATCGCCGCACGCCCTAAATCTGCGGGACTTATTTCGTCGGCAAGATGTGTGGCTATGTAGTCCTGCATTCGTTGAACCGCAAGTATTCTGTCCGTCATTTGTCCGCCCTCCTTTAGCACATTCATTTTACACGAGGAAAGAACAAACTTTCTCGACTGTTTCTGTCATCTTGATTGTAACATCGAACGGGCGAATTCTCAAGCGAAAATAGGGCGCAGCGCCTCGGCAAACAAATCAGTTAGCAAGAAGCACATTGTAAACTTTATATATCATCCTTGACAGCGTGATATGCGGGGTGTATAATTCGCTAAACCGTTGAGAGAGGATAGTAGGGCTTCAATCTTCCGTTTTCAGAGAGTCGTCGGATGCTGCAAGGCGACACGGAACGAGGCGCTGAATGGGCTTTCGAGGGCGAACCGAGGGCTGCAAAAGGCATTAGGCAAGACGGGATCAATCCCCCGTTATCAAAGGATTCGCGTATGTTGGTATGCGTGAGCGGCGTGGGAGACCACGCAAGCAGGGTGGCACCGCAGAGCTTCTGTCCCGGCATTGTTTGTCGGGACTTTTTCTTTTTTGGGCCACTTTACCAATGGAAAGGAAAGAGTATGAACAACGAAATACCCTACAAGATTTATCTTAGCGAAGACGAGCTTCCAAAGTGCTGGTATGACCTTAGGGCGGATATGCCCCAAAAACCCGCGCCGCTTTTGAACCCTGCGACACACAAACCCATGACGCTTGAAGAACTGTCCAAGGTTTTCTGTACGGAACTTGCTAAGCAAGAGCTGAACACGACAAAGAGATTCATCCCAATCCCTGAGGAGATACTGAGCTTCTATCGCATGTACCGCCCCTCGCCTCTCGTTCGAGCCTACTGTCTTGAAGAAAAGCTCAAGACTCCGGCGCATATCTACTATAAATTCGAGGGCAACAACACAAGCGGCAGCCACAAGCTCAATTCCGCGATAGCTCAGGCGTATTATGCCAAAAAGCAAGGGCTTGCAGGAGTTACCACCGAAACGGGAGCCGGGCAGTGGGGTACCGCGCTCTCCATGGCTTGCGCCTATTTTGACCTGAAGTGCGAGGTGTTCATGGTCAAGGTCAGCTATGAGCAGAAACCCTTCAGACGCGAGGTCATGCGCACATACGGCGCAAAGGTCACTCCGTCACCGTCTGACACGACCGCCGTGGGCAGAAGTATGCTTGAACGTTTTCCAAACACAAACGGCAGCTTGGGCTGTGCGATATCCGAGGCGGTAGAGACGGCCGTAACCCACGAGGGTTACAGGTATGTCCTGGGCAGCGTCTTGTCACAGGTGCTGCTGCATCAGACCATAATCGGACTTGAAACGCAGTCAGCTTTGAAAAAGTATGACATAGTGCCGGACATTATTATTGGCTGCGCGGGCGGCGGATCCAATCTGGGCGGGCTTATCGCGCCTTTTGCGGGCGAGAAACTCAAGGGCAAGCTCGATTGCAGATTCATTGCCGTTGAGCCTGCATCCTGTCCGAGCATGACGCGAGGCAGCTATGTATATGATTTTTGTGACACGGGCATGGTATGCCCACTTGCTAAAATGTATACCTTGGGCAGCGGATTCATACCCGCTCCAAACCACGCGGGAGGCCTCAGGTATCACGGCATGAGCAGCATACTGTCAGAACTGTATGATGAAGGCGTGATTGAAGCAAGATCGGTGAAGCAAACCGACGTCTTTGAGGCGGCGGAGCAGTTCGCAAGGGTCGAGGGCATATTGCCCGCGCCGGAGAGCAGTCACGCGATCAAGGTTGCGATGGACGAGGCCCTAAAGTGCCGCGAAACAGGTGAGAGTAAGAATATAGTATTCGGTCTTACGGGCACGGGTTATTTTGACCTGTACGCTTATCAGAAATACAACGACGGCCTGATGAATGACTTCATACCAAGCGACGATGACATAGCAAGGAGCCTGTCTCAAACCCCCAAAATGTAGATAAGGTATAAGAAAAGCCGCTCCAAATCATGGGGCGGCTTAGGGTTAGAGCTTATTGAATCCGTTAAAGATTGGCGGCAAAAGCGGCTATTATAACCGGGATGTAGATTGCCCAGAAAACGGTCATAATGATGCCGACAATAAGACCGACCTTGCGGCAAATCCTTGCCACACGAAGCTTCGCGCCTTGAGCGCCAAGCTCTTCGGCTCTGCTGATTTCCTTTTTGCAGATAGAGGCCAAGACTATACCGGGAACACCCAATTCGCTGGTCGCGGCGGCGACTATGCCAAGGATCATTGCCTTCTTTGCGGATTCGCTTGCCATCGGGCTGACTGCTGATTGTTCGATGACGGGTGCGGGCGCTGACGTTGGCGCTGCCGTTTCCTGAGCCGCTCCGCACTTGGAGCAGAACACTATGTAATCTTCGAGCGGCTGGCCGCACTTTGGACAATACTTCATAAAACCACCTCCAAGTATTAGTAGAAAATTTGAAATATACCTTTAGTATATTATTCAACGATACGAGTATACCAGTGTTTTAGTCTGCCGTCAAGCGCATTTTGACAAGAATCGCGGGCAGCATGGTAATGCGAGCTGCTCCGAGTGTGAATATCACTTTGAAAAGCTCAACACCCCGGCGCAGAAGCTGAGCCTTTCGAACTCAACATCGGGGAAGTCCTTCTTCATGATATCGACAATGGGATACACCTCATCGTCATCCCAGTCGCCGCCGCTCTCGGCTTTGCAGGTCTCCATTTCGGCAAGGCTAATGAACGCCACATCGCCGATAAGCAGCCTTCCATTGGGGCGAAGACAACCCGTCATCTCCTTAATCAGCATTATCTGCTCCGAGCGCGTCAGATGATGAACGGCATAGGTACAGACAATGTAATCAAAGCCTTTATCCGACAGAGAATGAGGCAGACCCTTTGTAAAATCGTGAAGGATAAGCTCGGCCTTGGGCATTCTTTCCCTTGCGATTTCAACCATCCGTTGTGAGAAGTCAACGCCCGTGATATTGCAACCCATGTTGCAGAGCTTCAAGGTCAACACACCTGTGCCAAAGCCTATGTCAAGTATATCTACACCGCCGCCTTGCATAATAGTCTGATATATCTTGCCCAATACCGCTTTGTAGCCCGCGAAAGGGTAAGTACCATCCTCATCGGAAAGGCTGACGCTCCTGTCATAACCATCCGCCCAAAGATCAAAGCCTTCATCGCTCAGCATATGCACCTCCCAAAGTATCCAATATTGTATCGCAGTTTCTTTCCATCCGCAAGCTTTGAGTTTGGCAATGGTACAAGCTCTTTCACAGCATGATATATTTTGTGAGGTATGAGAAAAAAACTCTTGCATTCGAGATTCGGATGGTGTATCATACCACACGGACAACAGTTATGGAGAGATGGCTGAGCTGGTCTAAGGCGCACGACTGGAAATCGTGTTTGGGGGAAACCTCAACAAGGGTTCGAATCCCTTTCTCTCCGCCAAAGGCGCCCGTTTTATAAACAGGCGTCTTTTTGTTGGTTCAATCAATGATTCATATGTCTGAATGCCGGGGGTCTGCGGCTCTCAGTACAAGACGGACGCAAAGGGGAGAACATGACAAACGCATTTTATTACAACGACGAAGCGGAAGCCTCAAAGCAGGGAACAGCGTACTTCCTGCTTCCTGAGGGGCATTCGTGCGGCGAAGCTTTTCTTGCTGCTCTTGATAAGGCAGGTTATCCTTTTCAAGTCGAAGCGATTCCGCTGCTTGAGGATAACGGTGTTTCAACTTCGAGGCTTGATAAGGGACTTTGCATCGCCCCTTATTTTTTAACCGGTTACAATGATAAGCCTGTAAAGCTGACAATTACTGACAAGCAAAGCGTGTATCCCGCGACGGTGGAGCGTATGAGCCAGCGCGAGTACAACAAGCGTATAAGGGAATTGGTCAAGGGCTATTGCCCGGGCTGCATAAGGTATGGAAAGGTCACGGCCATGGACTCGTCACTCAACGGACACTTTGAGGAGATATCGCTCGATGGAACCTGCCTTGTGCGCTGCGAGACGCCTGACGGCATAGGCATGGTGCTGTTTCAAACGCTCGCTGCAAGCGTTGACCTTTGGAACGATGTAATAAGGTTAGACAGAGAGCCAAACTCCGAGACGTTCAAGGAGTTCTTTCTGGAGGTTTTGGGTATACAGACGCAGACGCTTTCGGCATTGGTTTCGAATAACACCCTCATGCTCTACCTGTACTGCGGAGACGATTTCTTCAACAATCTTGCGGCTGTCATAGCGGCAAAATATCTGGAGACATACTCGCTTGACCGCTACTCAATATCCTTGGGCAGCAAGCTCGTTTACAGCGAGGATTACATAACAGAGTTGACAAAGGATGAGAACAAGGCGGAGCTGATAAAGCAGTGTAAAGCCCATGGCATAGCTTTTGCGTTGCTTCAGTACGACGGCGAGGGCGAGGAGCAGATAGCAAAAGCCTTGGCAGGTCTTGCCCAAAGCGTGCTTATCTACCCGCTTTCTGCAAAAGAGGGCGAACGCCGATTTGTTTTGAGCGACACAGATATGGTTCTTCAAAACCTGCGTTATCATGCGCCCGTACTTGAAGCCTATAACAGCAAGCTGACCGTATACGAAGGCAAAGAAAAGAACAAGCGATACAGCATTGACTACAAGATGCAATGCGAGTCGATCGAATGAATAAGGCTTGACCCACAAGGGTAAGGCAAGTCATAATATCAAAGTAATGTAAGCCACTCATAATTCCATTAGGAGTGGTTTTTTGTTGCCAAATTCAAAGGCTCTTTTCTATGCTCCGCAGTGTTGCCGCTATGGTTTCAACGATGAGCTTTCGGTTATAAAATGTTTCGACGTGCTTTCGCGCATGCTTTCCCAAGTCCTTGCGCTTGTCGTAGGGCAGAGCGTATATACCCAGCGCTCCATTTATCATTGACGGTTCTTCGCCCAAGTGAAATGTAATGCCCATATCCATCTGACCAATCAGTTCACAAAGACCTTTAGTGTCGGGCGCGATACATGGCCTGCCGCAGGCAGCTGCGGTAAGCATGAACAAGCTGTCGCCATCAAAGGGAAAGGGAACAAATAGAGCTGAGCAGTCTAAAAGCTCGGCTTCAATGTAACAAAAGCCAACGCTTTTAAACGAAATCTCCGGAACGGTCTTGGACGCCTTTTGCAGCGCCTGCTTTAATAATATGGTTTCATTGGGGCTGAAAGTCACATCGGGGACGGCGATGACAAAAGGCGCGTCCTTGGCGGGGTATTCAAGCTCAGTAATTTTTGCGGTATTCACACCAACATCGCAAAGCCTTTTAATGTTATCATGCCGTATAGCGAACTGGAAGAACTCAAGAGCGTCTGACGTTCTGCAGAAGAAGAGCATGCGGGACTTTGAAAAAGCTTTGCAGTATCTAAAGAAATCGGGGGCATAATCAGGAGGAAGGTGTTCATTCGGAAGAACGACTGCGACATGTGGAAGGCGTATTCTTCGAGCTGCTGTCCCTGCTCGTGTATTTGCCCACAACCCGGCGGTAAGGACGACGTCGGCTTTAAGCCTGCGAAGCTCACGAGCCACCGCGAAGCTGTTGCTGTGGCGCAAAGCAATCTGTTCTATATTGAAGGGTAAATGTGCGCTTTGCGCTTCGGGCGGGAGCAGCAGAACAACCTCATATTTATGCATAAGGCGATACAACAGCTCGCAAAGCAGACGCTCTACGGTTTTGCTGTCATTTGCGATGAGTGCAAGCTTCATACTAAAGGTTGAAGATAAACGTCAGAATATAGCACAGCAGACCGACGCCCGCTACGACGAGTGACTTGGGATTTTTGGGGTCTTTGAAGTAAAGAAATCCGAATATGACCATCACCGCAAATGGAATGAGTACGGCAACAAGCTTGGGCAATACCGTTCCGTTGCCTGAGGAGTTGACTTGCATTCTAACCTGATCGGGAAGGACAAGGTATGCGGTCACACCCAAAACCAAGGCAACAACTACTATGGCAATGAATATTATAAGCGGTCTTTTCATGCAGTCTCCTTTTTTTCTGTTTTATTCCTGCTGCGAATGAGCAAACCTATGCATAACGCAAGGCATACGGCGATGAAGGCGAAGCACTTAATGTAGCTCAAAACGGTATCGTAGTTCTTGACAAACAGCGGCAGTATGAGGTTAAGCGCGACAAGGATCAAGGCCGCGATTGCGAGCCAAACAAGATTCCGCTTTAACAGCAGTTGCTTTACCGATTTATTTGGAAAAAGTGTCTTGCCGCAGACGAGGTATATTCCGAGCAAGACGGCAAGCGTCAGCAGGGTCTGCAAAACTGTGCCGCCTATACCGGACCACAGCCACGAGAATACCCAGATCAAGGCTGCTCCGACACACCAAAGCGGCACAAGCACCAAGATTCTAACGGTGACAGGCAGACGAAGCAGCGCATCACGCAGGCGTTCCTTAAGCGTTCGGCGCTTTTTCGTAATGACTCCGTCATCTATGCTCATATCCTGAGCGGCTTCCTGTTCCGATGCCTCTATTACTATGGCGGGCTGTTCACAAGGCGCGGATTCGATGATATCCGCCGGCGAACTGAACAGAGAACCTACCGCAAGCCCCAACGCCGTGGCAGCTCCGACACAGCCGGATATAATCTTTCCTTTAAGCTTATGCTTCGCTCTCTTGTTTTCGGTCATATTACCTCGCATTCTCATGTAATTATACCACGAATTATCCTGTTGACAAGTGTTTACTCTGCAATTAGCTCCAACATTGGACTTGATAAACGTTATGCTGTTTGATATAATACTGTCAACTAAGAAATCCTCGGAGGAATTATGTCGCAGACTATTCTTGTAACGGGCGGGGCGGGCTACATAGGTTCTCATACCTGCGTCGAATTGTTGAACGCGGGGTTTGAAGTCGTTGTCGCCGACGACCTTAGAAACAGCAAGCTTGAGGCCTTAAACAGGGTCAAGAGGATAACGGGCAAGGGTATTCGTTTTTACGACGTTGATGTTTGCGATACCGCGAGTTTGCGCAGGGTCTTTACCGAAAACCATATTGATGGGATTATCCATTTTGCCGGCTTGAAAGCCGTAGGCGAGAGCGTTATGATACCCATAGAGTATTATCGCAACAATCTTAACTCCACGCTTAATCTGTTGGAAGCCATGAGCGAGTTCAAGGTACACAGCCTCGTATTCAGCTCATCGGCAACCGTGTATATCAATCCTGTTTCTCCAATCATTGAGGACGCGCCCAGGGGCTGCACCAACCCTTATGGGTGGACGAAGTATATGTCTGAGCAGATAATCACGGATTGGCAGCGCGTCAACCCCAATGCCTGCTGTCTGTTGCTTCGCTACTTCAATCCGATAGGCGCGCATGAAAGTGGGCTTATCGGAGAGGATCCGAGTGGAATACCAAACAATTTGTTGCCCTATATAGCACAGGTGGCGGTAGGAAAGCGCGAGCGGTTGTCGGTGTTTGGCAATGATTATCCAACGAGGGACGGTACGGGTGTTCGAGATTACCTGCACGTCTGCGACCTTGCAAGGGGGCATGTGAATGCCTTAAAGTACTGCGGGGTCAACATGGGCGCGCAGGCTGTCAACCTCGGAACGGGCATAGGTTACAGCGTTTTGGATATTGTCCATGCTTTTGAGGAAGCTTCGGGGGTAAAAATACCATATGTGATTGCACCAAGGAGAGCAGGGGACATAGCCGAGTGCTATTCAAACCCCCAAAAGGCGGAAGAACTGCTCGGATGGAAGGCTGAGCTGGATCTAAAGCGTATGTGCCTTGACAGCTATCGCTGGCAAACCATGAATCCGGAGGGATATGGGGAATGAGGAAGAAGGCAGACGGGGCAGACGAAGGGAAAAGAAGCAGACTGCTGTACTTTTTTCAAGATAAGTTTCCGCGCATAATACTGTTGATGGTGCTGGATACGGCAAGTGTTTTTGCTGCTTACGTTATCGGCACATGGGCGCCGCAGGCGGCTGTAAACGGGGGATATTCCTTTCCGTTTTATCGCGGCGGGACGCCGGTTTTCAGCTTGCCGCAGATTGCGGTTTTCATTGCCATATATCTGATTGCGTTTGGAGTGTTCGGGCTGTATAACAGCCTTTGGAAGAACTCAGGCATAAGCGAAGGAATTTCCCTTATTGCAAGTGCGGGCACGGGCACGGTAGTTATCATGCTGGTCAACATCGCCTTTGGCAACAAGGATAAGTTCATAATTGGCATATCGGCGATGATTGTCCTGATGCTTGTTTTCCTTTCAAGGTTCGGATACAGGATAGGCCGAAGGATGAAAGACAAGATACGCAAGTTGAATCGATCGGGCAAAGACCCGATAATGATAGTGGGAGCGGGGTTCTTTGGAGCCTATGTCTGTGCGCAGATCGAGGGCGGGCAGGAGTCTAAAACCGCATATGTAGCGATGTTCGTTGACGACAATCCCGGCAAAAGAGGTATGAGAGTGGCAGGAGTTCCCGTTCTCGGCACGACCCGCGACATTCCGAGCTTAGCGCATAAATATAACATTCGAGAAATCATAATCGCCATTCCAAGCCTGACTCCGGAACGCAAGTCCGAAATCGTGGCTTTGTGCCATGAAACCAAGTGCCATGTCAAAACCGTGGGCAGCCTTCAGGAGCTGTCGGAAACGCCAACCATGCGCGACATCCGTGAGACGAGCATATCTGATATTCTTTTCCGCAAGGAGGTCGAGCTTGACAGGGAAGGCATCAACGCCTACATACTTCATAAAGTCGTGATGATAACCGGCGGCGGCGGCTCGATAGGTTCCGAGATAGCCAGGCAAATTGCTAGGTTTTATCCCTCAAAGCTGATACTGTTCGATATCTACGAGAACACTACCTATGAGCTGTACTGCGAGCTTAGGCGCATGTATCCTTGGCTGGATTTGCATATTCGCATAGGCTCTGTGCGTGAACGTCATCGCCTCAATGAGGTGATGGAGGAGTTTAAGCCCGATCTTGTTGTGCATTGCGCCGCACACAAGCATGTGCCGCTGATGGAGACAAGCCCCAACGAGGCGATTAAGAACAATGTGGCGGGTACGTTCAACGTTCTGAAGGCGGCTGACGAACACGGAGTAAGCCGCTTTGTGCAGCTTTCCACCGACAAGGCGGTCAATCCCACAAGTATCATGGGCGCGACTAAGCGTGTGACGGAGCTGATAGTGCAGGAGTACTCCATAAAGAGCAAAATGCTGTGCATGACCGTGCGCTTCGGCAACGTGTTGGGCTCACATGGGAGCGTGATTCCGCTGTTTGAGAAACAGATTAAGGCAGGAGGCCCCGTCCTGGTTACGCACCCGAACATCACAAGATATTTTATGACCATTCCCGAGGCGGCTCAGCTTGTGCTTCAAGCGGGAGCGTTCGGGGAATCTGGCTCGATATATGTTCTGGACATGGGATCGCCTGTGAAGATAATGGACCTTGCGGAGCGTGTGATACGCTTTCACGGATACACCCCGAATGTCGATATGCCGATAGAGATAAGCGGATTGCGCCCCGGCGAAAAGCTGTACGAGGAGCTTTTGATGGACGATGAGATGTCAGATATGAAGCGCACAGAGCATGGCAGAATCTTTAAGGCTCATGCCGCGGCCATAGATATAGATACCTTCATACCAACCGTCAAGGCTTTGATCCACAGCGCCGAGGATGGCGATGTCGAAAGGTCCATAGCTCTGCTGCACATGCTTGTTCCGAGCTTTAAGCATGAGTCTCAGAACTCCGAGAAGAGCGCGGATGACACACGGACTGCATAAAGCCCCATGACAAACGGGAATAAGGCATATTTCATAGAGACTTTACGCTGTGCGCTGACGGGAGAGCAGCTTTGCCCACCCTTTGACGGCAGCTCTTTTTCGGAGCTTTACACACTCGCCAAAAGACAAAACCTTGAGGCAGCGCTTTCGGAAGCGCTGCTCACGCTTTCTAACATACCCCCAAAGCGCAAAGCCGAGCTTGAACAAAATCGCCTAAGGGCAATTCATAGGTACGCGCTTTTGTCAACTGAATGCGAAAGTATTCAGCGGGGAGCAAAGGAGCGCGGTATTCGCTGTATGGCGCAAAAGGGTCCGGTGATATGCAAACTCTATAAAAAGCCGCATATCAGGAGCATGAGCGACCTTGACTTCTTAATGGACGAGACCGCCTTGGATTCGGTCACGGAATTGATGACAAGCCTTGGGTATGTCCTTGAAGGAACGCATGAGAGGAATCATCTGAACTTTTCAAAGACCCCCGATATACAGGTTGAGTTCCACGAAAAGCTGTTGCCGTATACCGTAAATGATCCCTACTATTCCGATCCGTGGACTGGAACCCATGTTGACGATAACGGCTTTACGACCATGAGCGACGAACAATTCTACATTTATATGATACTGCACGCTATGCAGCATTTCACGCTCGCGGGCATGGGAGCGCGCTTTGTCATGGATGCTTGGGTGTACCTTGGCGCATACGGCGAAAGCATGGACATGAAGCTTGTGCATAACGAGCTTGTCAGAGCGGGCGCTGCCGACTTCGAGAAGGGCTTGACCGAGCTTTGCAAAGTGTGGTTTTCCGGAGCCGAGGAAACCGCGTTGACCAAAAGGATGACGGATTACGTCTTGGAGGGCGGCATATACGGAGCAGCCGTCAACCGAGAGGCCGCGAAGGTGGGGCAGAACGGCAAGGCGGGCCATGTTTTGAGGACGCTTTTCGAGCCTGCTTCCGCTATGAAAATGTTGTATCCTCGCCTTGAAAAGTATCCGTATCTCCTGCCTTTTTACTATCCGCACAGAATATGCGTTAAGATAAAAAACAACCGCTCCCAAATAGGAAAGCGGTTGAATGCGTTGAGAAAAGCGGATAGTGTGCGTGTAGAGGAGCAAAAGGCCATGTACAGGGAACTCGGTGTGGATGACAAGCTCAGGTAAGCGGCCTTACGCTCATCTCGCCATAGCTTAAAGGCTCAACGCTTCCATCCGAATACCTTACGACAAGGCGGAACTCATCGTCTATGTATAGGCTGTGAGCCTCTTTTTTTGCTCCATTAGATATTACCCAAATATCCTTGCCTGTGACGCAGCAGCGTTTTCGGTACTGCGTCAAAATATCGTTTGTATCGTTTTGACGATATAGGCTGAAGAACTCGTTCAGCAGCTCTGCCGCAAGCTTTGCCTTGACAAAGTCGCTTTGCGGCGCACAGAAAACCGCGCCCGCAACGCCGCTGATTTCTTTCGGGAAGCCGCCTAAAGGGGGGCAGAGGTTGATTCCAATACCCAATACCACAAAAGCGATGTCACCGCTTTGGTTCGTTGCGGATTCCGCGAGTATGCCGCATACCTTTTTCCCGTCAACAAGAATGTCGTTCACCCATTTTATGGCGGGACTTGCATCGCTTGTACACTCGATTGCGTGTGCCGCGGCGACCGCCGCCCCGCAGGTTATCTTCGAAACATCAAAGTCATCAGGATTTGGACGCAGTAATATACTCATGTAAAGCCCGCTCTCCTCGGGGGAGAAGAAGCTTCGACCGAGCCGTCCGCGTCCCAAAGTCTGACTGTCCGCGAAATAGACAAGCCCTTCGGACGCGCCCTTTTGCGCAAGCGACTTGACGTCGGCGTTTGTGGAAGCGGTGACGGGAACGGAGACGAAGCTCACGCCCTCGCAGCGCATTTGGCTTTGCAGCAGACCTATATCCATCGCTTTTGAACGTATTGTCCCGTGGAAAGGGACAAAAGCGCGCCATAGCTTAGGGTAAACTCGATTATGTCACCGACACAATGGTCACATGCGGTGAAGTCAAGTATCGTGTGATCGGAGCTTGCGCCCAGTACGGATACATCGGGGTCAACGGGGGTCAGTCCGTCAATCACACAGTCCTGCCGCCCGAGCGCTATAATTCCGCGCCTCATGACGCCCTTGTCCTCATATGTCACCTGTTCGCCAAAGGCATTTAGTCCCAAGACGCCTATCGGCATTGACGGCTTTGTCTGAAGCTCGACAAGCTCCGTCTTCAGGGTGTAGACGTCGTTATAAAGCGGAGCCAACGGAACGCCGTTCGCGGTCTCGTTGCCGATGAATATGGCCTCGCCAAAGCGGAACATATTCACGCCTTTGGGCATACGATTTTGAAGTATCATGGTGAGCGCGGAGGAATTGCCGCCCGAAACAATCGGTATAGGCTCATCAAGCTCATTGCGCAGCCAATTAGCTATTCTGAAGAGCTCGCCCATGTTCGTTTCGTCGGGCAGCACCGAGCCGTAACAGGTGAGATTGGTTCCTATGCCATACAGCTCAAGCCCACGGCTTTCATGTATCATGCGAGCCGTATTAAGTATCAAGGCTTCGTTACGGAAGAATATGCCCTCCCTAAGATCGCCCAAGTCTATCATCAGTATGACCTTATGCAGCTTGCCCCGCGCTATTGCGGCCTCATTCAGCAGACGAAGTGTGTACAGCTCACTCTGCATACTGATATCACAGAAGCGAACTATGTCTTCTGATTCAGAGGGCATACCTATTCTAAGGAGCAGCTTAGGCTTATCCGTCTCTATACTTTTTAGGTTTTTGATTCGCGAGTCGGCTATAAAGTCAACCTCGCTTCTGTTCAGCACACGCACCGCTTCCTTGTCGGCACAAACAACCTTGGTAACGGCGGCACAGAGCATATCGCGCTCATGGCACCAACTCGCAATAGTGTTAGCGTTGAACAAAAGGTGTTCACGGTTTAGTATGATTTCGGGTAAACTCATAGGCAAAGGCTCCGTTTCATCAGCAGCATGGCGTCCTCGCGGTAGTTTTTGGAGAGCGCTCCAAGGCAAGCCATGATGTAATCGTTATCGTACAATAGTTCAAGGGTGGAGGGGGTGGGGTAGAGCATGGTGCGCTTCACGTTGCAGTCAGATATTCTGCGAAGGATTTGCTCTCGATGCGGCAGTCTCGTCAACGCGCCGCCCGTGCCAACAAGGTATTTAACCGTGGTAAGATCCTTGCCCTCTGCGATGGTAGTGCGCCCCTGTGGGGTGTAAAGATGCCTCAGCCTTCCCGCGTGGCGGTCTATGGCGACAAGCCCCGCTTCAAGGCATAGCCTCTCGGTAAGCTTGAACTGCTCGGGAGTGTCGGGTACGGGCTTGTAGTCTTGCATAACCTTGACGGTATCTATGCCAAGCTCTGTGTCGAGCGCTTCCGTACCGATACGCGACACCAAATTTTTCGCGTTGATATACAGCCCCAAGTCGCCTTCCACAGTACGCTTTGCAAAAGGCTCGGGGGAGGTCTGCATCTGTGTAATCTCGTCGGAACCGTTGGTGACGCTGTGAACGTCGGTGGTAGCTCCGCCGATATCCATAACAACGACGTCACCAACCATGTCATACAGCAGCTTTGCCGCAAGCATCACGCTGCCGGGAGTAGGAAGTATCGTTCCGTCAACCATTTCGCGTATGTGTTCCATGCCGGGCGCAGTCACGATGTGCTTTTCAAACATCGCGTGTATGCACACTCTGACCGGCTCTATGTTGAGATCGTCAATCTTGGGATAAACGTTATCCGTGAGTGACAGCGGTATGCCATATTCATCACAGATGTCCCTGACAGCAGCCTGGTTCTGAATGTTTCCGCAGTAAATAAGAGGAGCCCTTATACCGGCCCTCGCGATAAGCTTGAGGTTCTCCATGACAGTGCGGCGTTCGCCGTAATCCGTGCCGCCCGCAAGCAGCAGCAGGTTGGGCTTTGAGCGAATAATATCGTCTATATCGTATTCGTCCATAAGACCGGAGGTAGTGCCTATCACTATGGCGCCCGCGCCTAAAGCCGCGGCCTCGGCAGCCCTTACCGTCATGTCGTGTACAAGCCCGTGAACGCTCATCCTAAGACCGCCGGCTGCGGAGCCTGTGGCAAGCATTGTGCCATAGCTTAACTCATTGCAGCCAAGCATTGTCATCAGATCATCCTTAGCCTTCGTCAGCCCAATCCTAACGTCGCCGTCCAAAACGGTAGTAGCGGCCTGACCGCTCCCCACGAAACGCGGGGAGTCTCCGCCCAAGCCGCTAAAGCCGCTGACGAGCGTTGTAGTGGAACCAATCTCGGCTACAAGCGCGTCTATATGCATTTTAGTTTTCCTTTTGTGCTTCCATGCGTCTGCGGCGCTCCTTTACAAGGAAGGTCGCGACGTGATTGCCGTGCGTGCCTCTTCCAAAGCCCGCGTCCGCGCCCGCTTCGACAGCGCCTTCATTGGTTATCTGGGTACCGCCCGCGCATAGCATAAGCCTGTCACGGACGCCCATTTCCTTGGCGGTGTTGTCGATTCTGGCAATGTTCTTGTAGTGTATGTTGTCGTGAGAGATGATAGCGGAGCACAATATAGCGTCCGCGTTGACCTCTATCGCCGCATTGACGAACTTCTCGGGAGGTACGGAGGTTCCTAAATACAGTACCTTGATGCCGTACTTCTCAATGCCGCCGTGCTTGATGTCGATGATTTCACGCATACCTACGGAATGCTCGTCCTGACCTACGGTGCCGGCGACTACGACCATGGGACGTTCCTCGATGGCCTTTCTAAGCTCCTCATCGGAGAGAATGTCGGGCTCCTGCGGCAAAACAAGGCTGTCCATGTCGATATCGAAGCTAACCTTGCCCTTCAGCTCTATCCTTGTGCCTTCTGCGCGCTGCATGATCTCGCGATTGATGACAACGCAGTCAGAAAGGTTCATCCGGCGTCCGACCTCAAGAGCCGCCGCTTCAGCGTGGCGCACATCGGTGGGGAAGAACATCGTGAGCATGACGGTTCCGTCGGCAAGCCATTCCATCTCGGGACGGATATACTTAGCTTCGGGACCCGCGTACTTCTTAACCTCGTCCATGCGAAGGTATACATTGTCGGTATCGTCAAGTTCATCAATGTAGACTATCTTTTCGGGGTGTTCAAGGGTACAGCCTCCGATGAGCCTTGAGGGATCGTCAACCGCTTCGGGATCGTACTGAGCGACATTGTTGTAGCCATAGTGAGCGGTGACTGGGGCCATATAGTCGGGGGCGCGCTTTACAACCGTGCCTACGCCTATGCCGCCGTTAATATCCCTTGCAATGCCATCGCCGTTGCGCTCAGGGAACATACCCGAATCTACGAAGAAGCCTTCCTGTACGGCTGCGAAATAGCCGCCAAGCTCGAGCATCTCCTCAAGGAAAAGTACGGCGCGTTCCTTTAGCTCGCGAGCCTTTTCCCTAAGATAGCCATCCTGCTTCAGTTCGACCATCTCCATCAGACCGTCCATGCCGACAAGCGCTTGCTTTGCGGTGTCGCAGGCCTCGATGTTGTAGATATGCCAAGGCACGTTGCGCCCTTCATCGGGGGTTATGGTGCTCTGAATATCCGCCGAGGTCAGCTTGGAGATAAGCATGTTCAGAACGTGAGTCACCGTGGCTTCCCTTGTGGAGGCCTCAATGTACTTGGTATTCATCTGTGCGCGCATACGATAACCTTCAAAGAGGTCACGAAGCGCCACGGCATAAGGCAAGTCCATGTGTACGCAGGGCGCGGGGGTGGCGGAAGGAGGAACGGTCGAAAGACAGATGTTCTCCTTTTTCATGCCGATGCGATAGGACAGCAGGGAGTTAATCGCGTGCTGTACCATAAGCTCGGGCATGACCTTCCATGCGTCGCGTGCGGTGGCGTTAGCGTTGTGCGCGCCGTCAATCTGCGCCATGTCCGCCCAAGCCATTATACGCTTGGATTCACAAGCGTCCACGAACGAGCGAACCATGTTGATGTTGCGGTAGATTACATTGTACTGCGGGTCTTGGTGAGCGCCGTTGACACCCTCCTCCGCGAACATGACAGCGATGTCGGGACCCGCGACTCCGCTCACATAGGAGTGGTAATTAATCGGTCTGCCGACTTCATCCTCAATCATGTCCAAAGCCTTGCGCTGCGCCCTGACCTGCTTGCGTGTTACGGGTACACCGCCGCTGCCCTGAGGACTGCCTTCGATAAGCCCGTCATAATGGGACTGACCGGCCGTGCGGATAACCATAATGTGATCCGCGCCGTGGTGTGCCGCCATGCGCATTCTTCGAATGTCATCCTCAAACCTGCCCGAAGCTATCTCTGTCGTGATGGTAGGGAGGGGCTGCGGGTCGATATCGTCAAAGTAGTGCGCCGGAGGCAGGCCTACGCTGTCATGTAGCGGCTTGCTGCAATCCTCATAGGTGAAAGGCCCCATGTGCAGATCGGAGACATGCTCACGCCAAGTCCAGCCGTGCCGCCTCGGGTGATAATGCTCAAGATTCTCCAGAACCTTGGCTACGTCTATGCGCTCATCGGGTTTCATGCTATATTCGCTCATGCTTTTGCACCTCTAAACAGCGTTTCCGCCCTTTCCCAAGCGTCGCCGCTCACTAATGCTTCGCCGGCCTCACGTATGGACTTGTCCTCGGACTTCGACAGGCGATAGACGACATTGCCTGCGCCGTGCTGCAATAAGCCATGTTCTAAGCAGCCGTTGACTATGGCCTTGGCCTCAACGGAGGAAAAGCCCATGCGCAGTAAAACGCTGCGTTCTATGGAAGGCGAGGTGTTGTCATAGCCCAGGGTCAAAAGCGGATCCGTGAGCTGCTCCACGCAAGACCAAAACCTTGCGTGCAGCTCCTCGTCGCTGAGGGAAGCTAAGTGTTCCCTGCGTGTTTCGAAATCGTCGTTTCTCTTCATACCAGATGATTCCTGACAAAGTCGGCGCCGGTCTTGGTCTCCTCGGCCAAGAAGGCGATGTCTTCGTCGGTGGGAGCGTGGTCAATCGTCTTGACGGCGTGGTGAATGAGGGAAGCCCTGAGATGCTCCATGTCCGCAGGGCGCGCCTTGATCAAAGACGGATGGCTCGGGAAGACTATGTTCTTGCCGGGAACGTCGGTTTCGGGATCGCCAAAGTGAATGTCGATGCCGTTCTGCCTTGCGAAGGAGAGCTGAGCATTGACATGCTTGCCGGCTCCGGTATATTCGGTTTCCTGAACCACTATGCACTTATCAGCGGGAAGCTGCTGCGCAAGCGCGAAAGCCGCCGCAAGGGAAGTGTTGCCGGCGGGACCCTTTTCCATACCTTCGAGTACGGCAAGAGCCTCGGTGATGTAGAACACCTCACCCTGATTGACGGTGACGTACCTGTCCATGTAGCGAAGCGGTCTTGCCGCGCTCCTGGGGACGTCGCTCCTGTCGGGCCAAGTCGCAAAGGGCATACCGAAACCGGTGTGACCCGTGGTGAAGGATTTGAGGTTAAACTGAGTATCTGAGGCCATGTGCAGACCCCTGAGGTTGACGGACGCAGCCACGACTTCAGCGTTGCAGCCTGCTTTCAAAAGACCCCTTGCGGTTCCCGTGAGGTTGCCGCCGCCGGCATTGGTAGCTACTACCATGTCCGGATCGCGGTCGAACCTTGCACGGAACTGCTGAGCTATCTCCCAACCCAAGGTTTCAACGCCCGCAACGCCGAAGGGCGTATAGAGGGAAGCGTTGAAGTATTCGGTGTCCTCAAGCATACGCAGGAACATATAGAACAGCTCGGGCCCAACCGTGAGCTGAACGACCTCAGCGCCCAAGGCCTCGCATTTTCTGGCCTTTTCTACTATCTCGGGCTGACCTACGCCATGGGAGTCAAAGCACTCCTGCACCACGATGCACTTCAAACCCGCTTTTGCTGCGCAGGCCGCGACAGCCGCACCATAGTTGCCGGAGGTCGCGGCGATAACGCCCTTGTAGCCCATGCGCTTTGCGTGGTAGATGCTGGTGCAGGCTCTGCGCACCTTGAAGCTGCCGGAGAGGTTCGCGGCCTCGTCTTTGACAAAGATGCGGGCGCCGAAGCCGGCGGGGGCGCAGGCCCTTGCCAAAGCTGTGATGTTCTTCAGTTCGATTAAGGGGGTATCTCCGATGTTGTAGTCATGCTGTATCTTGCGAACGGAGTCTATGGTATAGCCCGTGGCAGCCATCATGCCCTCATAATCAAAGGCTATGGAACCGCTCTCGAAGTCGTCGTAGTCCATGCCTACCGCAGCCTTCATGATCTGGTTCTTGCGAGCCATTACCGCATTGTAGCTGTTGTCCTGCATTACCTGTCACCTCCGAAAACAATACCCTTTACGGTTGCGTCGATTTCAAGCAACTCCGGAATGAAGTTGCCAAAGCTGTGATTATACGAGGGGTTGACGGCACAAAGCCTGCCCTCGACCGTCCTGCCTGTGATGGTAAGCACAGAAATAGTGTCGCCAAGCTCGGCGGACTCGTTTAGCATATGTCCTTTAACCCACATTTCAAGCGGAAGCTGATGAGTGTCTTCGGGAACGCTTGCGGCTCTCTGCTCAGGCTCCAAGACTATAACGTGGATCTGCACCCAATCACCCTTTTTGATCATTTCGTTCGCCTCCGATCAATCACAATCGATCATGTCGCGCATGTCGCCCATAATGGCGCGGGGCACGGGCAGATCTATCATGGACTTAAGACCGGGTTTCGCGTTGATGACGTGAGGGATGAGGTTGACGGCCATGGCTATGGTGCCGATACCGCCGTTGACCTCGGGACGAATTGCCATGTTGACATTGGGGGTGCCGCGAAGCTCGATGTAGTCGCCGGTATGGGTGCCTTCCATCTCAGGCTCAATCTGCTGAGGATGGTACATGTCAATCTTGACCTCGCCGTCAACGTAGCCTTGACCCGTCATGTTAACGCCCGCGACGTCGCCGGCAGCCGCAAAACCATAGGGAGATTTGCGGTCAACCGTGGTCACGATTGGCTTCATCTGCTGTTCAAACTTGTCAACCTTCCAACCCAAAGCATCGGCGATCATGTTTACGGACTCGGCAAAGCCAACGTGTCCCGCCAAATGACCGGTGCGGCAGCCTTCCTCAAACTCTTCAACGGTGATGCCGATTCCCTGTTCCTTCATTACCAAGGGGCCGAAGGGGGAGAGGCTGTTGACTCTGCGGCAGAGTACGGATTCGACGTCGGTCATGCAGCCCGAGAGGCACACGGCAAGAAGATCCATCATCAAACCGGGGTTAATGCCCGTACCGGCAACGGTCACACCGTTGGCCTTGGCAAGGCGGTCAATCTCGGCGGCAAGCTCGGGGGACTGAGCCTTGGGGTAAGCCATTTCTTCGGCAATGGTGACGACGTTGATGCCTTTTTCGACAAGCAGCTTGATCTTGGGGAAAGCGTTCTTGGTGAAGGAGTCGGTGCAAAGCAGACATACGTCCGGCTTTACGGCAAGAACCTTCTCGATATCAGCGTTGATGATGACGTCCTCTCTGTCACCGCGTTCCACGCCCAGCACCTCAAAGATGCTCTTGCCGGAAGTGCGCCTTGCGCAAGCGCCGGTGATGTCAACGCCCTTTTTGGTGAGCAGCACCTTGGCGGCGCCGCCGCCCATAGCTCCGAAACCCCAGATAGCGACCTTAATGTTCTGCATAATAACCTCCGATTGATTTATTTATTGAGTTCTAAAACCTTGTGAGGGGGGAATAAAAGTCTCCCAACCCGCAGCTTGAATAATATCAGATTTATGCAGGCATTGCAATAGCCGCAAAGGTATATATTATAACTTCTTTACAAACCCTGCGGCAAACTTGACCTTTGGACAGGAGCGCTGGGTTAAGGCCTTTCTTATTCGCTGTTGCAAACAATGCAAAGAGGTGATAATATTAAATTGACAAAACTAACAGGCGGTGATATCGGGCAGGGGTTCATACACAAAGACTGAGAACGATACATTACTTAAATACCGCCCTTTAGGAAGGAGTTTTTATGGTAGATGCAAGAGGCTTGAACTGTCCGCTGCCCGTGGTCATGGTGCAGCGTGAGATAAACGCGAACCACCCTGATAAGCTTGAGGTGTGGGTGGACAACATTGCGGCCGAGCAGAATGTCACGCGCTTTGCAAAGTCGCAGGGCTACACTGTTGCCGCAGAGGATATAGACGGCGACTACCTGATGACATTAAGAAAATAGCTGCACAGCAAGACTACTCCGACAAAGCACACGTTGAAACCGGAGCAGCAGAAAGCCCGAGCAGGTTTTGTGGCAAGCTCGGGCTTTTGATGTCTTTTGTAATATATGGGGGTCGAGCAGGTCTATTTCAGCCTTTTGCCGTTCCCGTACACGGCCTTAATCTGCCTGTCATCACACATATAGAAGCAGCGTCCGAAGCGATCGCGCACGGAAAGCTTATCGGTTCCGAACAGCGCGGTATCGTCTACGATGATGGCGTGAAGCTTCTCACCCTTGGCAAAGCCCGATTTTGAGCCGAAGTATTCCGCCCCCGCGCCTGTCGCAAGGTAATACGCCTCGGCAACGGTAAGAAACGGGGTCGTATATTCGCTTTGCACATTGATCACCTTTGAGGTGTATATAGCGTTTCTTGCGGCGCGTATCATGGAGAGACTTGTACCTCCCGCGATGTCCGAGCCGAGTACCACATGAATACCCATGTCGAGCATCTTTCGCACAGGTGAAAGGCCGCTTACTATGCTTATATTGGAATCCGCACAATGCACCGCGTACACATTGTTGCGGCGTATCGCTTCAAGCTCCTCGTCATCGCAGTAGACGCAATGCGCCATGAGTGTGTGATCACCGAAAAGCCCAAACCTGTCATAGCTTTGATAATAGTGAGTAATGCCCGGCTGCAAAGAAAGCACCAAGGCCTGTTCGACACGATTCTCGGAAAGGTGGGACTGCACATACAGACCGCGTTCGCGAGCGAGCTTACCGAGCCACTCCAAAAGCTCCATGGAGCAGGAGGGCGTAAAGCGAGGCGTGAGCATGGGACGAATATTCTTGAAATCGCCGCAGCTGTCAAGCCAGCGCAGGGTCTCGCGTTTGCTTTCTTCTGTGGTTTCCACTAACCGACAGTTGGGGTTGGTGTCCATGTTGACCTTGCCGACAAATCCGGTTATGCCTGCGTTCTCAAGCTCTTCCATGAGTATGAGAGTTGAGTCAACATGCAGGGATGAGAACATACTAACCCTTGTAGTGCCGTTGTCCACCAATTCTCTGGCAAGTCTCTTATATACCTTTCGCGCATACTCGGTATCGGCAAAGCGCAATTCGATGGGGAAGGTGTAAGCCGCGAGCCAATCCAAAAGCTGAAGGTCGTAGCCCATACCGAGGTTGGGATACTGCGGAGCGTGACTATGCATATCGCAAAAGGACTGCATAACAAGCGCGTCTTTATAATCGTCGATTTCGCCCGCAAAGCCCAAGGGCAGTGCGGGAAGCGTCTCGACTGTCGTGCCGTCGTCGTTTGTAATGATGCAGCCGTTTGGGAGAATGTCCAGCTTCCCCAAAGATTTTGCTTCTATTATATTACCCCTTATCGCTCTCATTGTCTCCACCTCTGTAATCAACATCCCTCAGTTCGTCCTCGCTTGCGGCGTCGCAAAGCTCCAACATATTCATATGTCGCCTAATCACCACTGTTCCGCCCACGTCGCCCGACAACCCGCAAAGCTCCCCGTATAGGGAGGCGGGAAATATGACGGGATTGCCCCTGCGCTGCCCACAGGCAAGAGCGTGTATGCGCAAAGGCGCGGATCTAAAGCTTTCTATCAACGCGTCTATTGACGAAGTTTTAAGGTATGGCTGATCGCCCACGGTATACATTATGCCGTCAAAGCGTTCAAGCCGCATAAGATACTCCGTCCCGAGGCGTATGGTCTTAGATTGACCGGCCTCAACGTCGTCATTTATTACGGTGTCGAAGCCGAAGCGCTCAATCAGGCTCAGCAGCTCGGCTTGATCGGAGCGTGTTACGGCGCAGCATTCATCGATCATGCTGCCCTTCAGCGCAAGCATAACATGCTCCGCCATCGGTTTACCGTCAATATCATGGGTCAGCTTATCGCCGTAAAACCGTCTGCTTTTGCCAGCAAGCATCAGCACACAGCCTATGTTTATCTTCTGTGAGTGTTGCATAGTCCTCTTGCAATATAGCGTCCTTGCCCGCGCATGATGAGCTCTCCATTGCACAGGACGTGCTTGCCCGAAAGCAAAACATCGGTGACTTGTCCTTGTGTGCATATGCCCTCATAAGGCGAGTTGTCACAGTTGTGCAGGTTGGTTTTGTAGGATATAGTCTGATGAGAATTGGGGTCGAAGATAGCTATGTCAGCAATGCTTCCGACTTCAATGACGCCCCTTTCGGGATACATTCCAAAGATTTTGGCAGCGTTGGTGCTCATGAGCTTAGCCATATCGCTAACGCCGATATATCCCTGTAAGACAGCGAAGGTGTAGATAAGCTCAGCTCTGTTCTGCACGCCCGCCCCGCCGTTTGGCACCTTGGCAAAGTCGCCGTGTCCCAAGGCCTTTTGCGCCATGGTAAAGGAGCAGTGATCCGTGCCTGTGAAGTCAATATCACCGTCGCTCATCGCGCATAGCAAAGCCTTGCGATCCGCAGCCTGCCTCAATGGGGGCGACATTATGAACTTCTCACCGTCCGCTTGCTCATAAGCGGAGGAATCGAGTACGAGGTATTGCGGGCAGGTCTCCAAAAAGATGTTCTGCCCTCGTTCACGGGCGCGCTTTGCTTCGGCAAGGCCCTCTGCTGTGGAAAGATGTACCACCCACGCGGGGGCTTTGGCAAGCTCCGCAATGCGCATAAGCCGCGCCACACCCTCCGCTTCAACGGCGTTAGGGCGGGAGATGGGGTGGTACCTCGGAGCGTACAGCCCCTCAGAGTGCAGGTCTTTAATTCGCTGCGTGAGTACGTCGAAGTTCTCACAATGGACGCCAATAAGCCCGCCAAGTCCACTGATATACTTCAGGGCGTCATAGATTTGTCCGTCGTTGACGCGCATACTGTCGTAGACCATGTACATCTTGAAAGAGCTGATGCCCTTTGAAATTATGTCCTTGACCTCGGCTTTTATGGCGTCGTTCCATTCTGAGACAGCCATATGAAAACCGTAATTGCAGCTGCTGTTCTTGGACTTCTCATTCCAGCGGTCAAGAGCTTCGTGCATCGTCATACCCTTGTCTTGAGTGCAAAAATCGAGTATGGCAGTTGTCCCGCCCGCAAGAGCGGCAGCGGTTCCGGTGGCGAAATTGTCAGCGGTGACGGTAACCCCAAGGTCGAGATCGAAATGGGTATGCGTATCAATAAAGCCGGGAAAGAGGTACTTGCCCTCCGCGTCAATAATCTTGTCGGCGTCGGAAGAAACGTCCTTGCCGATTTTGACTATGTGTTCATCGTCTATAAGCACGTCCGCCTGCATAGGCCCGACCTCACGCACGACAATACCGTTCTTTACAAGAGTAAGCATGTTTACCTCCGCATTCTTTACAAAGGCATTCTATCACAAAACCGCTGATATTACAACAGCGTATTCCACTCAAAGCGCTCTATTTCGCTTATATGCATAATGGCCTGTTTGGCTTCCGAGAGCTTCTCCGAGCAGGCAATCCTGTCTTCAAGCTCCGCAAGTCGAAGCGCGGGCTCAAGGCATAAGCCGATGGCATTGATTGCGGAATGATTTATGAATCGCTTCAAGCGCGGTGCGTCAAGCCGATACAGCGCGACAAGCTGACTGCATACTACGCTTGCGGAGTGTATGTCACCCGCTTGCAGGTAGTCAAGCGCATAGTCGATGAGGCTTATCATGTCACGGCAGCTTTGATTTACAAAGCGCTGTGGGAAGATGAAAAGCAGGATAAGAGCAATTATTATGAGGATGGTAGCACAGCGCTGAACGAATACAAACATTAAAGATCAAGCTCCTTTCTCCGCTTTTCAATCACCTTGCCGTTTCGAAGCTGCAAGCGAACTACTCCGTCCGGCGCAAGCTGCAAATACAGCACATTTTTGAGCCTGCTTCCCTCTGTGTCTGCTACTATTTTCTTAACGCTTTCGACCGAAACCTTGGCTGCCCGTATCGCGTCCTTGCAGATTGCTCCATCCGTAACAAGCATATATGAAAGCTCGCTTTCGTCCGCGTCAAGCCCAAGGTCGGAAAGGGTGGGCTGCTGAAACGCACCCTTCTGAAGCACGCTCACGCTGCCGTTGGTCTCCAGTATGGCGAATGCGACCTGACCTATGTCAAAAACGTCCTTAGCTCGGAGACAGTCCACTAAATCGCCTACCGTGTAGTTGGCAAAGCGCATGGTACGCTCCATCAATACGCCGTCGCGGACTAAGATAAGCGGCGAACCGCAGAACACGCGTCTTACGAATGGCGACTTTAGGCACAGCTTCGCGATGAGCTGCTGAACCAGAAACAGGGCGAGTATTGGCACAATACTGTACAGCAGAGGGACGTCTGTATCGGCAATCGCGCAACTTGCTATGTCCGCGATAGTCAGAGTAATCAAGAGGTCAAAGGGCTGAAGGTCGGAGATCTGCCGCTTACCCGTAAGCCGTATAATGATAAGTATGAAGATATAGAGCAGCACCGCCCGTAAAAACAAAACCGTCATAATGAAAGTCTGCGCAAAATCGCAGGTAATAATGCGCGTTACTTCAGATTCATAAGGTTTTTGCTTGCTGTGTGAAGCGGCAGCATTTGTACGAAAATGTGCGCAGTTAGCTTAACCCTCTATTTCCGCGATTTGTGGTTCCGTTATATCGTCGCACAGAGATGATTTTGACGGTCTGTCAAAATGTGTACAAAGTCAAAAAAACATAGCAGGAAAAAAAGGAGAGATGTCGAATTATTAAAGTATAAGGGATAGATTGAGCATATGAGCTTGTATACTATCCGAAATCCAAAAGGAGGAAGTCAATGATGCTTTCAATGCCGGTTTTCGCGCTTGCGGAAGCTGCGGTACCTCAGATGACAACAGTACTTGTACTGGGCTTAGGGATTGTGTTCATCGGGCTTGCTCTTATTATTTGCCTCATATGGGTGATGAGTACCATCGTAAAGGCATTTACTAAGAAAAAAGCAGACAAGCCTGCGGAAATTCCTGCGGAGGTACCCGCGACAAAGGACGAGCCTATCACAGACAGACAGCAGATAGTTGCTGCCGTGTCCGCTGTGATAGCACAAGTGATGGGTAAGGACGTCAAGGGCGTCCGCATAGTTTCATTCAAGAGAGTAGATTAAAGGGGGATTAAACAAATGCGTAAGTTTCTGGTTAACGTAAACGGCACCAAGTATGAGATCGAAGTCGAAGAGATCTCAGCAGATCAGGTAAAGACCGCAGCGCCCGCCGCACCCGCGGCTGCCGCGCCGACTCCCGCACCCGCTCCCGCAGCTCCCAAGGCCGCAGGCGCAGGCGAAAAGGTAAGCTCGCCTATGCCGGGGAACATCCTTCAGGTAAATGTAACGGTAGGTCAGACCGTTAAAGCAGGTCAGGTTCTCATGGTTCTTGAGGCCATGAAGATGGAGAATGAGATCCTTGCTCCCTGCGACGGCAAAGTCACGGGACTGAATGTAAACAAGGGCTCCACCGTTGAAGCGGGCTCTTTACTCGCGACGATAGGGTAGGGCTGAATCTATGTGGGAATCAATACTCGAATTCCTGAAGTCTACGGGCTTTGTCCAACTGTTTGATAATCCTCTGCAGTTGGTCATGCTGCTCATCAGCTTCGGATTGTTATATCTTGCAATAGTCAAGAAGTTCGAGCCGTTATTGCTCGTTCCCATTGCGTTTGGTATGCTCTTGACCAACATACCCGGCGCGAACCTCTACCATCCCGAATATTTCGCCAAGACTATGGTAGACGGCTCCTTTGGGATCGACTGGTCGGCTTTGAGTGACCCCAAGAGCGCGGGTCTGCTCGACTACCTCTATTTGGGCGTCAAATTGGGCATCTACCCCTGCCTTATTTTCATGGGCGTGGGCGCAATGACTGACTTTGGGCCCTTGATTGCAAACCCCAAAAGTTTGCTTTTGGGCGCTGCGGCGCAGCTGGGCATCTATATTGCTTTCGCCATCGCAGTAGCATTCGGATTTCAGCTTAATGAAGCCGCCTCAATCGGTATCATCGGAGGAGCCGACGGTCCCACAGCGATACTCGTCGCGACGAAGCTGGCGCCTAATCTGCTCGGACCTATCGCGGTCGCGGCCTATTCCTATATGGCTCTTGTTCCCTTCATTCAGCCGCCGTTCATGCGTTTGCTGACCACCGAGAATGAACGCAAGATTGTCATGGAACAGCTCAGACCCGTTTCTAAGGCCGAAAAAATACTGTTCCCCGTCATGGTAACGGTGTTTGTATCATTCCTGCTTCCCGCGGCCGCCAACCTCATAGGATGCCTGATGTTGGGCAACCTATTCCGTGAGTGCGGAGTGGTTGAACGTCTCAGCAAGACCGTTCAGAACGAGCTGATAAATATCGTCACCATCTTCCTCGGCGTATCCGTGGGAGCTACCGCGACAGCCGCGAACTTCCTCAACTGGCAGACTCTCATGATTATGGGTCTGGGCGTTGTCGCCTTCATCGGCGGAACCTGCGGCGGTGTACTGCTTGCGAAGTTCATGAACCTCTTCCTCAAGAAGAAGATCAATCCGCTCATCGGCTCAGCGGGAGTTTCAGCCGTACCTATGGCGGCGAGGGTCTCTCAGGTCGAGGGGCAAAAGGCGAACCCGAGGAATTTCCTGCTCATGCACGCCATGGGCCCGAACGTTGCCGGCGTCATCGGCTCCGCGATAGCTGCGGGCGTGTTCCTGTCGCTGTTCGCTCATTAAGGAGGCTAAACAATGACAAAATTGTATATTACCGATACCATACTGCGTGACGCGCATCAGTCGCTTGCGGCAACTCGTATGCCGCTGTCCGACATGCTTCCCGCCTGCGAGATGCTCGACGCGATAGGCTACTGGTCCCTTGAAATGTGGGGCGGAGCTACCTTTGACTCGTGCCTAAGGTTCTTAAACGAGGATCCTTGGGAGAGGCTGAGACAGCTTAGAAAGCACCTGCCGAACACAAAGCTTCAGATGCTGTTTCGTGGACAGAACATCTTGGGCTATAAGCATTATGCAGACGACGTCGTTGAGGCGTTTGTCCGCAAGGCTATTGAGAACGGCATAGACGTAATTCGCATTTTCGACGCGCTGAATGACCCAAGAAACCTTGAGGCGGCCATTCGCTACACCAAAAAGTACGGCGGATTCTGCGAACCCGCAATAAGCTACACCATTTCGCCCGTCCACAGCGAGGACTACTTTGTGGCTCTCGCAAAGGAACTGGTGCAAATGGGCGCCGACTCCATCTGCATCAAGGACATGGCGAACCTTCTTCTGCCTTACGCGGCGTATTCGCTGGTATCGCGTTTGAAGAGCGAGGTAGACGTCCCAATTCACCTGCATACCCACAACACCACCGGCACGGGCGATATGACTTATCTCTTGGCGGCGCAAGCAGGCGTTGATATAGTAGATACCGCTCTTTCGCCCTTCGGCAACGGCACTTCGCAGCCCGCCACCGAGCCGCTTGTGGCAACTCTAAAGGGTACCGACAGGGATACGGGTCTCGACCTAAACGCCCTTTCGGAGGTTGCAAAGCACTTCCGTACCGTGTCCGAGCGCATGATGAAGGAGGGTCTTATCTCTACGAAGTCCCTGCGCGTGGATACAAACACATTGCTGTATCAGGTTCCCGGCGGTATGCTTTCGAACCTCATTTCGCAGCTAAAGCAGGCAAAAGCCGAGGATAAGTACTACAATGTCCTCGAGGAGATTCCTGTGGTCAGGCGCGATTTCGGGTATCCGCCGCTCGTAACCCCCACAAGCCAAATTGTCGGCACCCAGGCGGTGTTCAATGTGCTTATGGGCAGATACAAGACCTTCACCAAGGAATCTAAGGCTCTGCTCCGCGGCGAGTACGGCAAGCTCCCCGGCGAGATTAACCCCGAGGTGCAGCGCAAGGCGATAGGTGACGATGAGGTCATAACCTGCCGTCCCGCCGATTTGTTGACGCCGGAATTGGATACCTACCGCGAGCAGATCAAGGATCACATCCGCCAAGAGGAGGATGTATTGAGCTACGCTCTGTTCCCGCAGGTGGCCATGAAGTTCTTCGAGACAAGGGAAGCAGCCGAAAAAGCGGCCTTGCAGCCCGCCGAGGATGAATCCAAGCCCAGAGAGCTATTAGTGGAGGATATCAGCATTTAGTAATGCGACACATTCCCAACATACTGTCCGGAATCAGAATACTGCTTGTACCGGTATTCGTCTACCTCTTTATGGTAGGCGAATACCTTTCGGCTATGGCGGTATATGTAATAGCCTTTATAACCGACGTCGTAGACGGACAGCTTGCCAGACACTTTCATTGGACGAGCGCGATAGGCAAGCTTCTGGACCCATTAGCGGATAAAATGATGCAAATCGCGGCCTTGGTGTGCCTATGCATAGCTCGAGCCGATAAGGTGATTTACATTGTCTTGGTATCGGTTTGCGCAATAAAGGAAATACTGATGGTGATAGGCGGTTTGATTATGCTAAAACGCAAGGTTGTAGCTTGCTCGGACTGGATAGGGAAGATTGCCACGGGACTGTTCGCACTTGGGATAGTGCTTTCGATGCTGAGCTTCATCATACCCGCTGTGGAGCCTTACGGACTTGGGGTATTGATAGTCGCAGCCTGCCTTTCATGCATTGCCTTGGCGCATTATGCCACAACACAGTTCGCGCCGAGATAAAACGGAGTATTTTCGGGCAAATTATTGATAAATAATGCTTGCAATGCGTGGTATGCTGTGTTATAATTGCCGTGTTGGATGTGGACGTTTTAGGAGTGGGAAAAGCCCGCTCCTTTCTTTTGAACGGACAAGGAACTTGTTTGGAGGTTTTGATTTGAACACTGCCGAGACTTGCGAAGCGCTGTTGAAGGGTATTGTAACGGAACTTGGGTACGAGCTGTACGAGGTGGAGTTCGTCAAAGAGTACGGAGCTTGGACACTGACCCTCTATATTGACAAGGAGGGCGGAGTTTCGATAGATGACTGCGAGAAGGTCAGCCGTGCGGTCGAGCCAATCCTTGACGAGAAGGATCCGATAGAGCAGAGCTATACGCTTGCGGTATCCTCTTTGGGAATAGATCGCCCGTTGAAGCTGGACAAGGATTATGAGCGCAACATGGGCGCGGAATTGGAAGTTAAGCTCTACAAGCCGTTTATGCAAAAGAAGGTCTGGGTGGGTACGCTCGCTTCCTACGATGAGGACGGCTTTACTATCGTCACAGACGATGATGAAGAGGTGGGCTTTTCGAAGAAAGAAGTCGCGTTGGTCAAACCTTACATAAGGTTTTAGAGAAACGCTAAAAGAATACGGACGAGAAAAGGGAAAGGAAACTATAATGAATTCAGAATTTATGTCGGCTCTGGCAGATCTGGAGAAGGAACGCGGAATAAGCAAGGAGATACTGATTTCGGCCATCGAATCAGCTTTGATAGTCGCGTACAAGAAAAACTATAACACAAACGGCAATGTAAGAGCCGAGATAAACACGGATACGGGTGAGATAAAGATTTTCGCGTCCAAGACCGTTGTTGAGGAGGTAAACGACCCCACATCGGAGGTTTCGCTTGAGAAGGCTAAGCGTATAAATCCCCTGTATCAGGAAGGCGACGTGCTTGAGGTGGAGGCTGACGCGAAGGGATTCGGCAGAATCGCGGCTCAGACAGCCAAGCAGGTCGTGCGTCAAAGGATACGCGAAGCCGAGCGCGGCATAATCTATGAGGAGTACGTTGAGAAGGAAGCGGAAATTCTTACCGCTATCGTTCAGCGCGTCGAAAAGGGAAACGTCTTTGTGGAACTCGGTCGTACCGACGGCATACTGACCGCGGGAGAGACTATCCCCGGAGAGGTGTACGAGAACAGCGACCGCATCAAGGTATATGTGCTTGAGGTCAGAAAGGACAACAAGGGTCCGCAGGTGGTGGTTTCAAGAACTCATCCCGGGCTTGTTAAGCGCTTGTTTGAGCTTGAAGTTCCAGAGATTGCAAGCGGCGTGGTTCAGATCAAGGCTATCGCAAGGGAAGCGGGCTTCAGAACCAAGGTGTCTGTGTTCTCAACAGATCCGCAGGTTGACGCGGTTGGCTCCTGCGTAGGTCAGCGCGGATGCAGGGTAACAAGGATAGTTGAGGAACTGCATAACGAGAAGATAGACATTATCGAGTGGGACAGCGATATCGCAGTCTACATCGCAAAGGCGCTAAGCCCCGCGAAGGTGCTTATGGTTTACATAAACGAAGAAGAGAAGGCGGCAAGGGTTATAGTGCCCGACTCACAGCTTTCCCTGGCAATAGGCAAGGAGGGTCAGAACGCAAGGCTGGCCGCCAAGCTTACAGGGTGGAAGATCGACATCAAGAGCAGCTCACAGGCTACCATGATTATGACCGATCCCATCGAAGAAGATACGGAGGAATAGTCCTTAGTGAAGAAAATTCCAATGCGAATGTGTGTAGCATGTCGCATTATGCAGCCGAAAAGAGATCTCATAAGAATCGTCAAAACGGC
Organism: Clostridia bacterium; assembly: GCA_035399665.1. Taxonomy (GTDB): domain Bacteria; phylum Bacillota; class Clostridia; order Christensenellales; family CAG-138; genus DAOPJM01. The sequence goes on from DAOPJM010000002.1 coordinate 31,546, forward strand.
GGATGGAAAGCTTGTTGTTGATCCGACGGGCAAGTGCAACGGGCGAGGCGCGTATATCTGCCGCAAGGAGGAATGCCTGAACAAGGCGTTGAAATCCAAGGCCATTGAACGCGCTCTTGAGGCGCCCGCAAGCCCCGAATTGCTGTTGCGACTGAAAGAGGCGATGGGTGACGGACAGACTTAGCGGGGCGCTCGGCCTTTGTATGAAGGCGGGCAAATGCAAAAGCGGAGATGTTGCCTGTGAGACCTTGGTAAGAGGCGGGCAAGCCAAGCTTGTGGCGCTCGATTCGGCGGCGTCGGAGAATACCAAAAAGAAATATACCGATATGTGCCACAGCCATGATGTACCATTGATTTTCGTAGAAAACATGGGCAAAGCGATAGGCAAGGACTCAAGGAAGGTTATGGCGGTAACGGACGAGAACTTCAAAAGATTAATCTTAAACGCGCAGGTGTTTTAAGGAACGGGGGTAGTTATGGCAAGTACGTTTATGGAAGCCGCAAGGCAGATTAAGGAAGGCGCACAGCAGCTCATGCAGGAGCTTACGACAAGCAAGGAGAGCGTCTCTCAGCTTTTGTCTGCCGCGAAAGCGGGCGAGAGCCGACTTATAGACAAGGAGCGTCAGGCGCGAAAGGAGCTTCAGGAGAAGCTTAGAGCTGAGCGCTTACAGCAGATTTTGAATTCCGATGGTGATCTTGCCGTTCATGTTGGCGGAGAGGATGAAACTCCCGACGAGCCTCACATTGAATCGGCTCCCAAGGCGGAACCCGCTTCCGAGGCGGAATCCGTGCGCAAGGAGGAGGCTGTCCCCGAGATGAAAGCCGAGACGCCACAGGAGCAACCCGCTCCCGAAAAAGCCGAGACGGTTGTAACCGCCAAGGAGTCGGAGACTGTCAAGGCTGAAGCCGTTACCGAAAAGTCAGAGCCGGTGCAAACCGTGGAGAACGAAGTTCATAAGCCCGCCAAGCCTGTTGATAACATCAGAACAGCTGCGACAGGCGAGGCTCGCAAGCCGTATGAACAGCGTACGCCGAGAGAGCCGAGAACGAGCGGCAACACTCAGACACAGACGCGCAGACCGGAGAACGATTCAAGACCGCCGAGAACGACGGACAACAGAGCGCCAAGGCCGCAGACCAACAGCGCCAAGCCCGAAGGATGGGGCAGCAATACCAGGGCGGTTGTTGTAACGGGCGTAAACGACAAGCCGAGAGTCAACGACAAGGGCGGTCAGCGCGGTTACGATAAGGACAAGAAGTCCAAGAACAAGAAGGCTCAGCTCAAGGAAGTGGGCCCGAGCGCAACGGCGTGGGACGATGACACAGTGCAGGGCAGGAAAAAGCGCAAGCAGATGCAGCAGCGCAGGCCTGAGCCCGTGGTCATTGAAAAGGCAGTCATAACCACCGAAACCATTTCCATCAAGGCTCTGTCCGAGAAGATTGGTAAGCCCGCGGCGGAGATAATCAAGAAGCTGTTCCTCCTTGGCATAGCGGCTACCATCAATCAGGAGATTGATTTCGACACCTGCGAGCTTATCGCAAATGAGTTTGGGATAGCCTTGGAGCAGAACATAGCCAAGACCTATGAGGAAGTGCTTGAGGACACCGCGAACGACGCCGACAAGGAAGAGGATTTGGTTGAGCGCCCGCCGGTAGTTACCATCATGGGTCACGTCGATCACGGCAAGACCTCACTGCTGGACGCTATCCGAAAGAGCCGCGTCACCGAGGGCGAGGCCGGCGGCATTACGCAGCATATAGGCGCGTACACCGTAACCTGCAGCGGAAGGCAGATAACCTTTATCGATACTCCGGGTCATGAGGCGTTCACATCCATGCGCGCAAGGGGTGCGCAGGTCACGGACGTGGTCGTATTGGTTGTGGCGGCGGACGATGGTATCATGCCGCAGACGATTGAGGCAATCAACCATGCCAAGGCCGCGAATGTCCCGATCATTGTAGCCATTAACAAGATAGACAGGCCGAATGCCGATCCCGAGAGGGTCAAGCGTCAGCTTATGGATTACAGTCTTGTGAGCGAGGAGTACGGCGGAGATACTATCTGCGTGGAGGTTTCAGCGAAGAAGCATATCAATCTTGACAGCCTGCTTGAGATGATACTGCTGCAATCCGATGTGCTTGAGCTTAAGGCGAACCCGAATCGTACCGCAAAGGGTACAATTATCGAGGCGAAGCTTGACAAGTCCAGAGGGCCTGTCGCAACCGTATTGGTTCAGAACGGCACCTTGAAGAAGGGCGACCCCATCGTGGCTGGCTCCGCTTACGGCAGAGTGCGTGCGTTGGTGGACGACAAGGGCAAGTTTATCACGAGCGCGGGACCTTCGATCCCTGTCGAGGTTGTGGGCTTTAACTCCGTTCCTGTATCCGGGGATTCGCTTATCGTCGCGGACGGCGAGAAGCTCACCCGTCAGGTTGCTCAGGAGCGCATAGACAGACAGAGAGCCGAGCAGATTAAAATCACTCAGAAGGTCTCCTTGGATGATCTGTTCAATCAGATGGCGGAAGGCGAGCTGAAGGATCTGAATGTCATCATCAAGGCGGATGTTCAAGGCTCGGTGGAAGCAGTGCGTCAAGCATTGGAGAAGCTGTCCAACGAAGAGGTGCGCGTAAGGTGCATACACGGAGCGGTCGGCGCGATAACGGGTTCGGATATCATGTTTGCGTCCGCGTCCAACGCTATCGTAATCGGCTTCAATGTGCGTCCCGACGCGCAGGCAAAGGTTGCGGCAGAGCGTGAGAACGTCGATGTGCGCACATACCGCGTCATTTACAGCGCGATTGAGGATATCGAGAACGCCATGAAGGGCATGTTCAAGCCTGTGTATCAGGACGTCGAGCTTGGCAAAGCTTCCGTCCGGAGTATATTCAGAGTGTCAGGCGTTGGCGTTATCGCGGGATGCATGGTCACCGAGGGAAAGATTACAAGGTCGGCGCAGGTGCGTGTCGTCAGAGACGGCATAGTTCTGCATGACGGCAAGATAGGGTCACTCAGACGTTTCAAGGACGATGTTAAGGAAGTCATGGACGGCTATGAGTGCGGTATCAATATTGAACGCTTTAACGACATAATCGAGGGCGACGTGATAGAAGCGTATGTCACCGAGGAGGTCAAGCGGTAAGGAGAGACTATGTCACAGGTTCGTGAAGAACGCTTAAACGAAGAGGTCAAAAAGACGCTCAGCGCCATCATATTTGACATGAAGGATCCGCGCATCCCCGCCATGACCTCGGTCACGGCGGTGGAGGTGTCTCAGGACATGAAATATGCCAAGGTGCATATATCTGTCTATGACGACGCGGAGGCGATGAAGGAGGCTATAAAGACGTTGAACCATGCTTCTGGCTTTATAGCGCACGAGGTAGGACAGCGTATGCAGATACGCAGGATTCCGTCCTTCAAGTTTGTCGCCGATGAGTCAATAGCGTATGGCGCGAGGATAGCTTCCATAATCAACAGCTTGCATCAGGACGACGATGAAAATACTTGATGAAACAGCAAGCTTCATAGAGAAGAACGACGGGTTTCTGTTGGTCTCGCATATATCGCCCGATGGGGACACCATGGGTTCCGCGCTTGCGCTGTATGCGGCACTTAAAAAGCTTGGTAAGTCGGCACAGCTTGTTTGCGTTGACCCTGTACCGCAGTATCTGTCGTTTATGCATAACTCATCAGAGTTCAGGCTGCCCGCTTTGGCGCAGCCTTTTAATGCTGTAATCTTTATCGACTGCGCCGATGAAAGCAGAACGGGTATGCCAGAGCTGTTTGCAAACCGCAAACCTTCGCTCAGTATCGATCATCACAGAACGAATCCCATGTTCGCAGACGTCAATCTGGTCGAGCGCAGAGCTGCAACCGGAGAACTCATGTACAAGGTGATTCGGCGTATCGGGGCGGAGATTGACCGCGACATGGCGGAATGCCTGTTTACTGCGATAGCCACCGACTCAGGTAACTTCGCTTATGCGGCGACCGAGCCGGACACGTTCAGAATAAGCGGGGATCTATTGGAGTGCGGCTTTGATTTGCCCGAGCTTAACCGCAGACTGTTTCGAACAAAGCGACTTTCGCGGGTGCGGGTTTTAGGCATAGTGATGAGCGGTATGCAGATTATGTGCGACGGACTGTTCGCAATGGCAACGCTGTCGAACGAACAGATGGACTCCGTGAATGCGAGCGGCGTTGACTGTGAAGGTGTAATCGATATGATGCGCGATGTTGAAGGCGTGGAGACAGCCTGCCTCATCCGTGACGATAAAGACGGTGAGCTTCGCGTGAGCATGAGATCCAAGCATGATTTCGATGTTGCAAAGGTTATGCAGATGTTCGACGGCGGAGGGCATATGCGAGCCTCCGGCTGCGTTTTGAAAATGAAACTCGAAGAAGCAAAGAGTATGCTTGAGGAAGTTATAATATCCGAGATGAAGAAGCAAGGAATATGGACGGAGTAGTTGTCGTCCTAAAGCCCCCGGGCATGTCGTCAAACGACGTCGTAGTCGATATAAGACGGCTGTTCGACCTAAAGAGGGTGGGGCATACGGGTACGCTTGACCCCGCGGCGTCGGGAGTGCTTCCCGTTTGCGTCGGCAGAGCGACAAGACTGTTTGATTACCTTGTTGATAAGCGAAAGAAGTATATCTATGAGATTTGCTTCGGCGCTTCCACCGATACGCAAGACGCAACGGGCAGGGTGTGCGAAAGCTCAGACGGGGTTGTAACACGCGAAATGGTGGAGAGCCTGCTGCCAAAGCTCAGAGGCAGGGTGATGCAGACCGTGCCGATGTATTCGGCGCTGAAATATAATGGACAAAAGCTCTACGACATAGCTTTGGCGGGTAAGTCTGCCCCCGAAAAGCGGCGAGAGATCGATCTCTTTTCGCATGAGCTTATTGAAACGACAGGCAGAAACCGCTTTCTTCTGCGGGTGGAATGCTCAAGAGGCACCTACGTTCGTACCCTGTGCGACGATATGGGACGATATGCGGGGGTCCCGGCCCACATGTCCTTCCTGCTTAGAGAAAGCTCGGGCGACTTTGATTTGGACGAGGCTTACAGTATAGCCGAGCTTGCCGAAATGAAGGAAAGCGGTAGCCTAATTAGTTCGCTCATAAGCTGCGAACACGCACTCTCGTCCCTTCCAAAGATAGTTTTGGGGGATGACCGCCTGACGCCTACAAAGAATGGCCTTGGAACAACTGTGAGGGCTGACGATGGGGCCTACCGCTGCTATGCTTGCGGGAGCTTTTTGGGCGTGGCAAGGGTAAACGAGAACAATTTGAAACTTGAGGTGCATTTGTATTGAACACGGATAGGTACGTCGTAGCGCTTGGGATGTTTGACGGAGTGCATTTGGGTCATTGCGCCCTTATTTCGTCAGCCGTCTTTCATGCGCGTGAGCAGGGCAGAAAGTCCGTTGTGTTCACCTTTGAAAACCATCCCATGGAGCTGTTTAAGGGCAGATTTGAGTATCTCAACACGAACGAACAGCGCGTGGAGAGGATTAAAGCACTCGAATGCGACGTCATTGACATGGTTCCCTTTACTAAAAGCATGGCGGAGACAGAGCCAGAGGACTTCATCAAAGGCTTGCTTGCGCGCTATGACAACAGGGTCGATGACATTTTTGTGGGATTCAATTACAGCTTCGGTCAAGGAGGGCGCGGAACTCCCGAGCTTTTGCGCGAATTGGGCAAAGAGCTGGGCTTTGGCGTCACCGTGATTGACCCCATCATGTACAAAGACGAACCTATTTCAAGCTCAAGGATAAGAGCCGCTATAAAGGCGGGGGATATGCAGGAAGCAAAGCGTATGCTTTGGACTCCGTACACGCTCTGCGGCAAGGTGATAGCCAACCGCGGAATAGGCAGAAGGATAGGCTACCCAACCGCGAACATCGACTGCGAAAAGCAGGTAATGCCGCAGGACGGGGTCTATGCGACGGCCGCTCTGATTGACGGACAAAGGTACTGCGCAGTGACAAACGTGGGACGAAATCCAACATTTGACGGGACGAATCGAAGCGTTGAAACGCATATTATAGGCTTTCATCGGGATTTATACGAGAGAGAGTTAAGGGTTGAGATGCTTGAAAAGCTGCGTGACGACATCAAGTTTGAGAGTGTGAATGAACTGAAAACTCAGATAGGCGCGGATATCGAGCAGACGAAAAAAATATTTGAAAACGGGCAAAAAAAGGTTTACAACCGCTGAAAAACGTGGTATGCTGACTGTTGTTAAACTGCTTGCTTAGTGAAGCGAATCTCCAACGCTATGCTCAGTTTGCAGGGATATGAATAAAAAGGAGTAAGAAAATGACAAAGCAAGAAATCATCGCCATGCACGCACTGCATGAGGGCGACACCGGTTCCCCCGAGGTACAGATAGCACTCCTCACCGAGCGCATCAATCACCTTAACGAGCATCTCAAGGTCAACAAGAAGGATCACCATTCAAGGCGTGGTTTGCTGAAGATGGTTGGTCAGCGGCGCGGACTTCTCAATTACCTGAAGGAGAAAGACATCGAACGTTACAGAGCGATAGTCGCAAGCTTGAATCTGAGGAAATAAAGCAAGGGGCGGGGATTAAAACCCGCCTCAATTTTTGTTGCTTGTTTTTCGGATGAATAATAGTGGCAATAATAAATGAAGATAAAGAGGAAAAAAGAAAATGACACCAAAGACTTATGAAACAGTGATCGGCGGTCGCAAGACAACGATCGAAGCAGGCAAGTATGCCGAGCAAGCGGGCGGTTCCTGCCTGCTGCGCTGCGGTGGTACGGCCGTTCTGGTCTGCGCAACCGTGGCGAAGGCGCCGCGTGACGGCGTGGACTTTCTGCCGCTCAGCGTTGAGTTCGAAGAGAAGATGTACTCTGTGGGCAAGATTCCCGGCGGGTTCATAAAGCGCGAGGGACGTCCTTCAGAGAAGGCAATCCTAACCTGCAGGCTTATCGACAGGCCGCTTCGTCCTCTGTTCCCCAAGGGATTCTACAATGACATTCAGGTCATAGCAACCGTACTGTCCGTGGATCAGGACTGTTCGCCCGAAGTATTGGCAATGAATGGCGCTTCCGCCGCGTTGTCGATTTCAAACGCACCCTTCATGGGGCCTATCGGCGCGGTTGCCGTCGGCATGATCGACGGAGAGTATATTATCAACCCCGACACCGAGCAGCGCGAAAAGAGCGTTCTGAGCCTGACTGTGGCCGGCACTAAGGACGCCGTGATGATGGTTGAGGCGGGCGCACAGGAGATAAGCGAGAGCGAGATGCTCGAAGCTATCATGTTCGCGCACGAGGAGATCAAGAAGATCGTTGCGTTCATCTCCGAGGTTCAGGCTGACTGCGGCAAGGAAAAGATTGAGGTTGTAATTCATCAGCCCAATGCGGAGCTTGCTGCAAAGGTTCGCGAGTTCGCCTATGATAAGGTTGTTTGGCAGATGGACACCTTCGACCGTCAGGAACGCGAGGCGCGTACCGAGCAGGTCAAGGCGGAGACCCGTGCCGCGTTTGCCGAGGAATACCCCGATGACGCAAAGGACGTTGACGCCATCCTGTATAACATGACTAAGGAAGTCATGCGTGACAAGATAATCAACAAGAAGATCCGTCCGGATGGCAGAGCACAGGACGAGATTCGCCCCATTTGGTGTGAAGTTGGACTGCTTGAGCGTCCGCACGGCAGCGCAGTGTTCACAAGGGGTCAGACTCAGGTTATGACTATCGCCACCCTCGGCACCATTTCCGAGGCTCAGATACTTGACGGCATCGCTTTGGATGACAGCAAGCGTTACATGCATCAGTACAATATGCCCCCATACAGCACCGGCGAGACCCGCCCCGTGAGGAGCCCGGGTCGCCGTGAGATCGGTCACGGGGCGTTGGCAGAGCGCGCATTGGAGCCGGTTCTTCCCAGTGAGGAGGAGTTCCCCTATTGTATGCGTCTTGTTTCCGAGGTTATCAGCTCCAATGGTTCCACCTCTCAGGCTTCCATCTGCGCGAGCACACTTGCGCTCATGGACGCGGGCGTACCCATCAAGAAGCCTGTCGCGGGCGTCGCAATGGGTCTCATCAAGGACGTTGAGAGCGGAAACCTTGCGATACTGACCGATATTCAAGGGCTTGAGGACTTCTTGGGCGATATGGATTTCAAGGTCGCAGGCACCAAGGACGGCATCACAGCCATTCAGATGGACATAAAGATTAAGGGTATTGACCGCGAGATTCTTACCCGCGCATTGGAGCAGGCAAGGAAGGGCAGACTGTTCATCCTTGACAAGATGGCCGAGACCATTTCCGAGCCGAGAGCAGAGCTGTCACGCTACGCGCCGCGCATCATCACCTTCTCAATTCATCCTGACAAGATTCGTGAGGTCATTGGTTCGGGCGGCAAGGTCATCAACAAGATTATTGCCGACACCGGCGTCAAGATTGACATCGAGGACGACGGAACAGTCTATATCGCTTCTCCCGACGCGCAGGCAGCGGCGGAAGCGAAGCGCATAATCGACGGTATCGTCAAGGATATTGAAGTCGGTGATGTGTACTACGGAACTGTTGTGGGCATCAAGGACTTTGGCGCGTTTGTCAACCTGACGCCGGGCAAGGATGGTCTGCTGCACATCTCCAGGATTGCAAGAGAGCGCATTGCCAAGGTCGAGGACGTCCTGCACATGGGCGACAAGGTCATGGTAAGGGTCATAGAGATTGACTCCAAGACGGGCAAGATAAGCCTCACAAGGAAGGATTTGCTTCCCGATGACGGCCCCAAGTCCGATAGGTAATAATCAGGTCATAGCTTTGGGGCGTAACGGCTTATCAGCGTTGCGCCCCTTTTAGACTTTTGGATTATTTAGAGAATTCGGTGTAAAACTAAGCTATCACAATATCTAAGGAGTAAAAATGATTAAGATCAAGACCCTGTCGAACGGACTTAGGGTAGTCACGGAACAGATGGAAGGCGTCAGGTCGGTTTCAGTGGGCGTTTGGGTGAACGCGGGTTCAGTGTTTGAGGACGAGAACAATTCGGGCATCTCTCATTTCATCGAGCATATGTTGTTCAAGGGTACCGAAAGACGCAGCGCAACCGATATCGCGGTAGAGATGGACAGCATAGGGGGCAACCTCAACGCCTTTACCGCAAAGGAATGCACCTGCTTCTATGCCAAGGTCATGGACAGGCATATAGGGCAGGCGGTGGACATCTTGGCCGATTTATTGCTTGAAAGCAAATTTGAGGAGGAAGCCACTGAGCGCGAAAAGGGCGTTGTCTGCGAGGAGATTTACATGACCTTCGACAACCCCGAGGACTTGGTCTTTGAAATGGGTTCAGCCCTGTTCTTTGAGAACTCAAGCCTGATGCGTCCGATATTGGGGACGGAGGAAACCATAAGGTCATTCGACAAGGCCAAAATGCGTGAATATATGGCAACGCACTATACCGCCGAAAACATGGTGGTATGCTGCACGGGCAGCTTTGATGAGCAAGAGTTTGAAAGACTTATTGATGAGAGCTTCGGCAAGGTCGCTTCGGGGTCGAGAAAAGCGGCGGCAGAGCATAAGCCCGAACGCGGAATGCGCGTGGGCTTTGCCGAGAAGGACAACGAGCAGGTGCATATCTGCATGACATTTCCGGGGTATCCCTTGGGCAGCCGAGAGTACTATGCGCTCGCGGTGTTGTCGAACGTGATAGGCGGAAGCATGAGCAGCCGTATGTTTCAAAGAATAAGGGAGCAGATGGGACTTGCATACTCGGTGTACACCTACCCAATGGCATATAGGGGTATAGGCTGTATGTGCGCCTATGCGGGTTCGGGCGACAAGCAGGCTGTCAAGGTCTTAAAGCTCATGATAGAGGAGCTTGAAAAGGTTATAGATAACGGGATAAGCGAGGAAGAGCTGCACAGGTGTAAGGAGCAGCTCAAGGGCAGCTATGTCTTGGGATTCGAGTCCACGTCCAGCCATATGAACGCCATCGGAAAATGTTTACTTTTACAAGACAAAGAATATTCATTTGAGGCTACCCTTTCCGCTATCGATTGTGTTACAATGGAGCAAACAGAAGCGGTGGCTCATGAGGTTCTCAATCCCGACAGACTTTCGTTCTCAGCGGTCGGAAGGGTAGGCGCGATTGAGGGCGATATGCGCGCCGCGATGGAGGCTTTTTGGGAGAAGCATGGACAAGCTTGAGACAATATTTTCAATGCAGCAGGCATTGGATGAGGACATCAGCACAAGAAGACAGCTAAGATTCGATTACGAGACATGGATGCAGAAGGATATATTGGCAGCCATTGACGAGTTGACCGAGCTATTAAACGAGCTTAACTACAAGTGGTGGAAAAACCCTCGTCCGTTGGACAGGGACGCCATCAACGGTGAGCTTGTAGATGTTTTGCACTTCTTTATATCCATGTGCATAAGAAGCGGCATGGACGCTGATATGCTGTTCAGGCTGTATCTTGCGAAGAACCAAGAGAATTTCGACCGTCAAAACGGAGTATCGCAGAAGAAGGGTTACGAGGTTCGACAGGATGGCGAAGGCAAAGCGGACTAAGGAACAAGCCATAAGAAGACGTCGCGGCGTGTTTATCGCGTTCGTGATTGTTTTGATTGTCGCAACAATGGGTATAGTCTATTTGATACTGAATCCATCGAGCGGCAAGCTCAAGGCGGACAGTATAGTTAGCAACTTCGAGGCAAGCGCAGTCGTAATCCGCCAAGAGGCCGTGGTGTCGCAGTCGGACATATATCAGCTGCGATTTGCAGTGGGCGAGGGCGACTATGTCAATGTAGGTCAGGAGATTGCGACAATCTACTCAAGGGGCTATGAAACGCAGTTCTCGGCATGGGTGGATGACGAGCAGTCGGCATATTCACAACAGCTTGTTTTACTGCAAAGCCAGTCTGGAACGGAGGAGCTGCCCGCGGCCCTCATAGACCTAAACAATCAGATCGACTATGTTCTTGACGCTATGATAGACGCGGACGGAGTAACCTTGCGCAGCCTTGAGCAAAGGCTTTCGGGACTGCTTGTGTCGCGCAGGGAGTATCTCTTAACGGCCGTCACAGCCGATACAGTATTGACCGAAACACTGTCGAGACTTTCAACGAAGTACGCGCAGATAGGCGCAACAGTTTTATACAACCAAACACAGGCGGGCTATATCAGCTTTTTCATAGACAGCTATGAGGAATCCCTAAAGCTGGATCAGCTTACCGCGACGCTCATTTCCAAGGTTATAAACGCCTCATCAGCACCGAGCTTCGGAAGCGACTATCTTTATCGGATAGTGTTTTCCGACACATGGTATTTGGCGTTTACGGAAAGCTCAGATTCACCTAACAGACTTTCGGTTGGAAAGTACTACGACGTCAACATCAAGGGCGAGGAAAAGACCTACAATGTTCAGTGCATAAGCGAGAAGGTAAACGCCGACAGCGTCATTTATGTACTTGAGGTGCCATCCGATGTTTACGAAGTGCTTTCAATTCGAAAACTCAGCATAGAGGTGAGGGCGGGGGCGACGGGCGTCAGCTGCAATTTGGACGCCATTATGTATATCGACGGCGTACCAACTGTGTACATAAAGTCAGGCAACGCCTACGTTCCGATTGCGGTAAACATACTTGCGGCAGACGAGACAAAAGCCATAATCGAGGCACAAAACGAGGCTATCGTGCTGACGGAGCATTTGCGATATGAGTATCATAAGAGCAGTACGGAAGATACCGCGACTGACAGCGGCTCAAGTGGAAGCGAGGGAGGCTAATGAACATAGGGGAGAGGGTGGCCGAGGTTAAGGCCAACATCCAAAGAGCTTGTGAGCGTTCGGGAAGAAGTGCGGATGAAGTCACTTTGATGGCCGTCACTAAGTATGTAGAGCCTGAAAGGATAGCGGAGGCGCTTGATGCAGGCATTGACTTGGTGGGAGAGAACCATGCACAGGAGCTGACAAAAAAGTTAACTTTCTATAAACAACGGGGATGCGGAGTTCATTTCATTGGACATTTGCAGACGAATAAGATAAAATATATATGTGGCAGCGTGGATTTGATCGAGTCTGTTGACAGGCTTGACGCTCTCGTTAAGCTGAATGAATATGCACAGCGACACGATGTAAAGCAGGGCATACTTCTTCAGGTCAACATTGGAGACGAGACACAAAAGAGCGGAGTATGCGAGGATGATTTATTCGCCTTGGCGGACGCCGCTTTAAGCATGGATTCCGTCATCGTGAAGGGCTTGATGTGCGTACCGCCTGCGGTCAATGCTGAGCAGGCACGGCCGTATTTTCGACATATGAAAGAGCTTATGTCGGTGATGCGGGAACGCTTTCCGCTGATGGAGCTATCGGTGCTGTCAATGGGCATGAGCCATGATTACGAAACAGCCATAGAGGAGGGCTCGACCCTTGTTAGGGTTGGGACGTCTATTTTCGGTCCGAGACCAATGATGTAGCGCAGGAGGGAACATGAACGCTAAGAACAGGTTTTTTGATTTGATAGGCATCGAACGCGGTGACGAGGACGATGTTGTTGAAGAAGAAGTTGTAGAGGAACGCGCACCGAGAGCGGAGCGTGAACGCCCACGCAAGCGTGACGCCTCCAACGAGGCGGAGGCCATCGAGAACGCTATCCCGAATGCTTCAGCGATGAAGATGGTGGTATACCATCCAATGAGCTATGACGATGCACAGAGCGTGATAGACAATCTCAAGTCGGGCAGACCTGTAATCGTCAACGTTGAGGAAGTCGATCCTCAGATTGCTCAGCGCATATTTGACTTTTTGACGGGTGCGGTCTATGCTCTAAACGGTAAGGCCACAAAAGTTGCCCGCTGTATTTTCGCGTTCTCCCCAAAGAGCGTCGATGTTATCAGCAATGAGCCTGACGAGGGTTACTTCGACGGCAACGTATGATAGTCAGAGCCGAGGACATTTCCGATAAAGTATTCAGGCGGGCCTTCTTCGGCTATGACATGGAGCAGGTCGATTCCTTTTTGGACGAGGTCATCGATTCGATTTTGAGGATGCAGACCGAACGAAAGGAAATGACCGAGACAATAAACAGGCTGTCGGACAGAGTGGAACAGCTAAAGGCTGAACCTCCAAGGTCGGTAGACAGCTTGCCAGAAAGCCCCATTGTGTCGAAAAAAAGAGTTGTATACGAAGCCAGGCCAAAGGACGAAGCACCGGATACCTTTGAAGAGGCAAAAAAGGCTGAACCGCCTGCCGAGCGTGAGAGAAGGGTTGAGCCTAAGGCGGCTGTTGACACGATGAGTCCAAGTAGACCTATGCCTTCGACAGTTCATACAAACCCGGGCGACGACCTAAGCAGCACGAACCTTGCGGGGGATATTGAGGATATTGACGATTCCGAGGATGTCGGTGAATCCGAGGACATAGGGCGAAAATGACAAGCAGGAAACCAATAACAAGCATACCGCCTCTTTCGGGAGGAGACAACAAGTCCCCAACAGCGCGGGGGCTTGATTTTGTTTTCGTAAGCGGAGACGCGTATGTGGATCATCCGAGCTTTTGCACCGCGATAATTTCAAGGGTTTTACAAAGCATGGGCTACTCGGTCGGGGTTATAGCGCAGCCTGATTGGCACGGTATTGACGATTTTAAGGCATTCGGAGCGCCGAAGCTTGCTTTTCTCGTCAGCGCTGGCAACATAGATTCGATGGTCAATCATTATACCGCGGCAAAGCGCAGACGCAGCGAGGACGTTTACAGCGAGGGCGGGAGGGGCGACACTCGCCCTGACAGAGCAACGGTAGTCTATTCAAACAGAATAAGGCAGGCATACCCGCATGTACCGATAATTATCGGCGGGATAGAGGCAAGCCTCCGACGCTTCGCGCATTACGATTATTGGGACGATAAGGTCAGGCATTCGATACTTTACGATTCGGGAGCGGACATGCTTGTTTACGGCATGGGCGAAAACCCTATCGTTGAGATAGCCGAGCGCTTGGATGAAGGAAAGGACATAAAGGAGCTTACGCACATTCGCGGTACTTGCATACGCACAAGTGATGAGGACGAGGTGCGGGATTGCATCAAGCTGCACTCTTTCACCGAAGTTGCGACAAACAAGCGTATGTACGCTGAAGCGTTCAAGCAGCAGGCACATGAACAGGACGCGGTGAGGGGTAAGCGGCTGTGCCAAGCGCATGAGAAGGGGTATTTAGTGGCAAATCCGCCACAGCAGCCCATGAGCAGCGACGAGCTTGACGCCGTATACGCGCTGCCTTATAGCTACAAGGCGCATCCGCAGTACCATGAGCGCATCCCCGCGTTGGACGAGGTGGAGTTCTCCCTAACTTCCGTGCGAGGCTGCTATGGCGGCTGCAATTTCTGTGCGCTCACCTTTCATCAAGGAAGGGTGATTCAGGCAAGAAGCCATGATTCCATAGTGAATGAAGCTGTGAAGATGACGCGCCGCGAGGGATTCAAGGGCTATATTCATGACGTCGGAGGGCCTACCGCAAACTTTAGGCAGCCTGCTTGCCCCAAACAGCTGAAAAGCGGCGTGTGTCCCGACAGACAATGCATTGGCTACAAGCCATGTCCAAACCTTGTAGTATCACACGAGGACTATGTGAAGCTCCTTCGACGGCTCAGAAGCATAAAAGGGGTAAAGAAGGTATTTGTGCGTTCGGGGATACGCTACGACTATGTGCTGTATGACAAGGATGACAGCTTCTTGGAGGAGCTGTGCAGATATCACGTCAGCGGACAGCTCAAGATAGCTCCGGAGCATATCTCGGAACGAACGCTATACTACATGAACAAGCCAAGCCATGAGCTGTATGAGCGCTTTCTTGAAAAGTATGATGAGATGAATCAGCGGATAGGCAAGCAACAGTATGTAGTGCCTTATCTGATGAGTTCACATCCGGGGTGTGGGCTTTGGGAGGCTGTCGAGCTTGCGGTGTATCTGAAAAAAAGCGGGCATAAGCCGCAGCAGGTTCAGGATTTCTACCCCACGCCGGGTACCGTGTCAACCTGCATGTTTTACACAGGGCTTGATCCGAGGACGATGCAGGAGGTATACGTTCCCCGGACAGAGGAGGAGAAGCGTATGCAGCGTGCGCTCATGCAGTACTATCTTCCGTCAAACTTTGCCGCGATAAGGAAGGCGCTCAAGGCTTGCGGCAGGGAGGATCTCATCGGATACGGCAGAGAGCATCTTGTTCCGCCGGCAAAGGCGCAAGCTAATCGGCAGAACAGGCGATAGACTATGGGATAATAATACGGTTTTGCCGAGAGTGGAAAATATATGCCGTACTTTGGAAGGAATATCGGCAAACTTGTCAAGATTTAGGTTGACAAACGCAAACAAAATATGTAAAATACCATTTGGCTTAAGGAGTAGATTATGGAGATTTCGGTGAACCGAGCATTGAAGCTTGTTGGGGAGGTATTTCCCTTCTCATGGAGCGGCATGCTTGACGACATCGAGTTCAACGGCGCCACGGTTCACTTTACCGACGAGGCAAGCTTGAACGGCGTATTCTCGTTTGACGGCAAGGCCTTCACGGTGTCCGGCAATTTCACGGGACACTATTTTGCAAGGTGTGCGCGCTGCGACCTTCCGTTCACGGATGTGATAAGCTTTGATTTTTCGGAGCGGTTCATAAGGTCGGGCGTCCAAAATGACGAGGAAAGCTACGAATACTGCGGGGACAGCATCGATCTTTTGCAGGCGGTTACGGACAATATGCTTTTGAACCTGCCGCTTGTCAATGTTTGCAGCGAAGACTGCAAGGGGTTGTGCCCAAAGTGCGGAGTGAATCTGAACAAAGAAACATGCAGCTGCTCTATGGTCAACTGCAACAGCCCATTCTCTGTGCTGCTGCAGCTGCAGAACGAAGATAAGGAGGTGTAATCATGGCAGTACCGAAGAGAAAAACATCCAAAGCAAGGAGAGACTCCCGCAGGTCGAGCAATTTCGTGCTTGAACAGCCGAACCTTTCCGAATGCCCGCAGTGCCACGAGCTGAAGCCCTCGCATACCGTATGCAAGAGCTGCGGTTATTATGATGGCGAGCAGGTCATTAAAAAGGACGATAAGGCGAAGAAGTAATTAGAGCCATGTCAAGTTTTACCGATCCTGAGGCTTTCGCGTTATACAAAAAGGCGAGAGCTTTAGGATCGGCGTTGGCTTACACAAAATTTAGAGGCGGCAGCGCCGCTTTATGGAGTTGGAGGAATACGACGTCATGCGATTGGCGATAGATGTAATGGGCGGCGATAATGCCCCCGAGGCCGTGATGTCGGGAGTATCCGGCGCGCTTAAGCTTGTGGGCGAGGACGCGCATTTTCTACTTTTCGGCGATGAGAAGTTAATCAAAGACAGTATTCGGGAGTTGAACATAGATTCCGCACGCTGCAGTGTGTTTGCGACTACCGAGCTTATCGAGTGTGACGAAGCGCCGGTGATGGCGATACGCCGCAAGAAGGATTCGTCCATCGTTCGCGCAATCAAAGCAGTAGCGGACGGGGATGCGGACTGTGTGCTGTCCGCGGGAAGCTCAGGGGCATTGCTTGCGGGAGCAACACTGATAATCAAGCGCCAAAGGGGAGTAAAACGTCCCGCCCTTGCGCCGCTGTTGCCCACATCGACAGGCGGAAGGGTTCTGCTTATTGACTGCGGAGCAAATACAGATTGTAAGCCCGGGTATCTTTTGCAGTTTGCGCTGATGGGTACGGAGTATATGCGCGGCGTTTTAGGGGTAGATAACCCGAGAGTAGGTCTTTTGAACAATGGAGCTGAGGCCGAGAAGGGCAACGAGCTTACCAAGGCCACATATCCAAGGCTCTCAGCGCTGAACGGCGTCAACTTCATAGGCAATGTTGAGGCCAGAGACGTGTTGACGGGCTGCTGTGACGTAGTTGTCTGCGATGGGTTCGACGGCAACATTCTCCTAAAGGCCAGCGAGGGTATGGCTTCGGCCATGAACAAGCTTCTAAAGACAGAGCTGCTTAGCGGTTTCTTCACGAAAATAGGGGCATTGCTTGCAAAGCCCGCGTTTGTGCGCGTGAAGAAACGTATGGACTACACCGAGCACGGCGGAGCGCCTTTACTTGGGGTCAATGGCGGGGTCATTAAGGCTCACGGAAGCTCTGACGCCAAGGCGATAATGAACGCCATACTTCAGGCGGAAAGGCTTATCAAGTCCAACGTCGTCGAAATTATCGGCAAAACCGTATCCGACGCCCTTATTGAAGATTGACAAACGGGGAAGCTTACTATAAAATATAACATGAAGTTCGTGAAACAGCGAACAATATGAAAGGCGGTTTATTATATGTTCGAGACCATTCGTGATATTATTGCAAAGCAGTTGGACCTTGACCCGGAGAGCATCACTCCCGAGAGCCGTCTGCTCGAGGATCTTCATGCCGACTCCCTTGACATAGTTGAGTTCATCACAACCATGGAATCCGAGTTTGACATCGACGTCCCCGAAGACGCGATCAACACCATCCACACCGTTGGCGACGCAGTAAAGCTTCTTGACAAGAAGTAATACGGCTCACTGCGACCTGCGGGACTTGCTGTCATTACAGATTTTTGAATGATCCGCATCGCTTTTGATGCGGATTTTTTAGATATGGAGAGGCGATATCAGGTGAACAAGTATTCCATCCTTGAAGACGCGATAGGTTATCATTTTAACGACATTACCCTGCTTGAACGCGCTCTGACACACTCGTCCTATGCCGCGGCGAACAGAAAAAGCGAAGGCGACAACGAGCGTATGGAGTTCTTGGGCGACGCGGTATTGGAGCTTTGCGTTTCCGAAGCTCTTTACTTCGGGCACGACACGGCAAGCGAGGGCGTCCTGACGAGGGCAAGGGCGAGCTTAGTCTGTGAATCGGCGCTCTTTGAAGCGGCTTCAAGGCTGAACCTCTCAAAGTGGCTGTTCATCGCAAGCTCTGAGGAATCCACGGGCGGAAGGCTGCGCCACTCCATAAATGCCGACGCTTTTGAGGCTGTGATTTGCGCTGTATACATGGACGGCGGTATCGAGAAAGCGAAGGAATTCATTACCCGAACCGTACTCAAAGACGCTGAGCAGAGCTTTGACAAGGATGCGGGAGAGGATTACAAAACGCAGCTTCAGGAGTATATTCAAAGGCATTACTCAGGCGCAAAGCCGGAGTATATCGTGACGGAGGAGCTTGGCCCGGCGCACAGCAAGACCTTCACCGTGAACGCGGTTTTTATGGGAAGGGTCTTGGGCAGCGGAAGCGGTGCAACCAAAAAAGCGGCGGGACAGGCCGCGGCAAGGCAGGCTTTGGAGAGCCTGAAAGCATGAAGTAACAGATGAGATTAACCGGGCTTGAATTGCAGGGCTTCAAATCCTTTGCAAAGAAAACCGAATTACAGTTTGGCGATGGGCTAACGGCCATCGTGGGGCCAAATGGCAGCGGAAAGAGCAACATCTCCGATGCCATCCGTTGGGTTTTGGGCGAACAAAGCCCGAAGGCCTTGCGTGGCTCCAGGATGGATGACGTAATTTTCAATGGTACGCAGAAGCGGCGTGCGCAGTCGTTCTGCGAGGTCACACTTACCTTTGACAACTCCGACAGCGTACTGAATTCCGATTACGCCGAGCTGTCGATAACAAGGCGAGCATTCAGAAACGGCGGAAGCGAGTATTCCATGAACGGCACGCAATGCCGCCTAATGGACATACAGGAGCTGTTCCGCGATACCGGTATAGGCAAGGACGGCTACTCTATAATCAGCCAAGGACGCGTTGACGAGATTCTGTCTGGAAAGTCGGGGGACAGAAGGCTTGCTCTTGAGGAGGCGGCGGGCGTAATGCGCTACCGCACCCGTAAGGAGGACGCCGAACGCAGGCTTACGGCCTCCGAGAAGAACATGGAACGCATAGGCGATATCATGTCGGAGCTTGTATCGCAGGTTGAGCCGCTCAAAATCCAGAGTGAAAAGGCGATGGAATACCTCAAGCTCAATGAGGAGCTTAGGGATCTCGACGTCAATATGTTCCTGTACCAATGCGGAAGAAACACGGAAAAGACGACTGAGATTTCGGCTTCTCTTAGGAGCGTGGGCGAACATATTACGGAGAATGAACGCAGCAGCGCCGGTTTGCTTGAAAGCTGCAACGAGCTTGATCTCAAGATTCACGAGTTTGATGAGAGAATCAGCGCACAGCAAGCGCAGCTTATAAGCATCACAACAGCGGCCGAGCAGAGCATGGGCGACTATCGGCTTTTGGGCGAGCGCAAAGCCAACGCCGAGCGGGAGCTGGAGCGTCTTATGACCGAACGCCCGAACATGGAGACAAAGCTTGCAGCAATTGTGGACAGGCTGAAGGCTTCCGATGCATTTGACGAAAGCTCCATTCTTGAGATAAAGACCGAGATTGACAAGGTCAAGGGCGAGCTTGACAACATGGATAAGCGCATTGAGGAGCTTGAAGCGTTAATCGAATCCATGAAGAACGCCATGATGGAGGAGATGAATCGCCAGTCGGACGCAAGGGTCAGCGCGACCCGCTACGATGCAATGCTCAGTTCTTTAAGCAACCGCTTGGAGGCTTTGGCACAGGAGAAAAGCAACACCGAGCGCAGGCGGGAGCAGTTTGAAGCGGAGTTTGAGCTTGCTAAGGCGGAGCAAGCCGAGATTGAGGGGCGCATAGCGGGCTTCAAGTCCGAATTGGACGCCGCCATCGCAAGGTGCGGCATGCTGGAGCGCGACATTTCGGGCAATTCAGAGAGCAGAAGCAAAGCCGAACAGCACAGAAGCGAGGCTATATCAAGGCTGAACCTGCTGAAGGAGATGAAGCGCTCACGCGAGGGCTATCAAAACAGTGTAAGGCTGCTTATGCGCGACGCCGAAAGCGACAGGGAACTTGCTTCGCACATAATTGGCGCGGTTGCGGAGCTTATAGATGTACCGGCTCAGTTTGAGATTGCCATAAGCATGGCTTTGGGCGGAGCGCTGCAAAACATTGTCACCGACAATTCAGATGACGCGAAGGCAATAATCAACTATGTGCGCGTAAAGGATTACGGAAGAATAACAGTACTACCGCAGAGTATGCTTTCGTCAAGGTCGATAGCTCCGAAGGACAGGGAGCTGTTGAACGCAAAAGGCTGTCTCGGGCTTGCAGGCGAGCTTATCGCTTGTGACGAACGAGCAAGGACAGCGATAGACCATCTTCTGGGCGGAATAGCGGTTGTAAGCGACCTTGACAGCGGCGTTACCCTGAAGAAGCGTTACTCGCCTTCGCTTGATATGGTGACCCTGCAGGGAGACTACATCAGCAAGGGCGGCGCGATGACGGGCGGCAGTGTGAAGAACCGTGACAGCATACTCGGACGAGACAGGGAGATTTCCACTCTTGGCGCCGCCATAAAAAAGGATGATAAGCTCCTGCTTGAGATAACGGACAAGGCTGCCGAATTAAAAAAGCAGATAATGCTTGCGGACGTACAGGTTAACGGCTTTAGGCAGACAATGCACGACTGTGAGCTGGAGCTTGCGGCGCATCGCGAGAAGCTCGGCATTATTGAGCGCGACGGGGAGAATGCGACAGAGCATCTTAAGGGTCTTGAGGACGAGCGGATTGATATACTGGAAAGCATTCAAGACGTTAAGACAAGGCGCGAGCAGTCAGTAAAAAAGCAGGATGATTCGGAAAAAGCAAACATAGCGACACGAGAGGATATCATCAAAAAGCAGCACAGCTTGAGCGAGCTTAGGCGTGAGCGCGAGAACGTAATGGCTAAGCTTACTGAACTGAAGGTCAAGTCAGCCGCGGAGGAGAGAGAGGCTTTGTCAAGAAACGCCGAGAGAAAGCGTCTCGAAGGCGAGAAGGACGAGCTTGAGAAGCAGCTTATCGATAATGCGGAGAAGCTGAAGCGTCAGAATGCCGATATTGCCGAGTGTGACAGACTGCGCGCGAAGATGGAAGCTGATATCAATCAGACTAAGTCAAAGGCTCAGAGCGCTCATGAGCTGCAGCGCGGGCTTGAGAGCGAACGCAGCGAGCTTATGGACAGACTCAGAGACCACAGACTTGAGCGCGAAGAGCTGATAACAACTCACAAAACCCTGGACGAACAGCGCTATAAGCTTGAGATGGGCTTAGATAGGCTAAAGAGCGAATTGGAAGCCCTGCATGACAGACTTTGGGAGAATTATGAGATAACCTACGAGTCTGCCGAAGCGTTCCGACACGAGATTGCGGTACAGGCGACAGGCAACAGGATAAACGCTTTGAAGACCGCGATTCGCGCCCTTGGAAGCATCAACGCCGACGCGCCCGAGGACTATCGCAGGCTGAATGAAAGGTATACGGAGCTGACGCGCCAGTATGACGATCTGACCGCTGCCGTGGAGGATCTAAAGAAGCTGATCGCGGAGCTTACGCACACGATGGAAGCGGTGTTCAGCGAGGAATTTGGCAAGGTCAGGAAGAATTTTAACGAGGTTTTCACGCAGCTGTTCGGCGGCGGCTATGCCGAGCTGAAGCTTACGGACGAAAAAGACGTCCTAAACTGCGAAATTGAGATTATCGCTCAGCCGCCGGGAAAGAAGCTGCAATTGCTGTCCCTGCTTTCGGGAGGAGAACGTGCGATGACCGCGATAGCTTTGCTGTTCGCGATGCTGCAGCTCAAGGCTCCCGCGTTCTGCGTGCTTGACGAGATAGAGACATCGTTGGACGAGGAGAATGTGGACAAATTTGCAAGCTTTATCAAGGCATACTCCGAAGATACTCAGTTCATACTGATAACACATAGAAAGGGCAGCATGGCCGCGTGCGATACGCTCTACGGCGCGGTGATGGAGGAAAAGGGCGTAACAAGCATAGTTTCCGCAAGATTTGAGGAGGCATAGATGGAAGATAAGAAAGGCTTTTTCGCAAGACTGCGCGAAGGGCTGGGCAAGACAAGGAATAACTGGTTCACCAACCTGTTTTCATCTGACAGGATAGACGATGATTTCTATGACGAGCTTGAAGAAGCGCTGGTGCTTGCCGATATGGGCATGGAAACCACGGAGCTGCTGCTCCGCGAGCTAAAGTCCAAGGTCAAAGAGGATAAGCTAAAGACCGGAGCCGAAGCAAGGCAGGCTTTGATTGGGATAATTGCCGACACGGTTCGACCCATGGGCGAGTTTGCAGCCGACAAGGGCGAATGCGTCATACTTATAGTTGGAGTGAACGGCGTGGGCAAAACAACTTCGATAGGCAAGATTGCCGCTCTATATAAGGGCAAAGGCAGAAAGCCCATTATTGCGGCCGCAGATACCTTCAGAGCGGCTGCGGCAGAGCAGCTCGGCGTTTGGGCGCAGAGAGCCGATGTGCCGATGATAAAGCATGGAGAGGGCGCTGACCCGGCGGCGGTTGTCTTTGATTCAATATCCTCGTATAAGGCGAAGGGCTGCGACCTGCTGATTTGCGATACCGCAGGCAGACTTCACAACAAGAAAAACCTCATGAACGAGCTTACCAAGATAGGCAGAGTAATAGAGCGGGAGCTTCCCAACGTTCCGCTTGAGGTGCTGCTGGTGTTGGACGCCACGACGGGACAAAACGCGCTTGTCCAGGCTAAGGCGTTCATGGAGTCCGTAAAGCTTTCGGGCGTGATCCTGACCAAGCTTGACGGCACCGCAAAGGGCGGCATAGTGGTGAACATCTACAACACTTTGAAAGTTCCCGTCCGTTTTGTAGGAGTGGGGGAGAGCGTTAACGACTTGCAGCGTTTCGACGCTGACGAATTTGCGGCGGCGCTGCTGTAATTTCGTGCATTTGATACCGCAGAGCACCTTAGTATCATTTCGGGGCGCCGCGCCACAGGCGCCCCTTTTCATGTCATCATCAAGATGTTTTCAATATATCAAAGTTTTTCTTGACAATGAAGCTGACATGTGTATAATTGACAAGGTGTAAAGGAGAATTACTTTACAGTATGGAACATGAAACGGAACGTTTGGTAGAATTCGGACAGCTGTTGGACAGATACGGAGTACTGCTGACCGAAAGGCAGATGAGCATCTCGGCGCAGTATGCATACGAGAACTGTTCGCTTGCCGAGATAGCCGAGCGCGAGGGAATATCAAGGCAGGGTGTGCGCGACATGCTCGTGCGTTCGGAGCTTCAATTGAGGCAGTTTGAGAATAAGCTGTCCATGGTAAAGAAACTGAAGAAGCAAGAGAAGCTGCTCGAAGAAATCGACAGCTGCGCGCATAAGCTTGTTGAAGGCAGCGGCGAACGCGTGTTGATACTGCAAAGCCTTGAGGAACTACAAAGCATCTGGGAGGACGAAAATGGCATTTGAAGGCATTTCATCCAAGCTGCAGGCTGTGTTCAAGAAGCTCAGCGGCAAGGGCAAGCTGAACGAGAAGGACGTCAAGGAGGCAATGCGCGAGATAAGGCTTGCGCTCTTGGAGGCCGACGTCAACTTTCTTGTAGTAAAGGATTTCGTCAACAAGGTCAATAATCGTGCCGTGGGACATGAGGTCATGGAAAGCCTTACCCCGGGGCAGCAGGTTATCAAGATAGTCAACGAGGAGCTGACCGCTCTTATGGGCGGCACGAACTCAAAGCTTGAGTTCGGCTCCAAGAAGCCTGCCGTCATACTTATGGCGGGCTTGCAGGGCGCGGGCAAGACAACGATGTGCGGGAAGCTTGCGGTGATGCTCAAAAAGCAGTACAGTAAATCGACCTTGCTTGTTGCCTGCGATGTGTATCGCCCTGCCGCGATCGAACAGTTGAAGATAGTGGGTTCAAAGGCTGAAGCACCCGTGTTTGATATGGGTCAGGGTGATCCCGTCAAGATAGCCAAGGCGGGCGTTGCGGAGGGTATGCGCAGGTTCTGCGATGTGGTGATAATCGATACGGCAGGCAGACTGCATATCGACGGCGACATGATGCAGGAGCTGAAGGATATAAAGGAAGCCGTACAGCCTGCGGAGATACTGCTTGTGCTTGACTCCATGACGGGCCAGGACGCTGTCAACGCCGCGAAAGCGTTCAATGAGGCTGTACCGCTTACAGGCATGATACTTACAAAGCTTGACGGCGATACAAGAGGCGGCGCCGCGATGTCCGCAAGGGCTGTCACGGGCAAGCCGATAAAGTTTATCGGTTCGGGTGAGAAGCTCACCGATATCGAACCTTTCCACCCCGACAGGATGGCTTCAAGGATACTCGGTATGGGCGACGTACTGACGCTCATCGAGAAGGCTCAGCGCAATTTCGACGAAAAGAAGGCGGCGGAGCTGGAACGCAAGATGCGCACCGAGAGCTTTACGTTGGAGGATTTTCTTGATCAGATGGAGCAGATGAAGGATATGGGCTCCATGGAGGAGATTCTTGCGATGGTTCCGGGGATGAGCGGCAAACTCGGCAACATTCAGATCGACGAGAAGCAGATGGCGAGGACGAAGGCTATAATCCTGTCGATGACGCCTCAAGAACGCCGAGACCCCGATGTGCTTAACGCGAGCCGAAGGCGCAGGATTGCCAAGGGCTGTGGGCTGACGGTACAGGATGTGAACCGCCTGATGAACCAGTTCGAAAGCTCCAGAAAGATGATGAAGCAGCTTTCAGGCGGCAAGTTCGGCAAGAAGGGCAGAAGGGGAAACCCCTTCGGATTTTAGGCTAATACGGATAACCGTTTAGTATAGATAACAAAAAAGTTGGAGGAATAATAACAATGTTGAAGATCAGACTGCGCAGGATGGGCGCAAAGAAGGCTCCTTTTTACCGTATCGTAGTTGCAGACTCAAGGGCTCCGCGTAATGGAGCATTTGTAGAGGAAATCGGTTACTACAACCCCCTCACCGAGCCGGTAGAGCTTAAGGTCAACAACGAGCGCGCCGCTGAGTGGGTTAAGAACGGCGCTCAGCCCACCGACACCGTTCGCGCACTTCTCAAGAAGTCCGGCGCGATTGAGTAATCGGTGAACCGAGATGGATAAGCTTGTAGAGTACATAGCCAAAGGTCTTGTTGACAGCCCCGAACTCGTCAAGGTTAATACCCGCGAGGAAGAGGACTGCATCGTAATCGAGCTGTCCGTGGGCCCCGACGACGTCGGTAAGGTCATAGGTAAACAGGGAAGGATCGCCAAGGCAATTCGCACGATAGTCAAGGCAAGCTCCGTCAATTCCGACAAAAAGTACATGGTGGAGATACTGTGACCTCTGGAACGCTTCGGATAGGCGTCATAGTAAAACCGCATGGGGTGCGCGGAGCCGTGAAAGCGGAGCCGCTGACCGATCGCCCGAAGCGTTTTTCGGGCATGGATCACGCTTACCTTGAGCTGCATGGGCAATTAATTCCCGTGCGGCTTTCGGTACACAGCGTAGCGGATTATGCGGTAATACTGCATATAGAGGGATATGACAGCCCTGAGCAAGCGGAAACGCTCCGAGGGGCTTACATTTGTGTGGACAGAGCTGAGGCGATAAGGCTTCCTAAGGACAGCTATTTCATCGCTGACCTTATCGGATGCAGGGCATACGATGACAGCGGAGCGGAGTACGGGCTTATTACCGATGTATACCAAGGCCCCGCCAACGATGTATACGTTATTGAGGATGGGAAGCTCATGGTTCCCGCGCTCAAGAAGGTCTTGAGCAGTGTTGATGTTGTCAATAAGCGGATAGTGTTCGACTCCGAAGTACTAAAGGAGGTCGGGCTTTTTGAAGATTGACGTGATGACGCTTTTTCCCGAGATGTTCACGGGGGTGTTCGAGTCAAGCATCATAGGCAGAGCGCAGGAAAGCGGGCTTGTCGAGATTCAGACGCACAATATACGCGACTATACCGACAACAAGCACCGCAAGACCGATGATTACCCCTTCGGCGGGGGAGCGGGCATGGTGATGATGGTGCAGCCCATCGTTGATTGCTTTGAAAGCGTGCTGGGCGATACACCAACAAAACGCATACTGCTCACTCCACGCGGGAAGCTTTTGACCCCTGAAATTGCGGGAAGGCTTGCAAAGGAGCAGCATATAGCTTTGCTGTGCGGCCATTATGAAGGGGTCGATGAACGGGTAATGTCGGTTATCGACGAGGAGATATCCATAGGGGATTATGTGCTGACGGGCGGCGAGCTTGCGGCGATGGTGCTTGTGGACTGCCTTTTGAGATTTGTTCCCGGAGTTCTCGGCAGCGAGGACAGCGCGGAGGACGAATCATTCTCAAACGGTCTGTTAGAGTATCCGCAGTATACAAGACCCGCGGAGTTTAGAGGCATGGAAGTCCCCGACATACTGCTTTCAGGGCATCACGCCAATATTCAAAAATGGCGGCATGAGCAATCCCAAAAAAAGACGCGGGAGCAAAGACCCGAACTGCTGGGCAACTTCGGAAAATACGAGGATTAGCCCAAATATTACAATAATATAGGCGGAAATGGCGGAAAAAACCCTTGCAAACGCATTGCTTGTGTGCTATAATCCGCTTTGGCGCGGCTGGTCCAATGTCCTTTTTGTGGATATGAACGGTCGGATATAAAAATATCACAGGAGGATAATTAAATGTCAGACATCATCAGAGAGCTTGAAAAGGAACAGCTCAGGACAGATTTGCCGAAGATCGAAGTAGGAGATCAGGTTCGCGTATTCGTGAAGGTCGTCGAGGGCAACCGCGAGAGGCTTCAGAACTTCGAAGGCACCATCATCAAGATTCAGGGCGGCGGTATCCGCAAGTCATTCACCGTTCGCCGCGTTTCTTACGGCGTAGGCGTAGAGCGTACCTTTGCTTACAACAGCCCGCGTCTTGGCAAGATTGAAATTGTCCGTCACGGCGTAGTTCGCAGAGCGAAGCTGTACTACCTCAGAGACAGAGTAGGCAAGGCCGCTAAGATTCGCGAGCGCATCGTTGAGAACAAGGAGAAATAAGAGCATGACAAGCTCCGACCGCAAAGTCGGAGCTTGGTTTTTATAAAAGAGGGCATTTATGCAAATTCAATGGTACCCGGGGCATATGGCCAAAACTCGCCGTATGCTTGCGGAGAATCTAAAGCTTATAGATTTAGTGATAGAGCTTGTTGACGCAAGAGCGCCGCTTGCGACAAGGAATCCTGATTTTGACGATTTGTTTGCGGGAAAGACTCGCTTAATCGTTCTGAACAAGAGTGATCTTGCCTCCGCTGCCGTCACCCGCCAATGGGTAAACTACTACAAGGCGAACGGTATAGCTGCAGTTGCGGTGAATTCATCAATGAGCGGTTCCGCCAAGCCTGTCTTGGCGGCGATAGAGCAGGCATCGCGTGAAAAGGTGCAGAAGCTTTCACAAAAGGGCATCAAAGCGACTGTAAGAGCCATGGCGGTGGGCATTCCCAATGTCGGGAAGTCCACGCTCATAAACTGTATCGCGGGAGCGGGAAGAGCGCGTACAGGCGATAAGCCCGGTATTACCCGAGGCAAGCAATGGGTGAGGATAACCCCTTACTTAGAGCTTATGGATTCGCCGGGTATGCTCTGGCCTAAGCTTGAGAACGAGACTTACGCCATGCACCTTGGGTTCATAGGTTCTATCAACGACGAGGTCATGGACAAGGAACAGCTTGCGACCGAGCTGCTGTCCTGCTTGAACTCCATATGCCCCGCGCAGCTTTCAGAGAGGTACAAGCGCATTACCGCGGATACTCCCAAGGAGGAGCTGCTGAACGCTTTGGCAAGAAGCAGGGGCTTCCTGCTTTCGGGCGGAGTATGCGACGAGGAGAGAGCCGCCGACATAGCCTTGGACGAGTTTAGAGCGGGCAAGATTGCAAAGGTTTCGTTGGAGCTGCCGCCCAAGCCCAAGAGCGACGAGACTCATGGGGAAAGCGTGGAGACTGCGGACGAGAAGGCGGAAAACGCTGAGGATAAGACGAAAAAGTCTGTGGATAAGACTGAAACGGCTGTGGATGGAGCAGGGGTATCCGTGGAAACGGACGAGAACCCTGTGGATAATTCCACGGATTTGTCGTGACAAGGAACAGGATGCTATGAGCAGGAGCGGTAATCGTGAGACCGAGCAAGAGCGCATTTTGCGCTTGCTTGCAACCGATATGGAATACGCCAAGGACGGAGCTTTGCCTGCGGGAATGGATGAGGTCGGGCGTGGTCCGCTTGCGGGGCCTGTGGTCGTGTGCTGCGTGGTTATGCCGACAAACCCTTTAGTGCATTATGTCAATGATTCCAAGAAGATAGCGGAGCATCGCAGAAGTCTTCTGTATGACGAGCTTACCTTGGCAAGTCTTGATTACGCTGCGGGTTGGGTTTGGCCGAATGTCATAGACGAAATAAACATCCTGCAAGCTACAAAGCGCGCCTTTTGCGAGGCCTTTGCAGCTATGAAGCTTCCCATAGACGATGTTATGATAGACGCGCTTATGGGTCTGGACATTTCGGCAAGGCAGCATTCCCTGATACACGGGGACGCAAGGTCGTATTCCATAGCCTGCGCCTCCATAATCGCGAAGGTGACGCGTGACAGGTATATGCAGGAGCAGGACAAGCTCTATCCGCAGTATGGGTTTGCCTCGAACAAGGGTTACGGAACGGTGCAGCATATCGCGGCCCTGCGCGAATACGGGCCTTGTCCCATACACAGAATGAGCTTTATAGGTAAGTTCATATGAGCGCCGACACAATGAAAATCGGCAGGCAGGGGGAAAGGCTTGCCGCCCGTTATCTTTGGTGGAGGGGGTATGCCATACTTGAACGAAACTACCGAAGGGGACATCATGAGATAGACCTTATAGCGTTTCATAGGAGCAGTAAAACGCTTGTGTTCGTTGAGGTCAAGTCCAGGACGTCCACGGAGTTTGGATTACCGCGTGAATATGTCAACAAGAATAAGCAAAGATTCGTAAAACAAGCAGCTATGGCATATCTTGGCGGCTGCCCCAAAAGCTACAAGACGATTCGCTTTGACGTCATAGAGGTGTATATGCCGCAGGGCAGGATAGAGCATCTGCAAAACGCTTTTTAGATAACGGTATAAAAGTTTATAATATGTACGCTTGCCTGTGTAAAACAGGATTGATTTTGCATACGACTTTGTGCTATGATATGAAAGACAAAATATGGGATGGTGCAAACATTGAAGAATAACAGGTTGATTCTTAAGACTGCACGGACGGCGCTCCTGACCGCCCTGATTCTTGTCCTGTCTTTACAGCTCTTTGGCTGCGGCGGGACGAGCGTTTCGGAGCAGAGCTTCGACTTCACCGTCACTGAGAATGGTTTACCGAAGGGATGGGAGATTAACTCATATGAGAATGAGTATGAGTGCTCCACCGCAAACGGGGTCATAACCCTTTCTTCAGAGATAGCTGATGACTTAAGGGCGACTATCGAAGTCTCTGTGTCGCCAAACACTAAGTATA
Organism: Clostridia bacterium; assembly: GCA_035399665.1. Classification (GTDB taxonomy): domain Bacteria; phylum Bacillota; class Clostridia; order Christensenellales; family CAG-138; genus DAOPJM01. Next base: position 60,943 of record DAOPJM010000002.1, read on the forward strand.
TACTGCGCGGCTATATCAAGACCGACAATGTCCAAGACGGGCGCGGAGCTTCGCTCTCGATAGACAATTACTCCGTCGATAAGAGCTGCGTGTACAGTACCGGTATACTGGGCTCTAATGATTGGCAGGAGGTTGAATTAACCTTTGAGACTATCAAGAAGCAGGATACCATCGTAGTTGCTCTGCGACTGGGCGGATACAGCGAAGCAAGTTCGGGCAGCGTCAGCTTCAGGGACGTCAGTCTCGTTCAAGACGACAGCTCCGATCAGTACTACCAGCCCTTGAACCCGTGGTCGAGTTCAACCAACGACAGCGACAGCGACACAGTTGACGCCGAAACCCTCAAGGCGTTCTTTGCGGTTATCAACTGGGCAGCAGTGATAGCCGCCGTGGTGTTGATTGCGGGAGTTCTTGCAAACCGCAGGCGCATCATGAAGCTGAATCTTTCGGATTCGCGCTACAAGCTTGGTATAGCCATAGTCATTGTGGCGGGGCTTATCATTCGTTTCCTGCTTGTCGCCAAGTATAAGGGCCATGACACCGACATGAACTGCTGGATAGCCTGGGGCAACATGATAGCATCGGGCAACATAAGCACCTTCTATGTGGGTACCTGGTATGACTACCCGCCCGCTTATATGCTTGTTCTTGGGCTTTTGAGTGCGATAGTCAATTTCTTTGGGATAAACACAAGTTCAGCATTCGGCCTGTTCTGCTACAACATTCCTCCGATACTGGGCGACATTGGCTGCATGGTGCTGCTGATGAAGGCTGCGCAAAAGCGCGGTTTGCCCAAGTCGTATGTGCTGACGCTCGGAGCGCTGGTGTTCCTGAATCCGGCGGCCATGTTCCTGTCCGGCGCATGGTGTCAGATTGATTGCATACTGACCTTCTTCCTGGTACTCTCTTTCATACTTATCAATCAGAACAGGCGCATACCGGCCGCTTTGGTCTATGCCACCGCGGTACTGTTTAAGTGGCAGGCGTTGATGTTTGGGCCCATACTCGCGGTTTACTACATCGTCACCATATACAAGAGCAGGAATGTGATGCGCGATATATGGCTGACGGTGGCGGGCGTTGCCTCCGCTCTTGCGCTTATCTTTGTAGTGTCGTTACCCTTTAAGGGAACGCAGTCGTTGTTCTGGATAGTCGAGAAGTTCATAGCGGCGCAAGGCAGCTATGATTACGCAAGCGTTGAAGCCTATAACTTCATAGCTCTGTGCGGCGGCAACTGGCCAACCGCTTCCGCCGATGAGTTCATACTCGGAATATCCTATAAGGCATTCGGGGTCTTTTCTATTGCTATTGCCATAATCGCAGGCTCGGTCGCGATGATATCGACGCGCAGAAATCAAGTGCTGTCCATCAAGACGCCGATTAGCAGGGAAGGGCTGCTGTTCCTGACCTCGGCCTTTGTGATGAGCTGGATATTCACCTTTGGTCACTACATGCATGAACGCTATATATTCCCGGTGCTGTTCATGCTGCTCTTTGCCTATGTGTACTGCAAGGACTGGAGGCTGTTGCTGCTGTCAATGCTGTTTACCATCACCTGCTTTGCAAACGAGATGACGGCAATGTACGTTGTTTCGGATGCCGCCGCCGATGTAGTTCGCGGCGGAAGGGAGCACTCCGACATGATAAGGTTCTGGTCGGCTGTCGAAACTGCGGTGGAAATATACTTCGCTTACGTTATGATAAAGCTTGTTGCCAAGCCTGCGGAAATGATACAAGGAGGTGAGACGAATGGCAAAAGCATGGCGAAAGGACGATAGGATGAAAGCTGTCAGAGCGGATTGGAGCGCAAGAAACTGCGAAACCATAACCAAGACCGACAGGTGGATAATGCTCATAGTCACCGTCGTGTACTTCCTTTTTGCGGTGATAAATCTCGGCACGCTCAGCTTTCCGACCGAGAACTGGTCGGGCACGACGGGCGACAGCCTCACCCTCGATTTAGGCTCAGAGGCAACCGTAAGCTCAGTATGGTTTAACGGCAGTATCGCACAAGGACAGCTGACCTTAACCTCGGACGACGGGCAGACGCTGACCTACTCTCAGGAATACGGAGATATGTTCAAGTGGGACGAGAACTCGCTCGGCACCTGGAACACCCGCTATATCACGCTGACGGTCAACAGCGGCACGGTAGTATTCAACGAAATTGCTTTCTTCGACGCAAGCGGAGCTTTGCTTGATATCTCCGCAAAAGATGATAACGGCATAGGGTTGGTGGATGAACAATCCACGGTACCGGAAGAGCCAAGCTACTACAACGGCATGATCTTCGACGAGATCTATCATGCAAGAACGGCTTACGAGAACCTGCACAATATGTCCATATACGAGTGGACGCATCCCCCGCTTGGTAAGCTCATCATAGCCGTCGGCGTCTCAATCTTCGGCATGAACCCGTTCGGTTGGAGAATCATGGGGACGTTGTTCGGCGCCCTCATGCTGCCCGCGCTGTACATCTTCGCAAAGCGCATTTTCAAACGCACGGATTACGCCCTGCTTGCGATGGGTCTGTTCGCGCTCGACACTATGCACTTTACTCAGACGCGTATCGCCACGATAGACGTGTTTGCTGTGTTCTTCATCATACTGATGTACTTCTTCATGTATGAGTACCTGAGACTGGACGCGCTTGACGATTCAAATTACAAAAAGAGCATTCGGAGCTTGGCGTTGTCGGGCCTGTTCTTCGGACTGGGTGTGTCAACCAAGTGGATATGCTGCTATGCGGGTGTGGGTCTTGCCGTACTGCTGTTCGGCAACCTCGTATGGAGGGGCATCAGCTGCGCAAGGTCGAAAGATCAAGAGGTGCGCGGCAGACTTCAATACTTCAGGGTCAGAACCGCGACAACGCTTGCGCTGTGCCTGCTGTTCTTTGTGTTGATACCGGGTATCATATACTTCGTATCGTACACTCCATATTATAGATATCAGGCTTCGATAAGGGACAGCTACGGCTTAAAGGACTGCCTTGATACTCTGATGGACAATCAGAGGGATATGTTCAACTATCACAGCGGACTACAGTCAACACATATGTGCCAATCGACGTGGTATCAGTGGCCATTTACTTGCAAGTCCGTGTGGTTCTATGTCAGCGAGACGAACAGCGGACTGCTGTCGAACATCTCAAGCACGGGCAATCCCGGCGTATGGTGGCTTGCGACTATCGCGGTGCTGTGCCTGCTTACAGCGACAGCAACAAAGAAGCTGAAGCCCAATATGTCGCTGTTCATGTTGCTCATAGGCATACTCGCCAACTACCTCCCGTGGGTATTGGTGCCACGCTGTGTGTTCCAGTATCATTTCTTCGCCACTGTGCCGTTTTTGATACTCGCGGGGCTGTACTACCTGTACGACTTGGAGAAACGTTACCCCAAAGCCGTAAAGCTGAAGTGGGTCTGGCTTGGGATTGCCGCGGTATTCTTTATACTGATGTACCCGGCGATTTCGGGCATGCCGACTTCGAAGGCTTATGCGTACTTTGTAGAATATTGGCTGCCGGGAGGATGGATCTACTATGGAAGAGTCTAACAACAAGCCCAAGACGGATACCGAAGGCAAGGGAAAGGGATTGGTGCAGTTCATCAAGTTTGTTCTTGTGGGCGTCACAAACACCCTTGTCGATCTCATCGTTTCGTTCGTTCTGAACTGGCTGTTTGGCATCTATTATCTGGCCAAGGTCGTGGGCTATGCCTGCGGGATAGTTAACAGCTATATACTGAATAGCGCGTGGACGTTCAAGGCTGAACGCAAACGGAACGTGCCTGAGATGATCAAGTTCCTTGCCGTGAACCTTGTCGTTCTGGGACTGTCGCTGCTTCTGATGTGGCTTTTGCCGCAGCTTGGTGTAACCGATGAATGGCTTGGGACGTGGCGTCCCGCTTGGCTGAGCGGTATACTTAACGGCGAGAGAATGTGTATGCTCATATCCACAGCCGTATGCATAATTGTGAATTTTGTCGGGAACAAACTTTTAGTGTTTAAGTCAAAGGACAAAACGAACGTATCGGACGAACCGCAAAAGGGGGCATAGAACATGCTGTCTAAGGCGACAAGCTATGGATTGAACGGACTTGACGGATTTTTAGTATCCGTCGAGGTCGATATTAATCGCGGTCTGCCGTCCTTTGAAACAGTCGGTCTGCCTGACGCCGCCGTTCGCGAGTCCAAGGAGAGAGTGCATTCTGCTCTCGTTAATTCGGGGTATGAATTTCCCGTGGCAAGGATAGTAGTGAACCTTGCGCCCGCCGATCGAAAGAAGGAAGGAAGCGTTTACGACCTTCCGATAGCTATAACCCTCCTGTGCGCAGCGGGTCTTTGCCGTTCATCGGGGCTTGAAAACGTAGTTATGATAGGCGAGCTGTCGCTTGACGGCTCGGTGCGTCCGATAAACGGGGTGCTGCCAATGCTTATCGACGCCGTCAGGAAGGGCTATTCCGTCTTTGCAATACCGGCGGAGAACGCGGCGGAGGCGGCATATATCCCGAACGCGACGGTCTATCCGGTAAACTCGCTTTCGCAGCTTGTGGAGCATTTATGTGGCGGTAGGCCGATAAAGCCCGCAGAGCATAAGAGCTATTCCAACAAACTCTTAACCTACAGCTCCGACTTCGCGGATATACGCGGTCAGAATACCGCGAAACGCGCCGCCGAGATTGCCGTAGCGGGGAATCACAATATACTCTTATGCGGTACGCCAGGTTCGGGCAAGACCATGATAGCCAGAGCGGTGCCATCAATACTTCCTGAGCTGAGCTTTGAGGAGGCTCTGGAGATAACCAAAATTCACTCCATAGTCGGAGGAATAAGAAACGGCGAGGGGCTTATTACCGAAAGGCCGTTTCGAAGCCCGCATCACGGGGCGTCGTCTGCGGCGCTTGTCGGAGGGGGAGCCAAGGCTATGCCGGGCGAGATAAGCTTAGCGCATAACGGAGTGCTGTTTTTGGACGAGTTTCCTGAGTTTCAAAGGAACGCATTGGAAGCTCTACGGCAACCTTTAGAGGACGGGATAATAACCATAACCAGAGCTACCGCCACAGCTACCTATCCCGCGAGCTTTACGCTGATTGCGGCAATGAATCCCTGTCCCTGCGGCAATCATGGCTCGAAGAAGCGGGTCTGCACCTGTACGACGACACAAATTCAGCGTTACTTTGGGCGTGTAAGCGGCCCGCTTTTAGACAGGATAGACATCTTTGTGGAGATGCAGGAGGTAGAGTACTCCGAGATGAGCGAGAGGAATCCCGCAGAGCCGTCCGCCACGATCAGAGCAAGGATTAACGAGGCAAGGGATATCCAAAGAAAGCGTTTTATGGGGAGCGGCATTTTCAGCAACGCACAGATGAACGGGGGCATGATCAGAAGGTATTGTGCCTTGGACAGCGATGGCGAAAGGCTGCTTCGAACCGCCTATGACAGGCTCAAGCTGACTGCAAGGGCATACAACAGAATACTAAAGGTCGCAAGGACCATCGCCGACTTGGAGCATTCCGCAAACATCAGCTCGGCAAACATAGCCGAGGCGATACAATATCGAAGCACGAATCAGTTTTCGGGCAATAATTGAGATTTGGGACGCTGATGAGGCAAGCAATAGGATTGCATTTGATTTTTGTTTGTGTTATCATGTCGGTTAATCAATAGGATTATATAATCTCGGAGAGGAGCCTATATGGATCGTGACGTTTGGCTGTGGCTGTGGCTGAACTACGGGACTCAACACAACACACAGATATTCAATCACATCCTTGAGATGTTCGATGATTTGGAGGAGGCTTTTGAGGCCGCTTCAAAGCGTAGCAGCGCAGCTTTTTCGGAAGTTGGCGAGGGCGTGCTGATAAGGCTGCAGGACGCTGCCTCCACAGGGTTCATGGAGCGGTATGTGTCTTGGCTGGAACGTCATGACATCGGTGTCGCGACGCTTGAATCACCTGAATATCCGTCGCTGCTGATGCAGATTTATGATCCGCCAACCGTGTTGTTTTACAAAGGAACGCTTAAGTCTGACATGAAACTGCCGATAGCGGTCATAGGCTCAAGAAAGTGTACCGCTTATGGCGAGGAGGTCGGCAAGACCTTTGCAAGACAACTTTCGGAAAACGGGGCAACCGTGGTGACGGGACTTGCGGGCGGAATAGACAGCATAGCGGCCAAAGGCGCGTTGAGCGTTACAAGCTCGGAGTATCCGGTAGTAGGGGTGTTGGGCTGTGGCATAGACGTAGTTTATCCTAAGGACAACGGTAAGCTGTACGCCGAGGTCGCAGAGCGGGGCGCTGTAATCACCGAGTTTATACCCAAAACCGGTCCCAAGGCCGAAAACTTCCCGATAAGGAATCGTATCATGTCGGGACTTTCACGGGGCGTACTCGTAATAGAAGCGGCGGAACGCAGCGGGACTTCGTATACCATGGGCTTTGCGCATGAGCAGGGCAGGGACGTCTTCGCCGTGCCGGGCAGATTGAATGACCTAAACAGCGTTGGAACGAACCGTGCCATACAGCGCGGTGAAGCAAAGCCGGTGTTCGGTATATCGGACGTTCTCAACGAGTATTCGGACTCTTTAGACGAGATACCTTATGCAGACAATGCGAGAGAGCTTGCCTTTTCAAGCCTAAGCCCATTATCGCAAGAGGTGTATATGAGCATACGAATCGGAGAAAAGACAGCCGATGAGCTGATGGAATGTGTGGATTGTTCAGTAGCGGAACTAAATTCCACCTTGACAGAATTGAGCTTATCGGGAATAATAAAGCAGTTGCCGGGAAAGCTGTTCGCCTGCGATATGGCAAGTACCGATGTGAAACTGGATAAATAATCGGAGGAATTGATGGCTGAATCCTTAGTAATCGTAGAGTCGCCCGCCAAGGCTAAGACGATAGGAAAGTTTCTCGGAAGCAAGTACAAGGTGATTGCTTCCGTGGGGCATATACGCGACCTGCCCAAAAGTCAGATGGGCATAGATATAGAACACGGGTTTGAACCCAAATATATCACCCTGAGAGGCAAGGGCGATGTGGTAGAAGCGATACGCAAGGCGGCAAAGTCGGCGGACCGCGTCTATCTTGCAACCGACCCTGACCGCGAGGGCGAGGCCATTTCATGGCATCTTGCAAAGCTTTTGAAGCTGGATCCGAATAGCCAATGCAGGATAGTATTCAACGAGATTACCGCGAAGGCCGTCAAGGGATCTATCTCCAAGGCAAGGAAGATCGACGAGAATCTCTTTGAGGCGCAGCAGGCAAGACGCATACTCGACAGGCTTGTGGGCTATAAGCTAAGCCCCATACTTTGGGCGAAGGTCCGCAAAGGCCTTTCAGCGGGCAGAGTGCAGTCGGTTGCGACCCGAATTATATGCGACAGAGAGGACGAAATAACGGCTTTCTTGCCCGAGGAGTATTGGACGATAAGTGCGATGCTTGAAGCGGGTGGCAAGAAAAAGCCGTTTGAGGCGAAGTTCTTTGGCATAGACGGCAAGAAGCTTGAGCTTGGCTGCAAAGAAGAAGCCGACGCCATACTTGACAGGGTGCGCGGTGCGGAGTTTACATCTAACGACATAAAGGTATCGGAAAAGCGCAAACATGCCGCTCCACCGTTTACGACCTCAAGCTTGCAGCAAGAGGCCTCAAGAAAGCTGAACTTTACTACCAAGCGTACGATGATGGTTGCTCAACAGCTTTATGAGGGCGTTGAGATAGGCGGGGGTGGAGCAGCCGGTCTTGTTTCCTATATAAGGACGGACTCGGTTAGAGTTTCTTCGGAAGCGCAAGAGGCCGCAAGGACATATATAGGATCGAATTACGGCGACAATTACGTCCCCAAGACGCCGAATTTCTACAAGGGCAGAAAGAACGCGCAGGATGCTCACGAGGCGATAAGGCCTACGAACATCATCAACGACCCCAAGAAGATTAAGCAGTATTTGACCGCCGATCAGTATAAGCTCTACAAGCTGATATATGAGCGTTTCATAGCAAGCCAGATGTCAGAGGCAGTGTTGGAGCAATGCCAAGTCAATTTTGACGCAAATGGCTGCAGCTTCAGATCTACCGGAGTTCGCACACTCTTTGATGGTTTCACCGCTGTCTATACAGAGGGCAAGGACGTTGCGGATGATGATGAAGTGCGCTTGCCGCCAATAGAGCAGGGTCAGACCTTCAAGGCTCAGAGCGTAGACGCGCAGCAGCGCTTTACTCAGCCCCCACCCAGATATACCGAGGCTTCGCTTGTCAAGTACCTTGAGGAAAAGGGTATAGGCAGGCCTTCGACTTATGCGCCCACAATATCCACGATAGTTGACAGGGGATATATCGTAAGGGAGAAGAAAACTCTCATGCCGACTGAATTGGGGTTTGTTGTCACAAAGCTGATGAAGGACAATTTCAGCGACATAGTCGATATAAGGTTTACCTCCGAAATGGAGAACTCGCTTGACAGGATAGAGGAGAATGAGGCGGATTGGAGAACTGTCGTGTCTGAGTTTTACGAACCATTCTCAAAGGAGCTTGCCGCTGCTGAGGCAAGCATAGAGCATGTAAAATTGGAGGACGAGGTTTCGGACATACCCTGCGACAAGTGCGGCGCCATGATGGTCTATAAGTACGGCAGGTTCGGTAAGTTCTTGGCTTGCCCGAATTATCCGCAGTGCAGGAACACCAAGCCCGTACTGGAGCGTATCGGAGTGAAATGCCCCAAGTGCGGAGCCGATATCGTCAAGAAAAAGAGCAGCAAGAAGAAGGTTTTCTATGGCTGTGAGCGCTTCCCTGACTGTGATTTCGTGAGCTGGGATAAGCCCACCAGGATGCAATGCCCCAAGTGCGGCGGGATAATGGCACAGCACATAGGGCGAAACGGCAGCTATCTTGTCTGCATGGACAAGAACTGTGGTTACATACACAGAAAGACGAAAAGCAAGGATGCAGACGTGCAGGACTGACGCAACTGTAATAGGAGCGGGGCTGGCGGGATGCGAAGCGGCATATCGCCTGTTAAAGAGCGGCTTTTCGGTGACTCTTTATGAGATGAAGCCGAAGAAAAAGTCTCCCGCACATCAGTTGGACAGCTTTTGCGAGCTTGTTTGCTCAAATTCATTGAGGTCAGAACGGCTTGAAAACGCCGTTGGCCTGCTAAAACAAGAGCTTAGGCTCTTGGGTTCGCTCATTATGGAATGCGCCGACGAGGTCAGCGTTCCGGCCGGCGGGGCTTTGGCGGTGGATAGGGCAGGCTTCTCCGAGCTTGTGACGAAGCGCCTTTTGGAGCTTCCGAAGCTTACCGTAAAGTCGGAGGAGGTGACGGAGTTTCCGACGTCAGACACGGTAATAGCGACAGGCCCGTTGACAGAGGGCGCTTTTGCCGAGGCTATAGCGAACAGGGTTGGAACACCCCTGCATTTCTATGACGCGGCGGCGCCGATTGTAAGCCTCGATTCACTGAATATGGACAAGATTTACAGTGCATCCAGATACGACAAGGGCGGAGATGACTATTTGAACTGTCCCATGTCTTTCATGGAGTACGCCGAGTTCTATCAGGCCTTGATTACGGCGCAGAGCGCGCCGCTGCACACATTCGAGACGCCGAGAGTCTTTGAGGGCTGTATGCCGGTCGAGATCATGGCAAAGCGCGGAGACCGTACCCTCGTTTACGGTCCCATGAAGCCTGTGGGTTTGGAGGTTGGCAAGTGGCGGCCGTATGCTGTGGTTCAGCTTAGGCGTGACAATGCTGAAGGCACGTTGTACAACATGGTCGGATTTCAAACAAACCTCAAATTCGACGAGCAGAAGCGCGTCTTTCGAATGATTCCGGGGCTTGAGAACGCCGAGTTTGTACGTTACGGTGTTATGCACAGAAACACCTTTCTGAAGTCTCCGGGGATTTTGGACTGGGACTACATGCTCAAGGGCAGCGACAGGGTGTATTTTGCGGGACAGATGACAGGCGTCGAGGGCTATGTTGAATCAGCGGCGAGCGGACTTGTCGCGGGCGACAGCTTGGCAAGACGGCTTTCGGGTCAGCGGCCGAGGGACTTTACGCGAATGACCGCCATAGGCGCGCTCGGGCATTACGTGTCAGAGTACAACGGAGGAGATTTTCAGCCTATGAACGCAAGCTTTGGGCTGATGGACGAGCTGCCTGAAAGATTGCCGTCAAAGAAGGAAAGGAGCTTAGCTCTATCAAAGCGTGCGTTGGAGCTTGTAAAGACCCTGATATAGCCGGGCATATAAGCAGCCGCCACAGTAGGCAAGCAGATAAAACAGACAAACATGGCGCGGAGCGATTATATCAAGGACCGAGCCATTGATGATACGATATGAATAAATAGAGAATAAGGAGTAATGGTGAAACAGAAAGATAAACTGAAGATAATCCCGCTGGGCGGGGTTGGAGAAATAGGAAAGAACATGACGATACTCGAGTATAACGACGACATAGTCGTCATTGACTGCGGAGTATTCTTCCCCGATGATGATATGCCGGGGATAGATGTGGTGATGCCCGACATGAGCTATCTTGAGCAAAATCGCTCGAAGCTCAGGGGATATCTCATCACGCACGGACACGAGGACCATATAGGTGCTTTACCGTATGCCCTAAAGCGCTGCAAAGCGCCGGTGTACGGCACGAATTTTACGATAGCGTTGATAGAGCATAAGCTCAATGAAGCGCATGTTTCGGGCTGTGAGCTGTGCTGTGTAAAGCCTTCTGACTGCATAGAGCTTGGATGCTTTAAGATAGAGTTCATCAAAACAAGCCACTCGATTGCGGGCGCGGTTGCGTTGGCCGTCAGAACACCCATAGGCACGGTTATTCACACGGGCGATTTTAAGATAGACCTAACGCCCATCGACGGCGAACCCATAGACATAAACCGCTTTGCGTACTACGGCACGAAGGGCGTTTTGGCGCTAATGTCGGACAGCACAAACATAGAGCGCGCAGGGTATACTCAGTCCGAACGCGAGATAGGCAAGACCTTTGAGCATTATTTCGATATAGCGCAGGGCAGGGTTATAGTCGCTTCGTTCGCCTCTAACGTGTACCGCTTGCAGCAGGTCGCGGATGTTGCCATAGAGCATGGCAGGGTGATATGTTTTCAGGGCAGGAGCATGGAGCAAACCGTCGAGATCGCGCAAAAGCTGGGATATCTGAACATCCCAAAGGATAAGATTGTCAGAGTGGAGCAGCTTGCAAAGATCAAGGACGACAAGGTATGCGTCATGACCACGGGCAGTCAGGGTGAGCATATGAGCGGACTGTTCCGTATGGCGAACGACTCACACAGGCTCAATATCGGCAAGAAGGACATGGTCATAATCTCCGCCTCAGCAATACCCGGCAACGAGATAGGCGTGGGCAGGGTTATAAACGCCTTGTTTGCCAAGGGCGCGCATGTCGTTTATGACCGCATGGCCGACGTCCATGTTTCTGGTCACGCATGCAAGGAAGAGCTTAGACTGATGATGAACATCTGCAAACCCAGGTATTTCATACCGGTTCACGGCGAATATAGGCATCTGTTCATGCATTCCGCGCTTGCCAAGGAGATGGGTATACCCGAGGATAAGATTTTTGTGCCGCAGCTTGGAGAGACGATAGAGCTTACCGCCAGAAAAGCAAGCGTTGGTGAACACGTCGCTTCGGGAAGCGTAATGGTGGACGGCTTGACCAACATCGAGGACGTTGTTGTAAAGGACAGAAAGCTTCTGTCGAGCGACGGAGTTGTGAGCGCAGTGATAACCATTGACAGCGAAACGGGCAGACGCATAGCTCCTATACACCTTGTGTCTCGCGGATTTGTGTACAACATGGAGGCCGATGAGCTGTTCAACAATGCTGTGAAGGTCTTAGAGCCGGTCACAGCCAAGCTTGAGGGCGCGGATAAGTCTCAATATGCCGCGATTAAGAACGAGATTCGGGCAAAGCTCAAGTCATTTCTGCAAAGCAAGACAAAACGTTTTCCCGTAATCATCATCACAATCACAGAGATTTAGCGGAGGAACCATGGTTTACGACAGCGCAAGAGCATTGGCAAGGCAGATACGCACAAGCCAAGAATACAACGACTATAAGCAGGCTAAGGACAAGGCGTTCGAGAATGAGACAACGAAGGCTTTGGTCGAGCGGTATCACGCGCTTCAGGTGCAGGTACAAAGCTCGATGATGTCGGGTACGCAAAACGAAGTGCTTATGGCCGAGCTCAAGAAAGTAGGAGAGATACTTCAGTTCAACCCCGACGCCTCAGAGTATCTTATAGCAGAGTACAGGCTTGGTAAAATGCTTGCGGACGTGTATAAGATACTGGCCGATGCAGCCGAGATGGATCTTTCCATGCTGGGCTAAAGGGCAATAGAGATGCGAAAGACCGACAGAAAATCAACGGAGAGCGCGAATCGCAGACGTGAGGTGTGGAAGCGTTTGCGTCCAATAGCAGCGTTTCTTATAGCGGCGACTATGGTTTCACTTGCCATAGTCGGCGCGGTCAACTACGTTCTGTCCATCTTTGTTTATCCCGTCGATTCCACTGACGCCACGCCCATACAGGTGGTCATACCATCCGGGATGTCGGCGAGCGGGATTGCGAAGATTCTCGTCAATGCCTGCGGCGAGGGCGAGGAAGGGCTGATAAAGGCTACCGCCTCATTTAAGATTTATGTTGACTTCGTCGGCAAGGCGAATAATCTAAAGGCGGGAACCTACTTCCTGTCCAAGAACATGAGCATATCGGAAATAGTCGATGTGCTGTGTGAGGGCAATTCCGTAAGGCAGACCGTCAGATTCACCATACCTGAGGGCTATACCGTTGAGGAGACAGCCAAGCTGTTATACGATCAGGGGATAATTACTGATACGGAGGCTTTCCTTGTATTGTGCGATAATCCTCAAACCTTCTCGAAGTACGAGTTCATTTCATCACAGAGCTTTGAGCAGGACAGGCGTTATGCGTTGGAGGGCTACTTGTTCCCCGATACCTATGAAGTATATACCGATGCAACAAGCGTTGAGATACTCTCCATGATGCTGGATCGCTTCGATGAGATATACACACAGGAATACGCTGACAGAGCCGAGGAACTGGGCATGACACTTGACAGCATCATCTGCCTTGCGTCAATAATCGAACGCGAGGCACAGGTATCTGACGATTTTGCCAAGGTTTCCGCAGTATTTCATAATCGTCTTGCCGCCGGAATGAAGCTTGAATCCTGCGCTACTCTTTCATATGTAATGGGCGTGACCAGGTACAGCTTCAGCGAGGATGAGATAAGCACGATTTCTCCTTATAATACCTATCGTAATAATGGACTTCCCGTAGGGCCTATCTGCAATCCCGGAGTTGCGGCGATAGAAGCGGCCCTTTATCCGAACACGGAATATGCAGCGGAGAACTATCTGTACTTCTGTAACGGAAATCCTTCGGTGTCAAGAGAGCTGATATTCTCCAAGACCTATGAGGAGCATCTTGAGAACGTGGAGAGGTATTCGCCTTTCTGGAATTGACGCGTAATATTGACGAATTTTGAAGCATACCCTAAAATCACGAGAGGAGTGGGGTATGCTTTCTTTTTTGTCTTTTCTTTTGGAAACGCTTTTACTTGTCGGAAGCCTGAAGAAGTCGGGTTCGTTCCCTCAACCCTTGAGTAAGGAGGAGGAAGCGGAGTGGACGGCGAAGCTCGGTACTGACGAGGAAGCAAGGGAGAAGCTGGTATTACACAATATGAGGCTTGTTGCTCATATCGCCAAAAAGTATGCGAAGCCCGGACGTGATATCGATGATCTGATTTCAATCGGAACGATAGGGTTGATTAAAGCGGTTTCAACCTTCAATTTAGGCCGCGGCAATCTTTCAAACTATATCTCAAAGTGCGTTGAAAACGAGATACTTATGAGCCTTAGAACAGAGCGTAAAAAAGCGGGAGAGGTCTCAATGTATGAGCCTATCGGAACCGACAGGGAGGGCAATTCCCTTTCGCTTATGGATTTGATAGGTTCGGATTCGGAGGACATCTTCGAGACAGTAAACAGGAGAATGAATTCGGATTTGCTGATTGCTGCAATGCGTAAGTCTTTGTCGGAATGTGAACAAACAGTGCTTGAACTGCGTTTCGGGGTAGGGGGGAGCTTCCCTATGCCGCAGAGGGAGGTATCGGAACTGCTCGGTATCTCACGTTCCTATGTTTCCCGGATAGAAAAGCGCGCACTAGAGAAGCTCAGAAATGAAATGAAGGATTAAGTATATAATTTGACGAAGAAAATCTATGTTATTTCTTGCTATATTGTAAAAACTGTGCTAAAATGATACTAAGAATCATTTCTAAATTTCAATGAAAGCAGATGGAGGTAGAAATGAGAAAGCTAAAAACATCGAGAACGCTTATACGTCCCTTAAGCGATAATGAGTTGTCCGCGATGATAGCTGAGCAGAAGGATGAGCATTTGAAAAACGCTTATACTGAGATGCTCGAGGGATGCAAAAATCACCCTAAGGACAGGCGTTGGTACTGTTGCTATCTTATTACGGACAACAAAACAGGTGCAGCGATAGGGGACATATGCTTCAAGGGCGCACCAAAGGAGGGCGCGGTTGAGATTGGCATAGGAATCAATCCCGAATTCACAGGCAAGGGCTACGGCACGGAAACGATGAAGTATATGATAAATTGGGCGTTTAATCATGGCGCTTATATTGTTTATGCATTGGTGGAGAACGATAACCCGTCGTCAATGAAGATGATGGACAAGCTGAATATGCGTCCTTACGGCAAGATGGATGACTGTTTGCTGTTTGCGGCTATAAAGCCCATCTCATATTACATAATCTGCTTTGTCATTGCCGCGACGGTGATCAGCGCCCTTGTATCGCTTAAGTGGGGACAGCTTGAAACCATGTCGATAGCAATACTTATCGGACTATTCTCTGGTATAGTCTTGGGCGGGATTTTTGATGCGGTAATAAACAAGAAACTGAAAACATATTCCGAGGTATGGAATAAATCTCACGGACAGGCGAACAATAATGCTTCAGACGATAGCGGAACGAATTAGAGCTGAAAAGAGCAAGGTTATAGTTATAGACGGCATGGCGGCTTCGGGCAAAAGCACGGCTGCCATGCTGCTTTCAAATGAGCTAAACGCCTCAGTGATTCATATGGATGACTTTTTTCTCCCCGCCGAGCTGCGCAACCCGAAGCGATTCGAGCAGGCGGGTGGCAACGTCCACTACGAACGTTTCTTTGACGAGGTAGTGACCAAGCTTAAAGGCGACTCGCCCATTTTGTATAGACCTTTCGACTGTCACAGCATGGACTACAAGGCGGAGATAAAGCAGCCCTGCGGCGAGATTGTTATAATCGAGGGCTGTTATGCGATGCATCCGTACTTTGGGAAATATTGGGATTTAGCCCTTTTCTTCAAGGTTGATCCCGCTGTACAGAATTCAAGGATACTTCAAAGGAATGGGGAAGCGATGCTTGCCATGTTTCAAAGACGATGGATACCCCTTGAGCAGAACTATTTTGACAAATGTCATACCGAGGAAAAAGCCGATATGGTGATTAATGGCGAGCTGTTAGACCTGCGCTGACAGGCAAAAGGACAACACGAAGGATAGTATGCAAGACGCTTTTGCACGGGTCAGATAAACGGGTCGTGACCTTTATGTGGCATTATTCGTTTACCGCATCGATATATACAAATCGAAACGGGTATGATATAATCCAAGCATGGAAGATAATAAGAGAACATCAAAAACGCCCATGGACACGGCCTTGAGGTATCTTGCCGCAAGACCGCGTACTGAGCGCGAGATGCTTGACTATCTGGATGAGAAGGGCTTCGGAGAATATGAAGTCGATTCGACGGTCGAGCGTTTACGCGAACTCGGTTATGTTGATGACGCCGCGTATGCTAAGAACTTCGTAAGCTCAAGACTAAGGTCAAAGCCGATAAGCAAAGCACACCTTTGGCGGCAGCTGTTGCAGCACAAGCTGGATAAGGAGCTAATAGAACAAGCATTACAAGGCGTTGACGACGAGACAGAGCTTGAAAACGCGAGGCAAGTAGCCAAGAAGTATGCCCGTCAATTTTTGGCGCTTGATAAGTCGGAGCGCAAGAAGCGTGTGAGCGCAAGGCTGCAGGGACGCGGATTTTCTTTCTATGCAATAAGCCATGCAATAGCATTATTGGAAGATGAAAGCGGTGAAGGCTTCGATGAAACGGATTTTGACGCCTGAGCAAGCTCAGGCTTTTGACAGCTATCTTATACATCAGCTTGGGTTAAGCAGCTTGAACCTGATGTACAATGCCGCGTTGGGGCTGTGTCTTGCCGTGATCAGAAGCAACGGTGATAACAAGCCGGTTGTTTCGGTCTGCGGCAGGGGCAACAACGGCGGTGATGGTGTTGCGGCGGCTGTAATGCTGCATAAGTTCGGGTATCGTGTGCGAATTATCCTGCTCTGCCCTGAGGAGAGCTTGTCAAATGACAGCAAGCATTTTTTCGAGCAGGCAATAAGACTGCACATTCCTTGTACGACAGGAGAAATGGAGTTTAGCGATGAGCTTATAATCGACTCAATTTTTGGTGTTGGACTGAAGCGTGAGCTTGACGGAGTCTATGCAGACGCGGTAAGAAAAATCAACGCTTCCGGCTGCAGGGTCATATCGGCGGATCTTCCTTCGGGGCTTTCGGGACTTAGCGGACAGGTATTAGGCTGCGCGGTAAGAGCGAACGAAACTGTAAGCTTTCAGTTTGCAAAGCCGGGCCTCTGCCTTGGAGACGCAAAGGACTATACGGGTAACGTATATGTGTACAGAATAGATTCTAACGAGCCGCCAAAGCTTAGCGGCCTTCAAATCGAGCTTATCGAGCGCGAAGACGTGATGAAGCTCCTTCCCGAACAGAGCAGAGCTTCGCACAAGGGCAAGAACGGCAAAGCATTGCTGTGTGTGGGTTCGGACAAATATGTCGGAGCGGCGTTGATGTCGGCAAAGGCGTGCCTTAGGGCGGGCTGCGGACTGCTCTATGTGGCGACAGTACCAAAGGTAAGGGAAGCGCTGCACACTATACCCGAGGCAATGACGCTTCATATTGACAGCGCAAAAGCCGAGATCGCAGGTAAGAACGCCGTGGGCATAGGCTGCGGCATAGGCAACAGGGATATTGGCGAGCTGCTTAAGAGCATACTCATGGCGAAGCTGCCGACAGTCGTTGACGCGGATGGACTGAACTATCTGTCAAGGCACAAAGAGCTTTACGCTTTTCTGCATGAAAAGGTTGTATTGACGCCTCATGTGGGAGAAATGGCAAGATTGTGTGATACGGACATTGCCGCGGTTTTGAATGACTGCGTAAACGTCTGCACAAGCTTTGCCAAGGAGTATGGCTGCGTAGTCCTGCTGAAGGGAGCTTCTTCCTGCATAAGCGACGGAAAGCGTATGTACATCAACACGAGCGGCAACGCAGGGCTTGCAAAGGGCGGCAGCGGAGATGTGCTGACAGGAATTATTACGGCGTTGCTTGCGGGCGGACTGTCGGCTATGGACGCAGCCGCGGCAGGCGCTTACCTGCTGGGGTCGTCGGCGGACGAAGCGCTAAACCTACTAAAGAATCGCGCACTCAATGCGGGTGACGTGGTATCTGCTATCAGAAGTGAGGTAAATTATGGCACAGGAAAAGAAGATTAACGGGAATACCGAGGGCATACGAAAGACGCAGCTTGACGAGCTTGTAGGACTGTATGCATATACACAATTGAACACAGAGTTTTTCTCACGCGAACTCATGCTTACACTCGCGCAGGCAACAGGCAGGATAGGGCGTGAGATATCGGTCTATATATCGCGGAACGGCAACATTGAGGACGTTTCCGTGGGAGATGCGAACACAGTATCCATGCCCACCATGAGGGTCGTAAGAAACATTGACAGACTGAGTGGTGTTCGCTGTATACACACGCACCCGAACGGAAGCGGCGCGCTGTCGGATGTGGATATCGGCACGCTAAACGCCTCAAGGCTTGACGCAATGGCGGCGCTTGGCGTTAGGGACGGCAAGCCTACTACGGTTTACGCGGCTTTTGTCGGCGACATGGAGGACGGCGAACGCGTTCCTGTGGTTTATGGACCGCTCAGATGGTTTGAGTTGCCGAACAAGAAACTGCTTGAGGAGATGGCGGCGGCGGACGAACGTCTCAAAACCTCAGCTTTTGCGGTATCTCAAGCAGAGCCTGAACGCGCAGTACTCGTTGGAATCGAGAATAATGAGGGCTACGACACCTTGGAAGAGCTTGCGGAGCTAACAGAGACCGCAGGCGCGGTAGTCGTACATCGTGAGGTTCAGCGCAAGCGCGGCGTAGACAATGCGTTCTATATCGGCTCAGGCAAAGCCGAGGAGCTTTCGCTTATCGGAAGCGCGGTTGAAGCTGACATATTCATATTCGACGATGAGCTGACGGCGATACAGACGCGAAACCTTGAGGAAAAGCTAAAGGCTCCGGTAATAGACCGAACCACCTTGATATTGGACATTTTTGCGCAGAGAGCGACAAGCAGGGAGGGCAAGCTCCAAGTGGAGCTTGCGCAGCTGAAGTATCGCTTGCCGCGACTGCTTGGCATGGGACAGGTGATGTCAAGGCAGGGCGCGTCGGGAGTGGGAATGCGAGGCCCAGGTGAGACTAAGCTTGAAATAGATCGCCGCCGTATAAAGCGCAGGATATTCGAGCTTGAACAGGACTTAGCGGAGGTCGAGAAGCAGCGCGGTCTCAGGAAGGCGGCAAGAAAACGCGACGCTCTGCCGCTTATCGCCCTTGTCGGCTATACAAACGCGGGTAAAAGCACCCTGCTGAATCTGCTCTCCGGGAGCAGTGTAACGGCGGAAGACAAACTTTTTGCAACGCTTGACCCGGTGGTAAGAAGGATCACTTTGCCATCAGGAAGGAACTGCCTGCTCTCTGACACGGTAGGTTTCATCAACAAGCTTCCGCATGACCTTGTTGAGGCGTTCAAGTCCACATTGGAGGAAGTCAAAAACGCAGATGTGATATTGCATATTATCGACAGCTCATCGCCTTATGCGGACGTCCAGATACGGGTAGTCGAGGAGGTGTTAGCGCAGCTTGAAGCGGCGCAAACGCCGAGGATAGAGGTGTACAACAAGTGCGACAAGGCCGATCCCATACCCAGAAAGTATACAGAAAGCATAGTGATAAGCGCGGTCAAGGGTACGGGTATTGACGAGCTTCTAAGCGCCATAGACGATACACTCTCCAAAACCAAACAGATAGTAGAGCTTATAATCCCTTATGACAGGTATGACGCGATGCAGATTGTGCGATCGCTCTGCACGATAACGGAAGAAAGCCACGAGGCGGAGGGAACTCGCATCGTGGCATTGGCAGACGAGGATAAGCTTTGGCAAATCAAGAATGCTCTTGATAAGCAGTAAGCCTAAAACTTGAATAGGGCGAAGCCGAACGCAAGACAGGCCTGGGCCAGTATATAGGTGAACATCACTGAAAAGTTACCAATTTTGGTAACTTTTTTGAAATACTGCATGGATAGGGTATAGTCGGAGAAGATGAACAGGAGCGAACCTATAAACACTATCAGCGTAGGCACTGAAAAGACCGTGATGAGCGACCTCAGCGCGAAGAAGGAGTCTGAAATGATGAGCAGGGAGTAGAAGGACGCTGCGACTTTCATGTTCTTTGGTAGATACCGATACACCGATTTCATAAACAGAAGCCCAAACACCACCGCATAAGCTAAGGCTGCGATAGTTGTAGCGAGCGGAGCGGAGCGGGGAACAAGGCTTAGGTTAGCAATGATGTACGCAACATGCGCAAGCCCAAAGGAGCCAATGCCCGCAAGAAAGAACGCTCTCTTTTTGGTCTTGAAAATCAAGAAAACATCTCCAAGGAAGGAGAAGAAAAGTGCAAGCGGTACCCAGAGAATGAAGTTATTCGCCAGAAGGCAGTAGCAGACTATAAGCGTAGGCATGAGAAAGGACTTCGTGACGGGGCGCAAGACCCGTTTGGGCGTCGGATAGCATGAATACAAATGCACCGCGCTGTTGGCTGCAAATAAGGAAATAAAGGCTATACTCCAAGTACTCAAATAGATAAACCTCCCCCAGATTTATAAAATTAGTATAACATAGTTTTTCGCCTTGCGAAACTATTTTTTCATGGTATAATAGAGCGAATTGTAACTTAAAACCAACAAGGAGGTCTTTTCATGAAATACACGAGTGAATTGGAACACATGTGCTGCGTGACCAAAGGCGCAAGGCACGATCCTGCACCCATACCCGAAGAGGGTAAGTGGGTAAAGGCCAAGCAGATTACTGACATCAACGGACTGACCCACGGTGTGGGTTGGTGCGCTCCTCAGCAGGGCGCGTGCAAACTGACGCTCAATATAAAGGAAGGCGTTATCCAGGAGGCTCTCATCGAGACCTTAGGATGCAGCGGAATGACACACTCTGCGGCAATGGCGGCGGAGATACTGCCCGGCAAAACGATTCTTGAGGCGCTGAACTCCGACCTCGTCTGCGACGCCATCAACACGGCAATGCGCGAGCTGTTTTTGCAGATTGTCTACGGCAGATCGCAGACCGCATTCTCCGATGACGGCTTGCCCGTAGGCGCGGGTATGGAGGATCTCGGCAAGGGTTTGAGATCACAGATAGGTACAATGTACGGTTCAGTCCCCAAGGGACCCCGCTACCTCGAGATGACTGAGGGCTATGTTCTCAAGATTGCTCTTGACGAGAATTCCGAGATCATTGGCTATCAGTTCGTTTCCCTCGGCAAGATGATGGACGCCATCAAGAAGGGCGTCGATCCCAAGGAAGCTTACGAGAAGAACATCGGTACTTACGGCAGATTCGCTCAGGCCGCAAGATACGTCGACCCGCGCAAGGAATAACGGAGGTGCAGCATGGTTACTTTTGAAGGATATGAAAGAAGAATTGATAAGATTAACGCCGAGCTTCCCAAGTACGGTATTGAGAGCTTGGAGCAGGCCAAGGAAATCTGCGAGAGTCACGGCGTAGACTGCTTTGGCATCATCAAAGGAATTCAGCCCATCGCTTTTGAGAATGCTTGCTGGGCTTATACCTTGGGCGCGGCAATCGCTTTCAAGATGGGCATAAAGACCGCCTCGGAAGCCGCCGAAGCCATAGGCTTGGGGCTTCAGACGTTCTGCATCCCGGGTTCTGTCGCCGATCAGCGTCAGGTAGGCAGGGGACATGGCAATCTTGCCGCCATGCTCTTGAGGGAGGAGACCCATTGCTTTGCTTTCTTAGCGGGACATGAGAGCTTTGCCGCCGCAGAAGGCGCAATCGGCATAGCAAGGAACGCCAACCGCGTCCGTAAGGAGCCGCTGCAGGTCATACTGAACGGTCTTGGTAAGGACGCCGCGTACATCATCTCCAGAATTAACGGCTTCACCTATGTTGAGACCGATTATGAGTACGCTACCGGAAAGCTCAACATAGTGTCAAGCAGGGCTTTCAGCGATAGCGAGCGCGCAAAGGTTCGCTGCTACGGCGCGGATGACGTCAATGAGGGCGTTGCAATCATGCGCTATGAGAACGTTGATGTGTCTATCACGGGCAACTCCACCAACCCCACCCGCTTCCAACATCCCGTTGCCGGCACCTACAAGAAGTGGTGTGTCGAGAATGGCAAGAAGTATTTCTCCGTCGCAAGCGGCGGCGGCACGGGCAGAACGCTTCATCCCGACAACATGGCAGCAGGTCCGTCCTCTTACGGCCTGACCGACACCATGGGCAGGATGCACAGCGACGCGCAGTTCGCGGGATCGTCCTCTGTACCGGCGCATGTCGAGATGATGGGACTTATCGGCATGGGCAACAACCCCATGGTCGGTGCGACAGTCGCTGTTGCGGTTGCAGTCGCTCAGAGTCTGTAAACTTGTTGCGGGGGCTTAGCCCCCGCATTTTTGATTTAATGGAGGTGTCATATGTCACAGCACAGGCTTTCAGAGGGCAAGCTGCTCAACGAAAAGGGAAATCTTTGCGAGGCGGGATATGCTTTCTCTTTGGTAAAAGCATACGACAGGAACGACGTCAAGACGGGCAAGGTCAGGATCAAGGAGTGGGACTATTACCTTATTTTCAATGAGGACTACGCCATAGCGCTGACCATAGATGACAATGGATATATGGGGCTCATCTCGGCAAGCTTCCTTGATTTTGGCGTACCATTTGAACATACCGAATCCCCTATGTTCTGGTTCCCGTTGGGCGAGGTAAGCTTTCCCAACACGTCCTCGACCGGTGATGTTCAAAAGGAGCTAAAGGGCTGCAAGGCGGCATTCAAACATACCGAGCGGGGCAGGAGCTTGACCCTGCACCTTGACAGGTTTGACGGCGATGAGCCTTTGGATGTGGATATACTGCTTACCGATGAGCCGCAGGACAGCATGGTGATAGCTACGCCGTTTGATAAGGCGGGACACTTCTACTATAATCAGAAGATAGTCGCTATGCGCGCACAAGGCAGCGTCTCCTACAAAGGTAAGCTTTTCTCATTTGACCACCAAAACAGCTTTGGTCTTTTAGACTGGGGCAGGGGAGTATGGACCTATGAAAACACTTGGTATTGGAGCGCGGCGCAGGGTGAGCAGAATGGTCATGTAGTGGGGTTCAACTTGGGATACGGCTTTGGCGACACAAAGGCGGCTTCCGAGAACATGGTTTTTGTTGACGGCAAGGCGCACAAGCTTGAAGGCGTAGACTTTGGGATTCCGCACCAGGACGGGAAGGATGATTTCATGTCGCCTTGGCACTTCACCTCGACCGACGGAAGGCTCGACCTTGTGTTCACTCCGATAATCGACAGGGCCTCCGACACAAATGTGCTGGTGATACGCTCGAATCAGCATCAGGTGTTCGGAAGGTTCAGCGGGAAGCTCATTTTGGATGACGGAAGCGAGTTCATTATTACCGAGCTTATGGGCTTCGCGGAAAAGGTGATGAATCGTTGGTAGCGACAGTTTGTCAATAGGAGCCTTGATTTTAGTAAAATATATAGCCAAGGGGTATTGCTTTTGCCGTGTCCTGTGCTATAATCAACAGGAATTGAATAACGCCTTATCAAGAGTGATTGAGGGAACGGGCCCGTTGAAATCCGACAACCTGCAGTATGCAAGGTGCCAAATCCCGCAGCTATATGCTGAAAGATGAGCGGAAAGTCTCGAACTCATCTTAGGATGAGTTTTTTCGTTGATAGGCGCGTTGTACAGGAAAGGAAGAAGATAATGAAAACACTGTTTACAAGCGAGTCGGTGACCACAGGTCATCCGGACAAAATCTGCGACCAGCTTTCGGACGCGATACTCGACGAAATCCTAAGTCAAGACCCCACGGCAAGGGTGGCATGTGAGTGCTGCGCCACGACAGGCTTGGTTGTCGTGATGGGCGAGATTACAACGGAATGCTATGTTGACATAGCTTCAACCGTACGAAAGACCATATGCGACATAGGCTATGACAGGGCGAAATACGGCTTTGACGGCAGTACCTGCGGTGTAGTGACCGCACTTGACAGTCAGTCGCCGGACATTGCCATGGGTGTTGACAACTGCCTTGAAAGCAAGCTTGGCGAGCAGAGCGACGGGCTTGACACGGGCGCGGGAGACCAAGGCATGATGTTCGGCTTTGCCTGCGATGAAACGCCGTCGCTTATGCCGCTTCCCATTGACCTTGCTCACACCCTCACAAGAAAATTGACGAAGGTGCGCATGGAAGGCACGTTGAAGTATTTGAGACCTGACGGTAAGTCACAGGTCACGGTGGAGTATGATGACGGAAGACCCGTGAGGATAGACACGATAGTGATATCCACTCAGCACGACGAGCACGTCAGCCATGAGCAGCTTGAGGACGACATAATACGCTTAGTAGTTCTTCCCACCATGCCTAAGGCTATGATAGATAGTGACACTCGCATACTTATCAACCCTACAGGCAGATTTGTGGTGGGCGGCCCGCATGGTGACACAGGGCTTACGGGACGAAAGATTATTGTTGATACCTATGGCGGATACGCGAGGCACGGCGGCGGTGCCTTTTCGGGCAAGGACCCCACCAAGGTTGACAGGAGCGCAAGCTACATGGCAAGGTATGCAGCAAAGAACGTTGTTGCGGCGGGGCTTGCAAAGCGCTGCGAGATTCAGGTGGCATATGCAATAGGCGTGGCAAAGCCGGTATCGATCAGCGTTGACACCATGGGAACGGGCGTCGCGGACGACGAGACTATCGCGCAGGCCATAGAGTTGGTGTTTGACTTCAGACCCGAAGCGATAATTCGCACCCTCGACTTGAGACGCCCGATATATCTGCAGACGGCAAGAAATGGTCATTTTGGCAATCCTTTGTTCCCTTGGGAAAAGACGGACATGACTGTTGCACTAAAGGAAGCGTTGTCAGATCTTGGATAAAGGAGTATAAACAATGCAAAAGGTTCTGGTTATCAACCCCGGTTCAACCTCGACCAAAATTGCCATGTTTGATGGCAGAACGCGGCTGTGGCAGGAGAACATCGAGCATGACGCAAAGACGCTGCTTGGCTATGCGAACATCTTTGATCAGCTTGATATGCGCCAAACACTTGTAGAAGATTGCCTAAAAAAGCACGGCGAGAGCTGCGATGACATTTCGGCGATCATGGCAAGAGGCGGAATACTTCCGCCGGTCAAGGGCGGCGCTTATGTTGTGAATGATGAGATGATAGAGGTTTTGCGTACTAAGCCCATTATACAGCACGCTTCCAACCTTGCCGCGGCGATAGCCTTAAACCTTGCAAGACGTTTTGGCGTCAAGGCATACATATATGACGCCGTGACTATGGATGAGCTTACGGACGTTGCGAGACTCACGGGCTTCATGCCCATAACACGACAGGTTCAGGTGCATAACCTCAATATGCGCGCGGCAGTCAATGCCTGGTGCGAGCAGGAGGGCTTAAGGTACGATCGAGTGACGGCGATAGTTGCGCATCTCGGCGGAGGCATAACCTTCACGCTGCACCACAACGGGCGCATAATCGACTGTGTTACCGATGAGGAGGGAGCTTTTTCGCCCGAACGCGCAGGCGCACTGCCGACTTACCACCTCGCAAAGTATATCTATGAGACCGGCATAGAGCGTAAGCCACTCATGCGCAAGCTCCAACGCGAAGGGGGACTTACATCGCTGCTCGGCGTAACCGACCCAAGAGAGGTGGAAAAGCTCATAGAAAACGGTGACGAGAACGCCAAGCTCGTATATGAAGCCATGGCTTTGAATGTCGCTAAGAGTATAGCGATGCTGAGCGTCACTGTGTGCGGAAAGGTCGACGCCATTATTCTGACAGGTGGCATGGCAAAGTCGAGGCTCTTTACGACCATGGTAAGGGAACGTGTCGCGCACTTGGGCAAGGTCGTCCTAATCCCGGGAGAGCATGAGATGCAGGCTTTGGCGGATGGCATGATAAGGGTGCTTGAAGGTAAAGAAAAAGCTCGCGTATACAGCGAGCATGAGATTTGAAGGCTGAGCTTACAGAGCTTTATAAAGCTCGTCGGCGGCGGGCGGCGCAAGCGTGTTCCCGTGTTCATCGGTAAAGCCGCTTTCGACAATTCGACCGATTACAGCCGAGCCGATACCATGCTTATCTAAAGCCTTGACCATGGCCCCGCCATTTTCACAGGCGATAAGCAGACTTCCGCTTCCGATAAGGCGATAAGGGTCTATGCCGATGTGTGCGCACAGCTTTGTGGTTTCGCAAAGTATGGGTATGGCGGCTATGTCAAGTCTCATTCCAAGGCCCCCTCTGTAACATAGCTCCCAAGCCGCGCCTATGACGCCGCCTTCGGTGACGTCATGCATGGCAAGTGCGCCGTTTTGTATGGCGATTCGGCTTTCGGGAACTATTGAGAGCTTGTCGGAGAGGGAGACGAGAGTTTCAAGCTCGCTTTCGCTCAAAGCGCCTTTGAACAAGGAAGCATGATCGGATGCAAGTATTGCGCTGCCCTCAAGGGCGGCGCATTTTGTCATAACGACATCACAGCCCGCACACAGACCTTGAAGCTTTGCCGACCTTGAGGCTCTGCCTATTACGGTGGTGCAGGTAACAACGCGGTTCACGCAGTCGCTGACCTCGGTATGCCCACCAAGCACATCGACGTTAGCGTCAAACGCGGCTTTGGCAAGCTCATCCGCAATAAGCCCGACTTGCTCTTCGGAAAAATCGGGCGGAATGAGCAGCGTCACTAATATGCCCACGGGATCTGCACCGGCTGCGGCGGCGTCATTGCAGTTCACATGTACGCTGAGCCTGCCTATATGCTCCCAAGAAGCGGAGGTGATGGGGTCTGTGCTGAGTACGGCATAATCGCCGCCAAGATCGAGGGTCGCGCAATCCTCGCCTATCATTGGACGTGACAGGGATTCATGCCTTACGCTCTTGAATTTGGACAGGATCAGACGATCTAATTCATCATTATCAAGTTTACCTATGCGCATGTCCTATTCCTCTCCAATCATCTTCATAAACTCATCAAGGTTTATCACGTTAACGCCCAGCGCTAACGCTTTGTCAAGCTTGCTTCCCGCCTCGCTGCCGGCAAGGACGAGCGAGGTCTTTTTACTGACGGATGAGGAGGCTACGCCGCCATGAGTTTCAATAAGCTGTTCCGCCTGCCTGCGAGACAACCCTTCAAGTGCGCCTGTTACGACGACAGTCATGCCCAAAAGCGCGTCACTCCTGCTCAAAGTCACAGTCTCCTGCGGGGCAACCCCAAGTGAAAGCAGCGTATCAATGCTCGCATTGATACGCTCATCAGAAAAGTAATCGATTATGCTCAAGGCTACAATTTCGCCCACATCGTCAATCGCAATTAGCTCGTCAAGCGACGCCTTTCGCACAGCGTCAAAGCTCTTAAACTTGGCAGAAAGGCTTTTCGCGGTCTTGATACCTACGTTGGGTATGCCAAGAGCGAAAAGGAAGTTAGGCAATGGGCGATGCTTGCTCTGCTCCAAAGAATCCGCAAGGTTTTGAATCTTCTTTGATCCGAAGCCTTTCTCCTTGGACAAGCTCTCAAAATCAAGGCAGTACAGATCCGCTATGGTTGATATGTGAAGCACATCTATCAGCACATCGGCGGTCTTGTCGGCCAAGGTTTCAATGTCCATTGCGTCACGACTTGCAAAGTGCGCAAGTCTCGCTCTTATCTGAGGCTTGCATGAGAGAGAGTTAGTACAAAAGATGTGCGCTCCGCGTTGCTCTAAGTGCGCACCGCAGCTTGGGCAATGCGTCGGAAGCTCTATCCTTGCCGAGGGATTGTCATCGGGAACAGCTCCCAGTATTTCGGGTATGACGTCGTTGCTCCTTCGAATAAACACCTTGGAGCCTATGCCGACGCGCTTGCGGCAGATATCGTCAAAGTTGTTAAGGGTGGCCTTTCGAACCGTAACTCCGGCAAGGTCAACGGGGTCAAGGTGCGCAAGAGGTGTAAGTTTGCCCGTCCTGCCAACCTCCCAAGTGACTTCACGCACAATGGTGGTAGTCTCTTCGGCGGCGAACTTATAGGCCATTGCCCAACGCGGAAACTTTTCGGTGTAGCCAAGCTGTTCGCGTAAAGCAAAGTCGCACACCTTCACAACCATTCCGTCTATAAGGAAATCAAGAGTATCGCGAATTTCGGCGACATGATCAATCTCACCGAGCAATTCCTCCGAGCTCTTACACCACTTTACATATGGCGAGGTGGGGAAGCCGTTCTCTTCGAGAAAGTCGAGCATTTCACGCTGATTGCTGAAGCTTCTGCCCTCAATATATCCAACATTGTAGCAGAATACGCTGAGCTTACGCTTGGCCGTGACCTTGGGATCAAGGTTTCTAAGTGCGCCCGCTGCTGCGTTTCTGGCATTTTTCAGAGGCTCTGCGGCGACCCTGTTGTACTCCGCAAGTACGGAAAGACGCATGATACATTCGCCCTGAACCTCGATGACGCCTGTGTACGGAATCGAGAGCGGAATCTCGCGTATCGTCATAAGCTGGGGCAGTATACCTTCGCCCGTTGTACCGTTGCCCCTTGTCGCCCCATCCACCAAGATACCGTTCTTATAGGTGAGATTGACAGTCAGTCCGTCAAACTTATATTCAAGCCCGAAATCAACATCCTTTTCATCAGCCGCCTTTATGACCTTCGCCATCCAATCGGCAAGCCCTCGCTCCGTGCGAACCTTATCAAGGCTCCACAGCGGCGCAAGATGAGTGTGCGGCAAAAACTCGGTCAAGGGTTTATCGCCGACCCGCCTTGTCGGGCTGTCGGGTAATACCGTGCCGCTCTCGCGCTCCAAGCTTTCAAGCTCGTCATAGAGCGTATCGTATTCGGCGTCGGAAACAAGCGGCCTGTCCTTGCTGTAATAGGCGGCGGAGTATGTGTTCAGCTTATCGACCAATTCATGCATTCTGTCCATAACCTACACTCCTGTAATCGGCGCGAAATCCGCCGCGAATTTTCGGCTTTGTCCGTTGTCAAAGCAAATAACCAACAGCTTAGTGCTGCCGCTGCCCTCAACAGATGCGACTGTCCCAAGCCCAAATATTCTGTGTCTTATTCTGTCACCGGTCTTGAAGTTAGATGCGTCCTTTGTACGCGTTGGCTTAAATGGCGCTGTCGGACCGGGCGCCGCCGCTCGTGACGCCCCATCATAATAGGGGCGTGAAGCTCCGCCCATGGCTTCCTTTGGCTTTGCGGCCTTCATAACGCCCATCTCTTCCAAGAACTGCGAGGGGACGCTTGATTCCGTAGAACCATAGCGCATACGCCGCAAAGCATAGCTCAAGATAAGCCTGCGCTTCGCTCTTGTCACCCCAACGTAGCAAAGCCTGCGTTCCTCCTCTATAAGCTCAGGATTGAGCAGGCTCTTGGAGGTCGGGAAAAGCCCCGCCTCAAGCCCGCAGAGAAAAACCGTATCGAACTCCAAACCCTTTGCCGCATGGAGAGTCATAAGCGTGACCGTACCGCTTTCAGCTGAAGTGGAGTCGGTGGATGAGAACAACGCGACGTTCTTAAGGAACGAGGCCAAAACATCATCATCGCCTTCGATTGGTGCGAAGTCCTTTTCATAGTCCAACATGTAGCTCAACAGCTCAACTACGGATTCCTTGCGCGCTTCATATGTGTCCTTCTTGTCCTCGGCAAGGTAGGCGTCATACTCAATAAGCTCCAAAAGTCTTTCCGCAAGCTTGACAAGCGGAAGACTTCCATAGCTTGTGTATATCTCAACGTAGACCTTGGTGAGCTTCTCAAGCTTTTTAATGAGAGCGGGGGACAGCCCTTCGGGATGCATAGCTGCCGCCAGCAGGGGTAATCCGCGCTTTGAAGCGTTTTCGCTGAGTTCCTCTAGGGACTTGCTGCCTATCCCGCGCTTGGGTGTGTTGATAATGCGATAGAAAGACTCATTGTCAGCGGGATTGTAGAGAAGCTTTAGGTAAGCAATAACGTCCTTGACTTCGGCACGCGCAAAGAAAGAGATGCCGCCGTACACGATATAGTCCAAGCCAAAGCTCTTGAGGTACATCTCAAGCACGCGGCTTTGTGAATGGGTTCTGTAAAGTATGGCAAAATCGCTGCACCTTGCGCCTTTGCGTATGGCTGAGGCAATGGACGAGCAGATATAGGAAGCCTCGTCGCGTTCATCTGAGGCCTGATAAACCTCTATGGGAGGACCGCTTGTTACCTGCGTCCACAAGGTTTTGGGCTTTCTGCCGGAATTCTTAGAGATAACGTTATTAGCGGCCTTTAGGATTATTGCGGTGGAGCGGTAATTCTGTTCCAAGCGCACTACCTTGGCGCCGGGGAAGTCCTTTTCGAATTCAAGGATGTTGCGTATATCCGCGCCTCGCCAACCGTATATACTTTGGTCGTCATCGCCCACTACGCATATGTTGCGGTGTTGCTTGGCAAGCAGCTCAACTATGCGATATTGCGGCATATTGGTATCCTGATATTCGTCTACAAGGATATAGCGCAGCCGATCGCGATAGTAATCCAGTACATCGGGGAAATTCTCAAAGATTCGCACAGTAAACAGGAGAAGGTCATCAAAATCGAGCGCGTTGCTATCTTTCAAACGTTTCTCATACTCCCTGAACGCTTCACGTACCTCACGCGGCTGGAAGGTCAGCTCCAAATATTCCACGGGGTTAAGAGACTGATTCTTAGCCTTAGAGAAGATATCGGAGAGCATACGTTTACTGTAATCCTTGTCATTGATGTTGAGATCTTTAATGATTTTACCTATGAGCGAAAGCTGCTCCTGCTCATCATAAATAGTATAGGAACGCTTGTAACCGAGCTTGTCTATCTCCGAAGAAAGCAGCCTTGCGCAGAAGCCGTGGAAGGTGAACACCCAGATGCTGCTTGCACCATAGCTTACAAGCGAATTGACGCGCTCACGCATCTCGCGGGCAGCCTTATTGGTGAAGGTCAGAGCTAAAATGTTGTAGGGAGCTATGCCCTCATGTTCTATAAGGTAAGCGATGCGGTGCGTCAATACCCTTGTTTTGCCGCTGCCTGCGCCCGCAAGTACAAGAAGAGGCCCTTCGGCGTATTCGACCGCCTCGCGCTGTCTGTCGTTTAGAATGGAAAGGTCCATCATTCCTCCGATTGTCTTGATAAGTCATTATACCACAGAAGGCGTCCATATGCAATATTCAAGCCCTGCTCAAGCAACACGCATTTGTTGAGCCTGCGTATTGGGTATAAAATATAGCTTGACGAAATTGCTAATTTGTGTCAAAGTAATATGGATAAAACTTGTGGAGGTTAGTATGGAGTATCTTGGTAGCGATATGCCGAAGCTTGGGTTTGGCTTTATGAGATTGCCAATGATTGGCAAGGAAGTTGATTTTGAGCAGACAAAAGCCATGGTAGATCTGTTTATGGAGCGTGGCTTTAAGTATTTTGACACCGCCTATGTTTATCTTGACGGAATGTCTGAGCCGACCTTGGGAAAGGCTTTATGCCAAAGGTACCCCAGGGACAGCTTTTATGTCGCGACAAAGATGAGTCTTTGGCCTATCAAGAGCGCGGAGGAATTGGAGCCGAGATTTACCCGTCAGCTTTCGGAGCTGTGTGTGGAATACATCGACTTTTACCTTGTTCATTCGATAACCGAACAGAGCCTGCCGCTTGCAGACAAGTTCAACGCGTGGGATTTCATACTTGCAAAGAAAGCGGAAGGCAAGATAAAGCATTGCGGGTTCTCATTTCACTCAACGCCTGAAATGCTCGACAAGGTTTTGACGGATCATCCAGAGATGGAATTCGTACAATTGCAGATAAACTATGAGGATTGGGAATCCGAGGATGTTCAGTCGCGCAAATGCTATGAAGTCGCACGAAAGCACGGCAAGTCTGTGATTATTATGGAGCCTGTCAGGGGCGGCGCACTTGCAAAGCTTCCTCCCAAGGCGCATAATGTGCTGCACTCGTTCAACCCACAGGCTTCGGATGCATCATGGGCTGTACGTTTCGCGGCTTCGCTGGACGGGCTTATAACCGTGCTGTCGGGAATGTCAGACCTTGCGCAGGTGGATGACAACACCAAGACGATGCAGAACTTCAAACCGCTGTCGGACGCGGAGCGCGAAACACTCAAAGCGGCTAAGACCGTGCTGGACAGCGTAGAGCTTATCCCCTGCACGGGCTGCAAGTATTGTGTCAAAGGCTGCCCAAAGGAGGTTCCTATCCCCGGCGTATTTGAAGTGATGAACGAGCATCGTAAATTCCAGAATTTGGAGCTTGCCAAACGCTCATACGGATTCTCTATCGGTAAAGCAAAAGCCTCCGACTGCATAGGCTGCGGAGCTTGTGAGCAGGTTTGCCCGCAACACATAAAAATCCCCGAGCTGCTGAAGGAGGCCGCAAAGCTGTACGAGTAAACGGCTTCATGCCGATGCCGCAGTTATCGTTAATAAAGCCTGTTAATCAACGGTGAAATCGCTGCCGTCACAGGTCAGATGAATTTCGCCGCCGCTGGTTCTTGAGATCTTCGCCCCAACGACGTCAAGACCGCTTATGGTCTCCACGTCCGCGGGGTTTTTGCTTGAGTCGGTGATAATGGCATACCGCGGGAAGCCAAAACCCAAAAGCAGGCTTGAGTTGAAACCGTCCCAAGCTCCGTGACAAGGCATCTTGATGAGGTCACAGGTTATGTTGTAGTTCTTGTTGACGATGAGGTCAAGCCACTCACCCTCGGCGTCCGCTAAAAAGAGCATTGCCATTTCCCCGTAGACAATTCGTGTGACAAGCGACATCTCGTTATCGTTCTCAAGCTCGGCGTCATAGGCGATGGGGGAGGCCCATATTTCAAAATCAGCGGTTCCTACGGTAAAGGACATATCCTCAATAGTCTTGACTATCTCGGCGGAGCTGCTGTTGACAGCTTCCTCCAACTGGCGGTATTGCTTGCTGTCCCGCTCATAGTCGGGCATTATGACCTTTGAAACCTCGACTCCGTTCAGCACATGATCCGCACCGCCGATGTGGTCCTTATCGAAGTGCGTCAGTATGAGAAGGTCGATTCGACTGATGTTCTTTAGAGCAAGATGCTCCAAGATATCCTCGCCGTCATCCTCCTCACCTGCGTCGATCATGACGCAAAGTCCCTCAAAAGTCAGAATGATACAATCCGCCTGCCCTATGTCCAATACGTCAATGTCCATGGGATACTCGGATTCGGGAGTGTGGACGCCAATGCAGCCGGTCGCGCAAAACAACATTAATATAGCTAATATAGTACAAATTCGTTTCATATTATAAGTATAACCGCTTTTTGTGGTATTGACAAGGAATTTTTGTGTGATATAATAAAAGCGAACAAACGTTCGGTATATATGGAGGTACGGATATGGAGCGAAGAATCTTGCACGCGGATTTCAACGGGTTTTACGCGTCGGTGGAATGTCTGCTGCACCCGGAGCTTAGGGAATCGCCTGTCGCGGTGGCGGGGGATCCCGAGTCGCGCCACGGCATAATTCTCGCAAAAAACGAATATGCCAAAAAGTTCAAAATTAAGACGGGCGAGGCCATATGGCAGGCAAGGCAGAAATGCCCCAACCTGGTGGTGGTCAAGCCTACTTTTGGCGAATATCTGAAGTTTTCTAAGCTGGGCAGACAGATATACTCCGAATATTCGGACAGAGTTGAGGCTTTCGGCTTGGATGAGAACTGGATAGATCTCACGGCGAGTACCGACGATTTTGAGGAGGCCGAGCGCATAGCGGAGGAAATACGCTTTCGCATAAAGGACGAGCTTGGCATAACAGTTTCCATAGGGCTTGCGAACAACAAGATATTCGCGAAGTTAGGCAGCGACATGAAAAAGCCCGATGCTCTCACGGTGATAACCCCTGATAATTACCGCGATTTGGTTTGGAATTTGCCCGCCTCCGATTTGCTGTATGTGGGGCGCTCCACGGGCGCAAAGCTCTTTCAAAGAGGCATAGTCACTATAGGCGATATTGCCCAGACAGACCCTAAGCTGTTAAAAAGCTGGCTCGGCAAGGGTGGCTTGATGCTTCACAGCTTTGCCAACGGGCTTGACAGCTCGGAAGTCATGCACACGGTGGACTCCAACCCTATAAAGAGCGTCGGGAACGGAGTTACCGCACCAAGAGACCTTGTAGACAATGATGACGTCAGGCTTACTTTTATGATGCTTTGCGAGAGCGTTTCTGCAAGGCTTAGAAACAGCGGCTTTAGGGCGCGGACCGTTCAGATTTGCGTAAGGGATTGTGAGCTGTACTGGTTTGTACGTCAGAAGAAGCTGGACAGCCCGAGCTTTCTTACGGACGAGTTGCTGAAGGGGGCTATGGAGCTGTTTATGGCGAACTACGATTGGTATCGCCCCATACGTTCCCTCACCATCGCGGGCTGTGACCTCATACCCTTGGACGCTCCCGAGCAATTGACGCTGTTCAACGATGCACAAATGCGCGAACGCCGCGAGAGAGCTGAATACACCATCGACGGGATAAGGGGAAGATTCGGCTACAATTCCGTACTTCGCGCCCTTATGCTCACAGATAAACGCATTGGTCTGATGAACCCAAAGGAGGAGCATATTATCTTCCCCGTGGGTTACAGGGCATAAAAAAAGGGGGGACAGAGCATGAAAAAATATGTAGCCGTGGATGTCTACATTGATGAAGACGGTGCTTTGCACCCTGTGTGTGTGCATTGGGATGACGGCAGGAGGTTTGAGGTGCAGACGGTGATAGAGGCGCGCAGAGCCGCATCACTAAAGGCGGGAGGGACGGGTATACGCTATCGCTGCCTGATATGCGGACAGGAGCGTTTTCTCTATTATGAGGACCCGAAGTGGTTTGTGGACGTGAAATAATTTGCAAATTATGCAACCCTTGTGCCGTGTTTGTGGTATTATTAGCGAGGGTGAATCATGAAACATTATAAACTCGGAACAATGACATACTCGGTCGCACATTTCTGTGTGGACTTCGCCTGTGCGTTTCTGATGTTCAGAAGCGGAGCCGCCGCAGGCGGCTTCATCGCCGCGGTCATACTTTACAACTTCTGCGCATTCGCGCTGCAAATGCCCTTTGGGGCGATTCTTGACAGACTTAATCGCAACAGCCTATTTGCCTGCTTGGGCTGCGCTCTTGTAGCGCTCTCATCGCTGTGCATGGGAGTACCGCTGCTGCTTGTTACCTTGGCGGGGCTTGGCAACGCTCTGTTCCATGTTGGAGGCGGAATAGACGTACTCAACGGCAGCGAGCATAAGTGCGGCGCACTTGGGGTGTTTGTCTCTCCGGGAGCGTTTGGTATATACTTTGGTACTATACTTGGCAAGGGTCAGGACCTTTCGATATTTGTGCCTGTGGGGCTCGTTCTTATAAGCGCAGCGCTGCTGCCGCTGCTGTGCGGGCCAATTCATTCCCGAAACGCTGATGTGAAGCGCATTGAACCGCCGGAGAGCGGGGAAGTAGGGGCATTGCTTCTGCTGTTTGCCGTAGTAATGCTGCGCTCGTTCGTCGGGCTTATACAGAGCTTTCCGTGGAAGTCGCAAGGCTCGTGGGGACTGATACTGGTCTGTGCCGTGGTACTCGGCAAAACGGCGGGAGGCTTCTTAGCGGACTTTATTGGCATAAAGCGAGCTGCCGTGATAAGTCTTGGGCTGTCCGTCGTTCTGTACCTGTTTTCCGCAAACCCCTACGCGGGGGTGACAGCCGTATTCCTTTTCAACATGTCAATGCCCATGACGCTGTGGGCAGCGGCAAAGATACTTTACAACCTGAAGGGCTTCGCTTTCGGAATGCTGACCCTTGCGCTGTTCATTGGGTATTTGCCCGCGCAGCTCGGGCTTGGATCATCGTTGACTCAGCCATGGGTGTACGCGGTGTTCACGGCAATTTCGCTTGTGCTGCTGTACTTTGGAGTGAGGCGGGTGGCAAGCCGTGCCTGAGCTTCTGATGACGCTTGCGGTATCGCTGCTGCTGACGGAAGCGTTTGAGTCACTAACAGCTCTTCCTCTGGGGTTTCGAAGCTTTCATGATATGTCGCTGCTGTGGCTTGTCAATGTCGTTACCAACCCGCCTGTCGTCTTGAGCTACATACTTCTGTCAAGGGCGATATCGGCTCCGCCGTTGCTGCTCCAGCTGCCGTTGGAGTTTGCCGTCGTGCTTGTAGAGTGGCAGCTTTTTAAGCGCTTTGGCAGGGATATAAAACGCCCGCTGCTGTGCGCGATTGTGGTAAACGCGGTTTCCTATGGTTTGGGTTTGCTTATCAACCTGATTTAGCGCCGAATTGTAGACGAACATAAATAGGACAAAGGAGAACATACTATGATTAAGAGGATTCTTGGCGTCGTATTGGCGCTCGTGCTGTCACTGTCATTTGCAAGCGCTGTCGCCGCAGACGCAATAGTGATACCTGAGGACAGTTTTTCAACAGCTCACGACGGAGAGCTTGTCTATTGTTACAGAACATACACTTCAGCTAAGGACATCTCCGTATACGTCAGCCCCGAAGATAAGACTGAGACCGGAACGATAGCAGCGCGAGAGCCATTTGTAGTGAACTTTACCTACACCACGGATGAGGTTGAATGGGGCGTACTTGAAGCGGGCGAATGGCTGCTTATGGAAGGCTTGACCGTAAAGTACGACAACATCTCATTCATGGAGGATTATAAGGACAGAATCAAGGACTTCACCAACGAATTCAGTTCCGAAGGGCATGAGCAGCTTGTGTTCTGGACTTACCCGGGGTCAAGCGAATATATAGCCGTACCCGTTGACAACAGCGTAGGGTTTGACAAGGTGTATGTGGACGCAGACGGCGGCATATGGTGCTACACGCCTTATTTTAGGCAGGTTGAAGGCTGGGTATATGTCAACGCACCCGAGAGTAAAAAACAGGTTGTATTGAATCTTGAGGTATCCGAAGGCGTGTCTTCGCCTGTTGTTAAGAATCATAATTACACCTGGACGGTGGTCGCGATAGTCGCGGCCTTGACAGCCGCGGCAGGGACCGCGATAGTCATAGTCTACAAGAAAAAGAAGTAATCTGGACTTTAAGAGTAAGAACAACACCCATCACAAGAGGAAACTTCCTTTTGTGACGGGTGTTTTCATTTACCGTACTCCCTAAGGCTTAAGCTCAGGAGTTTTTGGCGTAATCCGCAAGTACCCTTAGGGCGTCGCTTTTGCGTATCACATTGCAGGCCTTGTTCTGGAAGTCGTTTTCAGGACAATAGCCCAAGGACACGCAGGAAGGCCCCGCACCCTCAAAGAGATCGGGAGACGCTTCTTTACAAAGCTTGAGCATCTTCATCGCCATGTCGCGAATCTCGGCTTGCGCATTCATGCAGCAGCGAATTTTAAACCAGTCGAGCAGAGCATGGGCATTCATGCCAATGATAGCCTTGAACTCGGTAGCTTCGGGCTTGAGATAGCGAAGCTCCTCCTCCTTATAACCGGCTTTCACGCCCTCATCGTACCACTCCTCGGTCATGGCAAGAAGGTCAAGAGCGGAAAGCTCAATGCATTCGCCGTTTGGCAAGGTGACAAGCGAGCTGTGCTCAAGTACGCTGCCCGGGAGCACCACGTCAAAGCTGCGCTTCCCGTGTTTTTCGGCTCGACCGCTCTTGATAAGATAGCTTGCTATACGTTTTCTGACGAGCTGCGCTTCGGTGACACGAGAATAGCCTTCAACTCCGAAGATGAAGTAGTCGAATTCGGTCGCGGCAAGGTGTCCCTTGTCAAGTATGTTCCGAACAAGCCGCTTGTCATATGAAGACGCTACTATTTCGTCAAGACTTCGTTCTGAACGCGTGAATCTTGCGGCTATGTCGGTGTAGACTCTGCCGCCTCCCGCAATCAGAACAACCTTTCCGTCTCCTACATGTTTGACGTTCATACGAGTATTCCTCCCGCCGAAGTCACCACAAGCTTAATGCCGGCGTTTTTGATTAGCCGCGAACATATAAGACAGGGTCTTGGGTCGGGTATCGGCTCATCGTTCTCAAAGCCGTACAGATAGAGCGTGGAATCGAGCATCTCGTTGCGGCTTGCGCTGATTATCGCGTTGCATTCCGCGTGAACCGCGACGCATTTTTCATACTGCTCGCCATGCGGAATGTTATTGACCTCGCGCCAGCAGGTACCGACGTCACAGCAGTTTGTGTCGCCTCTGGGCGCACCATTATATCCCGTCGCAACTATCTCATCGTTCTTGACTATCACCGCTCCGTACTGACGTCGAAGGCAGGTGGAACGTTTGGCGACGGCCGCCGCTATATCCAAATAATAGTTATGTTTGCTTACCCTCGCCATTTCGTCCTCCCGTCAATTATAGTCTGTTCTGCTTTGCAACGATGTCCTTGATTTTGCCCTGAACAGCCTCGCTGTTGTCACCTCTCAGCACATCGCAGATGATGTGTGCAATTTCCCTGCAATCGTCCTCCAAAAGTCCGCGTGTCGTGACGGCGGCGGTGCCGATACGGATGCCGCTTGCGTACTTGGGCTTCTGAAGATCGTTGGGGATCATGTTTTTATTGGTGGTAATGGCATGCTCGACAAGACGCTGCTGCGCGTCAAGACCGGTCACGCCAAAGGAGTTCATAACATCGAGCAGGAAAACATGGTTATCCGTGCCGCCGCTTACTATGATGCCGCCGCACTCCTTGAAGCCCTCGACCATAGCCTTGGCATTAGCGCGAATCTGCTTGGCGTAAGCCACAAACTCGGGGCGGGAAGCCTCGTCTAAGCAAACGGCCTTGCCCGCGATAACGTGCATCAACGGTCCGCCCTGAATACGCGGGAACACCGCGCTGTTGATAGCCTTTCTGTACTGCTCCTTCATGAGTATCATACCGCCTCTTGGCCCGCGAAGGGTCTTGTGGGTGGTGGTTGTTACAACGTCGGCATAGGGGACGGGGGAGGGATGCTCACCCGCCGCAACCAGACCCGCTATGTGAGCCATATCAACTATGAGGTATGCGCCGACGCTGTCGGCTATCTCGCGGAAGCGCGGGAAGTCGATAATGCGCGAATAGGCGGATGCGCCCGCAACGATGGCCTTTGGATGGAACTCGTCCGCTTTGGCCTGTACGTCGGCATAGTCGATGTAGCCGTTTGCGTCAACGCCGTAATGAACGAAGTTGTACATCCTGCCGGAGAAGCTCACGGGTGAACCATGTGTAAGGTGTCCGCCATTGTTGAGATCCATAGCAAGAACAGTGTCGCCCGGTTCAAGCAGCGCGAAGTATGCGGCCATGTTAGCGGTGGAACCGCTGTGAGGCTGCACATTTGCGGCTTCCGCGTGGAACAGCTCCTTGGCAAGGCGAATAGCTTCGCGTTCGACTTCGTCAACGACTTCACAGCCGCCATAGTAACGAGCGGCGGGGTAGCCCTCAGCGTACTTATTGGTGAGAACGCTGCCGACTGCTGCAAGAACGTCCTTTGAGACAAAGTTCTCGGAGGCAATAAGCTCCAAACCGTTGTTCTGACGTTCCTTTTCCTTTTCGATAAGCTCCATAATGTAAGTTGATGACATAGTATCCTCCTATTATTTCTTTTGCGCCGTACGGCGTGCAGGCATAGTGTGTATAGAGTTTCCGTGCGAGGCTTCGACCGCCTCAGTAACAGCTTCGGAGAAAGTCGGGTGAGCTCTGAGCGAGAGCAAAAGCTGCTCATCGTCAAGACCGTTTACAAGGGCGAGCGTAAGCTCCGCGATCATGTCGGTGGCTCTGGGGCACATTAGCTGAGCGCCCAAGAGCTTGCCGCTGTCGGACTCGAATACGAGCTTGATAAAGCTGCGATCCGCCTGCTCAATGAGTGTTTTGGCATTGCCGTTCATGACATATTTACCCGTGCGAACCGAAACACCCTTGGCTTTCGCTTCATCGGCGGTGACGCCGACGCAGGCTATTTCAGGTTCGGTGTATACGCAGGATGGGACTATGTTCGCGTTGACGGACGGCGTCTTGCCAAGCATATACTCAACAGCGGATATGGCTTGAGCCTCAGCCGCGTGAGCCAACTGCAGCCTGCCGTTCAGATCTCCGACGGCGACTATTGAGGGAATCGAGCTTTCATAACGTTCATTCACGGCCACAAATCTGCCGTTCATGGCGATATCAAGGTTTGCCGCGAATAACCCTTCGGTGTTCGGACGCCTGCCTGTGCAGATAAGGACGCCATCGCAGGGGATTGACTGCTCCTTGCCGCGCTGTGAGAAACGCACCGCAAGCGGCTCGTCATCCACAATCTCCATAACAGAAGCCGAAGTGAAGGCCGTAATACCGCGCTTACGGTAAATCATGGAGAGGTTTTGCGAAATCTCACGATCCATCATCGGAAGCAGTCGGTCGAGAGCTTCGACTATGGTTACGCTGCAGCCGAGCTTGGAGTATATCTCCGCGATCTCAACGCCGATGACGCCGCCGCCGACTATTACAAGTCTGTCTACAAGCTTGCCCTGCCCTTCAAGCAGGGAGTCACTTGAAAACACGCCGACTTTGTCGGATCCCTTGATAGGCGGTATGGAGGGCTTGGAGCCGCTTGCCGCCATAATGTGTTCGGCAGTATAACACACGCCGCCGACTTCGACGCTGTGTGCGCCCGTTATAACGCCGTTGCCCGAAATCACCGCAACGTCGTTTGCCTCAAGCAGGGAGGCCACGCCATCTCTTAGCGTCTTTACGGTGTTGTTCTTAAAATCGTGCATAGCGTTAAAGTTGAAGGCGGCATTTTCAACGCTGACGCCTATGGATGAAAGCTCGGAGAGCTTCCCATAAGAGTTTGCGCAGTGCATGAGAGCCTTGGTGGGGATGCAGCCGCGATTCAAGCAGGTACCGCCTAATAGGTCGCGCTCGATGAGAGCTGTTTTCATGCCCTCCTGAGCCGCCTTGATTGCGCCGACATAACCCGCGGGACCGCCGCCGATAATGATAAGATCTAACTGTTCAGCCATTTCTCTCCTCATGAAGGTGGTTTTAGTTCTTAGAAGGTATAGCGAACAACGGGCTTACGCGCAGCAAGCACCTCGTCGGGACGACCTATCACGGCGTTGTGCGGGGCGTTGCGCATGTACTCGGGATCTTCGAATGCCTTCTTGTACAGCTCGCGCATGACGTCCGCCGCCTCGTCCAAGACCTCCTTGGACTCGGTTTCGGTAGGCTCAAACATGAGAGCCTCATGTACGATGAGCGGGAAGTACATCGTGGGCGGGTGTATACCATTGTCGATAAGCGACTTGGCAACGTCCAAAGCGGAAACGCCGGTCTCCTTTTTGAACTCGTCCAAGCAAAGCACAAACTCATGCATACAGACGTGGTCGAAGGCGGGGGTGAAAGTCCCCTTGATTCGCTGCATCAGGTAGTTGGCGTTCAGAACGGCGTTCTCGGACGCCTCGCGTATTCCTTTGGAACCGAGCGTCATAATGTAGGTCAAGGCTTTAACAACGACAAGGAAATTGCCGTAGAAACCGCGTACCTGCGGTGCGCTTTGGTACTCACAAAGAGCGGACTTTGGCAGGAAGGGCGCAAGGAAGGCTTTACAGCCAACGGGACCGCTTCCGGGACCGCCGCCGCCGTGAGGTGTTGCGAAGGTCTTATGCAGATTGATATGTACGCAGTCAAAGCCCATATCCCCGGGACGAGCCATGCCCATAATGGCATTAAGGTTCGCTCCGTCGTAGTATACGAGACCGCCGGCCTCATGTACAAGCCTCGTAATGGTCAGAATGTTCGGATCGAACAGACCAACGGTGTTGGGGTTGGTGAGCATCAGACCCGCAACATCCGAACCCAAGACCTTTTTCAGAGCTTCAATATCGACGCAGCCATTCTCGTCAGACGGGGTAGTGACAACGGTGTAGCCGCACATCGCCGCAGAAGCGGGGTTTGTGCCGTGCGCGGAGTCGGGAACGATAATCTTGGTTCTGTTAAGGTCGCCCCTTGAGATGTGGTAGCTCTTGATGAGCAGCAATCCCGTGAACTCGCCATGCGCGCCTGCCGCGGGTTGAAGCGTCATATTGTCCATGCCCGTAATCTCACAAAGATAACGCTTTGCAAGCGACATAACCTCATGACAGCCCAAGGCAGCTTCGGCGGGGGCAAGGGGGTGGATGTGGGTAAAGCCATCAAGAGAAGCCATTTCCTCGTCTATCCGGGGATTGTACTTCATGGTGCAAGAACCCAAGGGGTAGAAACCATTGTTCACACCGTGAGCGCGCCTGCAAAGCGCGGAGTAGTGGCGAGAAACGTCGATTTCACTCGTGGCGGGAAGATGCGGAGCTTCTTTGCGGGACAGTTCGGGCGAAAGCTCATACTCTGGAACGTCAAGCGGGGGCAGTATTGACATGCCTCGGCCTTCTTTGCCGACTTCAAACACAAGCTTCATTTTCGCATACCTCCTTTACTATCTTTGCTGTGCGGTCGAGCATAGCGCGGCTGGTCTTCTCGGTGACGCACCAAAGTACACCGTAATCGGTGGGCAGACCGCCTAATATGCCCTCTTTGTCGAGAGCTTCCATGACCTTGCAGGAGCAAACGGGCATGGTGGTCAAAAACTCGTGGAAGAATTCACCTTTATGGGCGAGCCTTACGCCGGGAATCTTGGTGAGCTTGTCGGCAAGGTAGTGCGCCTTTGACATGCAGGATACGGCGACCTTCTTTATGCCCTCGCTGCCCATGACGGAAAGGTACGCGGAAACAGTGAGAGCGCACAAGGCTTCATTGGAGCAGATATTGCTTGAAGCTTTTTCGCGGCGGATATGCTGCTCTCTCGCCTGAAGGGTGAGAACATAAGCAGTCCTGCCTTCGTGATCCACGGTCTGACCTACTATCCTTCCGGGAAGCTTTCTCATGTTCTTATCAGTCGTTGACATAAATCCAATGTACGGACCGCCGAAGGACAGTGGAATGCCCAAGGGCTGACCTTCGCCTACGGCTACGTCTGCGCCGCAGTCTCTCGGAGTCTTCATGATCCCAAGAGCTATGGGGTTTACACCCATTACAAACATCGCACCAGCTTCATGAACAGTCTCGGCTATGACCTCAGCGTCTTCAAACAGTCCGCAGAAGTTGGGTTGCTGGATATAGAAGCTGGCAGTTTGACCGTTCAACATACCCTTCAGAGCGTCAATATCGGTTTTGCCGTCCTTCATGGGAACTATGGCAAAGGGCATATTCGCGCCGTAGCAATAGGTTTTCACAGTGTTTATAACATCGGGATGCGCCGATTCAGAAATGAGCGTTATGTTGCGCTTACGGTCGCGGCACATCGCGGCGGCTTCGGCGGCGGCGCAGGCGCCGTCATAGACCGAAGCGTTGGAAACATCCATGCCCGTAAGCTCGCATATCATGGTCTGATACTCGAAGATGGACTGAAGTATACCTTGGCTCATCTCGGCTTGATACGGGGTATAGGAGGTCAAAAACTCCTCTTTGGCGGGGATGTACTTCACTATGGACGGGATATAGTGATCGTACGCGCCGGCGCCCCTGAGTATAGTCTTGTAGTTCTTGTTCTTGTCCGCAAGAGCCTGCATGGCGGCACGAACTTCCATTTCGGACATACCGTCAGGCAGGTTCAAAGGCGTTTTCAGCAGGACTTCATCGGGAATGTCGCGATACAGCTCGGCGGTGGACGTCATGCCCAACGCAGCAAGCATCTCTTGACGCTCCTGCTCGGTGGAAGGTATATAGCTTCCCATAGACAGCCTCGTTACAGGGTCGCGACGTAAGCGTCGTACTCTTCTTCGGTCATCAGACCGTCGCCTTCGGTGACGTTCTCAAGACGCACGAACCAAGCGTCGAAAGCGGATTCATTGATAAGAGCGGGGTTGTCGAGCAGCTCCTCATTGATTTCGATCACAGTGCCGCCTGCGGGAGCGTACACATCGGAAACAGCCTTGACCGACTCAACATCAC
Source organism: Clostridia bacterium (assembly GCA_035399665.1). GTDB lineage: Bacteria > Bacillota > Clostridia > Christensenellales > CAG-138 > DAOPJM01. The sequence goes on from DAOPJM010000002.1 coordinate 104,432, forward strand.
CGAAAACCTCGCCCGCGGTCAGCTCATCACCAACCTGCGGAAGGTTCACGAAAACGAGATCCCCAAGCTCATTCTGAGCGTAATCGGAGATACCGATGGCAGCGGTGCCGTCGTCATTGATCTTTACCCATTCGTGGCTCTTTGCAATCTTCAACATTATTTTCGTCCTCCTGAATTATTTGGCTTTGGTTTCTTTTTTATAGAAAGGCAGAGCTACGACTTCGCAGGGAATTCTTCTTCCGCGAACATCGACCTCGACCTTGGTACCGGGTTCCAGATAGGCTGTAGGCAGCATTGCCATGCCGACAGCGTGATTTACGAAGGGACACATAGTTCCCGAAGATACAACGCCTATGAGCTTGTCACCATCGTAGACGTCGCAATGCTCACGGATGATGCCGCGTCCCGTGACGCTAAGACCTGTACGCTTTCTTGTAGGCTCTCCCTTTGCAATCAGCGCATCCCTGCCGATGAAGTAAGGCTTATCAAGCTTTACGAAGAAGTCCAAAGAGGCTTCAAGCGGCGAGATATCATCGGCAAGCTCATGCCCGTAAAGCGGCATGGCAGCCTCAAGACGCAGCGTGTCCCTTGCACCCAAGCCGCAGGGGATAACGCCCTGCTCCTTGCCTTCGGAAAGAATGACGTCAAAGATGTCAACTATGTCCTCGGGAGAAGCGTAGATCTCATAACCGAGTTCGCCCGTGTATCCGGTGCGGGAAATGAGGCAGCGTTTGCCATGGATGGAAGCTTCCTTGATGAAGGTATAGTACTTCTTGGGGCGAGTATTGTCATCATCTATAATCTTCTTCATCAGCGCGATGGAGTTGGGCCCTTGGAGGGCAAGCTGACCTACGGAATCCGAGATATCGTTGAACTCCACCTCGCCTGTCATCTTGGAGCGCATCCAAGCCACGTCCTTGTGGCGGTTCGCGGCGTTTATGACAAGATAGAAATGCTCGGCGTCAATACGATATACGAGAATATCGTCAACGACGCCGCCCTCATCATTGCACATCGGGGTGTATTTAACCTGTCCGTCGGTCATGGCTTCTACGTCCACCGTCACTAAGTTGTTGGTGTTATACAGAGCGTCCTTGCCGCAAATAGTGGCTTCGCCCATGTGTGAGACGTCAAACAAACCGCAGGCGGTACGCACGGCCATGTGCTCCGCTATAAGGCCGGTCTTGTATTGGACAGGCAGGATATAACCTGCGAAGGGTACCATCTTGCCGTCAAGCTCTACATGCCGCTCATATAACGGCGTCTTCAGTTCTTCCATATTATCCTCCGTTCTATATTGTCAGTATCTTTATGTAAATCTCTCCTTGCACTATCTCAACGAGAGCGCAGGAACGAGGTTTTCCGTTTCTCGGCGAAGAGGGCGATCCGGGGTTAAGAATCAACAGCTTGCCGCTTGCGGTCAAAAGAGGCATATGCGTATGCCCAAACAGCGCAAGGTCGCAGCCCTTTTCCTCCGCCCTTAGGGAAAGCGTCAGCTCATCGAAGCAATCGCCGTGAGTCATGTATATACGCTTGCCGTCCAAGACCTCAACCCGTTCACGCGGATGTCCGCCGAAATAGTCACAGTTTCCGCATACGGCGCGATAGTCGCAGCCAAGCAGCTTCGCAATTTCGACAGCGTCGTCAGCGTGATCCCCAAGATGCAGCAGCATGTCAATCTTGCCAAGGCCGTCCATGAAGGGGCGTACGCTTGAAACGTGACCGTGCGTGTCGGAAATAACCGCTATTCTCAAAGCTTTTCCCCCTCAAGCCGCAAAGCTTCTTCGAGCGCGGACAAGGCGTTGTGCCTGTGGCTTATGCTGTTTTTGGTTACAGAATCAAGCTCCGCGAAGCTTTTGCCAAACTCAGGGAAGTAGAAATAGGGATCATAGCCGAACCCGTTTGAACCTCGTGCCTCTCTTAGGATGCGGCCGGAGCAGGAACCCTGTACGCAAAGCACAGGCCTGCCGCGCCTTGCAAGCGCAACCGCACAGACAAAGCTTGCCTGCCGCTTATCATCGGGAACGTCCCGCATAAGCGAAACAAGCTTTGCGTTGTTCTTTGGTACGTCATGTTCAAAGCCTTCCGCAAAGCGGGCTGAACGAACTCCTGGCTCTCCGTTCAGCGCATCGACGCAAAGACCTGAATCATCGGCAAGTACAGCGTCATAGCCGCACATTGCAAGTACCTCAGTAGCCTTCTTTATTGCGTTCTCCACAAATGTTTCGCCATCCTCAACGACGTCAATATCAAGTCCCGCGTCACGCATGGAGACAAGCTCGTCAAAATGAGGAGCCAATATCTGACGTATCTCGAGAACTTTATTCGCGTTGTTGGACGCTATCAAGAGTTTCATATCAAGCCTTTCGCGTTCTGTCATTTATCGGGTCTACGAACAGCGTGTGTTCGTGAGTGTAGACAACAAAGCCGGGACGCGCTCCCGAAGGCTTTTTCACATAACGTCGTTTGGTATAGTCCACCGCGACGTTTGAGGAAGCACGAGCCTTGGAGTACCCCGCGGCAAGCCGCGCAGCATAAAGCAGAGCCTCCCTTGAGGGACTGTCAGACGCTATTATCACATGCGAACCGGGTATATCCTTCGCATGAAGCCAAGTATATTCGCTGTCCGACTGCCTTGTTAAGCGGTCGTTCTGAACGTTGTTCTTTCCAACATAAACGGTCGTGCCGTCAGAAGCGGTAAACTGTAAGGGGGCGCTGTGCTGCACGGACTTCACGCGGGGAGACGATGGGACTTGCCTGATGTATCCAAACCGTACAAGCTCGTCCTTAATCTCGGCAAAGTCGGCGGAACAGTCGCAGTTATCGAGACTGTCGAGCTGACCTTCAAGATAAGCAAGCTCCGAGTAATAAGCCTCAAGTTGACTTTTGGCATACAGCGCGGCGTTCTTGCCCTTTCGATACAGCTTGTAGTACCTGCCCGCATTCTCCAGAGCGCCAAAGCGGGGATCCAGCTTGACGCTTATAAGGGCGGGTGGGTCGCAATAGTAGTTTTCTACATTGACGGTTTCAACCCCGCGTGAGATTCGGTAAGAGTTCACAGTGAGAAGCTCGCCAAATAGCTTGTAGCTCTCATATTGAGCCTCATCCGACAGTATCTCCTTGGCGTCGGCAATCTTGTTGCGAGTGCGTTTTGCGGCGTGTTCAAGTACTCCGCGCACGGAGCTTGAAAGCCTGCGCATATTCGCGGTAATATCAGCTTGGTGATAGAATTCGTCCATCGCAAGCGACATGGTATCACAGGGTGAGGCGGTACACATGGGCTTAAATGGCAGGACGCTTTTATTGACAACGACATGGGGACGTATGACGCCGTGAGCAAGCTCACTAAAAAGCTCGCAGCGTTCCCTTGCATCATCTGGCATACTAAGCGCGGCAAAGCGCGATACCCCCATAAGCATTGAACTGAGCTTGTCACGGGGTATCGACAAAAGCTGTGCGGGTTCTGCGGTAAAGGGGTTCAGCTTATCCTGAATGGGAGGCTGTGCATACTTCATACCGGGCAGGCAGGGTCTTATGGTGTCCTCGCCGATACCGATACGGCGTATACAGTCGATGATAACATCATCCCTATTTAATAGGAATATGTTGCCGTGCTTGCCCATAAGCTCCACAACAAGCTTATAGTGAGTTTCGTCAAGCATTTCATCACGCGAAGCTATTGAGATTATTGCGCGTCTGTCAAGCCCGCATTGCTCTATGCTTTCAATACGTCCTCCGATGAGACGCTTTCTGAGCAGCATACAAAACGCGGGAGCTGAGGCGGGACTTTCGCGGTTAATATCGGTAAGCTGAATTCTTCCGTTTTCGCTGTGTATACAGATGAGAAGGCGAAGCCTTGTATGGTTTTGAGCGTGCAGTAAAAAGAGCAGGGTATCCCTGTCGGGCTGCGCCGCCTTTTCGATTTTTGCTCCCTTTAGAACGGTAAGCTCACGAACCACCGCGTTCAGGGAAAGACCGTCCAAAGCCATACTCATACCTCCGGGCACATACACCTTATAATGGCACAAATCTTACCAAATTTCAAGTCGAAAGACCGTCGTTCAGTAAATATATTCGCGCTTCGAAAACAAAGCTTGAAAAGTTTATCTTTGAGACTTACAATAATATTGGC
>DAOPJM010000003.1:0-96758 GCA_035399665.1 Clostridia bacterium
CGTCCCACTCATGCTCCGTGCATTCATTCTCCGTCATGGCATAGAGGATGCAGTCCGCGGCCGACAACACAGCGGTGAACGATCCGTCGGTATGAGTGACATAATACGAACTCTCATTACTTACTGTGTATAGGGTACAAGTTGTATCAGAAGCGGCATATCTGAAGTTGGATGTTTCGTTGGAAGAAGCGTCCCCAATCAGTGAAAGTCCCGCTGTTTCTCCGCTTACGTCCACATTAAGATAAGAACCGTTCATAAGTGTGAACGTTCCCGCCTCGGCATCCGTCTCTGCCGCGGTAAAGAAGCAGGCTTGCGCGTCTGACTTGGATAAGCTGAGCTTGCCATCCGACATTGTTGCCTGAACAACTGTCAAAGCACCCTCTGATACTGCGAGGATGTATGCGCTGTCGGAGCTGATACCGCTTACAATCAGATACCGGGTTCCGCTTGTGATGGCGGTCACCTTCTCATAGGTGTAGAACGCATCCTTGGTCTGCGATTGCATGGCTGCTATCGCAGAGCTATGCGACGCTGCGGCAGCGTCGCCTTCTTCCTCTGCTGATACTATGGAAAAAGGCTGCAGCAGCATCGCTAAAGTGACTAATATGGCAAGTATTCTGCGAAACTTCATTGGCAGGCACCTCCTGATAACTATATAATTAGTTTAATTATATCATGTTCACAGGAACATGCAAGCAAAATTTATCGTACTTGCCAAGAAGTGGTATCGCTAAATAGAATCTGCTAATTTAGGATTACTGCGTACTCGCTGATTCGTTCGGCCATCTTTCCCACGCGCTGCGCGCAGGGTACACAGGCTTTGAGCTCCGACATGAGCGCGTCGGCGTCATCCTTATGTACGGCAATCAAAAGCCCTCCTGAGGTCTGCGGATCGAATAGAGCATCGCAAATTGCGGTACTTACTTGGCCGAGATTGCAGTATGGCTCGGCAAAGCTGCGATTTCTGTACATCCCCGCGGGTAAAATACCCATGGAAGCGAACTCAAGCGCTTCGGGTATAATGCTCACAGCGTTAGTATCGACAATAGCTGTTGTCTTTGAACCGTTTGCCATTTCGCAAAGATGACCCAAAAATGAGAATCCCGTTATATCGGTGCAGGCGCTGACACGATACTTGACCATACAGTCCCTTGCCGACTTGTTTAGCGTGGACATCAGCTGTAAACAAAGCTCCGCTCCATCAGGCGACAGCATATCAGCCTTATGAGCTGTCGTCAGTATCCCTATCCCTAAGGGTTTCGTCAGGATGAGTACATCTCCTGCATGTGCGCCGCAGTTCTTCAGTACCTTGTCGGGATGAACGAATCCAGTCACCGACAGTCCATACTTAGGTTCATCGTCGTATATGCTGTGACCACCCGCAATAACCGCTCCCGCCTCAAAAACCTTGTCATATCCGCCTCGAAGTATGGCGTGGACATACTCCTTGTCCATGCTTTCAGGAACACACATGATATTGAGCGCGAGCTTTGGCTCCGCCCCCATGGCATAAACGTCTGAGAGCGCGTTGGTGGCCGCTATCTGTCCAAACATATACGGATCATCGGCGATTGGCGGAAAGAAATCGAGGGTCTGCACTATTGCAAGCTCATCCGAAATCCGATAAACGCAGCAATCATCACTCTTGTCATAGCCGACAATAAGATTCTCATCATGCTTTAAGTTCAGCCCGGTCAACAGCTTTGCGAGTTCGCCTGCACCAACCTTCGCTCCGCATCCGGAACACTTTGTCAATTTGGTTAGCTTAATGTCGTTCATGATATCCTCCCAGTATTGCTTCAAGCACTCCGCCGCCAACGGCTCTTGCCTTGTCGGAAACGGTATAACAATTGTTCAAAACGCCTCTTGGATCTATGTCCCCGCACTTTTCATCTGCAAACACCTTTGTGCCATTCGGAAGCAGCCCGCGAATAATACCATCGATTTTACTGCAAATGGGTTTGCCGTTGACCACAGCTGCGACATCTCCCGCTTTCACGCTGTCACCAATTTCGTGCTTTGATTCAAAATAACCCGCGCAAGGCGTCCTCAACACCCTTTCAACGGTATATCCGCCGATATTCCCGGGTATACCCGTGTTTGGAGCGGCAGTACCCTGATGAATGACCCTGCCCAAATTATGCCCTCTTTGAGTTTCCACAACAGCATGGCAATCCATACCGGCGCAAAAACCCGGACCTACTCCTATCACTATCGGAGCAAGGTCAATATGAGTGCCGATATTGCGCTTTGCAAGTATTGCGTCAACTACGACATCGGGATGAAGCTCAGATATGCAGTCAGCGTTTTTGTCTGTAATAACGGCAATTTTTCCTTCCCTAACCATTTGCAGAGCTTCCTGAACATCTTTTGCAAGCGTTGCGTAAACGCCCTCTATTTCTTGAGAGCCGCAGCGTATCGCTTCAGAAAAGCACACCGTGCGCCTAATGGCGGTAGGCTCGGCAAGGTCAGTCATGACCAATTCAAAGCCGCAATTGTGCAGGCGAACAGCTATACCGCTGGCTATATCCCCCGCCCCCTTTATGACAACAAGCATTTCCCTGACCTCCAAATCTCCGATATAACTGTTGCGTCCTTTAGTTTTGTTATGGCAACAGGCAAATCCGTCATTGCCGCCATCTTCTGCGCAAGCCTTTGTCGTTCTTCGTCGTCGGCTCCGTTGAGTACAAGCCCGCTCACCTTGGGGTAGGCAAGGACATTTATCATCACGTCAGAAGCTGTTGCATTGTCATTGACGTCTTTACCAAAACGTTCCGCGAATAGCTGTGGCCTATGAACAACTTCAATTATTGGTTCGCCAATTCCCCACAGCCCCACAACAGCTAAGACTTTTTCGGCGCATTCTGGTATGGCAGGCTCCCAAGATGCATGGGTCTTCAGAGGAAGTCGTTTAGAACCGTCGGCCTCGACTATCAATAAGCCGCTCAGCTTCATAAGCTCATCGAAGCTCTGCTCAGGGCTTGCCTGCTTGCCATTTTCCGCAATCTCAGCAACACAAATGAGCGTGTGTTCGGAAAGGCGTTCGCCAACGCGTCTCATGCACGGCATATGACTTGGTGTTTTTATCTTTGTAGAGGTTGTACAGATAACTGACGAAAAATCTTTCGCATAATCGGCGATGGCATACATGAGCGAGGTCTTTCCCCCTCCACCGACCAATGCGACACATTTGGCGTCACCTATCATAATGCTGTAAAAATCCCGGAATTCAACCACACTAAGCCTCCGTTATCCTGTTGAAAGAATAACACCTGAAGGCTTCATTGTCAACGACAACCGCCTAATGCGTCTATTAGTATATGATAAAGGAGCGGGACAATCCCGCTCCGAAACGATTATCTCTTAGGTATCTGCGTCACTCCACGGTCACCGACTTGGCCAAGTTTCTCGGTTGATCCACGGGGCATCCCTTTTGAATCGCCATGTAATAGGCGAGCAGCTGCAGCGGAATGATTGCGCAGAAGGGTGTTAAGGTGGAATCCAACAAAGGGATACTCCAGCTCTCATCGCAATGTCCTTCGACCTCAGAGTTATCGCCGCTCGTTACTGCAAGAACATTGGCTCCTCTGACCTTGACCTCCTCCATATTGCTTGCCATCTTGGAGACAAGCTCATTTTGAGTGGCAAGGGCAACCACAAGCGATCCTTCTTCGATTAGGGCTATGGTCCCGTGTTTCAGCTCTCCCGCCGCATACGCTTCGGAGTGTATGTAGGATATCTCCTTCAGCTTGAGCGCGGCCTCCATGGAGAGGGCGTAATCTATACCCCTGCCAATAAAGAACACATGCTTTACCGCGAAACAGCGGCTTGCAAAGTATTGTATACGTTCGCGATTATCAAGTATCTCCTGCATCGCGGCGGGAAGCTTTGTCATCTCATCAAGCTTTACCTTAACCTCGGTCTCACTCAAATAACCGCGCTTTTGAGCCAGGTCAAGAGCTGCCAGGTATTGAACCGTGACCTGTGCCAGATATGACTTTGTAGCCGCGACAGCTATCTCAGGTCCCGCATAGGTGAACAGCACATTGTCAACTTCCCTCGCTATGGTGCTTCCTATGGCATTGCATACCGCAACCGTGCGCATACCGTTTCGTCGTCCTTTGCGCATAGCGGCTATCGTGTCCGCCGTCTCTCCCGATTGACTGACAAGCATCAAGGTTTCATCGGAGGACAGCACATCATCTCCATAGCGGAATTCGGAAGCGATATCTATGTCCACCGGCAACTTTGCCATTCTCTCGATGAACTTCTTACCAAGCATCGCGGAATGATAAGCCGAGCCGCAAGCGATAATCCTAATGCGCTTCAATGCTTTTGCTTCGTCTTTATTCCACGGGAAGCAGTCCGCTTTCAGCTTGCCTAACTTAAGGTTTGCGTACTGTTCAAGCGTTTTTTTAAACGCTATGGGCTGTTCACATATCTCCTTCATCATGAAATGCTCGTAGTTGCCCTTCTTGGCGGCTTCGACATCCCAATCAATATGCGTTGGAGTTTTCTCTATGCTCTGCCCAAACTCATTGTAATAGCTTATGCCGTCCTCGCGCATGATGGCAATTTGTCTGTCATCCATAAAGCAGACATCGCGGGTATATGGAAGCAAAGCTGGAATGTCCGAAGCGATAAACGAACCCTTCTCGCTGTGTCCTATGACCATTGGACTGTCCTTGCAAGCGCAATATATCGTCTTAGGATCGTCCCTGAACAATATGGCAAGCGCAAACGAACCTTCAAGCAGCTGAGTACAGGCGACAACCGCCGCCAAAGGATCTCCCATGTAGACTGTTCCAAGCAGCTGTGCCACAACCTCGGTGTCGGTCTCGGACACAAAGACGCATCCCTTGTTGATAAGCATATCCTTGAGCTTCTTGTAGTTTTCGATTATACCGTTATGCACCAGGGCAATCTGCTTAGCGTCATCGGTATGCGGGTGTGAGTTGATGTAGTTGGGTTCTCCATGCGTTGCCCAACGGGTATGCCCTATTCCGCAGTGTCCCGAAATGGGATGCTGTTCCAGAAGCTTTGAAAGATTCTCAAGCTTGCCTTGGGTCTTTTCGAGTACTATCTGCTTTCCGTCCCAAACGGCAACGCCCGCGGAATCATAGCCCCTGTATGCCAAGGCCGAAAGCCCGTCCATCAGAGCGGAAACACAATCCAGCTTACCCACATATCCAACGATACCACACATATCACACCTCGTACACGGTAAAATACTTTATGATTATATTCTCACAAGCTCGGATTGTCAATCAACATTATATATAACAATCTCATCGCCGTAACTCATGTCCGAAAACCAAGGGCTGAGTATGGGGGATATTACATTTCCGTTTACATCTGTAAAGCGCATGGTCGTCGTTCTTGTATCAACGGTCACTGCAAGCCCTATAAACTCCGTATCGCCGTATATCTCCTCGCTGCTTATCTGCTGTACCTTGCATTTTCTTGAGACGAGTATGTTTGGGAATGTTGCGTTGCTCATAAACCCATCCGCCTTCTGGCCGTCGTATCCTGCGTAAGCTTCGTAGTATACCAGCTCCGCTCCGTCCTCTATCTCAGAATCGATGTACATTAGCTGATGTCTGTGTCCGCCGAAGCATACTGTGAGCTTCATCTGCTCCAAGCGCTCTATCCATTGCTCCTTGTACTCCCTCGCATTGTCCTCACGATAGAAGAAGGTTATGGGAATGTGACAAACCGCTATCCTGTATGTTACGCCTTCCGCATTGTATTCGCTGTCGGCGTTCGCTATAACGCTGTCAAGGAACTCAGTTTGTTCGGCTCGATAGGAATCGAAGCGTGAGGAGTCGAAATGCTCTGACCAATCATCTCCATGGTTTTCCCCCAAATCCAGAACTATGCCCCAGATGCTTTGTATGCGAAATGTATAATAGAAGCTCTGCCCGCTGCTGCCAACATACTTGTAATACTCATCAGCCATAACACCCTTTGTCTCATGGTTGCCCCTTGCGTACACAACAGGAATTGCGCCGCCTGTCACCTTCCCCGCAAGCTTAAGGAAATAGCATGCGTCCATATGCCTGTCTATCCAATTTGCCGTGTCGCCGCAGCAAATCAGAAAGTCAAGCTTATCGCCAAAATATGAGGCCGCTTTTGCAGGCGCGTTGTAATCGGTATGGGTATCGGAAATCACATAGTAGTTTATCCCGTCGGTGGTATCAACCCCCTTCCACTCATATTCCTGCGAAAGGGTCTTTCCCTGTAAGGCGCAGTAAGGGCCTCTGAGGTACATTGCTCGCGTGCAGATGGTGTATGACTTGGCTTCGTCCAAGGCTTCCATGGGTACGGACACCTTATGTACTCTATCCTCGCTCGTCCTCGAGCCTGCGTACAGAGCATTGTATTCCTTACCGTCTATCATGACGAATGCCGTACCCTTGACCTTGGTTGTGAACACTATCTGATACTCATCCCCAACCGCGTAAACCACCGGAATGGTGGTAAAGGAATTCGGTATCAACCCCGTATGCGCATACAGCGCTGCAAGGACGAGAACCAACGCAATCGTCACCCGCAGCCATTTATGATCATACGCCTTGGTCTTAGGAAAAGCAAAAACTAAATACAGCGCAAGCGCAATGATTGCGTATGCCAAAAGTACATAGACTCCTTCTCTGAGAAAGTAACGATAGCTGTCTATTGTTACCGACATAATGTAGGCTTCGACAGCTGCAAAGAATAAGCCCAAAATAAGCGCGGCAAGCTCAAATGCCAAGCAGCGCTTTTTGACAAGCAACAGCGTCACAGACGTAACCGCAAGCGCAATGATTACGGAAAGGATGATGTAAGGCGAAGCCTGACCAATGATTGCTATGATACCCGACCACATCGGCCGTATCGCAAAATAGATCAATAGATTCACAAGGGCAAGCGCCGATGTCACATACGGCAGCCAACGCATACGTCTTTTCATGGATGATTCCCCCCTTAACAAGTGTCATGCTTATTATAACATAAATACTTCACACTTGAAAACTGTTTCACAAAACATCGCGTTGTGTTAAAATGAGTCCGTGAGGTGAGAGTATGAAATCAAAGGAACTGTTTCAAAGTCCGCTGTCTGCCGCCGAATCATGGGCAAGGCATTACAGTTCGCTCAATACCGACTATGAGTTTGGCGCGCTGTTGTACGAAAGGCGCGATAAACACGATGTGAGCTATTTGGTCGGCAAGACACGAAAGGGTTCTAAGGGCAACGGAAGCCGTATACGTCCAAACGTTGTTATGCCTATCATCCTTGCTTTGTTGTTGGATTGGATGTGCTTCTTCGGTAAACCCATAGGTCTCCTCCATACCCACCCCATAAGCAAAAATGGCAAACCTTCCACCGCCTTTTCTAATGAGGATAAGCAGCTCACTACCGGCAGGTACGGAATTAAGCTTTTATATGTGTTCATGATACCCCAAGGCGGCGGAAGAATGTTGACGTTCAAACAAGGCGATCAGTTGTAATGCAATATTAAATTATCGTATTTCGATATTTTACTGTTGACATACGCATAGACCTGTGATATGATTCTTTAGAACCTTAATGAAAGGGGTCTTTAATAACATGAACGATACCGAGAACAGTTTATCGGTCAGCGAAATTACCGCAGCCGAGGCTAACGATACCTCCAACTTGCAAGCCGAGAAAGGCGTAACGCCAAGCGAAGCTGTGTGTGAGTCTGCCGTGCAGACAGACGCCCCCGCCCTTACCGCAAAAAGGTCACAGTTCACGGCATTAGAATGTGTCGCGGCTTGGGTCTGCTTCGTATTGAGCTTTATCTTTCTTCGCCTTGTCGGTTGGGAGCACTACCCCATTGCGATGACCTGCTATGTGGTCGCTATTTACATAGCGAGCTATGTGGTCGTTAAAGTCAAGGGGGTAATTGTGAACAAGCTGGGTCTTATAATAGGAGCCGCGTTTGCAGCGCTGTCGATATCCATTATATTGACGTCAAACGCAATGATACAAACCCTCAGCTTCTTCATCTGCGCTTTCGGATATGTGTTGTCAACGTACATCACAACAGGCAACTCTCTAAAAGAGGATGCGGTCATTTTCTTCAATATGCTTAAAGCCTTTTTCATCATGCCCTTTTCGGCGTTCGGCAAAATATGGCCCGCCGCATTCAGGCGCAGCAACAAAGCCAACCGTCAGGGAGACGGCAAAACCGTCCTTTGGGTTTTGTTAGGCTTGCTGATGACTGTGATTCCTACTCTGCTTGTCATCTTTCTCCTGCAATATGACGAGAACTTCTCTCGTTTGCTCGATAAGGCAGGTAAGCTGTTCTCAAATCTTCCCGATGCAGCGCCCGGATTATTTATATCCTTCATACTCTCCGTCCCGTGCGCTATGTACATCTTCGGGGTATACTTCTCGAATTCCCGTAGAATGAACAACACCATAATGACCGACGCGGGTTCGGCAAAAGCACGAATCAATATGCACTTCCTGCCTAAGGCTCTGGTTTTGGCAATGGCTATCCCTCTCCTTATAGTCTATGTCTGCTTCTTCGCCACACAATGGAGCTACTATGTGTCCGCGTTTACCGGTATCCTTCCCAAGGGTTACTCCATTGCCGAGTATGCAAGGAATGGCTTTTTCGAGCTTCTTGTGGTTGCCGTTATCAACGGAATAGCCATTGCCGTGAATGGCGCTTTTACCAAGTTCAACTCGGACGGTAAACCAAGCGTCATCCAAAAGACAGTAAAAGTCCTGTTCATTATCGCCACCCTCGTTCTCATTGCTACGGCTATGTCAAAGCTGCTGCTGTATGTCCAGACCTATGGTTTGACAAGGAAGCGCGTTCTCGCAGCCTGGTTCATGGTTTCCATGGCAATTGAGTTCATACTTTGTCTCGTACTTCCCCTCTTTAAGAGGGTAAAGCGCAATACTGTAATGCTCGTTGCCGCGTTCGCGCTGTTTGCCATACTCGCCTTCTCCAACATGGAGGGTCAGATTGCAAGGTTCAACGTGAACGCCTACCTCAACGGCAGTCACAAGTCCATAGATATTCAGGAGCTTGAGGATCTTGGTGACTCCGCCATTCCGGAGCTGGTGCGGTTATATAATGAAAAAGGTGACGTCAACTACCGTGTTGAAACGACGCTCGATTCATACTCCGAGAAGGAAAACCTCTTGGACTTTACCGTACCCGCCGTTCGAGCGTCGGCCGCGATTTCAAAATACAGAGACATCCAAAAATCTCTTGATAAATAGCAAAAGCGCTTGAGGTCTTTGAGCCTTAGTGCTACAATGGCGGAAACGTTATTACTAATGGAGATGAGAACTATGAAAAAACTCTTGGTCGTGGTGGATATGCAGAACGACTTCATCGACGGTTCTTTGGGAACGCCCAACGCTCAAGGCATAGTTGCTTCTGTGGCAAAGGAAATCGACGCTTATGCTTCACGCGGCGATGATATCGTATTCACACGCGATACGCATCACGAGGATTATTTGCATACACAGGAGGGCAAAAAGCTCCCCGTCCTGCATTGCATCGAAGGAAGCCATGGTTGGCAGATTTGCGACAAGCTCAATACGAAGGGACATACCATACTTAATAAGCCCACCTTCGGCTCTAAGGAATTAGGTAAACTCGTTGTGGAGCTTGCTCCTGATAGTGTAGAGCTTGTAGGGCTTTGCACCGACATCTGTGTAATCTCCAACGCGATGATTATCAAGGCATTTTGTCCGGAGCTTAGCATAAGCGTTAAGGAGAGCTGCTGTGCCGGCGTCACGCCACAATCTCACGAGAACGCTCTTATGGCAATGCGCGTGTGCCAAATCGACATTGTTTGACGGAAGAAATTGATTCGGCTAATAACTTGTTTAAGGTCTTGGCATAATGTCCGAGACCTTTTTGTTGTATAATTAGGGATTCCCCATAATGTGACGACATTCGAGCTTTGTTGACTCTTTTGCAGCAGTTGACGCCAATATATAATGGCTTTGCCGAAACATAAACTAATTTGCCGCCGCGATTATCAGACGTGTTGACTAACGCCGCTGTTTAAGGTTTGTGCTTCGATAATTCAATAACCGGAGGATACTATGAAAAGAAAGACCCTATGCCTGTTGTTGGTGGCGCTCATGTGCTTTATGAGCGTCGGAGTTTCCGTTGCGGACGATGAAGCAAAAGAAGAAACTCAGACCAGATCTGTCCTTACCCTATTATGCGGACTTCAAAGTCTTGGCGGCAGCTCATACGAAATGTATGGCAACGTAAGCTCCAACGTTCAAGACGACCTCTTTGCTTCGGTTGTCATATACATATGGCAAAACGAAACCTGGCGCTATATCACGGGCAACTCAAACAGAGCGTACAGCAGCTTTTCGGTCACTGTGACCAAGCCGCTTTCATTAGCTTCAGGTGTGTACAAAATAGTCCTGTATGGCTCAGGCAGCAGCATAAGCAAGAGTAAAACCGTGACAGTACAAGTGTAAGCTATGGAATTATAAAGGCGGACATCAGCCAGTCTGCATCTACGGGTTTGTTACTGCCGATAAGCACATATGAGTCATTGAGCACGGCTACGGCGCTGAAGGTATCGTCCGAATCCGTGCGGTAATACAGCTCATAGCCCTCGTCTGCGGCATAATGCCAGTATTCGGTTTGATCGGATGAGAACGCTGTCATTTTACACTCGGCCCAACTCTGCCGAAGCAACAGAACCGCATCTGTTGGCAGTCGATAAACCGTCAGCAGCGCTTCACCGAACGAATATGTTTCACCTTCTATTCTTTCAAGCTGAACCCCGACGTCATAAACCATGACAGGGTTCAGCTTCTTTTGTTCCGCGAATTCCTTAAGGGAAGCGTATACAATGGAATGCGCGCCGCTGCGATTCGATAAATCGAACAAATTAGGAACGAATGACGGTTTGGCGGTTATTCCGCTGTCCTCATACTCAACACTGAGTGTCCCATGCAAAATTTCGACAGAATACAGCTTCACTTCAGCGGCCCAAGTTCTGCCCACGGGAGTCAGCGTAAAGAACACAGAGATGATGCATATCGCCGCTGCCGCAATGGCAATTCTTCTAAACCACGGCGTCCTTAACGCGTTAAAAAATGTATGCCTTCGTACTTGCCTTGCGACAACATTGTCTGCCGCTCTCCAAGCGCAGTCCCCAAGCTTCGAACGCTCTTTAGCCGAGGCTATCACCTCTTTGAAGTCTTGACGAGGCTGCGCGTCTATCAGTGACAGGGCTTCACGCTTGGACATCCTGATACGCGGATCCAATAGGTATGGGTGCTTCCTCAATACTTTATACAATTTAGCTCTTCGCATAATAAACTCCTGCTATTGACTTTACATTGACCATTTACACTGTCTTTCCCATATAGACGCAGATTAAGAACATAAATTCGCAAGCATGAAAAGAAAAATTACTGTCAACATGCTCGCGTAGTTCGTACGTATCTTCTTCTTTAGTCTGGATACTTTATCATACAGCGTCTTTGGCGGTATGCCCATCTCCTTTGCCAGTTCAGGAATGGTCCAGCCGTCAACCGCGTTCCTGATGAGGACTTCCTTCATATCGCTCGGCAGATTATCAACGCATTCCCTTACCCAAGCTAAGTCGTCGGAATACTCAAACTGCTCATCGCCGGTGTGTTTGATTCTGTTTAGCGTCTCGTCGATAGTCGGTATCTCTCTGCCGTTTCTTCTTAGGTAGTCCACGGCCTCATTTCTGACGCAGGTTCTAAGGTATGCAAGCGGGTTGGATACGTTGACGCATTTTTCAGGATGTGTGACAAGCTTAATAATCGTGTCCTGTATTATGTCCTCCGCTTCATCCGCATTGCACACAACGGTCATCGCGGCAGCCCTAAGCTCCCGTAAATTATTAGAATAGACAGCTAAAAGCTTCTCCAACGTTTCCACTTATCCATCCCCCACCGCTGTCATTATACATTAAATTTTCGAATAATGCAATATCTATATATCAATATGCCGAGCGCCTTTTGTTCAAACCTTGCTCTGCTGTTGCGGTCAAAACACTTTATGGTGAATGACTTATCCTCAACAATATTTTTAGTTGATAAAAAATGTAATTTAGTTTGTATTTTTACTCGTAATATGTTAGAATTATTTATGGGGAATATAATGAACTCACAAAATCAGTAATTGGAGGTAAAAGCATGAGGAAAATGAAAATGTCCACTCCCTACGATTTGGACGGACGAATCCCGCTGAAGCTTGCTGTTCCGCTCGGTATGCAGCATGTATTAGCAATGTTCGTTGGTAATCTGACGCCATTGCTTGTCATAATGGGCATTTGCGGCATTACCGCAGCCGGCGGTTATGGGGCGCTGCGGGTTTCGCTTCTGCAAAACGCGATGCTCATAGCCGGCTTGATTACCCTTTTACAGATCTATCCGATAGGGCCCATCGGCGGACGATTACCTATCGTTATGGGTACAAGCAGCGGCTTTATCGGCGTTTGTTCAAGCGTTGCGGCGGGTATAATAGCTGATGATCCCAACGCGGGGCTTATAGCTTACGGAGCCATCATGGGCGCAAGTATCATCGGTGGTTTGTTCGAAGGCGTTCTGGGCTTCTGCTTAAAACCGCTTCGTCGTTTCTTTCCCCCCGTTGTTACAGGCACGGTCGTTATGGCAATCGGCCTTTCGCTGATTAATGTCGGAATCAATTTCTTTGGGGGCGGCTCCAACGCAGCGGATTTCGGCAGCTGGCAAAATCTCCTGCTCGGTCTTATCGTACTTGTAATCATACTTGTTCTAAAACACGGCACCAAAGGTTTCACCAGCATTTCGTCCATACTTCTCGGCATCATCGTGGGCTATATTATAGCTACTGTGATGGGATTCATCCTGCCGAAAACAGGGGTTACGGCAGAAGGAGTGGAGTACACCAAGGCATGGGTTGTTCAATGGAGCAAAGTCGGTGAGTCAGGATGGTTCGCCTTGCCTAAGCTCTTGCCGGTTAAGCCTGTATTCCAATGGCGTGCAATAATACCCATATGCATCATGTTCATTGTTACGGCCGTTGAAACCATCGGTGACGTTTCAGGTATAACCGAAGGCGGTTTAGATCGCGAAGCTACCGATAAAGAGCTTTCCGGCAGCGTGGTCTGTGATGGCGTAGGTTCAAGTATCGCGGCTGTGTTTGGCGTTTTGCCCAACACCTCATTCTCACAGAACGTCGGCTTAGTCGGCATGACCAAGATAGTCAATCGCTTTGCCATAGCCTGCGGTGCAATCTTTCTTATCCTTGCCGGTCTGTTCCCGAAGTTAGGTGCAATTATCTCCATCATGCCACAGAGTGTCCTCGGCGGCGCGGCTGTCATAATGTTCGCAAGCATAGTCGTCTCGGGTATTCAGCTCATCACCCGTGAAAAGCTTAGCCCGAGAACCATCACCATAGTTGCCGTTTCCCTTGGACTTGGCTTCGGTCTCGGTGCAAGCAGTTCCGTACTAAAGCAGACTCCGCAATGGCTCCAATACATCTTTGGCGGAAGTGGAATCGTACCCGCCGCATTGGTCGCAATTATCCTGAATATCGTCATCCCCAAGGACAGTGTTAATAAAAGCGCTCCCGCCGCGGATGGGGAATCTGCTCTGACGCCTGTGGACTCAGCTGCTTGTGAACTTGTTGAGCATGGCAGCTCACAATGCGCGTCGGTGACTGCCGATGAATCGGATTCAAACGGAAAGTCCGTTGATTCCAAGCAGGAATAGTAAGCTGAAGCAATACGCCGACATAACCGCTGTTTGAAAGACAGGCCTCCTCTTTTTGTAGGCTTGTCTTTCTCACGGTGCGTAACCGACATTTGCTTCTCGGCAGCGTGTTGCATAGATAAGTAATATTTACAGCGTCTGTCCGCTCTCGGCAATACTAATTCATAGAACCCGCTTGGAGACATTATTAGTGAAAACAGCTTGCAATTTACAGATAATATAAGAAAAAAGTGCTTGACAAAGGTTCTTGGTTTTGCTATTATAATCGCTGTGTCATTGGGCGAAGTGCGCCACAGCCCCGGTTGCAAAACGTCTGATAGCCGCTAAAACATTACAAAATTATTATGGAGGAATCGCCATGAAGACCTATATGGCAAAGGGCGAAACCGTTGAGCGCAACTGGTACGTTGTCGATGCAACCGATATGGTTCTCGGACGTTTGGCATCACAGGTAGCAGCTATCCTCAGGGGTAAGCACAAGCCGACTTTCACACCCCATGTGGACTGTGGAGATCATGTTATTATAATCAATGCGGCAAAGGTTCGTTTGACCGGTCGCAAGCTTGATCAGAAGGAATATATCCATCACACCGGTTATCCCGGTGGACTGCGCAGAACTTCTTACCGCACTCTGCTTGAGAATAAGCCCGAGTTTGCCGTGTATGAAGCCATTCGTCTTATGATGCCCAAGGGTCCCCTGGGTGACAAGATGTTGACGAAGCTCCGCATTTATGCGGGTCCCGACCACAAGCAAGAGGCTCAGCAGCCTCAAGTGCTTGTACTCAAGTAAGGAGGATCGTTATGGCTAAGACTGCTTTCATCGCAACCGGCAGACGTAAGAGCTCCGTCGCACGCGTTCGCCTGCTCCCGGGCAATGGCGATATCACCATCAACAAGCGCACTTTGGACGAGTACTTCGGTCTTGATACCCTGAAGATGATCGTCCGTTCGCCCCTCGTACTCACCGGTACCTCAGCTAAGTACGACGTTTCCGTTAACGTCTACGGCGGCGGCACAACCGGTCAGGCAGGCGCAATCCGCCACGGCATTTCCCGCGCTCTGCTCGTAGCCGAGCCTGAGCTGCGTCCCGCCCTAAAGGCTGCGGGTTTCCTGACCCGTGACCCCAGAATGAAGGAGCGCAAAAAGTACGGTCTGCACGCTGCAAGACGCGCACCCCAGTTCTCAAAGCGTTAATCCGCATTACATCAAGCACTATCACAAGAGCCTGTCCGCAAAGTGGACAGGCTCTCTTTTTACTGTTTTACTAAATATTGTCAGTAGTTGATGATATAGCGGTTCATCTCCCATCCGCTCACCTGAATGCGATACTCATCCCACTCCTTGTTCTTGCCCTCGACATACTGCGGCACGATATGCGAACCTAAGGCGTCGCAAACCACCTTATCCTCAAGCATAGCGTCTATCGCCTCGCGCAAAGAGCCGGGTAACTGACGTATGCCCTTTCGCTCCCTTTCTTGGGGTGACATGGTATAGATGTTCCCTGTAATCTCGGCGGGTGGTTCAAGCTTGCGTTCAATGCCGTCAAGTCCCGCCGCAAGACACACCGACAAGGCAAGGTAGGGATTACACGTTGGGTCGGGATTTCTGAGTTCAACTCTGGTTGTCTTTCCTCGTGACGCGGGAATGCGAATGAGTGCGGAGCGGTTCGAGGTCGACCAAGCCGTGTAGCAAGGCGCTTCATACCCTGGAACAAGACGCTTATAGGAATTCACAAGGGGATTCGTAATCGCAGCCATACCCCGAATATGCTCGAGCAGACCCGCGATGAAATGATAGGCGTCCTCTGACAGACCCTTTGCTCCATGCTCATCATAGAATACGTTTTCACCGTCCCTGAACAAGCTCATGTTGGTATGCATTCCGCTGCCGTTGACGCCAAATATCGGCTTTGGCATAAATGTTGCGTGAAGGTTGTTGGCCTGAGCTATGGTCTTGACGGCATGCTTAAACGTCATTATGTTGTCGGCCGCTCTAAGGGCCTCGGCATACCTAAAGTCAATCTCGTGCTGCCCCGCCGCGACCTCATGGTGTGACGCCTCTATCTCAAAGCCAAGCTGCTCTAACGCAAGACATATCTCCCTGCGCGTGCTTTCGCCGTGATCCAATGGCCCCAAATCAAAGTAGCCCGCCTCATCGTTGGTTCTTATGCAGGGTTTGCCGTTCTCATCCAGTCTAAAGAGAAAGAATTCACACTCAGGGCCTACGTTAAAGTCATAGCCCAAGTTCTCCGCTCTTTTCAGCACCCTGTGAAGTGCGCCTCTCGGGTCTCCCACAAAAGGCGTTCCGTCGGGATTGTAGACGTCGCATATAAGCCTTGCTACCCTGCCGTGCTGAGGACGCCAAGGTAAAATCGCGAAGCTGTCCAAATCGGGATGCAGATACTGATCGGATTCCTGAATCCGCACAAAGCCTTCGATGGAGCTTCCGTCAATCATTATCTCATTCGCAACAGCTCGTTCTATCTGCGATGAAGTTATCGCAACATTCTTGAGCTGTCCGAAAATGTCGGTAAACTGCATTCGGATGAACTCAACATCGTTTTCCCTTACAAGCCTGACGATTTCACTGTCTGTGTATCTGCACATATTTCACCTCCGATGTCCGTTAAATATAAAGCGGAACGTCTGCTGTAAAGACGTTCCGCCTTAGAACTCGTTGATTATATATAAAATCGAATAGACTGTCAATATTTCTTTTTCAAAACTTTGTTTACATAACGTTGGATTGGTAATTAACCCGCCGGTTCAGTTTCAACAGGGTCGAGGCTTTCGACCGGCTCCAAGCTTGGTTCAGGTGTACAAATGAAGCCCTCATCCTCAAGGTAATCCTTGGTTTCGGTGCCGATGCTTGTAACATGCCCCGTGATACTGTCCACCAGTCCCTTCAGTGAGCCTGTAAGCCAACCTCTGTCATTCAGAAAATACAGGGTTGCGCAAACAAGCGCTACCACAACCACGACGACTCCCACCACTTTCAAAACAAACTTCAAAGCTGCACACTCCTTTCAAACATATTATAGCATACCCTTAAAGTGTCAAATAAGAATTCTATGTTAAATTTTGACAAGCTCACAGTTTTCTATTGCTCTTGCTATCATCGGCTCGAAGTCCACCAGCTTTTCGCTTTCAAGCAATTTCTCAAGCTTTGGTTTTGTCGTGGGATGCTGCGGGACAAACACGGTGCAGCAATCCTCAAAGGGCTGAATTGAGGTTTCGTATGTACCTATCTTCAACGCCTTATCAACTATCTCCTCCTTGTCAAACCCTATGAGAGGGCGGAACACGGGCAAGCTCACAGAGTTGTTCGTTACGTTTAGGCTCTCTATGGTTTGACTCGCAACCTGCCCCAACGATTCACCTGTTATAAGCGCTTGGCACCCGTGAGCCAAGGCGATTCTTTCGGCAATCTTCATCATCTGCATACGCATGATTATTGTAGTTTCGCTTTGCGGGCAGCCATCGTAGATTGCAAGCTGAATCTCGGTAAACGGAACCAAGTATAGGTTGATTTCGCTCGTGTACCTTGAAATGAGCTTGGCCAGCTCCACTACCTTATCCCTTGCTCTCGGACTGGTATATGGATAGCTGTAGAAGTGTACTGCGTCAATCGCAACTCCGCGCTTGGCTATCATGTACCCCGCAACAGGGCTGTCAATTCCTCCGGAGATGAGCAGCATTGCCTTTCCGTTGCACCCAACGGGCAGTCCGCCGCAGCCCATATACTCGTCACAATAGATGAACGCTGCAAACTGCCTGATTTCCACCGTAACCTTGAGGCTTGGATTATGTACATCAACATAAAGATGGGGGAAGCTTTCAAGCAAGATGTGACCAAGTTCATGGCAAATCTGCTCGGAGCTGAACCTGAAGCGCTTGTCCGCACGCCTTGCGAACACCTTGAAGCTCAGCCTGTCCTCCGTCTTTCCCTCGGATACCATTTCGACGGCGGCGTCGCATATGCTCAGCCAGTCCTTTTCAACACAACGGGCAATGCTCACAGAGTGAATTCCGAACACTCTTGTGAGCTTGTCCACCGCCTGCTTTAACACATCCTCCGGAACGCCATACACAAAGATGCGTCCCTGCTCGCGTTCGACTTTGACGGTATTCGGCTTTAGCGCATCGACTATTCTGTCGGCAAGTTTACGCTCGAAGAAAGGGCGATTCAGCCCCTTCAGATGTATCTCGGCATACCTTACGAGTATAACATGTTCCATTTACTATCTCCTTCTGTATCGTCTCAAAAACTGCACCTGCTCAAACAATATCTGAGCGGTCAAGTCCATCTCGTCCTCTGTGTTGAGAGGGCTTAAGCTTATTCTTATCGCGCCTTCTTGACGCGGTCCCACTATTCCCATCGCCGTTAGGATACGGTTCTTGCCCTTCTTGTGCGTTGAGCAGGCCGAGCCGGTAGCCAAGCACACCCCTCTTTCATCCATGGAGTGCATGAGTACCTCGGCTCTCACTCCCAAAAACGAAAGATTCAGTATATGCGGTGCTGCTTCTGCAAGCGAAGGGCCGTTCAGCAGCACATCAGGCAAGGATCTGAGGTTGCTGTACAGGCGTTGCTTCAGCCTACGCATATAGTCATGCTTTTGGGTCATATCCTGCGTATAGTCAATTACCGCCTGCTCCATTCCAAGTATGCCCGGAACATTTGTCGTGCCGGACCTGAGATTCCTCTCCTGTCCTCCGCCCATCTGCCCGCCGCCAAAGTTGGTTCCGCTCTTAACGTATAGGAAGCCCACGCCTTTCGGCGCATGAAACTTGTGTCCCGACACAGAGTATAGGTCTACATCCGGAGTCTTTTCTTCCAGCTTGAGGAAGGCTTGAACGCCGTCGGAATGCAGTACCGCGTTGGGGGAGCGCTTGCTCATAAGCTCACGAACAGAGCGCAGGTCAAAGACCGCTCCCACCTCATTGTTCACATGCATACAGGATACAAGCGCAGTGTCCTCGGTAAGCATCTCTTCCAGCGCTTCAAGGTTTACAGAACCGTCTTGCTTCACCGGGGTATACTTTACATCAAAGCGTTCTATACGTTCAAGATATCGGAACTGTTCGAATATCGAAGGGTGTTCTGCCGCCGTAGTTATTATCCTGACCTTGCCCCTCGTCTTGATAAGAGTTCCGAAAACCGCGGCGTTGTTTGACTCCGTCCCGCCCGAAGTAAACACTATCTCCGAGGAGTCGCAGCCGATCGCTCTTGCCATCACCTGTCGGGCTTGTTCAACGCGTTTTTCCGTTTGCACAGCCGCGTTGTACCCGGAGGCAGGGTTATAGTACATGTCGGTCATAGCCATTGTCGAAGCTTGCGCCGCTGCCTGGCCGACCTTTGTCGTTGCACTGTTGTCTAAGTATATCATATTCACCATCCGGTCAATGTTGTCTTTCTAATATAATATGCCGTCCTTGCGGCATCTGCATCAATTTATACCACAATACGCTCCATGTTTCAACAAAATTAACTGTGCGCCAATAGAAAAGTTTACATATTTGTAACGCTTGTGAGACTTTTTTCGGCTATAATGTTTTCGTGGTTTAGTATATACCAAAGGAGGGTTACAAATGAGAGGGACACAACCTGTTTGCAGCCATTGCGGTGCTTATAACAGCGAGGATGCAGTGGTGTGCAAAAAGTGCGGCTGTGATTTGACGGCCGACCCTGATTTCGATGAAAGTACAGACGTTTCCGAAAAGGCGGACGATGCTGAGGCATATGCTCAATCCGTCAAAGCTTCGCATTCCGAGCCTTCATACTCGTCTGCTCCCTATGATTCAGCTAACAATCAAGAAAACGTAAAAGCCCGTCGCGCTCCTGAGCCTGACCTTGATGATGAGGATGATGTTCGCGTCCGTCCTTCAAGGCACAGGGCTGCTGCTCCTGCACGCAAGCCTTCCTCCATTGATGATTTTGACGACGATGATGAGGATGACGATGAACCCGTCCGTCCCGTAAGGGGCAGAGCGGCAAAGCAGGTCAAGAAAGCCCCCGCCATCGATGATTTTGATGATGACGACGAGGATGACGAACCCGTTCGCCCCGCAAAGAGCAGAGCGGCAAAGCCGTCAAGGAAAGCTCCCGCCATCGATGATTTTGACGATGACGACGAGAATGACGAACCCGTTCGACCCGCAAAGGGCAGGGCGGCAAAGCCGTCCAGGAAAGCCCCCGCCATCGATGATTTTGACGATGATGAGGATGAGGTTCCCGCACGCCATGCTTCGGCAAAACGCATGAACGATTCCGACGAGGCCGAGCCTGCCACAACTCGTTGGCAGCGCACACCCGTGCCCGCGGCTGACAACGAAGAGCGCGAGCCTTATCATGACGAAGAAGACGACGATTATGATTCCGAATCCTTCGAGCCAACTCCCCCGCGCAGAGGCTCCGATGGCGGTGATAATAAGTCCAACACTCTCATGTGGATACTGCTTGCGGTAGGTTTGGTCGTAATAGTTCTTATCATTGCCGTTTGGTTGTTCTTGAACTTCAGCTCCAAAAAGAGCCTGTTGCCCGAGTTTGCCCAGATTAACTGCGCAGGCAAGAGCGATACAGAAACCCCCGATGATTCGGCAAATCCTTCGAGCGAGCCTTCACCCGACGTCACCGATGTACCGGTAGTCGATCCCTCCGACTCTGCCAATCCCACTATCACCGAGTTTACCAATGAAAGTGGGCAGGAATGCATCAAGGTGTCCATAGTTGTCGGTGCAGGCGAGACGCTTATCGCGAGATTCGCGGGTCAGGATGATCAGGAGTACACTAACACCGAGTCTGAGGCACGCACCTTTGACCTTGACGTACCCATGGCTCTGTATTATCCCAATGCTCCGCTGACAGAATCCACCTATACAACAGTTCCCGAGTTCTACATTCGTGACGTCTCCGGCAATGTTACTCAGGTAGATTTACCGACCATCACTATGGAGTTCCCGACCATTTCCCTGCAGCTCACCTCACCCGAGGATACAAGCGCACCCGTCATGGCCGATTCAAACAACAAGATAGCGATTGTCGGCATTGTAGACGATCACAACGTTAAGGTCTACATAGACGACAAGGAAATCACTGTCTATGAGGGCGGCAACTTCCAAGAGGAGATCGAGTTCAATGAGGACGCAGACCGTGAGATCGTAATTCGTGCCGAGAAGGACAACTGTGTTACCAGCACGGCGACCTTCACCGCCACTAAGTATGTGTATGTGGCTCAGCCCATGGATCTCATTATCAGTCAAGGCGTGCAAGCTCTTCGCGCAAACGCGGACAGAAAGGTTACCATCAACGGTATCGTTACCTCCGGCGCTCAGATTTCGATTGCGAGCAGCAACAGCAATGTTGTGTTCGGTTCCATCGCCTACGGCGCAGACGGCACATTCGCCTTTGACTGTACCTTCGCGGAGGGTGTGTTCGGCTATAGCATCATAACTCTGACAGCAACAAAGGAAGGCTATACCACTGAAGTTAAGCAGTGCATGGTCACTCGTTCCTACGAAGATCGTAAAGCCTTTGTCTCCGGTGAGAAAAAGCGTGCAGGGTACTATGAGCTTCCGACAGACCTGTCGTATGAGCAGCTTGTAGCTTCTCCCGAAATGGATGGCGGTATCCGTATCCGTGGCAAAGTCATCGAAGTTATCGAGGACGGAGAATACAAGATTGCCAAGATACAGCTCACCGGCACCGAGAACATAGTGTACGTTCTTGTTCAGAGCTTGAAGTGGGATCCCGCAGGCAACATCGGCACACAGTATGCCGTGTACTGCAATACCTACGGCCTCTACGGCGACACAGGCTGCCCCTACCTTATCGGCTGGTTCGCCTTGAAGAACTGATAATGCAGGTTTGGGCAAAAACGCTTAAAAAGCATAAGATTGTTAATGAAGTCGTGCGGAATTTCGATTCCGCACGGCCTTCCGATTTATACGGCTGGGAGATTATAATCCATGAGCTGTGCCAGGAGCTCGACCTTTCCCGACCTGTTATCCTAACAAATCATGTAAGAGACCTCAACAGCTTCATGCGCGTGGTTTTCAAAGCTTCGGACTTTATGGAGCCAATATCCTTTGATCGCTTTGAGATAGAAGTACTTCCCGAGAAGAAAAGGAATCAGTCGTAACAATTCTTTATGAATAGACTCACTCTTTTCTGCACATGCTTACTGTGACTGAAAGGAGTGATGATATGAACGTAGCAGCGTTGATACTGATGATAATCGGTGCGCTCAATTGGGGGCTTGTAGGCCTCTTTAACTTCAACTTGGTAAGCGCCATCTTCGGGAATGGAGTATTCACGGATATTATCTATGTGATAGTGTGTCTGGCGGGCCTTTGGGGTATAGGAATGCTCTTTATGCGGAACGTGAGAAAAGTGCCTAAAGCAAGCGGCGCAGAATAAGTGAAATGTATCAGGGCGTGTAACTTTACTATAAGTCACACGCCCTGATGATTTATTAGCTTATGCTGCCGCTTTTATCCGCTACTCGCTTCGGATTGCCGTCAACGGAGACAGTCTCATGGCTCTTATTGCGGGGTACAACCCCGATATTAAGGCAACCAATATTGAGAATGCTACGGCGCCTACGGCAAGATAGCCCGTTATGATACTTGTCAGTCCTGACGAGGCAAGCAGCTTGTTGATAAGCGCTGAGATCGAAAACGAAAGCGCAAGCCCCGCTATGCCTCCGAAGAACCCGATGAATGCGGATTCGCAAAGAAACAGACCAACGATGTTGCTCATCCTCATTCCCAACACTTTGATAATTCCTATCTCCTTAGTGCGCTCGTAGATGCTCATCATCATTGTGTTCATGATGCCTATCGCGGCAACGAGAAGCGAAACACCGCCTATCGCCCCGAGCAGCACCCTAATCCGTTGAGTACTTTCTTTGGCCATATTGACCGCGTCGATAAGGCTGTATGTGCCGTACCCCATCCCGTCAATCTGAGCCCTG
Source organism: Clostridia bacterium (assembly GCA_035399665.1). Classification (GTDB taxonomy): domain Bacteria; phylum Bacillota; class Clostridia; order Christensenellales; family CAG-138; genus DAOPJM01. The sequence continues at coordinate 22,707 of DAOPJM010000003.1, forward strand.
ACGCTCTCCACAACATCTATGCTCTCGCATTTGACAAGCACTTGGTTGTAGGTCTTGGGAAATGTGCCAAGGTACGTCTCGTTGGCCTTGTACAGCTTCTCAAGCGTTTCTATGTTCATAAGGCAATAATAGGAGTAATCGTTGCCCTCAGCGCTCATCACCCCAACCGGCGTTACACTATACACCTTACCCTGTGCCGTGCCTTCATCGCCATACCAGTTTGGATAGATGTTGCTCATATCAAAGCTGAGCTTGAAGCGGGAGTCCATTGTTACAAGCGGATTGCCGTTTCTGTCAACAGCTTGATTCCAATTGCTTGGGTTGACAAAATTATCCAGCACATAGCTGCCCAATACTATCTCGTATCGGCTGCCTGCGCGGCTCTCCGGATATCTCCCTTCGGACAGGTCGAAGCCCAAGAGCTGAGCCTGCTCTGCGTCCACTCCTACTATGGATATATCGGAAACATACTTACCGCTCTTTAGACCGCCGTATGCATTGATCATGGGCATTGCCGCAACAACTCCGTCAATCTGTCTGAAGCTCATAACCGAGTTTTTGTCAAGCTTTGTCTCGGTGGATGTTCCGTTGCCGTCGGTAGTTTCGACATACTTATATGAGCTGACCTGAATCATGGTAAGGCTGCCCGTGCCGGCAAAGGCGTCAATAGTGGCCTTTTCTATGCCGAGTCCGAGTGACACCATCACGACTATGGACGTGATGCCTATTACCATGCCAAGTACTGTAAGCACGCTCCTGACTTTGCGCCGCCAAAGGTTCATAAACCCAAAGCGAAGCAGATCCAATATCCTCATATCTCATCATCCGCCTTGTTTGCGCGGCGCTTCTTTGACACGATGACAATTACCGTTACAGCTGCGGCAACTCCCAGAATGATTATGCCAACCCACCAATACTTCAGGATCCCTGTCGGCTGTTGCTCTTCAGGCTCCACATAGATGTCGCCTCCGATAGCCTCGCCGTAATCGGGTACGACCTGTTCACTCACATAGAGGTCGAGCGGCGCTCTTGTCTCCATCTGTTCGCCGTTAACATCCTCATAGCTTATCACCACATAGCCCGAAATCTCCCCCGAAACACTCGGTATCACGGAGAAGTCAACATTCATGCTTGCGCCGGAGCTGAGGTTTCCTCCAAAGTAAGGTTCTTCAAGTTCCGCGCCCTCGCAGTCAAGAGTAAGCTGGCAGTTGTAAATGGTGCCCTTGCCTAAGTTGAAGAACTGGATATACATAGCGCAGGCATTTCCGACCCAAGCGTCGTCATAGATGACAACATCATTGCACTTGGTCCTTATCTTCTGTTGCAGGCTGAAGGTTATGTCCCCGGTTGACTGATACGATTCAAGGCTCTTAACGCCGTCATAGCCCATGGATACCGCCATTGTATAGGGCTTGGCTTCGGCGTCGGGAGCTGATTGCAAGTCAATTGAAAGCTGTTTTGAGCCGTTCTCAGGGATGTTGTCGATATACATGGTTCCCGACCCGTTGTTTGCGGGAAGTATAACCCCGCTTTCATCCTTGATCTCCAGCTGCAAGTTGGTGATACCCTGCTCCGACGAGGTGTTTCTGACCGTGAACGTCAAGGTAAAGGTGTCGCCTGCATACAACTTTTCGGCGCTCACAGAGTAGCCGTCAATGATGAGCTTGGGCTTTAGGTAAGGTATAGACGTTGGTTCGGGCGTCTCAACAGGCGTCGAACCGCCGCCGCTGCTGTAACCGCTTGTTACCGTGAGGTACACGCGAAAGTCCTGTGTTTCAAGCTCGGCGTCGGGTGAGCCGGCTCTGTACTGCATGGTAAAGCCTACCTGCTTTACGCCCTTAGTCGCGTAATAGCTGATGGTGAACTGGAAAACAAAATAGAAGTTGTTACCGCTCATAACCGCCCTGCCCAACTCTTGGGTGTAGTCCATTTGCGTTATGTTAAACGGGAACGAGTCTAAATCCGTACTGACAACGGGTGAAATCTGCACATCATACAGCGGTCCGGACACACAGTTGAACGGCAGCTGAATGGTTACATCCTTGCCGTGCTTGCCTGAAGGGGCGGCGAACGGCTTACCGTTATCATCCAAGGTGCGCATCACTACATTTGAAGCGGTAGTGGTTCCCTCGGGGTCGTCAATTATTTCCTCAGCAAAAACGCTCAGGGAAGCGCCCATGCAGAGTATACAGCACAGCAGTATTGCGATTATTTTCTTTGTCATTTCTTGTCTTCCTCCGTATCCTCAATGATCATGCCGTCTTGGATTCTTATCACCCTGTCCGCATAGGTTGCGACGTGCGGATCATGTGTTACCATGATTAAAGTCTTGCCCTGTTTTCTGCAAATGTCACAAATGACCTCCATTACCTCGTCAGAGGTCTTGGAGTCCAGGTTGCCGGTAGGCTCATCGGCAAATACGACGTCAGGGCGAACGACCAGCGCTCTTGCAATACCGACACGCTGCTGTTGTCCCCCGCTCATCTGCATGGGTTTATGCTTCAAATGAGTTTCAAGTCCGACAGCCTTCAGCATCTCAGCGGCAAGCCTGTTGCGCTTTGCCGTTGGAACGCCTCTGAATGAAAGCGGGAACGCCACGTTCTCAACCGCTGTGTAATACGGCATTAGATTGAACGACTGAAACACAAAGCCAACGTGCTTCTGCCTGAAGACTATAAGCTCGCTCTCACTCATCTTATCCAAACGCTTGCCCGCTATCTTGATGCTTCCGCTTGTCACCCGCTCAAGCCCCGCCATGAGGTTCAACAATGTGGATTTGCCCGACCCCGACCTGCCGATTATGCAGCAAATCTCGCCTTTATCGATACAAAGGTCTACCCCTTGGAGAGCGTTAATGTCAACGCTCCCGACGCGGTAAACCTTCGTAACCTTTTTAACCTCTATGAATGCAGATTTCGTTTCCATACTGCCCCCTGTTTAATGCACATACATAATACCATATGCAGCGTCAAAAGGTTGCAGCAGATACAATATATTTTATCCGTAATAGATGTCGGATGAGACGTATGCTATTTCCGCTATTGAGGGATATCTGTCCTCATACGCAAGCACGCGCCTTATCAGCTCGCCGCTTGCATCATAGTATTCGAGGTAGGTTCTTGACGTCCTTCCTCGCCGCCCCTCACGCTCAATCACCTTTGTACCCGATTCTAAGCTCTCGTCAAGGTAATAGACAGGATCAAGCGAAGCAAGTCTGGAAGTCTGCTCAGAGCTTATCTCGATGTGATCGTACTCGGAGGACTTTCTTCCGTAGATACGGACAGTGATGGTCAAAGCCTCGGTATCGACATTTGCGATTATGCGTATCGGCGCTTCGCTTGTATTTCTGAATATGAAATCCTTTTTGCCTGTGCTTATTGTCGCGTCTCTGCCTATCGGCACATAACTCATAGGCCAGCTGTGGTGATGCCTCTCGACTATCTCCATATCGCACATCAGTACTGCGTTAAATAATGTGCTTGACACTTGGCAAACTCCCCCGCCGTACTCCTGAGCATAGGCTCCGCCGCTTATTGCTGCGGCCTCCTTCCAACCGTTCTTTTCGTTCCTGTCTCCTATTGTGTCGTTCATGCTGAATTTCTCGTTGGGTTCAACGACACAGCCGTTTATCATCTCGGCCGCTTTCACAATATTGTAAACACGGTTCTTCTTCCTGTGTGCCTTGGTATCAAACGAGGTAGTAAACTCAGCAATCAGGCTGTTGTCCGTTTCAAGCTGTTCGCGTGACACATTAGCGTTGACGGTCTCATATGGAATGACAACTGATGAAGCTCCGTCGTTTACAGCCGCAATCAAAGCGTTGACAAAGCCTTCCTTGTCTATGGCAAGTCCGTCCTTTTCATCCGAAAAACTGCATGAGTTGTTCGGGTCATTCGTATATTCCGCCGTTGCGTCAACCGCAGCAATGTCATGCGCAGAAGCCAAACCTCCAACAATCGTTAGCGCGGTGCTCTCGTCAAGCTCTATACCGCTCTCTGTTATCCTCACCCCCAACTCCCACAACGGTACCTCGGTACTGCTCCCGTTAGGCAAGATAAGGGTCATCATATTAAGCTTCAGCTCGCTTACGGTATTGCTGTTTTTGACTTGCGTCTTGGTCTGAGCCTCCTTTGCGGTCAATGAACAAACATTGTCGTCGTTTATGCCGTCGGAATAATTTTGCTTGTCCTCCTTAGAAGTACAAGCCAATAAAGCGCATACGCAAATGAGCATGATGATTTCGATAATTTTCTTCATGAAGTCTATTATGTCCAGCGCTCTTGATTTACACACGCCAATTTGACAAAAAGCGTCGGACATTATTATCCGACGCTTTTGCCAAAGCTTATCCATTCTATTTCATACCGTGGTATTTTGTGTTTTTGCGGGATATTTCTTTTCAAAGTTTGTTAAAATCGCAAGCAAGCGAGCATCCAAATACGAAAGTGCCTTTGCGCGAATGCCTTGTGATACGCCGTAATAAGCCTCGGCAACACCACCTGTGATTGCGGCCAATGTGTCGCTGTCGCCGCCGATGGAGATTGCGTTGCGTATCGCGTCCTCGAAGCTTACAGATTCAAAGAAGGCCTGTAAAGCCTGAGGCACGGTATTTTGACAGGTCTCGTTAAAGCGATAGCTGTCCCTTATCTCATCCAGAGTAAAGTCAAGCGTGTAGTAGTTGTCCGTGATATATTTTTGAATTTCAGACATGCTGCTTCCCGTGAGCGCAAGGAAGGCCGCAATCGCAGTCGCTTCCGCACCCTTTATGCCCTCGGGGTGGTCGTGCGTTACTTCGGTTACGGCTTTAGAGAGCAGCTTTACCTCGTCAAGCGATGCGGCAACATAGGCGCACCCGCTTACTCGCATCGCCGCCCCGTTGCCGAAGCTGTGATAAGGCTGGGGATTATCGCTGTACATCCAATGGTAGAACCTTCCGCCGTATCCGCAATGCGGATAGGGTCTGCCTACGCTTTGCATTGAATTAACCGCCAACAATCCCAAATCGCTGCGGTCGGGCTTGCTCTTTAGCAGAGCATCGCACAGCGCGAGCGACATCACCGAATCGTCGGTGAAGAAGCATTTGTCTATGAGTAATTCAAAATCCTTAGATCTGTGATTATCCCACTCAAAGCGCGATCCAACTATATCTCCGATTATTGCACCTATCATGATTTCCCTCCGTTTATACTATCTGTGTACCACTTGTTTGACCGATCCGGCAGTCTAATTCATTTCCTTGCAAGCCTGCTTGAAAATTCCTCTTGAATATTGGATGTAGTCCCTCTATGTTCGTAATCGTCTGCTATTCTCCGAATAATGTAATATTGTTCACTCCATTTCTGCCCCTGCTGAGTATAATATCATACTCATGCTCTACTGTGCAAGTGTCAACACATTGTTACAAATGAGGCAATGAACGCCAAGCATTTTGCAGAACTGTTCGTGCATTCCCTCCCCGAATAGGTATGAATATGACGGGAAAAAAGAGAGTTCCGAAAAGAACTCTCTTACATGGTAGCGGGGGAAGGACTTGAACCAACGACCTTCGGGTTATGAGCCCGACGAGCTACCAACTGCTCCACCCCGCGGCGCATTTGTTATGATACCACTACTGTTCCATATTGTCAAGGGTTAAATCACAAATATTTATTTGGTGAGAATTCGCGTATGGCGGCAAATGATCAGAAGTTTATCCTTCGATGCTCTTTTGTACCACCACGATGAGAAACGAAACGGTCGTCAAGCTTTTCTTCGCCGTATATTAGTGCCTTGTGAAACGGAAAGTGAAACATCCGGAGATAATGTTGTTTTCGCGAAAAGCATTCGAAACAGGCAACTGAATATGCTGTCGAACAGGACTTCACTCATCAAACGGTAATCGCATAAGAATGATCTCCTGCCAACCGCTTGTACGAGAACGAAAGCCCCGTGGATTTCGACCGTATTCCACAAACCCAACTTTTTCATACAGCGATATTGCAGTTACGTTGGCTGCCACAACACTAAGTTCGATCTGAAGGCAGCCCGCTTTCTTGGCACACTCAATGCAAGCCTCTGTCAGCGCTCGACCAATACCCAGCCCCCAATACTCTTTGTCTATGCTGATTCCGAATTCTGTTCGATGTTTGACCTTGTCTTTTCTTCCTATTGTCTCAATACTGGCAGTTCCGATTATTCGTCCACCTACAACTGCGCATAGTTCAACCTCATCCGCACTGCTTTCCTTTTCCGCCAGGAATTTTCCTTCCTGTTCTACATCATAGCTGTTTTCTTCAGGGTAGGATAATAGAAAATCAGTTTGACCATGCGTCAAGTTGAAGTTATCGTACACTTCTTTCGCATCCGCTGCATTTGCACTCCTAAGAACGCATTCCATGCCGTTTTGTAAAGTTATGGGTTTCTCGTATTTCATCCTCTACCCCTCCCCGCTTTCTGCCGCTTGTGTTTGTAATGGTCAATCACCAAACTCATTTTTTAGTTGTCTCTGTTGGATGAACGCCATGCAACAGAAAATCAAAAACCACCTCCGAAGAAGTGGTTTTCTTTGTGGCTGCGGAACTAGGATTTGAACCTAGACAATACGAGTCAGAGTCGTAGGTGCTGCCATTACACAATTCCGCAATTTTCTCAAAGAAACCCGTGATGCCGTCCGTAGCAGTGATAACACCCGCCTCTCGGCAGGTGGGTGCATGGCGGCCGCGTCTTCCTTCCCAACCGTATCGGGCGTGGAATAATCTAACCAACGTATGCTCCCGTAATCACTCTGTGGGTTTATCACAAATTACGTAACGAACAACACAGGCTTTATGGTGGGGTTAGTTGGGATCGAACCAATGACCTCTACGATGTCAACGTAGCGCTCTAACCAGCTGAGCTATAACCCCTTGACAACACTTATTATACACAAAGGCGGAGAAATTGCAAGCCCCAATTTGTAAAAAGTATATTACTATATTCTTTATACAAAGCAAAACTGTTTTGAATATCATGCAATCTTGGTTTCTTAGAAAATATCACACTTTTTGCTCTTTTCACTTGACCCGTAACAGATGTGCGGGTATAATCAAGATATCGTTTATGACTGCGGGGACCGGTGTTGAACTCATCAAAAGTGCCAAAATATATAGTTACAAATTACACTCATGAGGATCTTGAGCTCCTCGGCAAGCTCATCAGCGCAACTCTTCATTCAGGGAATAATTCAGAGCTTGCCGAATCGCTGCTGTCCTACTACGGTTCGCTCAAGAACACACTTGCGGCGGGTTATCTCGCGCTCACTTCCATCAATGGGGTAAGCGAACAGCTTGCCATACAATTTGGTCTTCTTTACTCCACCGTAGGCGTAATCATGAGAAATTCAGTTAAGAAGCGCGGTGGTAAGTATTGCTTAAAGCTGATTGAGGACGCGTGCATGTTCGCCTCTGCAATTTCATGGCGTGACAGGTATGAGACGCTTAGGGTCATTACACTTGATGATAGATACTGCGTAGCTGCGACTACAAAGATTTCGGACGGAAATATGTCACAGGTCAAGATGAACTTCCGACGCATACTTGAGCCAACCATAATCAGTGGCTGCAACGCTTTCATCATTGTTCACAATCACCCTTCGGGCGTACTTCTGCCATCCGAGGATGATGAACTTTCAAAGGATATGCTTGATGAAGTCTCCGCAAATTTGGGGGTTCAAGTCCTTGACAGTATAATAACTCATGGCACACGCGCTTTCAGCATGAGCCTTGGCCTGGAATTTGACTGTTCAAAGCTTTTGAACTTCAATCAAGCCCAATAAAGGCTTGATCGCCTTTGGCGTTGACAAGCTGTATTACTACATTTTCCGCTTTCGGCAGCTGAAGCTTTGTCCCCGCGTGGGGATTCATGCACAGGTGAACGGGTAAATAGCAGTCACCCTCCACCGTCCCTGAAGCCGCGTATATCAATGGGCTTTCATCCTTTGCAAGCCTTGCGCTTTGAAGCTCTAAAAACTTCACGCCAAGCTTCTCGCTTATCCCGTATTCAAACTCGCATTCGCAATCGTCACATGGTCTGTAAAACGAAAGCGTTGTCTTCTCCGACTCCCACAGTGGTCTTTGGTCTCCCAGCGCAGACATCCGCATCCTCAAGGAATAGAGCGCAAGAGGCGACTTATCAACAGCTACGAAACGACGCTTGTTAAGGCTGGCCGATACGCAGGTAGTACCGCTGCCCGAAAACAGATCCATGACGACGTCGTTCTCCTGTGATGAGCTTAGTATTATCCTGTCCATCAGAGCAAGGGGCTTTTGCGTTGCATAGCCTGTGCGTTCCTTGTCATGCTGCTGCAAATGAACAATATCCGACCACACATCCGTGGGATAGATCATTGAATCCTCATAGTAGGTGTACAATTTTCCGCCGGAACGAATTGAGTATGCTATCCTGCCATCCTCACTGATAAAGCGTTTCATGTGGTTTCTGCGTTCGGGCCCACGCGCAACGCCTACTGCTGCTATATTGAAATATTGCTTATCGGATTTACGATAAAAGAGTATGGTATCATGCTTGCGCGGGAAATATTTCTTGCTCCTTCCACCCGTCTTGTAAGGCCAAATAATCTCGTTTTGGAAATTATCCTCTCCGAAAAGCTTGTCAAGCAGCAAACGCATTCGGGCAGTCGTCCTATAATCGATATGAAGAAAGATAGAGCCGCTTGGCTTCAGCATGGTATGGCAGGCTGTCAATATCTTCTCCATCCATTCCGTAAACTGCTCTATCGTCCTGTCATCGCTGTATGCAAGGACAGACAAGGCATTTTTGCCTTTGCCTATCTTTAGCTTGAAGTCATTGCCCGTGCAAAAAGGCGGGTCGAGATAGATAAGCTGAACCTGAGCCTTGTATTTTTCGCAAAGCATATCGAGCTGTTCATCGCAATTTCCGAGATAAAAAACACCGTTTCCCCAAGTGCCGTACCGTTCCTCCGTACAATAAAACCTCATGCTCCCACCTGCCCTCTCACCATATATATTATTATACATTGATTTGACTTATAATACAAGCGGAAAAGCTACGGAACTTACACTTAGCCCAACTTTCATTTTTCACTCCAACTTGTCATATACTTCAATATGGGCAAAGCGAAACTTTTCATATATTAATGCGCCTCTCATATTGACTTGAAGGCACTTTTATGATATTTTTATTGATAGTTTCGAATGTCTGCTGCATTCTGTCGAAAGGAATTTGTATATGAAAATAGTAATTGATACCCCCGAGCGAATTGCCGAGCTTGCGGCCGCTCAGTACGCCGATTTGCTTGAGCGCAAGCCTGATGCAATTCTCGGCCTTGCCACAGGTTCCACCCCCCTGGGGCTTTATGGCAAGCTTGCGGAGCTTTGTTCAAATGGCAGGCTCAGCTTCGCCAAAGCTTCAAGCTTCAATCTTGATGAGTATGTAGGTCTTGATGGTACACATCCTCAATCCTATCGATACTTTATGAATGAGAACCTGTTTTGCAAGATTGATATCGACCTCGCAAAGACGAAGGTTCCGAATGGACTTTTGGATGAGGGCCGTCAGAACTCCTTTGGCGCTTATGACCGTGAGATCGAAAAGGCGGGCGGAGTTGATTTGCAGCTTCTGGGCATTGGCAATAATGGACATATCGGCTTTAACGAACCCAACACTCCCTTTGGTTCCGAAACACATATTGTCGAGCTTACTCAATCCACCAGGGAAGCTAACAAGCGTTTCTTCGACAGCATTGACGATGTTCCGACCCACGCTGTCACAATGGGCATAAAGACGGTCATGCATTCCAAGGGGATTATTCTCATAGCCTTAGGCAAGGCGAAGTCCGCCATTATGCAAAAGGCTCTTGAGGGTGAGGTTTGTGAGGCCGTCCCCGCTTCCGTGCTTCAGCTGCACCCGAACCTTACGGTTTACATGGACCATGACGCCGCAAGCCTTTTAGGGTATAGAGGATATTGTAATGTCTAAGTATTTTGGGACAGACGGCTTCAGGGGTGAAGCCAATGTGGGATTGACGGTTGATCACGCGTTCAAGATTGGGCGCTTCCTCGGTCATTATTATGGCAGGGATCACAAATGCCAAATCGTTATCGGCAAGGATACCCGCCTTTCAAGCTATATGTATGAGTGCGCGCTGACCGCGGGACTTACGTCCTCGGGCGCGGACGTATATCTGCTGCACGTCACCACCACACCCAGCGTCTCATACGCCGCAAGGACGGGTGATTTTGACTGCGGCATAATGATTTCAGCAAGCCATAACCCCTACTGCGACAACGGTATTAAGCTGATAAACGGCAACGGCGAAAAGATGGAAGATGAGGTTATCGATGCTGTCGAGGCCTATCTTGACGGCGTCTTCCCCGAAGTCCCATATGCTGTTCGCGATAATATCGGCAAGGCGATAGACTTTTCGGCGGGAAGAAACCGTTATATCGGGTATCTTATCTCGCTCGCCACTCACTCTTACAAGGGCGTTAAGGTAGGTCTTGACTGCGCAAACGGCAGCACTTGGATGATTGCGAAGGCGGTCTTTGAGGCTTTAGGCGCGGAAACCTACGTCATCAACAACACACCTACCGGGCTAAACATCAACCGTGACTGCGGCTCTACCCATATTCAGCATTTGCAGCAGTTTGTTATTGACAACAAATTGGATGTGGGCTTCGCGTTCGACGGCGATGCTGACCGTTGCCTTGCAGTCGATGAACACGGCAAGCTTGTCGATGGCGACCACATCCTCTACCTGTATGGCGTTTTCATGAAGGAGCGTGGTATGCTCGCGTCCAACACGGTCGTCACTACGGTAATGTCCAACTTCGGTCTTTACAAGGCGTTTGACAAGGCGGGCATCAGCTATGAAAAGACCGCCGTAGGCGACAAGTACGTCTATGAGTGTATGCGCGATAAGGGCTACCTTATAGGCGGCGAACAGTCCGGTCACATTATCTTTACAAAATATGCCAACACGGGCGACGGCATACTAACCGCGATTAAGGTCATGCAGGCCATGCTTACGACGAAGCTTCCGCTTTCTAAGCTTGTCGAACCCATCACCGTATACCCGCAGGTACTTAAAAATGTTGTTGTCACCGACAAAGACCTTACTATGCAGAATGAAAAGGTATTGGCGGCCGTGGCAAAGGTTGCCGCAGAGCTGGGTGACGAAGGGCGTATACTCCTCAGAAAGAGCGGCACCGAACCTGTTCTGCGCGTCATGGTTGAAGCGCCCAGTCATGAGCTGTGCGAAGAAAAGGTTGACTATGTGATTGATGCTATGCGCCAAAACGGACTGCTTATAAGGGTGAAGTAATATGTACAAGACTACTGATTTATTGGATCTTACTAAGACAAGAGCCGCCGACTTCCTTCGCGGTTTTGAATACCCGTGGCAGGCCTTGGACGGTATCAAAGCGCTCATTCTTGAACTCGGCAAGGACTTGCCTGAGGATGAGTTTGACCACCCGTTTGAGGACGTTTGGATAGCAAAGGACGCGAAGGTTTTCGCAACCGCTTATATTGCGGGTCCCTGTATCATCGATCACAACACCGAGGTCAGGCATTGCGCTTTCATACGCGGAAGCGCGCTTGTAGGCCGTAACTGCGTTGTCGGCAACTCCACGGAGCTGAAGAACGTCATACTCTTTGACAACGTTCAGGTTCCCCACTACAACTATGTGGGCGACTCTATCTTGGGCTATAAGGCTCACATGGGCGCGGGTTCCATCACCTCTAACGTCAAGAGCGACAAGACCCTTGTCGTTGTTAAATACGGGCAGGAGCGTATCCCAACACTTCGCAAGAAGTTCGGCGCCATACTCGGCGACAACGTTGAGGTTGGCTGCAACAGCGTACTCAACCCCGGCACGGTGTTGGCTCGCAGAGCAAGCGTCTACCCCACCTCCTGTGTGCGCGGCGTCGTTGATGAGGATCACATCTACAAATCCCAAAACGATCAGATAAAGCGTGGCTGATTGTTGCTCGAAGGCAACAAAAGCAGCAAGCATAGAAAAAGAGCCGTCCCTAAATCGGGAGCGGCTCTTTCCTTAGATGCCGTATTATCTTGAGCCCTTATCGTAAGGTATGCCCTCTGCCTTAGGCGCACGGGACTTCTTGGAGGTTAATATAAGAAGTACCATGGTAATGAGGTACGGGAGCATAGGCCAGAAATAGGTGCTGACGCCCTCAAGCTTTACCGTCGGGATGAACGGCAGACTTGAAGCATAAGCTCCGATGACCTTGAAGAACGAGAAGAACAGCGCGGCTCCGAGTATCGACCAAGGCTTCCAGTTACCAAATATCATAACTGCCAAAGCCAAGAAGCCATAGCCTGCGACGGACGACTGGAAGCCCGAGCCTGCCGCAAGCGTGAACGCAAGACCACCAATACCGCCGAGTATGCCCGAAATGAACACGCCCGAATAGCGCATACGGTAAACATTGATGCCGACCGAGTCAGCTGCCTGCGGGTGCTCGCCGCAAGCGCGAAGTCTTAAGCCGAACTTGGTCTTATATAGTAGGATAACCGCGACGGCAAACAGTATCACCGTCAGAATTGTCGTCATGTACAGATTCGAGAACAGGAACTTTTGCAGGATGCTTGAGCTGTTAGGGGTGATGCCCAAGCTTGCGGCGGTAATTCTCGACCATGTGGGGATAAGTATTGTCGTCTGACCTTGACCTTGGATAACCCAAGTTAAGACAATCGCGAACGCGGGAGCCAACATATTCAGCGCCGTGCCGCCTATCGTCTGATCAGCCTTGAGGTTGATGGACGCAAATGCCAGCAGCATGGAGAACGCCGCGCCTGTCACGGCCGCGAACAGTATTGCAACAAGCATCGCAATGAACGAATTCAGCGTTCCTGCCGTGACGGCCGGATCCAGCCACCTCAGCATCAGGCAGCCAAAGAGAGCGCCCACAATCATAATGCCCTCAAGAGCTATGTTGATGACGCCGCTGCGTTCAGAGAACATACCACCCATTGCGACAAGCAGCAGAGGAACAGCGAACAAAATAGTTGCGCTTAAGACATCGGCCAAGGCCATACCCATTTCAAAACCTGACATTATGCCTTCACCTCACTTTCATTGACCGCCGCATCCGGAGCAATTGTAATCTCCTTCTTTTCCGTGTCTGTTGGTACGACAGGCGGAATGGGATCGTCATTCACATTACCGGAATGGCGATCGAACTTGAACCACTTGGTGAGCAGATTCCTTGTGAACAGGGAGAATGCGCTCAGATAGATGATAACCGCGATGATTATATCTATCATCTCTTTTGCGTAGGTTGGCTGAAGCGCTTCTCCGCCGACCTGTATGTATGAGATAAACAACGAGGAGAATATAATGCCTATCGGGTTGCTTGATCCCAACAACGCAACGGCGATGCCGTTGAAGCCCATGCCAAGCAAGGCTTTCTGTATGTTGTAATCTGCGGTACCCGCCAGATAGTACAGCCCTCCGCCGATGCCCGCAAGCGCTCCGGCGATAACCATGGAAAGTACTATGTTGCTCTTGGCGTTGATACCCGCATATATGCTGGCAAAGCGGTTGTAGCCACAGGCTCTAAGCTCATAGCCCTTTGTTGTCTTGTTTATCAGTACCCACATCAATATGGCGATAAGTATCGCTATTATAATGCTGATATTTATGTACGGCGAATCGAACACCTTATCAAGACCAAGCTTAGGAATTATCGCACCCGGATTCGCATATGAAAGAGCCGCCGTGCGATCCTTGATGGGGCTGGATACCCAGAAAGGAGGAAGCATCTTGGGGATATTCATACACAAAAGGTTGACCGCGAACAGTCCTATCCAGTTCAGCATTATGGAGGTTATGACCTCGTTCACATTGAACAGAGCCTTGAACAGTCCCGGGAAGAAGCCCCAAATCGCACCCATAATCATGGCGAGGATAAGGCAGATATACCAAGGAAGCTGCAGCACAATCGCGCCGAAAAGAGCGGCGAACGCGCCGACGGTGTACTGACCGGAGGCTCCGATATTGAACAAGCCGGTCTTGAATGCGAAACCTACCGAAAGGCCGCACATCAGCAGCGGCGCAGCCTGATAGAAAACCTTCGCAAGCTTGGGCAAGGTAGAAACGCCCGAACTCAACAGCTTGCCGAACGAAGTGAAGGCTTCACCGGAATTCACCGCTATCAAAAGAATAAGTCCAAACAGAGTACCAATCAGAATTGATACTATGGATGACAACGCGCTGACTAATCCCTTTTTCATGCCTTGTTCACCTCACTTTCCTCAGCTTTCATATTTTGTCTCTTTGCACCCGCCATGTAGAGACCAAGCTCTTGTACAGTGGTGACCTTGGGGTCGAACACGCCGACTATTTCGCCTTCATACATGACCAATATGCGGTCGGATACGTTCATGACCTCGTCAAGCTCGAGGGAGACGAGCAATACCGCTTTACCCTCGTCGCGCTGTGCGACAAGCTGCTTGTGAATATACTCGATAGCGCCGACATCCAAGCCTCTGGTGGGCTGCACGGCCACGAGCAGCTCGGGATCTCTGTCGATCTCGCGGGCAACGATGGCTTTCTGCTGGTTGCCGCCCGACATGCTTCTGCATGCGGTTACCGCTCCCTGACCGCTTCTGATATCGTACTGTTCAATGAGTTTGTCGGCGTAGTCCCTTACGGCCTTGAAGTTGATAAATCCCGCCTTCTCGAACTTCGGCTGCCAATAACGCTGCAAAACCAAGTTCTCCTCTAAAGAAAAGTCGAGAATCAAGCCATGCTTATGCCTATCCTCGGGGATATGGCTCATGCCAAGCTTGCTGCGCTCCCTTATGCGGGCTTTGCTGATGTCATGTCCCATGAGGGTAATGCTGCCTGCCGCGATTTTATCAAGGCCTGTCAACGCGTGTACGAACTGGGTTTGTCCGTTGCCTTCAATGCCCGCAAGGCAGACTATCTCGCCGCGCTTTACGCTGAAAGAAACATCCTTGACCGCATAGCCCTTATGAAGCTTTGACGGAACAAAGACGTTCGAAACATGAAGGACTTCTTCTCCCAAGTTCTCAGGGCCCTTCTCAACCTGAAGGCTGACCTTGCGGCCGACCATCATAGTGGAAAGATCCTCAACCGTCGTATCCGCTATGTTGACGGTACCCATGTACTTGCCCTTGCGCAGGACAGTGCATCTATCCGCAACGGCCATGATTTCGTTAAGCTTATGAGTAATGAAAAGGATCGACTTGCCTTCCTTCGTGAAATTGCGCATTATCTGCATCAGTTCATCTATCTCCTGCGGAGTCAGAACTGCGGTAGGCTCGTCAAAAATAAGAATCTCATTGTCCCTAAACAGCATCTTGAGTATCTCAACCCTCTGCTGCATACCGACTGAAATATCCTCGATCTTCGCGTCGGGGTCAACTGCCAAGCCGTATTTTTCACTCAGCTCGACAACCTTCTTGCGCGCTTGATCCATGGTCAAAAATCCCATCTTGTTCGGCTCTACGCCAAGGATGATGTTTTCCAATACGGTAAATATCTCAACCAGTTTGAAATGCTGATGCACCATACCTATGTGCAGGGCATTAGCGTCGTTTGGGTCGTTGATCTTGACCACGACCCCGTCCTTCTTGATTACGCCCTGTTCCGGCTGGTATAAACCGAACAACACGCTCATCAAAGTTGATTTCCCGGCTCCGTTCTCCCCAAGCAGCGCATGAACTTCCCCATGCTTCAGCTGCAGAGTAATATCGTCATTTGCTTTGATGCCAGGGAACTCTTTAGTGATGTTCAACATCTCTATGACGTACTCGCTCATATATCTTCCCCTTTGGTCGTAGTTTTACAAAAGAGGCCAGGCTCTTCGCCCAGCCTCTTTCTTTGCTGTGTCTTTGTCAGATTGACCTTTTTTTATGCGTCGTAGTTGACGGTAATGGTCACTGTGGGAGCTACATCGGTAGCGTTGGAAACGGCGATCTCACCATTCTTTACCTTGTTGAAGAGCTCTTCATACTGGGCAACGGTGAAGTTTACGAGTTTCCAGGAAGCTTCTGCGGTGGGCAGACCAACGCAATCATCGGCTGCGCCGAGGACAGCGGTCGTGCCGGCATACTCTGCATTCCAGGTGCCGCCATTGTCAAACAACGAGGTCAGCGCAAGAACCACGGAGTGGGACAGAGCCTTCATCGCGGAGGTGATGATTCTGTCGGACTCAGCGGACTGGTCAACGTCAACGCCGATAACCTTGCCGTTGTCGGTGCCGTCAGCTGCGCCTACCGCGGACAGGTAGATACCGCCGCCGCAGGAGAAGATAACTTCGACGCCGTCGGTGTACCAACCGGACATCTTGGTCTTGATATCATCGGTGGGAGCGAAACCGCCGCAGTACCAGTAGTTGATGGTAACCTGGTCTGCAATGCCCATTTCCTCTGCTGCCATGTTGGCGCCCTGTACGAAGCCGTAGCCATAACGTACAACAGCGGGAACTGCCATGCCGCCCAGGAATCCGAGCTTGGTGTAGCCTTCCTTAACGGCGGCATAACCTGCGAAGAAACCGGCCTGCTCTTCCTGATACAGGATGCAGTGGGTGTTGGACAGGGTCTCGTAGGTGGCGTAGTCAGCGGTGTGCGGCTCGCCATCAAGGAGCAGGAACATGGTCTCGGGGTAGGTGTTCTGGCACTCGAAAATAGCATCCTCAAAGAGGTAGCCCGGGCAAACGATGACGGTTGCGCCGTCAGCAATTGCGGTACCAATGGTCTCTACACGAGCTGCGGTGGAGTCCTCGGAAGGACGGAAGTAGTTGTACTTGACGCCATTCGCTTCGGCAAACTCCACTACGCCTTCCCATGCGCCCTGGTTGAAGGACTTATCATCGATGTTACCAACGTCGGTAACAAGCGCGATGTAAGCTTCGGTGGTCGGCTCGACAACCGGCTCGTCGGTTACTTCCGCAACCGGCTCTTCGGTTACTTCAGCAACGGGCTCTTCGGTGACTTCTGCAACGGGCTCATCGGTAACGACAGGCTCGTCGACTGCGGGATTTTCTTCGGGCGTACATGCCACGAATGCGACTGCCAATGCTGCTACGAGCAGAATGGCGATCCATTTCTTCATAAAGATAACCTCCTGAATTTCCTGCTTTTTCGCAGGATGATATTTTGCACGCGTTCGTACGACTATATTATAGCAGATGAGTTTCATTATTGAAAGTCTTTTTTCAAAATTTTTTGATGATTTTATTAACGATGCGTCAAAAATGCGGACAGCAAATGTCTATTTGGTCAAAAAAGGAATAATTTGCCTTTGTTTTGCAAAAAGTTTCTGTTGCTTTTACAATTCGTGTGCTATAATTTCTAAAGAGGTGAAATGTGTTTGGGTATGTGCGTCCGCTTGAATGTGAGTTGAAGGTCAAGGAGTCGAACCTGTATCGTGCGACTTACTGCGGCCTTTGCCGCTCCATGCGCAAGCGTCATGGATACATCACAACATGGTTCCTGCAATATGACTGCACGTTTCTGTCACTGCTCTACTCATCTCTGTGCCAAGCCAAAACGGAGTGCAAGCCCTGTCATTGTCTGCATCGAGCTTTCGAACGCAAAAAGAGCTATGCCGTTGATAGTCGTGAGACTCGCTTTTGTGCCGACGTCAATGTTCTGCTTGCCTATCACAAGTGCCTTGACGATTGGCACGACGATCACAGCATTGTAAAAGGCTGTGCCGCGCTCTTACTGCGGCCCAAGATAAAGAACGTTTCGGGCAAGCTGAAGCTTGCCGTAAGCTCGGGACTTGATTCGCTTTCGGGGCTTGAAAAGCAGGGATGTCCTGATTGCGACAGGGTTGCGGACGCCTTTGCCTCCGCGCTTCGGGGGGCGGCTCTCTCGGCCGACTTCATCCCTTTAGAGGACTGCGCCGCTTTGGGATGGCTGTTCTATAATTTGGGTCGGTGGATATATCTCATCGACGCATGGGCAGACCGCGAGGCGGACGGCAAAAAGGGTTCCTACAATCCCTTCAACCTCAAAGAGTATCCCAAGGAGCAGGTGGAGTTCATGCTGTATAAGTCGCTCGATGAGTCCGTGAAGGCTTTGGATCTGCTCTGTCCGATAAGAAATGAGGATCTGATTCGCAATATACTCGTCTTGGGCTGCGGCCGCAAGACCGCAACCATACTCGGAGGAAAACAGGATGAATCCCTATAAGGTACTCGGCGTCAGTGAAAATGCTTCGCAGGAAGAAATCCGCAAAGCCTATCTTGATTTGGTAAAGAAATACCATCCGGATAAGTACACCGACAACCCGCTAAAGGAGCTTGCGAACGAGAAGCTCAAGGAAATCAATCAGGCCTACGACATATTGTCAAGAAAGCCCAACGGAAGCGGTTCGCAGAACAGCTCAAATTCCGGATACGGTTCGTCAGGCTACGGCTACTCGGACAGCTATCGCAAAAGCTCCTATTCCGGCACTTATGCCGAGGAGTTCAACAGAGCCAGGATGTATATCAATCAAAACAACCTCAACGCGGCGCAAAGCGTCCTTGACGGTATTCCTTTGCGCAATGGTGAATGGAATTACCTTTACGGCATAATCTACCTAAGACGCGGTTGGTATGATAAGGCAAGGGAGCATATGCAGAACGCCTGTGAGCAGGAGCCTGATAATGCAGAATATCGCAACGCCTATCAGACCTTGCTTCGCAACAACAATCCCTTCTCTTCCACAGGCGGTCAGACCGGAGGCGACGACTGCGACATGTGCAATGTCTGTTCGACCCTGATGTGTCTTAACTGTCTATGCAACTCCTGCGGGAGATGACAACCAACCGTTTTGTAATGGGAGCTGAAATTTGAAGAAACCGACGACTACACGAAAGCTTGCAATATGCGCCATGGTAACCGCGCTGTCGGTACTGTTTTTGTATGCCTCGGAAGCGGTCTCGTATGCGCGTCTGATCTGCCTGTTTCTTGTTGCTTTTACCATGCACATTCCGGCAAGGGAAGGTCAGTACGGTTACTGTTGGATTTCCTTCTTTGCAACCGCGATAATTTCCTTTTTTATTCTTCCTTCAAGGATATCATGGTTCTTCTATGTCGCCGTAGTCGGACACTACGCCATCATTCACAGGCTTATCTACAACGGCGTGAACGTCGGTTGGCTCAAAAGTCTGCTCATGCTGCTCTACTGCAATATAGGTTCGGCTGTATTGATATATCTTTTATACCTCTTTTTCGAAATCGATCCATATTCCCTGCTTCCCGATTATCCGCTTGCTATCTGTATAATCGTGCTTGAGCTGTGCTTTCTGTTCCTCGATCTCGCTTTCAATATCTGCTCTAAGCTTTACGAGAAGCGTTTGCGTCCCTTCCTCATGCATACATAATTGGCGGTGGTTTTGGCACAATAATCCTTATGAAGGACCGTGCCTATCGGAAAATCTTTACTCGCTTATCGGCAAGGCGCCCCATTCGGCGTCTTGTTTTGTTCTTGTCGTTCTTTATCCTTGCGCCCGTTATCGCGCTTGCCGTTATCATAATCTCGCGTGACGCATGGCATACCCTGGACGTATCGAAAATAGTGGATACAGAGCAGACTTTGATAGTTTACGACGCGGATGGCAATGTTGCTTCCTACCTGTATGGTTCTGAGAACCGCGTTGACGTATCAATTGAGCTGCTGCCCGAATATGTGAAGAACGCCTTCATAGCGGCGGAGGACGCAAGGTTTTACAGCCATTCGGGTTTCGATATAATCCGAATCTTTGGCGCGGCATGGAGCGACATAAAAGCACAGTCCTATGTCGAGGGGGCGTCAACCATAACGCAGCAGCTTATAAAGCTCACTCATCTTACCAATGAAAAGGTGATGTCTCGAAAGCTTGACGAGGCTATCTTAGCATGGCAGCTTGAGCTGTTGTACAGCAAGGACGAAATACTTGAGATGTACCTAAACTACGTCTACTTCGGCAACGGCTGTTACGGTATTGAGGCGGCCGCTCTCAAGTATTTCGGGGTTCACTCCTATGAGCTTGACCTTTCGCAAAGCGCTTTGCTTGCGGGTGTGCTTAAATCGCCGGCAAGGTTTTCCCCGCATCTGAGGCCCGACGCCTCCATTGGGAGACGCGGGGTTATCTTGGATTTGATGGTCGAATACGAGATGATAGGCCGTCAGGAAGCCAATAACGCGAAAGCCGAACCGCTTGTCCTTTCGCAGCATCCCGCGATAAATGCGCGTGGTTACTACATAGACTATGCCCTTAGTGTTTCATGCGAATATTTGGATTGCAGCATGACGGAGCTTTTGACAGGCGGATATGAAATACAGACCGTTATGGATTCGAACATGCAGAACCTTTGCACGGCTCTTTTTGAAAGCGACGAATTCTTCCCCTATTATGAAACCGAATCGGCTCAGGGCGCGATAGTAGTTATCAACTCCGGGGACGGCTCCGTGACCGCCATGCTTGGCGGACGAAACGATGATACCGCGCTTGCCTACAATCGAGCCGTGAGGATACGCCGCCAACCCGGTTCGTCAATTAAGCCCATACTGGTATATGCCCCCGCTCTTGAAGCGGGCTATACGGCGGCGTCCGTTTTGCTTGATGAACGTATCAGCTTCGACGATTATACGCCGCGCAACGCAAACGGGCGCTATTCAGGCTGGGTGACCATGCGCGAAGCCGTTACAAGATCGCTGAATATTCCTGCCGTATCCTTGTTTTGCGAGCTTGGCATAGAACGCTGTAAGAGCTTTGCGCGATCCGTTGGAATTGAGTTCGACGACTTGGACACTCGTCCCGCCTTGGCTCTTGGCGGCTTTACCTACGGCGTTTCACTCTATCAGCTTGCCGGCGCATACGCAGCCATTTCCAACAGCGGGGTGTACAACGAACCTTACGCTGTTACCGAGATTATCGGTAAGGAAGGTGAAAGCTTATACAAGCACCAAGCCAACGCTCAAAGAGTGATGAGTATGGGCAACGCTTTCATACTCACAAGTATGCTGCAAAGCGTGGCGATAGAGGGGACGGCTAAGCGCTTGGGCGAGCTTGGCATTGACATAGCCGCAAAGACCGGTACTGTCGGTGACGATTACGGCAACCGCGATGTTTGGCTTGCGGCATACAATGCCGATTACTCCTGCGTGGTATGGATGGGCTTCGACGACAGCAGCGACGGCAAAACCCTCCCTGCCTCCGTAGGCGGCGGCAGCTATCCCGCAGAGCTGATGTACAACCTATTCAGTCAGATATATCAAAGGTCGCAGGCTCCGCGCTTTATAACGCCATCTTCTGTTACCTATGTTCGGCTCGACGCCTTCACCTTACGCAACTCGCATATCGCGGTTCTTGCCAACAGCCTTACCCCTACTGACGAGGTTATGGGCGAATACTTCCTGCGCGGCAGTGAGCCTATGACCTCAGGGGATTACTGGACAACCCCTATTCCTCCCAGCGACCTTGCCGTAGACCTTCAGGACGAATATGTTCGGATTAGTTTTACTCCTTTGAGTGCGGATGTGATTTACCGCGTTTATCGAACCGACAGCTCAGGCTATACGGTACTTGTCGCGTCAATAGCAAACTCGGCTATAACTCAAACCATCATTGACGACGCCTCAGAGCTTTTGGGAAGCTATGAGTACTACGTCATACCTGTGCATCCTTCACTGAAAATTGACGGCAGGGAGCTTACCGGAACATCCTCGGTTCATGTTTCCGTTTGGGTTTATCCTTGACTCTTGTACCGTAATATACATTTCTCTCTTGATTACTCCTAACAAATTCAAACTGTTGTAAAGAGATTTTACACACTTCAAACAAAACTATTGACAAAAAGACAGTTTGTGATTTAGAATATATGATAGAAAATATCTAAAGGAGAGGATTGATGTCGTATGGATTATAAAGAGCTTGCCAATTTGGTGGGGCCTCGTGTCGGAGCTACGCAAGAGTGGGTCTACCACGTCCTGAGGAAGGGTATCATTGACGGCATACTGCCGGGCGGAATGCAGCTCAAGCAAGATGAGATCTCCGCGGCGCTTAATGTCAGCCATATCCCCGTTCGCGAATCTCTGAGGCAATTGGAAGCGCAGGGGTTGGTTCGTATTCAACCCAACAGGGGCGCGTCCGTTACCCAGCTTTCCCGTGAGATGGTGATAGACATGATGGAGATTCGTGCCTACATCTCCGCGAACATTCTCAAGACAGCGATACCGCTCATGACAGAAGATGACTTCGCTCAAGTTGCCGAGCTTATAGACCGCGAACGCAATGAGCGCGACCTCTTTGTAGTCGAACAGATTAACTACGACTTCCACGACCTCCTTCTCAAAAAAGCCGGCAATGTCGTTGCAGATCTCATCATGGAGATAATTCACGCCAACATTGACCGTTACCTGCGCAGCTCCTTCTACTCCTCAGACGAAACTCGCCAGATTTCCATCGACGAGCATGAAGCTATCCTTGCCGCCTGCAAAGCAAGGGATGTGGACACGGCCTCGCGCCTGCTGAGCGATCACATCCTCGACGCGGTAAAGTACCTGCCCTCCACACTCCAGTAAGCCTTCAATATCGCTGATTCGAACCCGATTGTCCGCCTCGGACTTTCGGGTTCTTTGTTGTAAGGCGTCGAATGCTCTCGATTCAACTTGTGTGTTATTTGTAACATTATTATAAAATCCTTGCCGCAACTTGTGACAAAGTTCATTTCGCATAGTAGAATGAAGCCATCAGAAAAGACTTGGAGAATAATATGCGTCTAACGAAAACCCAACGTAACATCCTGCTCTACTGCGGAATTGGCGGCGTGGTGCTCATAGCGGCGATCATTATATGGATTGCCGCCCTCCCCAACCCCGCCGACCCTAACGCGGATGTTGCGGAAACCCCCACAACCGACCCTGTTCTTATCGACGTCGGCACACCCGAACCCGATTATGAAGCCATACAGCACGCAGAAGAGCTGTCTGCAATTCTTTCACGCGCAACGATGCTTGAAGGCGTTTCCATAAACGACATTGACGTTAGCGGAATGACGCTTGAGGAAGCTCGTGAAGCTGTAACCCCCGCCGTTGACAGCGCCGCACAGGATTATCTGCTTTTGATACAGCAGGGTGAGACTACATACCAAATGAAAGGCATCGACGTAGTATTCACCAACAACCTTGAGGATGTTTTGACTGAGGCGTTCGGTCTTGCCCGTACGGATCTTGGCTATGACGAGGTGATGAAGCTGGTCACCGACATAAAAACCAACGGCGTACAATACAACGTAACGCTGTCCCTTGATGAGGCTTCCGTCGCCGCCTTTGCAAGCGAGCTAAAGACTCTTATCAGCGTACCCGCAACTGACGCGGGTATGACCGTTGACAAAGAGAACTTCGCCATAGTTTATACGGATGAAGTCTCCGGCCTTGAGCTGGACGATGTAAAGCTTACCTCCGACATTCTTGCGGCCTATGAGAGCAAGGCTTCAAGCGTTGAAGCGACTATGAATGAAGTAGCCGCAACGTTGACACGCGAGGAGATTGAGTCGCAGTATGTGCTTAGGGCTTCCTTCAAAACCAAGGTAAGCGGAACAAGCAACCGTAAATACAACGTCGGCTTCGGCGCGGACAAAATCAACGGAACCGTCTTGGCTCCCAACGAGGTTTTCTCCGCAAACGACGTTCTTGGTGTTCGCAGCATTGCCAACGGTTGGAAGAGCGCGGGCGCATATGTCGCGGGCAAGCATGAGGATCAGCCCGGCGGCGGCGTCTGCCAGCTTTCAAGCACGCTTTATAACTGCGCGGTTCTTGCCGATTTGGAGATAGTCGAGCGCAGCAACCACTCCATGCCCGTGGGCTATGTCGATCGCGGCAGAGATGCTACCATCAATTCTGTCGGCAATATCATCGACATGAAGTTCAAGAACAACACCGAGGGCAACATAATTGTCATCGGTTTCTACACGGGCAACTATCTCACCTTTGAGATTTACGGCCTGCCTTTTGCCAATGACGAGTATGATTCCATCGGCATTCGCACAAAGAAGATCAGCACTACCAAGATTACTACCGAATATATCGATGATCCCTCACAGCCTGAGGGCTACGAAAAGGAAGAGTACGAGGGCAACACGGGCTATGTCTATGAGTCCTACAAGCAGTATCTCAAGAATGGCGTCGTCGTTCGGGAGGAGTTCTTGGCGACCTCTACTTATAGGATGTACCCACGGGAGGTTATTCGCGGAACCGGCGCTGTGGCCGCCACACCCGTCACGACGCCTTCGACCGATCCCACCGCCGCTCCGGATCCCACCGAGGAGCCGTTCGTTCCGGAGCCTTAAGCCTTCGATTAGTCTATAAATTCATTATTCAACTTCAAATGCCGTTCCCGCTTGGAACGGTATTTGTTTATACGGTAAGTCTTTGGGATATACTATATTTCATGAACAGGAAGGATATCCTAAATGACATACTGAGGTTTGACAAGCCTTATGACTGCTTTGAGCTGCTTGAAACAGAGAGCGGCGACGAAACCAGCTTTTGCGGCGCGGAAAGGGAAAGGCGCAAGGAAGAAGCGCCGCAAGCCGAAAAGCTTTACCGCAGCTTGAACCGCAACAAATCGTGGCTCAAAAAGGAGTTCCATACCGATACTAACACCGATATTATCCTCCGCGAATTTGACATAGGCAAACGCTCTGCGCTCGCCGTATTCGTCAATGGTATGGCGGATGAAAATCAAATCAGTGATTTCATCCTCCGCCCCTCGCTTCAAATTGACGAGTTGAACGGATGCGCCGACATTCTCATACGCAAGGTATTGCCTATGCAGGAGGTCGAGGCAACAAACGAACGCAGTAAGGTTAAGACCGCCATATGTGAGGGCCGAACCGCGTTATTTGTCGATGGATGCGCTGACGTCGCGCTCATGGACACGCGCGGCTTTGCTTCGCGCACCATCGGCACGACCCAGAACGAAACAGTCGTTATAGGCCCCAACGAAGCGTTTACCGAAAACCTGAGAACGAATGTAACTCAAATGCGCCGTATAATCAAGAAGCCTGAGTTCATCTGCAAGTTCCAGGATGCGGGCGCATCCAACCATATAAGACTTGCGCTTTGCTATATCGAGGGGCTTACCAATCGTTCGCTTCTCCGTGAGGTACAGCGCAGGCTGTCGAATATCAGTACTGATGTAATACTGGACGCGGGAAGCATTAAGCAGCTTATCGAAACCCATCCTTTTGCGCCAATTTCGCAGAGTATGTCCACCGAAAGGCCCGACCGAGCTGCAATGGCCGTAATGCAGGGCAAGGTTGTGCTGCTCTTGGAGGGCAGCCCGCAGGCGCTTGTCATGCCCGTCACTCTCTTTGAGCTTATGGCTTCCGCCGAGGACGCGTATCAGCGTCAGCCTATCGGCAGCCTTGTCAAGCTTGTGCGGTACTTCGGCGCGGCATTATCCGTACTTATGCCCGCGTACTTCTTGGCCGTCGCCATGCATCATCAAGGGCTGTTGTCAAGCGAGGTTCTAAACACCGTCATCGCCTC
Source organism: Clostridia bacterium (assembly GCA_035399665.1). Lineage (GTDB taxonomy): Bacteria > Bacillota > Clostridia > Christensenellales > CAG-138 > DAOPJM01. Next base: position 48,224 of record DAOPJM010000003.1, read on the forward strand.
CCGCGAGATGGTGTTCCTTCCCATGCCCGTTGAGATGGTGTTCCTGCTAATCGTGTTTCAGCTTGTTAGGGAGGCGGGCGTCCGAGTTCCGGGCGCTGCCGGTCAAACCGTAGGCATAATTGGCGGTCTCATACTCGGTCAAGCCGCTGTCGCGGCCAACATCGTATCCACTGTGGTATTGATAATAGTTGCGTTGACGGGTCTTGGCAATTACACCATACCCAACTATGAATTGCAGCTCTCAGTCGCATACTTCAGGATTATACTCTGTATCCTCGCATCGTTGAGCGGTCTGTTGGGTTTCTTCTCAGGCATTCTTATAGCCATCGCGCTGCTGTGCTCCATGAAATCATTTGGCGTGCCAATGCTAAGTCCGCTTTCACCCGCGACAAAGCGGCGGCACGGGTTGGTTCTCCGCCGCAAGCTTAGGCAGCATTCACAGCCGATAGACTACTCCAACAGTGAGGGACAAGTATGAACATGATGAGCGGGAGGTTCGGCAAGCAGGAAGCCTGCGCCGCGTGCGTCAACGCAATACTTGCAAGCTGCTTCTTTGCTGTTGACAGCAGCTCTGCCTATTCAAAGGGAAACGTAATCGTATTGTCAAGTATATTGGCCTTCCTTTTGAGCTTCCTTTTTATCCTTGCCATACAAAGACTGCTTGTAAAGCACGACGTCCAAGACCTCTTTTCATTGATGGATAGAACTCTTGGGCGTTTTGTCTCTGTGATACTATGCCTGTTTTTCGACGCGCTGTTTGTATTCATGTCCTCCGCGCCCGTATCAAACGCCCTGCTCTCCTTGAAAGCTTCAATCTATACGGAGAACAATTTCTACGATCTGTTGACCTACTTCCTCCCCTGCGTGGCCATACCCATTTTGCTTGGTGCGGAAGCCATAGTCCGTACTTGTCGAGTATTGGTAATCCCCAACATAGTCATCACACTTATCGCTGTGATCCTTGCGGGGCAGAGCTATCACATTTACAACCTCTTTCCCGTCCTCGGCGCGGGCGCATCGGAAATAGCCTTTCAAACGCTTATGTCGCTTTTGCGCATCCTCCCCGCCATCCTTGCCTTGCTTGTACTTGGCGGATCACTTCAGGGTATTAAGAACACCATATACTGCTGTAAGTTCAGCATAATCGTGGGTGGGCTGTTCGTTGTAATAGGTGAACTCTGCCTCGGCCTCGCCTACAACTACAATCAGCTGAGTAACCTCGCGTTCCCCTTCGTTAACCTTACAACAGCGGTCAGGTACTCACAGCAGCCCTTGCGCTTCGATCGTGTCGCCATGTTCATATGGCTGCTGTCCACCTTCTTAACCACTGTTTACTACTGCTTTAGCGCTGCCTTCCTGCTTGTGAAGGGGTTTGGAATACGAGACATTCGCCCAACAGCGCTCATGTGTGCGGGCGCGGCTGTCTCGGTATGCTATCTTATGGCTTCGGGCAAGAGCCACGACCAAAACGAATTTGAGAGCATCGCAACCTTCGGAGCCTATGCCCTGATTGGCATACTGCTGTTGATAATGCTTGTCGGAGCAATAACCCAAAGGAGGAATGAAAAATGCGCAAAAGCCTGCGCTTGATAGCGGCGATTCTTTTGATTGTCTTGCTTTGTCCTTGCGCCGCGTGCCTTGAGTCGCTGCCCTTGGATGAGTTCCTTTATGTACTGGATCTGGGCGTCGAGGAGGGTGAAACCTTGACCTACAACTTTGTCTTTATGGTCAGCGTGTCGGTTCGCTCAGGCGACAGCTCCAATACCTCGGTGCAAATTCTCTCGTCAGAGGGACGAGACCTGTTCGAGGCTGTCGAAGCCCTGTCCGCTGTCGTTCCAAAGAAGATTACCTTCTCGCGCATGACCCTGCTCGTATTCTCGGAAAACCTCGCAAGGGGCGGTGACATACCTGATATTCTTGACTTCGATGAAGCTCGGCTGAAGATAAGGGACAACATCAGGGTACTCATATCTTCGTCACCGATGAAGGAGCTTTTCGAATGCATGATATCCGAAAACGATCCCTCCATGAGCAAGCTCAAATCCAATCTTGAAAACAACTCGGTATACAGCGGAACGATAGTTGACAGAACCCTTCGTGAAATGCGATTTCATCTCAAGGACAAGATATGCGACGTTTCCGTTGGCTATTGCGCGGTTAATGCAAAGACGCCGACAAACGACATGGTAAGCATTGATTCATACCCCTTTGTCGCGGGCGGGCTGCTTGTTGAAGGGTCGATGGGTACAAGCCTTATCGGGACAGCCGTGTTCAACGGTTCCGCCATGGTCGGTGTGCTTGACGGTCAAAACACCTGCTTTGTCATGATGGTGACTGACGAATTCACTGAAGGTCGAGTTTGGCTGAAATCTCCCGATGGGGATGATATGTGCGTACTCTTAACCAAGGCACAAAAGCCTCGCGTAAGGGTCAGCGGGTCAATCGCGTATGTCGAATGCTTTCTCACGGCTAAAGTTGATACGCCTAAGCTGTCAAATGAAATAGATGAGGAGCAGCTTATTTTGCACATAAGCCGTCAGTTAAAGAGCCGAGCCGACGCTGTGTTTGACGCACTAAAGGATAAGCGGTCAGACGTCTATTCCTTCGGCGCATGGGCCGTCATGAACTTTTCAGACACAGAGGCATGGGAGAGCTATGACTGGAAGTCGGTTTACTCCGAATTGCAATGCGAGTTCGTTTTTACTCTTAAGCTTGCCTGAGGAGTTCGTATGATAAATCTCATCCTTAACCTTATAGTAATCGTATACGCCTTTAGCTATGTCGTTCATTGCGTCAAACAGAAGCATACAGGCTCCGCCATCGCTGTGGCTCTGTTCATACTGTGCTATGTGTCGCTCTTTTCGCTCGCTCTTTATTACAGTTTGAACACCTAACAGAGTTTAGCTCCCCAATATACTTCCAAGTTCAAAGGCAGTGAAAACGCCCGCATTCTTTGTTTCATTTTGTTGCAATCTGTCGAACGGTCGTGATATACTGACCTTGTGAACGAGGAGCATATAGAAAACTATCTTGAATCCGAGAACAGGCCGAGAGAGATTCGGCCCATGCTTTACGCCGCCCTCGGTGCTTGCGCGGCGGTATTGTCCTTTCACTACCTCCCCCGTCCTCTCGTATTCGCCCTAATATGCGTGTCGCTTATCCTTAGCGGAGTTTTGTTCTTCAGACGGTTGAAGCTCTTTCTTTTCCCGCTTGCGCTGTGCCTTGTTTTCATCCGTATGTATCTTGTTCCGATAGACAAGTCTGTCAACGGTACTTTTGAGATAACGGGCGTCGTCGCCGTTTATCCCGCGGAGAACGACGATCAAAGCATACTGATACTAAAGGATGTAAAGCTAAACGGCGTCTCGCAAAACGGCAGGCTCAAGCTTTACTGCCCCTTGGACGATTACTGTATTGGTGACAGTATTACTACATGCGCTGATGTGTATGAACCGCCCGACTTCGCAGATGCCGCAAATGACGCGGTTACGCATTGCGCAAATACCGAATTTACGCCTGAGGTTGAAGTAAACCCGCACTATTTCGACCTGATGACCATCCCAAATTTTCTTCGCTCTTACTTTAGCAAAGCGGTCAAAGCCATGTATGACGATTACTCCGGCCTTGTGCTTGGGCTTATACTTGGTGAGAAGAGCAGCGTAGGCTATACTACCATGCAGATGTTCAAGCGAAGCGGCTTGATTCACATCTTCGCCGTGTCGGGTCTGCACTATTCATATATTATCGGCGTGTTCCTTTGTCTAAACAAAAGCATACACATCAAGACTTTTTTCATAACGCTTGGCGCTTCATTGCTGTTCGCCGCGTTCACGGGCTTCTCACCCTCGGTTATGCGCGCCGCCGTTATGCTGTGCGTAATATCGTTTACGCGTTCAACCTGGCGAGTTTCGGATCCAATGTCGTCCCTTTTGCTTGCCTTCTTTGTCGTGCTGTTAATTAAGCCCTTCTCCCTCTACTCTCTGGGCTTTCAGCTTTCCTTCGCGTCCATGTTTGGGATTGTGTGCCACGCTGAGTCCATCTCGCGGATAACTCCGCTTCCATTTACCTTTGTAAATGAAAACATCTCCACAGCCATTGCGTCAACCACTGCCTCCGCGCCCATTCTCTGTCGCTATTTTGGCGGCATTTCGCTCATAGGTCTGCCTATATCGATAGTTGTTCTGCCCGTTATCGGCCCCTTGCTCATACTCATCATGCTGAGCGTAATGGGTTACGCCATATACCCCATGATAGGCAAGCTGCTTTCGTATGCGGTTAAGGTCGTGCTTGACGCCATCATTTGGCTTGTCAAACCGGTCAGCTTCCCCTTGTTCGCTATGCCCTCCCCAAGCATTTTGGTCATTTTTCTCTACCTGCTTTCTGTGTTCCTCATAAGTCCCATTCATACCAACGGCAAGCGTACGCCACTTCTTGCGGGCTTCTGTATGCTCGTCCTCTCCGCTGCACTCTGGATACTCGTATGAAATTCGTATAGCAAAAGGGCAAGGTCTTTCAGCCCTGCCCTTTACATTGTCTCTTTGCCGCTTGTCTATTTCTTCTTCTTGACCACAGCACCGCCGATTATCGCCGCCGCCGCTACCGCCGCCGCAATGCCTATACACACCCACAGGGTAGTCTTGCTGTGAGCCTGTGGTTTCGTTTCAGTCACGGCTTCATCTGTCGCAAGGGGCTGTTCTGTAACCTCTGACTGCTCTTTGGCGTTTGGATCCGCGGTAGGCTCCGCCGGAGCTTCGGTAGGCTCTGTCGTTGCTTTCACATATGTTCCCGCGGGAATAAAGTGTGTCGCTTCGTAGGTCTTGCCGTTGTTGCAGATTATCACAAAGTTTATTGTTGTGTCCTCGTTGCCATCCTTGACCAACTTCGAGGGATCAAGATTTAGTCTGCCCTCATCATCCACCGATGGGTTGTAGGATATGCGGTAATTCGCGCTTGTCACAACAACGTTATGGGGCATATCTTTAGCGCCCTCATCGGGATAGTAATAGGCGATAATCCCGCCGCCTACGGCCCTGTATCTTCCCGCAATGAAGTTGGCAATCAGCTTGACGGGTTCTCCATTCTCCGTCACCAAACTATATTTGTTGGCTTCGGTCTCGTCCGCCACAAGCTGACACGCTATGTGTTGAACCGAGCTTTCGGCCGCGCCGCTTTCCTTGTCGTGTACTACATAAGCTACCTTGGACGTCCAGCACTTCTCAAGCTGATCCGCACGATAGAGCCTGTGGCAGCACTCCTCGTCGGTCGCGGCCGCCGAGTCGTTGCTGTAAAAGTAATCAACTCCGTCGATGGTCTCATAACCTACTATCGCGATTAGATGACCATCCGTGGACAGCGGTGCGTTCTCAAGGTAGTTGTTCGAAGCTTCATTTGTGTTATACTTGACGCTGATGCCGACGGGATAGCCTTTTGCAAGCTCCTGCCTCAGAAAATCCAGATTGGCATAAGCCACATAGGACTCATAGCCGTATTCGGCCGCTGCCGCAACGCTGTACGACCAGTTGCCAAAGCCGTCATATACGGAATCATAATCAAGAAGCGCAACCTCCTCCGGCATAAGGTCCTCACCCTTGTCATTCAGCAGGACGCAAATCGTAACCGCGCTGCACATGGAGCTTGCCATTGAGTTCTCGCGTATACCCTGCGCGTATGCGGGGCTGTAAAGCAAAACCTTTTCGGGAAGCTCCACTGTCTCCTCAATATATACAGGGGCAATTGCCTGACCGTCAAGCGTGTTCTTGTAGCTTACCGCAAGCTGACGCACGGTTGGTGTTACCGCGGCGTCGTTTGTGTGCATGACAACCATAATCTGAACCTTGCTTGCCGTCTCGCCTGAGCTGCCCTTGACTATGAAGGTGTCAACATCGATATAGGCAAGATCGTCGGAATCCTCGGTCGAAGCTCTCTTTACGCTCTTTGACCATTCACCCCAACTCATCCATCCCGACCAAGCGTCCTTCATGTCCACATAAGCCCTGACCTTCACCTCAATCTTGGTTCCGTCGGGAGTGTCGCTGTTCCATGAAGCTACAAGATACTCAAAGGCTTCTACGCAGTATTCAGCACTCGTGAAAACGCCGTCGGTCTGCCCCTCTGCAAGCTTTAATGCGCCGTCGCCTATGCTCTCATCAATCACGAGCCCTTCAAGCGTACCCGCGTTGAAGTCCTCGACTGTCGTTACCTTGAACACGTTTCCTTCTACCTCCGTTTTGACTTCGGCTGCCGCCGATGCCGCCATACTCACGGCAAGCAGCAGCACAATGATAAATGCTATACTCTTTTTCATCTGTATTACCTCCGTTTAGAATGTTTCTCTGAACACCCAAAGGGCGTTTCTAAAGAACATGCCATCGACAAAGCTCGATGAATAGCCCGCCGAAAGCATATCGTCATACAGCTTGGGAAGATAGCTAATATCGGGGTACTCGCTGTACTCGGCTCCAAACCCGTCAAAGTCTGTTCCAATCGCCGCTACTCCCTCTCCGCCAACCTTCACCATCTGATCAAGGTGCCTTTTGATATTCTCAAAGGATACCCGCTTGTCGCTGCCTAAGAACTCAGGGCAGAAATTCAAGCCTATCACGCCGCCCGTGTCGGCTATGGCCCTAATCTCCTCATCGGTCATATTGCGTCTGTGATCCTGAACACTTCTTGACAAGGAATGAGAAGCTATCACGGGCTTTTTGCTGAGCTCGGCAAGCTCCAAGGTGCCTCCCCTGTTAAGGTGGGACACATCGGGAATGATACCAAGCTCATTCAAGAGTTCGACAGCTTCCCTGCCCTTGGGCTTTAGGCCCCTGTTATGGTACTCATAGTCCTCTTTGTTCTGATATGCAAGCGGGGTCTCGCTGTCCCAGACAAAGCCTAAGATGCGAACACCAAGCTTTCTAATGTCTCTGAGCTTATCAATGTCGTCGCCAATAACCCTTGAATCCTCAACGGTTTTCATGATTCCGCATTTACCTGTAAGCCTTGCCATGGCGATATCCTCATAGTTCTCCACGAACATAAGGCTGTCGGATTGCTCCTCGATAACGCGTTTGTAGAACTCGTAGAACTCCATCCAGCTCTCGAAGGTGTCGGGTGAAAGCTCGTTGTTAAACAGCGCAAAGCATTGCACCAGACAATCCGCCTTCTTTAGGCGTTCGATATCAATGTCCAATCCGTTATGCACAAGTGAATCGGCTCTGCCGCGCCAAAGCTGATATATCGTATCCGAATGCAGATCTATGTACGCCATCTTACAGCTTCCTCAGCTCGACAAGCTCCCGCTCACAATCGAAGTCGGAGAACCCAAGTCCCTTGTCCTCGTACTCTATCTCGCCGCTTTGATTGTCATAAGGGTCGGCTCTCCAATGCTTCTTATCCGGCATGAGCGGAGCTTGAAACTCCCTGTTTGCCACCATGCGGAAGGGGTCAAGGTTGCCGAAATAGAATCTGCGCCTTGTCTCAAGCCCCGAACGCTCGGAGCCGCCGCCGAACGAAGGATCGCAGAACAGCCATCCATAAGGCTCAACAAAGAACTGAGTCCAGTCATGAGCGCCGCAGCTGTCGGGTGAAGCGCAGGTGCAGCTCTGCCAACGGGCGGGTATTCCGGCACAGCGGCAAAGCGTGATAAACAGCAGCGCCTGAACGCCGCAGTCTCCCCTGAGGTTTCTTGCACAGTTCTCGGCGATATTCTCCAGACCGAAGTAAGCGCGCATATACGAGTACTTCACGTTCTTTGTAATGAAGTCGTAGAAAGCCCTTGCTTTCTCCATCGGATCGTCGGTATGCCCCGCAAGGGACTTGACCAAAGCCTTGATGTAAGGTGTGAACATGATATGAGGGGGCTTCTCCTCAACATCAAAGTCATACTCCTTGGGCGTGCCGTGCGCTTCATAGGCATTGACATATTCAACCGAATTGATGTAGGAATACTCAACGAAGAATTCGCGGTTCTCCTCCAGCACGGTCTCAAAGCATATTGTTCGCTGCTCGGCGTCCTCGGGCGCGATAACGCAGGGCAAATCGGTATGATTCAATATCCTGATGTCGAATATCTGCTTCGCCTTGGCGGGTATGGGGATATGCACACGCACAAACCCCGCCTTGAAGCTCTCGTCCTCTATCCTGACCGAAACACGCAGACGAATTAGGTAAGCCGCTTTGCCTGTCTCCATCATCTCCGCGATGGTGGTATCTAAAAGCTTATCCTCCGCGTCGCCCTCATTCTTAGCGTCCGCGCCCTGCCCCGCCCTTGACGCAAATTCGGGATAAACCTTGAGCAGGGTCTTGTAGAAGCGCAGAAAATATCTCTCCTCGCCGTTGATGTATATCCAGTCTATCTTGTTCTCGTCCAACAGCTCTGTGAACTCCTCCTCGGTAAAGTCGGGGATGTCAGCGCGTATCATGGCAAGAGCCGTCCGACGGTCAAAGGGGTAGTCCTCGTCAATGCGGCTTATAAGCTCGCGCTCCACCGTCATGCACTTCTTCAGCTCATCGGGGACATTCTCCTTCAGCCTGCGGTCAATGAGCCTTATAGCTCCGTCAAAATCGCCGTACTGCTTCCTGCGCTCTATGTCGCCCGGAAGCCCCACCGAAAGGTATTCAAAATAATCGTTTATACCCATAACTCACCTCAAAATATAGATCCGACGTAAAGTATGTTCTTGGCGTGATCCTCTCGATACTTGGGATCGCCCTCGTTTAGAGAGTTAATCACTACCCCATCGCTGCCTGCCGCACTTGTCGAGTTGATGTAATACCCGCCGCCTAAGTACATGGCGATATGCCGCGGGAAATAAAGCAGGTCGCCCGGTTTAATGTCCTCAAAGGCAATCCTGTGTACAGGAAAGCCCTCCTCTATCCTTGCGTTTCTGTATATGGTCACGCCGTTAATGAGATAGCTTTCACCGCAAAGTCCCGAACAGTCTATGCCCAGCGGAGTTCTGCCTCCCCATCTGTACTGCGTCCCAAGGTAGCTCATCGCCGTTGCCGTGACGCCGCGTCTGAACTCGTCCTCGTCCACGTCCCTTTGTGACTTATACGCTGTAAGATGCGAGTTGCGGATGAACGCCGTTTTGCCGCCTATCATTCGTACCCTCGTCCAAGTGTCATCCTTGCCTAAAGTTACCAAAAGCGCACCCCTTGTCACCATGAACAATATCGGGTGCTGCATGGTTTCGCCATCTATCAAATCCGCGGTTTGGCGCAGCACAAGGCGAAGCTCGAAATTGTCGTAGTACTCAAGCTCTTTCTCGTCAAAGCAAAGATACTTGGATTCTATAAAGCTCTCGTATCTGTATGGGGTTCTGACCTTCAGCCATGACTCGTCTATGCGTTCAAGAATTTCAGCCGTCATGCCATACAGCATCTCATCGTCACGCTCCGCCCCAACCTCAGGCTTGAGATAGAGCGGAGCGACGTCAACCTTGACCAATGCTCTTTGCATTATTTTTCTCCGTTTTCGCAGGATTCCTGCTTGCGGCGCGGCTCATCGGCTTCCTCAGGCTTTGAAGCTGAAAGCTCCTGCCTGTATCCCTCAAGCTCAGGCTCGTTCCCGTATACGAAATGGCCCTTCTCAATCTCGTGCCAGTACGGCTTATCGACGCTGTAATCATGCGCCGAAGGATCGTAGGTCAGCAGCACCTTATGCTTTTCATACTCCGGGTCGGCAAGCGGCACCGCTGAAAGTAAGGCCTTCGTATAGGGATGCAGCGGATGCGCGAAAAGCTTCTCACACTCGGCAAGCTCGACAATAACACCTTTGTGGATGACGGCTATGCGGTCGGATATGAAGCGCATGACCGACAGGTCGTGAGCTATGAAGAGATAGGTCAAACCTCTCTCCTTCTTGAGCTTGTTCATAAGGTTCAGCACCTGCGCCCTTATAGAAACGTCCAAAGCGGAAATGGGTTCGTCAGCGATTATGAACTGAGGCTGCATAATGAGCGAACGCGCAATGCCTATCCTCTGCCTTTGACCGCCGGAAAACTCGTGCGGGAACCTCGTCGCAAACTCCGGAAGCAAGCCGACCTCCAAGAGCGCCTTGGCGACCTTGGTCTCTCTTTCCTCGCTTGACAGGTGTTTCTCGACATTGATAAGACCCTCGGAGACTATGTAGTCAACCTTGGCGCGCTCGTTTAGAGACGCCATTGGGTCTTGGAATATCATCTGAATCTCCTGCGTGACCTTCTTGTCCAACGCGCGGGAAATCTTTCCGTTTATCTTGTCACCCTTGTAAATGACTTCGCCTCCGCTCATCGGGTTAATCCTGATGATTGCGCGGCCTATTGTTGTTTTACCGGATCCGGATTCACCGACAAGGCCGAAGGTTTCGCCCTTGTAGATGTCGAATGAAACACCCTTGATTGCTTCAAACTTGTTGCGCCCTTTCCCGAACACAACATGCATGTCGCGGACGCTTACCAATACCTCGTTTACTTCATCGTAATTCATTGGCGAACCTCCTTATGCGCTTCACGGAGTGCGGCTATGTGCGGCGGCGGCTCCACCTTGGGGGCGCGCTCGTCAAGCAGCCACGTCTTGGCCTTGTGCGTCGGCGACACCTCAAAGTAAGGCGGTCTGTGCAGGAAGTCAACCTTCAGCGCGTTTGGGTTTCTCGGCGCGAAAGCATCGCCCTTTATCACATTGAACAGATTCGGAGGAGTTCCTTCTATTGAATACAAATCCTCGCCCTTTATGCCAAGCTGCGGCAGGGACGACAGCAGCGCCCATGTGTAGGGATGCTGCGGATCGTAGAACACATCGTTGCACTTGCCGACCTCAACGATGTCACCTGCGTACATGACGGCGATTCTGTCCGCGACGTTGGCGACAACGCCCAAGTCATGCGTGATGTAGATTGTGGTCAGATTGTACTTATTCTTCAGATCCTTGATAAGATTCAGTATCTGCGCCTGTATTGTAACGTCCAAAGCGGTCGTCGGCTCATCACAGATTAGTATCTTAGGGTTGCAGGCCATAGCTATCGCTATAACGACACGCTGCCGCATACCGCCTGAAAACTCATGCGGATACTGCTTATATCTTCTTTCAGGCTCCGGTATGCCGACGTCGTTCAGAATCTGTACGCACTCATTGTACGCGGCGGTTCCCACAAGATTCTGATGCAGCTTCAGCGCCTCGCCTATCTGCGCGCCTATGGTCTTTAGGGGGTTAAGGCTCGTCATGGGGTCCTGCATGACCATGGCAATCTCCTTACCTCTAATCTGCAGCCAATCCTTGTCAGTCTTGAACTTGGCAAGGTCCATTCCGTTATAAAGAATCTCGCCCGAATCAACCCAGCCATTTCTATCAAGCAGACCTATGAAGTTCTTGACGAATACGGACTTGCCTGAACCGCTCTCACCGACTATGGCAAAGCTTTCGCCACGATTGATGTCAAGGCTTATGCCGCGAATTGCGTGCAGCACCTTTCCACGGAGGCTGAACTTTACATTCAAATCCTTTACGGACAATATTACGTCATGTTGCTGTTCCACTTCGCTCACCTCCTTATACATGGTTCTTCGGGTCGGAGGCGTCAGCGAAGGCGTTGCCGACCAAGTAGAAGCATATCGTAATTATGGAAAGAATGATTGCGGGGAACCACAGCTGATACCTAAGTCCGGGATAGGTGATATATCCGCGGCCAATGTTCACAAGGTTGCCCAAGGAAGGTATGTCGATTGGCAGACCAATTCCGATATATGTCATGAAAACCTCGCTTCCGATAGCGCTCGGAATGGCAAGAGCCATACGAAGCATGACGACCGAAACCATCTGCGGCAGCAGGTTCTTGAAGATAATCCTGCGTGTCGGCGTACCTAAGCAGCGGGACGCAAGGTTGAAGTCGCGGTCGCGAATGATCAGAACCTGATTCCTTACGAATCGCGCAAGACCGAGCCAGCGGGTAACGCACATCGCAATGATGATGGTGCTTACGCTTGGCTTCATGATGTAGGCCGCCAATATCAATATGATGGTACTGGGGATGTTATCAACTATGTTGTACAGCTCGGTAAAGAAGAAGTCCAGCTTCCTGACATAGCCCCAAAGCATACCCATGATGATTCCGACCACAGCTTCCACAATAGCGACCATTATACCTATGAACAGCGACGTCCTTGTGCCTTGCCACAGTCTTGACCACAGATCTTGGCCTATACGATTCGTTCCGAAGATGAAGATGCCAACATCCTCCTCGCCGTCGAACAAGTCCTTAAAGGCTGCCGACATCCTGTGAAAGTATCTTGTGACGCTCCAAGAGATGCGCTCGAAGAACGGCAAGGCGTCCTTGGCTTCCTCGTCCAAAAAGTCAATCTCCTGGGTACCATCCCAGATAATCGACCAGGTTGGCTTGCGATTCTTTATTGGAGTTCCGCCCTTCGCGTGTGTTGCGGGATAGTTGTTTATCGCGTTGGCGTCGCGCTGCCCGGGCAGGTACGGTTGAATGAAGGTGAAGATAACGAGTATAGCCATAATGATGAGCATGGCAACGGCCAACTTGTTCTTGAAGAACATCCTGAGGGTGCTTCCCCAATATGAATAGTTGGAATAGCCTATGCGCTCGGCTTGGCTTGCGTCATAATCAGCCTTTTGAAACAGGTCGTTCGATAGACCCTGTATTTCCTCAGTATTGAGATCGTCCTTGGCGTTTAGCAGCTGCTCTGAGCTTTGGACAACGCTTTGCTCATGCTGACGGCATTTCCTTTCGGAGGGAGACCACTTACTCATCTTGAACCCTCCTTCTTAACAAAGCTGATGCGCGGATCGACTATGCCCATCAAAATGTCGCCGAGCAACAAACCAAGTATGCTGAGCGATGCGTATATGACTATCAAGGCAAGCACCATGGAGTTGTCCTGCTTACGGATAACGTCAACCAGCAGGCCGCCCATTCCGGGTATGGAATACAGCGACTCCACATATATGGAACCTGAGATGGTGAGCAGTATTGAGCCGGGTATGAAGTTGACCATGGGAACGACAGAATTACGGAAAACGTGCTTGAACCAAATCGCAGAATTGCTCACGCCCTTTGCGCGGGCGAGCTTTATGTAATCCTTATTCGCTTCGTCAACCATATAGCGTCTAAGCCACATTGCGTAGCCCGCGATGGAAGGAAGCGACAGGGAGATGATTGGAAGAATTATGCTTCTGGTGACCGCCTCATCGTACAACAGACTGATGTTCAGCAGCTGAGAACCGTACAGCTGTATGAAAAGGAAGTAGACCGCATTGGGAACCGCCTGTATGAACACGATAAAGCCGTTGCCAAGTTTATCGGCAAGACCGCCTTTATTTCGCGCCATCAACGCACCCAACGCCATGCCGAGCGGAAGGCTCAGCGCCATCGAAATCAGTCCGAACTTTGCCGAGACCCATATCTTTGGCGCGATAATCTCGTTAATGCTGACGTTGACCCTGTAACGCCGCGATATGCCGAGATTGCCGGTCAGCAGCATCTTAAAAAATCTGACGACCTGTACGGGCAGAGGATCCTTCAAGCCAAGCCTTACAAGACCCGACTGTATCTCCGCCTCGGTCATCTTCTCATAATTATCGAAGTAGCCTTCCACGGGCATGAACTGCAGCAGCAGAAAGACTACCGTGATTATGACCACAAGAGTGATCAAAGAACGCCCCAAACGCTTTAGTATGTAGAGAAACATTTATGCACCCCCTCGCCAATTCGCGATTTTGGTATAAAAACGGCTCTACCCTGCGTTTTGCGGGGCAGAGCCGTTTGAATCACAGTGTCAGTTTGAAGCTTTGACTGTCTTTACAGACCCATCTCGGCTTCCCAAGCGGCAAGCTGCTGCTCGAACATTTCCTGACTCATAGCGGTCTCGTAGACCTTCTGACCCTTATAGCGGCTTGTTGCCTGGCCGCAGGAGCAGTACTGACCCTCGAACGGATTCAGCTTGGTGACTTCATAGTCGCCGCCGGTTACGCCGTAGGGGATGAGCATTGCATGCTCAATGTAGTACGCTTCGGCGTTCGCGAATGCGGTGTACCTTGCGTCAATGTCGCTCGTGATGGCCTTCGCCTCGTCAACGAGTCTCCAGTACTCGGCAACGATAGCCATGGTCTCCTCGGTCTTGGTGGTCTTATCGAATCTGGCGGTGGTGTCATAAGCAAAGTTGTAGCTGTTTCCGTCAACGAAGGGATCGGTCCAGGTCTCGGGATCGGCGTAGTCGGCGCCCCAGTTGCACTTCAGCAAGGCGTACTTGCCTACTCTGCGGACGGAGCCCAAGAAGCCGGAGGACGGACCCTGTACAACGATGATGTCGATGAAGTCGGAACCGAGCAGGTTCTCAAGCTGCTGCTCGATAACCATGCACTCGTCACCCCAAGAAGCCATGCCTGAGTTGTAGGGCAGGGGGATCTTGATGGGGAACGTGCAGCCCGCGGGCTCAAGCTCTGCCTTTGCGGTTGCCGCATACTCAAGAGCAAGCGCTTCGTCGAAGCTGTCGGTGTCGGCGATTGCTGCCAAATTGCCGTAGGTGGTGTAGTCCTTATCGCCGTTGACCGCGAAGGTCTTAGGGGTAATGGTGTTCTGGATCAGCTCCTCGGCGTTGTCGGGGTAGATGATGCTCATTGCGCGAACTCTGTCAAGGCCGTGGAAGATGGCCTTACGGAAGTTTTCGTTGTTGACCGCGATTGACCAGTTGGCGGGTTCATACTCTTCGTCGAACATCGGCTCGAAGTTGAAGCAGAAGTAATAGCTGTAGTCAATCTCAACACGGGTTGCCGCTACCTGCTCTGCAAGGGTGGGATCAGCCTGCCATTCAGCCAACAGATCGGAGTTGATGGAGCAGTAGTCAATCTCGCCGCGCAGATACATTTCGGGAGCCAAGATGGAAGCTTCGCCGTTGTAGGTCTGGGTAATCTTCTCAATGAAAACATTGTCCTTATCCCAGTAGCTTGCGTTCTTGGTGTAGATGCGATGCTCTTGCGGAGCGAAATCGCTCATGATGTATGCGCCGCAGAACCACATCTTGGTGTTGTCGGTTGCGAAGTCTACGCCGTACTCTGCGAGCAGCTCAGCGGGTGCGGGCCAATACGGTCCGAACTGAAGCGCTGTTACAAAGTAGGAACGCTCTACGCAGAGATGATACTCCAGGGTGTAGTCGTCAACCGCTACGATACCGATGTCCTCGGGCTTGACTTCGGGAACTATTTCTCCGCCCTCTTCGGTGAGATAGTTGCCGTCGGCGTCCTTGACACCGTTCATGACGGCTTCGGTATACTCGTTGTACTCGGTGGCATTGACAACCCAGTCGCATACCAGGTAGTTGTTGGAGCAGTCGTTGACATAGTCGCAGACATAGACAAGAGCGGCTACGAAGTCGTTGGCGGTCAGCTCACGCTGCTCTGCGCCATCCTTGTCAACCCACATAACGCCCTTGCGCAGGTGGAAGGTCCAAGTAAGACCATCGTCGCTGACTTCCCATGTCTCGGCAATACCCGGCTGAATGCGGCCGTACTGGTCAGGCTCGACGAGCCAGTCAATGGTGTTAGCGCCAACCACCAAGTCGTTGGTGGTACCGGTGGACAGATAGTTCATCGTGGACACTTCGCCGGAATACAGTGTGCGGTATTCCTGTACCTCTGCAACCTTACGACCATCGGGGCCGTATTCGTCGGTATCCACAGGCTCCTCGGTTACGGCGCCAGGATCCGTTACGGTACCTGGATCCGTCACGGTACCGGGATCCGTTACGGTGCCCGGATCCGTTACGGTACCGGGATCTTCCGTTTCAGTCTTGCCGCAGGCGGCGACGATGCCGACGAGCAAAACAAGGCTGAGGAGCAAAGCTATAATCTTCTTTGTCATGTTCCTTCTCCTTTGGTGATTTGGCGGCAGTCTATCGCCGTCTTTTATATATTAACATAATGTAAAGCGATAGTCAACTTTATTCTTGAATTTCTTTACACGATGTTATATTATAGTCTTGCAAGCCATACAATGTAGCTTGCAGGCTCCGTTTTCTTTGGAGCGGAAAGGACGTAAAATGAAGGTTTTTATCAGTGCCGACATGGAAGGCATAACCACAACAACACTGTGGGATCACTGCGAAACCCTTGAAAAGCCCGCGTTGTCAAGCTACCACGCTCAGCAAATGACCAACGAGGTCAAGGCTGCCTGCGAGGGCGCCATCGCCGCGGGTGCGGACTATATCCTTGTCAAGGACGCGCATGATTCCGGCACCAACATAGACATAGCACAGCTGCCCGAATGCGTAGAGGTCATCAGAAACTGGTCGGGTCACCCGTACAGCATGGTCACGGGCATCAACCCCGAGTTTGACGCCTGCCTGTTCATCGGCTATCACTCCGCCGCCGGCAGAGACGGCAACCCCCTCTCCCACACCATGTCGGGCGCGCCGCTTTGGGTCAAAATCAACGGCAGAAAGGTCTCCGAGTTCATGCTTTACAGCTGGGCGGCGGCCTTTGAGAAGGTACCCACCGTGTTCCTTGCGGGCGATCGTATGCTCTGCGATGACTACCGAGACTTGCACCCCATGCTCCGTACCGTCGCGGTCAAGGACGGCTTCGGCGGTATGATCAAGGCGATGCACCCCAAGGTGGCCTGCGACCGCATTCGAACAGAAGTAGAAGCCGCATTACGGCAGGATCTGTCCCATGCGCTCTGCACCCTGCCCACCGACTTTGAGGTTGAGATTTGCTACAAGGAGCATAAGCTTGCGACGCGCAGGAGCTTCTTCCCCGGCTACTCCAAGGAGGACGACAACACCATCCATATGCACACCGACAGCCTGTATGATGTGTTGAACTCCATTAACTTCCTTATTTAATAGTAGCCTTGCGCGAAATAAAGACCGTTTGCTTTTACACAAGCGGTCTTTTTTTATTGCTTACGATTGTTTTTACCGTTGACGCATGGTAGAATACTGTCCATGAACAAGAAGAAAAGAATTTCGACCATACTCTATATCTCAACCCTTGCCATGCTTTTGTTGGGCGCGGTGGGCGGCGGACTGTTCCCGTCGTTCTTTATGTCCATCAGCGTCATAGGCACTCTATATGTGAACCTTCTAAAGCTCATCGTCATACCCTTGTTGATGTGCGAGGTCATGTACGGCGTAAGCGCGTCCGTGGGCAAAGCCGCGGGCATATCGCTAAAGGCAGTACTGCTGTTTGTCATCATGTTTACGCTGTGCTTTCTTATCACAACGCCCATCGTGCAGCTTATAAAGCCCGCCGCAGGCTTCGACTTTGGAAGCGATTTGCCCGAATGGAGCGGCGAGATACTCACTCCCACCGTGTCAAGCTTTCTTTTGCAGATCATACCCTCGAACATCTTCAAGGCGATGTCCGACGGAAGTCTTTTGCCGTGCATACTCTTTTCAGCGGTCTTGGGCATTGCCATCGGAGGGACGAAGGCAGTACGCACCCGCGAGATATTGGGTGAGCTTCGCGGCGCGTTCTCCAAGTTTCTGGAATACATCATGTACCTTACTCCCTTGGCGGTGTTCTCACTCATAGGCTCCACCTCGGCAAGCTACGGCATAGAGGTGCTGAAAAGTTGCCTTGTCTACGTCCTCACCGCTTGGGGCTGCTGCCTTGTCTGTCTTGTGCTGGTCATGATACTGCCCGCTTGGATATTCGGCGGCGTGTCTCCAGTAAAGTACATATCCAAGGCGTGGCGCGTTTGGGTGGTGTCGCTCTCAACCTGTTCCTCCGCCGCGACCTTGCCCACCACGGTAAAGGTCTGCAATGAGGATTTCGGCGTTTCGGGCAGGGTGACAAGCCTTGTCGTGCCTCTCGGCTGCACCATACATATGTGCGGAGGCGCTGTGAGCTTCTGTCTGCTCGCGTTGTTCTCCATGCAGCTCTGCGGCATAAGCCTTACCCTCGGCGGCTTCTTGCTCATGCTCGCTTTGGCGCTTTTAATCAACATGGCGGCCCCCGGCATACCCGGCGGCGGTATAGCCTTGGGCGCAAGCTATCTTGCCATGCTCGGCATACCGATAGTCTTTATCGGCGTATACAGCGGCGTTTATCGTCTGCTTGACATGGCGTACACCACTATGAACGTAACGGGCGATATTACCGCAAACATCATAATCAACCGCTGCTCAAAGGAGAAAGCGGAATGACAAAGATATTGGCCCCCGTCGGAGGAAAGGAGCAGCTGCTTGCCGCCGTTCGCTGCGGAGCGGACGCGGTATACTTGGGTGCGAAGGGCTTCAACGCGAGACGCAACGCGCAGAACTTTGACGAACTTTCTCTTTCAGAAGCCGTGGGCTGCTGCCATGAGCACGGCGTTTTGGTATATGTCACTCTGAATACCCTTATAATGGATTCGGAGCTTGATGACCTCAAAGCCGAGATTGACAACGTATTGAACAGCGGGGCGGACGCCGTTATTGTGCAGGACTTGGCGGTCGCGAAGCTGGTGCATGAACGCTGTCCCGATATTGAGCTTCACGCCTCAACACAGACCGCCGTACACAATCTTGGGGGCGTGCTTGCGGTGCAAAGGCTTGGCTTTTCGCAGGTGGTGCTGGCAAGGGAGCTTTCGCTTTCTGAGATACGGAGCATAAGACAATCCACCGATATGAAGCTTGAGGTCTTTGTTCACGGAGCGCATTGTATGTGCGTGTCGGGAGCCTGTTACCTGTCCTCCGTTATCGGGCAAAGGAGCGGCAACCGCGGGCTTTGCGCACAGCCATGCAGGACGGATATGCGCCTAAACGGGCGACATTATGCCCTATCGCTGAAGGATATGTGTCTTGTGCCGCACATCAAGGAGCTTGAGGCCGCGGGCGTTTCCGCACTAAAGATTGAGGGGCGCATGAAGCGGCCTGAATATGTCGCCGCCGCCGTGACAGCCTGCAAACAGGCACTTTTGGGGCAAAAGCCCGACCTTGATACGCTCAAGGCGGTATTCTCAAGGAGCGGCTTCACAGACGGATATTACACGGGTAAGCGCACATATGATATGTTCGGCAGCAGAACCCTTGAGGACGCGGCGGCGGCAAACTCAGTATTGGGCAAGCTTGCAGCGCTGTACGAGCACGAGACTTCAAACGTGCCTGTGAATATGCGGCTCACTGTCAAAGCGGGCAGTCCGTCTAAGCTCGACCTTGACTGCGGCGGCGATACCGTTACGGTATACGGAGCCGAGCCGCAGGCCGCGAAGAGCGTCGCTCTTGACCTTGATTTTGCAAAGCGCGGCCTTTCACAGATGGGCGGTACGGCCTATTACCTTGACAGCCTCGACGGCGACATAGACGAAGGGCTTTCGCTTTCGGTCTCCTCATTGAAGCAGCTTAGGCGGGACGCGCTTGTAAAGCTTAGCGAGCTTAGAAGAAGCTCCGTAACGCGCAGGCTTTCCCCCATTCATACAGAGCTTCCCGCAAAACACATCACAAGCGAAAGACCGACTTTGCGACTGCGCTTTTCAAGTGCGCGGCAGGCGTTTGACGATGATGCCGCGGAGAAAATCATACTCCCATTTGGTGAGGTCATTGACTGCCCTGAACTGATTTCCCGCTTCGGGGATAAGCTCATAGGCGAGCTTCCCGCGCTCTGCTTCCCCATCGACGCCGATGAGCTTCATAAGGGCTTGGCGCGGGCGTTTGAACTCGGTCTTAGGGAAGTCCTTGTCAACAATATAGGCTTCATCGAACCCGCAAGGAGCTTGGGTTACACGGTTCATGGGGACTACGGCATGAACATCACGAACGGTATCGCAATGCAGCAGTATGATGATATGGGGCTTTGTGACGCCGTCGTTTCCTTCGAGCTGCCTTCCGCCAAAATCGCCGCGCTGGGCGGCAGGCTCAAACGCGGCGTGATAGGGTATGGATATCTTCCTCTTATGGTGATGCGCGCCTGTCCCGCAAGGGGCGAGCGTGGCTGCGGCGGCTGCGAAGGCATAAACCGCATAATCGACGCCAAGAACGAGAGCTTCACCCTTCTATGTCATGAGCGCAAATACTGCGAGCTTCTAAACGGCGTACCGCTGTATATCGCGGACAAGGGCGTTGACAATGTTGATTTTATGGTACTCCGCTTCAGCACGGAGAGCCGAGAGCAGGCGAAAGCCATATTAGGTATGTTCCGTGACAGGGTCGTACCCGATTTCAGGCGCACGGGCGGACTTTATTACAGGAAACTACTTTAGTACTTCATTAAGAGAACGAACAACCCTGCCGTCCCTGCCCGTCACGGTCTCGGCGTGCAGCAGCGAACTTATTACCGCCTCCTCCACAGCCTCGACTACGGCTCTGAAGGGGGCGTTTATGTAATCATCGGAGAAGCGCAGGGCTGAATCCACCGCGGCTTTGGGGTAATGCTCCACGCGGTTCACGGTGGAGAACGCAAGAGCTATGTCCCCGCTTCCGTTGCCATAGTATGAGCCTGTTCTGGCAAGCCCCGCCGGAACGCGCTTGCACAAGCGCTTCAGCTGCCTTGTATCCATCGGCAAGTCTGTCGCGATTATTGTTATCACCGAGCCTTTGTCCTCGTTTTGAATGTTGCTCTTGACGGGAGCGCCATCTATGCGCAATCTGTCCATGCTCCCAAAGTTAGTCAGCATCAGTACGCCCACGTTATAGCACACGCCGTCAATCTCCATGACCCTTGACGCGCTCCCGATTCCGCCCTTATAGCCAAAGCATATCATGCCTCTGCCCGCACCCACCGCGCCTTCATCGAAAACGGTGTCGGCTGCTTCAATAGCCCGCGTTACATGCTCCTCCTTTACAAACAGCTCCCTTGTCATGTTCAGTCCGCTGTCGTTGCACTCCATAACCACGGGGTTCACGCTGCCCGTCGTCAAACATATGTCGGGGTTTTGCCGGAGCATATAACGCACCAAGCCCGTCGAAGCCGTGCCTACGCTCAATACATTGGTCAGTATTATCGGCGTCTCAATAGTGCCAAGCTCGTCCACCTGAACGAGTCCGCCGCTCTTGCCAAAGCCGTTAATCACATAGCTTGCCGCCGTTACCTTGCTCCTGTAAATGTTGCCCGTATGCGGTAAAATGGCTGTAACCCCCGTCTGTGCTCCGCCCTCCTTCAGCGTGACCTGCCCCACCTTCACGCCTTCAACGTCACAGATGGTGTTTCTTGCGCCGCGCTTCATCGTACCTATATTGATATCATATTTAGTCAGGTCTATGCCCATAATCATCCTCCGTCCATTGCTTGCTCCATTATATCATATAAATTCCATTTGACAAATGCTTTGTGTAAATGTATAGTCTTATGTGTTCATCATGAAATCTATTGGGGGATGTTTACTAAATGAAGAATACTTTCGTTACGGCGGAGCAGCTCGAAAGGATTACGGCCGAGTTTCCCACGCCTTTCCACCTCTACGACGAGCGCGGCATCAGGGAGAATGCCCGCAGGCTCTTAAAGGCCTTCTCTTGGAACAAAGGCTACCGTGAGTTCTTCGCGGTCAAGGCCACTCCCAACCCAACAATACTTCGTATACTGCGCGATGAAGGCTGCGGCGTGGACTGCTCCAGCCGCACTGAGCTTATGCTTGCGGACGCTGTGGGCTTTGGCGGCAATGAGATTATGTTCTCCTCCAATCAAACGCCCGACAACGAGTACATCCTTGCAAGGAAGCTCAACGCCACTATCAACTTGGATGACTACGGTCAGATTGACAGCCTTGAACACGCTGCGGGCATACCCGAAACCATCAGTATGCGCTTCAACCCGGGCGGCGACTTTGTCATCAACAACAGCATAATGGATCGCCCCGGCGACTCGAAATTCGGCTGCACCGAGGAGCAGATTATATCCGGCTACAAGCGTCTGTATGCTTTGGGTGCGCGCAGGTTCGGTCTTCACGCGTTCTTGGCTTCCAACACTATAACCAACGAATACTATCCCGCCGTAGCTCGTACCCTCTTTGAGCTTGCCAATCACATTAAAAAGGAGACGGGAATTCATGTGAGCTTCGTCAACCTCTCAGGCGGCGTGGGAATACCCTATCGTCCTGAGCAGGAGCCTTGCAATATAGAAATCATCGCGGACGGCGTACACAAGGCCTATGTTGAGTGCGGCATGGAGGACGTTTCCATCTGCACCGAGCTTGGCCGCTATATGCTTGGGCCTTACGGCTGTCTCATCACCCGCTGTATACACAAGAAGCAGACCTACAAGGACTATGTTGGCGTTGACGCCTGCGCCGCGAACCTTATGCGTCCCGCGATATACAAGGCTTACCATCATATAACCGTGATAGGCAAGGAGAACGCCGCACATGACCATCTGTATGACGTCGTGGGGAGTCTCTGCGAGAACAACGACAAGTTCTGTATCGACAGGTATTTACCTGAAATTGAGGTTGGCGACCTTCTGTGTATACACGACGCGGGTGCGCACGGCTTCTCTATGGGCTACAACTATAACGGCAAGCTGAGAAGCGCGGAGCTTCTCTTGTGCGAGGATGGCTCGGTAAGGCTGATACGCAGAGCCGAGGTGCCTGCCGACTATTTTGCAACCTTAGATATCTACCCCGAATTGTCGGAAAAACTTATGATAAGGGAGTAACGAGCATGAAGATTACGGGCGTCAGACTTGGACGTATTTCGGTTCCGCTTCGCGTTCCGTTTAAGACCGCACTCAGGAGCGTGGACAGCGTAAACGACATTATAGTCGAGATTCACACCGACAGCGGTGCGGTGGGCTTTGGCGAGGCTCCACCCACAGGCGTTATTACGGGCGATACCACAGACGCAATTATCGGTGCTTTCAACGACCATATTACCAAAGCTCTCATAGGGCGTGACGTGGATGACTTTGAGGACGTCATGACGGCCCTAAACGGCTGCATAGTCCACAACACCAGCGCGAAAGCCGCCGCTGATATGGCTCTTTGGGACCTCTACGGACAGCTTTACAGTATACCCGTATACAAACTTTTGGGCGGGGCAAGAAAGTCCATAGAGACCGACATTACCGTCAGCGTTAACGAGCCTGACGAGATGGCACGCGACGCCATAAACGCCGTAGAGCGCTGCTACACCGTAATCAAGGTCAAGGTCGGCAAGGACCCCGCAAGGGACGTGGAGCGTTTAGGCGCAATCCGCAGCGTCGTGCCGACAAGCGTAAAGCTGCGTATTGACGCTAATCAAGGCTGGACGCCAAAGCAGGCGGTTCGCATACTCAATGGTATGCAGGAAAAGGGCCTTGATATCGAGTTCGTTGAGCAGCCCGTCAAGGGGTACGACTTCGAAGGGATGAAATACGTCACCGAACGCTCTTATGTCCCTGTACTCGCGGATGAAAGCGTGTTCTCGCCAAGGGACGCCCTCACCATCATGCAGATGCGCGCCGCCGATATGGTCAACATCAAGCTGATGAAGTGCGGCGGTATCTATAACGCGCTCAAGATTGCCTCTGCCGCCGAGGTCTACGGCGTTGAGTGCATGATAGGCTGTATGCTTGAGGCGAAGGTCAGCGTCAACGCCGCCGTTCACCTTGCCTGCGCGAAGAAGGTTATCACCGCCATTGACTTGGACGGGCCTGTGCTGTGCAGTCAAGACCCCGTAATAGGCGGAGCGGTATTCAACGAGAAGCTCATCACGGTAAGCGACAAGCCCGGCATGGGTATCACGGGCGTTAACGGGATAAGGTATATATAATATGAAGGAGATAGCGGGACAGCTGCAAAGAAGGCTTGAAGCAGGCAAGGCCTCAATGCTCTGCGCCGTAGTCGGCGGCTCGGGCAGCGCACCGCGTACCCGTGACGCGTTTATGCTCACGGGCGAAAGCGGCAGGATATGCGGCACGATAGGCGGGGGCATGATGGAGTTCAAAACCTCCGAACACGCCGCTGAACTTCTTTTGGGTACGCACGGAGAGCTTGCCCACTATGTGTTGACAAACGAGAACGCGGCCGGCTTCGGCATGGTCTGCGGCGGCAGCGTTGACATATTGTACAGCTATATAGCCGCCGATGAAAAGAATATCGCGTCCGTGAAGGCTCTCATGGAAGCGCTTGAAACGCACACACCCTGCTTTCTGCTCCTTCCCTATGACGGAAACGGGATGCGCGTTTCTGACGCGATGTGTCCAACCAAGGCTGACTCGAACTATGTGTACGAGATACGCAACGACAGCATAGTGTATGTATTCGGCGGCGGTCATCTCTCCTCTGAGCTTGTTCCTCTGCTTGCTCACCTGAACTTTAGAGTGGTCGTTACCGACGACAGAGCTGAGTATTCGACGAAAGAGCTTTTTCCCGAAGCGGAGCTGGTTCACACCATGGACTTTGGCGCGCTTGTGGGACGGTTCGACATACGCGAAATGGACTATATCATCGCCGTCACAAGGGGACACATGGGCGATTTGGAGGTTGAGCGCTTCGCCCTGTCTACCACCGCTCACTATATTGGCGTTGTTGGCAGCAAAAGTAAAATTGCGGCTGTGAATAAACGCTTGATCGCCATGGGCTTTAGTCAAGACGACCTTGCCCGCGTGACAACCCCGATAGGGCTTGCGATAAAGAGCGAAACTCCCGCCGAAATTGCCGTAAGCATAGCCGCTCAGCTCATACTCGACAGGGCGACTTACAACAAAGCATAGAACAAAAGCTCCTGCGAGCAGCATCGCAAGAGCTTTTTCATAGTTGCTAAAAACAGGGTCTAAATCAGGTTATAGCCCACCGCGTTGGCAAGGAGCAGCAGCAGTATTGTGATGATGAATATGGGCAGGAGCAAGCGCAGACTCCAGCGCGCCCACTTGCCGTAGCTCACGTTCGCAAGCCCTAAGCTTATCAGCAGCACCGCGTTGGTTGGATAGAAAATGTTGGAGAAGCCGTCGCCAAACGCGAACGCAAGGATCGCAACCTGCGTGTTGACCCCGCACATCTCGGCAAGCGGCGCGATTATCGGCATAAGCAAAAACGCCTTCGCGGACGCCGAGCCGATGAAAAAGTTCATTACCATGACGAGCAGATATATAAGCAGCACTACCACATACTTTGGCGCGTTGGCCGCCTTGCTTGCGAAGAAGTACAGTATTGTGTCCAAAATGCTGCTCTCCTGCATGATATAACGAACCGAGCTTGCCATCAGTATCATGAGCAGCGCGGGCAGAAACGAAAGTACGCCCTTGCCGAACGCCTTGGCCATCTTGGAAAAGCTCATACCCGATATCAACACCGATGATACTCCCGCCACAAGGAACATGACCGCGATTATCGCCATCAGATAGTCCTGAAGGAACTTCACAAACATGGACAGGATTATCATCATGATACCGGTGCCGAGTACTATCGCGAAAGCAAGCACGGCCTTGTCCATACGCTTGTTTGGGGTGAACTCGAAGCGTATCAATTCGCGTCCGCCCTTTGGGGACTTGTCTGACAGCAGCGACCTTGAGGGGTCTTTCTCTATTTTCTTCGCGTAGCTTGACAAAAACCAGTACAACAGCGGATATATTATGACAAAGGTAAGAATTCTAAATGACAGACCTGACATCATTGGAAGTCCCGCAAGCCCCTGTGCTACGCCTACGGAAAACACGTTGCAAACCCCGCTTGAAAAGCCCAAGCTCGTGGCGAATATGCTCATGCCAAGTCCGATGAGCGCGTCCCAGCCCATGCAGTACGCAAGCGCAACCGCGATTGGCACCAAGGGCACAACCTCCTCAAACGAGCCGACCATAGCGCCGAGCATCATGAAGAACAGCGATACTATCGCAAGGAGAGCAAATCTCCTGTTCTTGAAGCGGTGTTGAATACGGCAAAGCATATAGTACATAGCTCCGCTCTCGTCGAGTGCGGTAAACGAGCCGCCTATCACCACAAGCAGAGCGCATATCGCTATGACCGTCCCGCCGCCCTGTGAGCCTAATACAAGGAAGGGCGACAGTATCCATTTCCAAAATGGTATGCCGCCTTGGGTACTTGTATAGGTGTCGGGGACAATCTTTTCCCTGCCGTCCTCTATTACCCTCTCGTATTCGCCGGCGGGTAAAATGAAGGTTAGGGCATACGCCGCAATCATGAGACACAGCAGTATGATGAGTGCGCTTACGAAGGATTTTTTACTGACGTTCATCAGCTTCTTGCCGTCCGTCTTTTCCATGTTCCTCTCCTTATCGCGGCCCCCCGCCGATATTCTATACGAGGATTATACATTTTATTGCATCCTCTGTCAATGATTGCAAAGAAGGTGTGGAGATAATGTGAGGGGCTAAAATAATCTTGATATCCAAGCTTAAACGTGTTAAGATAAATAAAATCAAAGTGTAAGGATTATTGAATTGATGTTTAGACAACGGTTTCTGCTCGCAAGGGGCGGCGGTGGCGGCGGCTCGCGTGGCGGCGGCGGCTTCTCGGGCGGCGGCTCGCGTGGCGGCGGAAGCTTTTCGGGCGGTTCACGCGGTTTCTCCGGCGGCTCAAGGGGCGGAAGCTTTTCGGGCGGCTCAAGAGGCGGCTACTCCGGCGGCGGCTATTACGGCGGCGGTTCGTACAGAGGCGCTCCCCCTCCCCCTGTGGGTCGCGGGCCCGGCGGCGGCTTTGGCCGAAGGGGTGGCGGCTGTATGCCCATCTTCTCGGGCTTTGGTTGTCTTGCCCTGATTATCGTAATCTTTTTAGTCATGATCGTTTTGATGTTCGTTCCCGTGTCCTGCGCCTCGTGCTATACGAGCGTCGGCTCCGATGATAATGCGACGGCTTCGACTGTCGAACGCGAAAAGCTGACCGGAGTCGCTGTCAACAACACGGGTTACTACACCGACGAAACGGGTATGATAACCTCGCCCTCCGAACTAAAGGAAGGCATGGCGGACTTCTATTCCGCCACGGGAGTTGTGGGCTATGTCTACATCGTCGATGAGAACGGCTATGGCGGCAATCTTGAGGACTTCACGCAAGACCTGTACGATGAGCTGTTCACCGATGAAGCTCACTTCCTCTTGGTATTCGTACCATACTTCGCAAGCGGCAGCGTTGACGATATCGACAGCTACACCTGTCAGTACGTCTACGGCTCGTCGGCGCGTCTCGTGATGGATGACGAGGCGATAGGGATACTCGCAGATTACATACAGTACACCTTCGACGAGTATGACACCTACTCCAATTCTGAGTTCATCGGCGCGGCCTTCTCGCTCACAGGCGAACGCATTATGCAGGTCACGGGCGAGAGTAATCAAAAGCTCGGCCGTGTGATTCTTATCGTCCTGTTGGTCATCGTGCTTATCGTAATCCTGTTCTTCTGGTGGAGAAAGCACAAGGAGCAGAAGAACAAGGAAGCCGAGCAGAAGCAGAAGATACTCGAAACTCCGCTTGAAACCTTCTCGGACAGCGACGCAGAGGAGAGAGCGAAGAAGTACACCGACTGATATAGGGAATTGGTTCAAAAAGCCACGATTATACAAAGACCGTAAATCAAGAAAGGAAAACAAAACTATGGCAAGCATTTTAGCAAGATTCAGCGAAATCATCAAGTCCAACATCAACGCGATGCTCGACAAAATTGAGGATCCTTCAAAGATGGTGGATCAGTACTTGACCGACCTAACCGAGGATTTGGCGGAGGTTCGCAAAGAAACCGCCGGAATCATCGCGGAGGAGACCAGAACCCGCCGCATGGTTGACGACAATGCGGCTGACGTCGCCCGTTACAACGACCTTGCGAAGCGTGCATTGAGGGCGGGCAACGAGTCCGACGCCCGCGTGTTTATCGCTAAGAAGCAGGAGCTTGAGGCCGTCGGCGCAAGCCTGAACACCGCCTATGTCGCGGCTCATGAAAATGCCGAAAAGATGCGCCAGATGCATGACAAGCTGACCCGCGATATTCAGTCCCTGCAAACTCGCAAGTCGGCTATCAAGGCAAAGGTCGCCGTCGCCAAGACCCAGACCAAGATCAACAACATGACCTCCTCCATGGGCAGCGCACAGGGCAACATCGACGCCTTTGACCGCATGGAAGCTCGCGCCGATCAGATGCTTGATACCGCTAACGCCATGACCGAGCTGAACAGCAAGCCCATCGACGAGGCACGCGCCCTTGAAGAGAAGTACTCCTCTGCCGATACAAGCTCCGTTGACGACGAGCTGAAGGCTCTCAAGGCCGAGCTTGGTGTATAACTGCTGTTGGGCATTGGTGAAGTAAAAAGTGCAACAAAAAACTGCCTCGCTCTTTCAATTGAGCGGGGCAGTGTTTTTGCAAAAATAGCGATTAATACTTGCGCTTTCTTGCGGCTTCAGCCTTCTTCTTGCGCTTTACGCTGGGCTTCTCGTAATGCTCGTGCTTGCGCGCATCAGCCAAGACGCCACTGCGGGCGCATTTGCGCTTCCACCTTTTGAGTGCGCTTTCAAGGGATTCGTTTTCGCCGACCCGGATTTCCATGTTTTTCCCTCCCCTCTTTAGCAAAACATGCAGTAATTAACTGCGCCAATGCGTATTATACGCACTTTTTAGCGACAAGTCAACTCTTTTTTCCACATATTAAGAAATTTTTGACAAAGAAAGAAACTTGCTGTATACTCAAAAGAAAACGGAGGAACTTATGGCAAAGCTTTATTTCCGTTACGGGGCCATGGGCTCAAGCAAGACTGCCAATGCAATCATGGTCAAGTACAACTACTGGGAACGCGGCAAAAGCGCTCTGCTTGTCAAGCCTTCAACCGATGTACGGGATGGTCGCTATACCATTAAATCGCGCTGCGGTCTCACCGATGAGTGCATACTCATGGATGAGCTTGACCTTGACGCCGTCAAAGCTCACGTCTACGACTGTATCATTATTGACGAGGCTCAGTTCCTCTCCAAGGCTCAGGTTGAAACCATCTGTGAGATCGTGGATTGCTATGACGTTCCAGTAATCTGCTACGGACTGAAAACCGACTTTCAGGGCAATTTCTTTGAGGGCAGTCATTGGCTCTTAGCCCGCGCCGACACCATTGAGGAGGTCAAAACCATATGCTGGTGCGGCAGAAAAGCCACCTGCAACGCCCGCTTCGACGAGAATGGCAACATCACCAAGGAGGGCGAGCAGGTTGTCCTGGGCGCGAATGACCGCTATATCGGTCTGTGCCGCAAGCACTGGCGCGAAGGCAATCCCGGTCCGCGCATATAAGCCCCGTCCGTCAACCCCATCATTTCCGTATACTATTTGCAACAACAGCGCTTTATTTACAAAGCGGCGTGAGCTTTATGGTTCATGCCGTTTCTTTTGCATATTTGGTTATGACATACTCCAGTTATTATAGCCGTAGGGTCTGATCCAGCCCTCACTTTTAAGATAGGCGGCAAATACTCGGCAGCCTGCGTAGTAGTCCGGAATCAGCCCGTCAAATTCCGGCAGAGTGAAGCTCTCGACTATGCGATCCTCCATGGTCATGTAGCTTTCATCGATGTACGGCAGGAACAGACTTCCCGCCTCGCCCTTTTCCGCTACAAATACGGCTATAAGCTCATCATTTGCGACGTCAAGCCCCCAAAAGCTCGTGAGTGAAAGTACTCTAAAGCCCTCCTCCTCGCGTGTGTCAAGGGTATAGTTCAAGCCGTACAACGAATACGGCAGCTCATCCTTCGCCAAGGACGCAGCATAGTCGTCAAGCCATGCTGTAATCTCGCGTCCGCGCATGATGATAAGTGAGAAGCTTGGGCTATCGTCGGTCATGCAGCAAAGATCTCCGACATTAAGCTCTCCCTCAAGCACACCCTCCCGCTTTATGCTCATGTACGGGTATGCCACGGAAGCAATAATGTCGGGCAAATCGGCGTTCTCGCTCTCAGCCCAGCTTGAAGCCGCCCATATCTGCGCCTGGTGAATAAGCTCCATCCACGCGCTCTGTTCGTGGTAGCCGCTCACGGGGCTTACAGGCTCGGAAATATAGCCCACAGGCACGGAGGACACTACGTTGGCGATGTTGTAAATCCTAAGTATCTGTGCCTGGAGTGTGCCGAGCGGCTTATAGTCCGCCACGGCTTTTGATGATACAATCACCTGAAGTTGCCCTGAGTAGGTGTTGAAGCTGACGTTCATAACGCCGACGGTCGAAGCGTCCTTGGGAAGTCCCACAACGGGTATCTTTCTGCCCTCGGCGTTGACAGCGCTGCTTATATCCTCCGTCTTGGAGCAAAGCACAAGGTCTATGCTGCTGCACGACCTGACCAACGCCGAAACGCTGTCCTTTTCGCCCTCCTCCCCCGTCGTCTCGTTCTGTGGCTCCGCCGCCACAACCGCGATTATCATATCGCAGCTTGCGGTAAGGGTCTTTTCATAATAAGAGTATATCTCGGACATGGACAAAGGCTCTATGCCGTTGACGCCGCCAAAACCCAGTCCTTCCACGTCCAAAGACTCTGTAAGCAGCGCGATGACTCCGACTGTCAATACCTCGCCGCAGCTGTTGGTATACTCCCTGATGATATAAGGCGAAGCACCGTTCCACACCGCCATGTCGGGATCTGCGGTCGTCGGGTCGTTCTTGAGATAATTGGCCATCAACACGGGCGTCCCGGCGGTTCTCATGGCGTCAATATCCGTCCTAAGCGGCAGCCTGCCGTAATTGAAGTCCGTATCCGAGAGAGCGACGGCGTCATAGCCCATTGCTGTGAATATGCTTGCCATCAGTCCTGTTCCCTTGCCGTTTGCGACTGCGGCGTAGGTAAGCGAAAGATCGCTGCCATATAGCGACGCTCCCCCGTCAAGGAGCATGAAATTCCTGTTCTCCTCCCTAAGCTCCTCTATGCAGCTCGCGGCAGAAAGCAGCTGATTGCTCACATTGGCTTTCGTGAAAAGCTCACTCACCCATCCCTGCCCGCCAAGATTCGCGGTCACGGCAAGCGTGAATTTTACCTCGCAAGCCGACATGTCGCTTGTCTCACCCGTTATAAGCCTCAACAGTAAAGCTGCGTCGGAAGCGGTAACAAGCGTGTCTCCGTCTACGTCGGCGCGTGCCTTTTGTGTATCGTTCAGAGTTATCTTGTGGGAGACATGTTTTATTATCAGTGCGGCGTCGCCCGCGTCAATTACCCCATTTCCGTTAAGATCGCCTCTGTCGGTCGCCGCGTATGCAAAACTGCCCGCGCCAAGCACGAGCAGAATTAAGATATATGAAATTATTCTCTTTGCGGCCGACTTCATCTTTCCTTTACTTGTACCGCAATCAGCGGTCGTCATCCAGCGACATGAAGCCGCCGCCCCAATCGGAGGTTATGGTGAGCATCGCCGACTTGTCGGTGATAACATAGAAGTTATTATAATCGCCGTCAAAGTGCGCCACAACGCGGTACTGGCCCGGATCCTTACCAAACTGATCCTCTATCTTGACATAGCTGTCCTTGTCGGACTTTCGATAGTAGTAGGTATAGCTCACGGTCACGCCATCGGGGATGTTCTCCGCGGTAATGGTGAACTGCTCAAGCTGATTCTCTTTCTCCTGCTTGCAGGTCTTGTCGCTCATGGTGGGCTGAGGTGCATAGGTCGCCTTCTCTATTACGAAATCACCCTTGAGGTTTTCGCCTGTCGCAGCATAGCCCGTCGAGGTTACGGTTATCTCATACTGATAGGTTCCCGCATTCTTTGGCGTTACGGCCACACCATCCTGAGTATATGTTACCGTGAACTCCACGCTGACGGAAGGGGTTGCGGTTATGCCCTGCTTCTCGCCCGTGTATACGGACTCAAAATTGCCAACCGTGAAGCTGACCTCTACGCCCGGCACATATGATGTTAAGGTGTAGCCCTCAAGTCCCGCGCTCGCCCATGCGTCGGCGTTGGGTTCGGGGTAATAGAGTGTCGCGCCCGCCGTTATGCCCGCCTCGGCAAGACCTTCAGGCGGATCTGCGAGGAAGTATACCTCAGTGACGGAGCTGCCTTTGAACGTGTCCTTTGCGATAGTCGTTACGGGATGTCCCTCCATAGCCTGAGGAAAGGGGTTGATCGTGGCGTCGCTCCCAAAATACGCGGTCACGGTGGATCTGTTGCGCTTTGCGATGAAGCTGTACTCTCCGTTTGCCGTGGTCTTTTCGGCTGTTGTCTCATAGTCATCGACAAGACCTACAAGATACCTAAGTATTGCGGTAGCGTCGGATGCTGACAGGTTCCCGCTGTGGTCTACGTCGGCAAGGACTATTTGCGAATAACCCAAATCCTCAAGACCTACCAAGTATCTTAATATAAATGCCGAATCGCTGGAGTTGACGCTGGTATCTGAATTTGCATCGCCCATGAGACCCTCGGCGGGTACGCTGTCATACGCTCCCGCGACGGACGCAAATCCCATAAGTATAGCAAGAATTATAGCAAGACAAGTGAATTTCTTAAGCATTGTCAGTACCTCCTAATTTTCTAAGCTTATTATACGACAGCTTAAAACAAAATGCAAGAAATTAGTCCGCAGACAAACACACATTTAACAATTATGTAGCATTCTTGTGTGTTTATGAAGTCCTCGTGGCTTGGTCAGGCGTAGGCGTGTTGTAAGATCCTTCTGTCAAGACGAGATGACAGAAGGGTGTTCGAGGGAGCGGGGCTATAAGCGCAAGTTTATTTCAAGATCCTTCGTCGCTAAGGCTCCTCAGGATGACAGTGGGGGTTGGTTGCGGATACCGAATGGGCTTGAGAGTGGTTATGACTTACTTGTCATCCTGAGCGAAGTCGAAGGATCTTGCCGAAAACTCAAAGGTCAAGAGACGCTCACGGCGGAAAGAGTTTGTCACGCGTGGGAGCGCTCTTTTGATTACAAGCTTGTTTCAAGATCCTTCGTCGCTGCCGCTCCTCAGGATGACAGCGGGGGTTAGTTGGCGGAGCATATTGGAATGGCAACCGGGGGGATTCGGAGGAGCGGGGCTGTAAGCGCAAGTTTATTTCAAGATCCTTTGTCGCTAAGGCTCCTCAGGATGACAGCGGGGGTTGGTTGCGGATACCGAACGGGCTTGAGAGTGGTTATGACTTACTTGTCATCCTGAGCGAAGTCGAAGGATCTTGCCGAAAACTCAAAGGTCAAGAGACGCTCACGGCGGAAAGAGTTTGTCACGCGTGGGAGCGCTCTTTTGATTACAAGCTTGTTTCAAGATCCTTCGTCGCTGCCGCTCCTCAGGATGACAGCGGGGGTTAGTTGGCGGAGCATATTGGAATGGCAACCGGGGGGATTCGGAGGAGCGGGGCTGTAAGCGCAAGTTTGTTTCAAGATCCTTCGTCGCTGCCGCTCCTCAGGATGACAGTGGGGGGCGTGTTTCGAATACCCTTGGAAATTCACCTTGTAAATATTTTTTGGTTTTTTAGTAAATTGGTATTGACAAAATTGTGTCATGAAACTATAATGACATTGTTTGTGGAAACGTTACCGGTATCGTTACCGAAATCGTTTCCAAGTATGTCGAAAGGAAGCGTCCTCCATGGTCAGCATCAAGGATGTTGCGTCTCGCTGCGGCTTCGCGGTAAGCACCGTCTCAAGGGCTATGAACAATCATCCCGACGTTTCCGAGGATACCCGCACCAAGGTCATGGACGCTGTTCGGGAGCTGCACTACATCCCAAACAACAGCGCAAGAAACCTTGTCAAGTCGAGTTCAGACACCATAATCGTTCTCGTTCGCGGCGTCTCCAACCCCTTCTTCGCACCGCTGATTCGGGTGCTTGAGGAAGAGCTTGTAAAGAATGGCTTCGCTTTGGAGCTTCATCAGATACACACAAACGAGGACGAGCTACACGCGGCGCGGCTGATAATCAATGAGCGCAAGCCCTGCGGTATACTGTTCTTGGGCGGCAGGTTCAACTACACCCAAGAGGAAATTGACCTCATCCCCGTCCCCTTCGTAATGTGTACTTACGCGAACACCTTCGGTTCGCTTCCGCCCTCATCCTACTCGTCGGTTTCCATCGACGACAGAGCCGCCGCCTTCTATGCGGTGAACTCGCTCATCATGCTTGGTCACAAGCATATCGCAATCTTGGCTGACAGCGTTTGCGACCGCTCCATAAGCGAGCTTAGGTACTTAGGGTACTTGGACGCGCTGAGCAGCGCGGGCATAGAGCTTGACAGGGAGCTGGTTATCAACACCGACAGCTTCTCCGACCTCGGTAGAATCTACGATTCCGTAAGCTCAGTCATTGAGAACGATACGAAGTTTACCGCAATATTCTGCATCGCCGACATGATGGCGATAGCCGCTATGAAAGCGCTCACGGATCACGGTATTTCGGTGCCTGAGGACTGCTCCGTCCTTGCGATAGACGGGCTTGACCTTACGGCATATGTCAACCCGGTGCTGTGTTCCCTGGAACAACCCATCGTTGAGATTGGCGAATCCTGCGCCGATACTCTGATAGGTCTTATTGAAGGCAGGGGGCAGAATCGTCAGATATTGCTCACCGCAAAGCTTAGAAAGGGCGCCTCGGTATGCGCGCCGCTCAATCTGAATTAATATGCTGTTTGGCGTATTAAGAATAAATAGAAGGAAGGTAAATCAAATGAAGAAAATTCTTGCCCTGGTCCTGGCTCTTGTCATGATCACCGCCGTCTGTGCGGCTTGTGGCACCAAGGAACCGGTTGAGGAGACCGGCTCCGTCTACTATCTCAACTTCAAGCCCGAGTCCGACGCGGCTTGGCAGGCTCTTGCCGCTAAGTACACCGAGGAGACCGGCGTAAAAGTGACCGTCGTCACCGCTGCTTCCGGCACCTATTCCGAGACCCTGACCGCCGAGATGGACAAGGGCGATTCCGCTCCGACCATGTTCCAGTGCGGCAACCAGGCCGGTCTTGATACCTGGGGCGACTACTGCTATGACCTCACCGGCAGCGCTGTCTACAACGAAATGACCACCAACGACTTCAACCTGTTTGGCGAAAACGGCGAAGTCTACTGCATCGGCTACTGCTACGAGTGCTTCGGCATCATCGTCAACACCGCTCTGCTTGCAGAAGCGGGTCATTCTCTGGATGAAATCACCAACTTCGAGTCTCTCAAGACCGTTGTTGAGGACATCACCGCACGTCACGAGAGCGGCGAGCTTGCGTTTGCAGCGTTCACCTCCTCCGGCATGGACGGTTCCTCCAGCTGGCGTTTCTCCGGTCACCTTGCCAACATGCCCCTGTTCTATCAGTTTAGGGACGACAATGTAACCGCTCAGCCCGCAACCATCACCGACGCTTATCTTGACAACTTCAAGATGATTTGGGATCTCTACATCAACAACTCCGACACTGACCCCACGCAGCTCGCATCCGCGACCGGCGACCAGGCCGAAGCCGAATTTGGCGAAGGCAAGGCCGTGTTCTATCAGAACGGTTCTTGGGAGTACTCCAACCTGACCACCACCTTCGGTATGGACGCCGCTAACCTGGCCATGATCCCCATCTACTGCGGCGCAGCAGGTGAAGAAAAGGCCGCTCTGTGCTGCGGCACCGAGAATTGCTGGGCAGTCAACAGCAAGGCTTCCGAAGCCAATATCAAGGCTACTTTGGACTTCATGTACTGGGTAGTCACCTCCGAAGCCGGCACGACCATGATGGCCGAGCAGTTCGGACCCATCCCCTTCAAGGCCGCCAAGGAGACCGAGAACGTGTTCTTCAACGATGCTAACGAGTACCTCGCTGATGGCAACTACGTTGTAACCTGGGCGTTCAACTACACCCCCAACGTGGATAACTGGCGTGCAGGCGTCGTAGCCGCTCTGACCCAGTACTCCGCAGGCACCGGCAGCTGGGACGACGTGGTAACCGCGTTCGTAACCGGTTGGGCAACCCAGTACGCCGCTCAATAAGCATCAATCCGTATAACCTTCATGTGGGGGCGAGTGGAAACGCTCGTCCCCATTTTCTACCCATCAACCCCAAGGAGGAGCTATGAAAGCTAAAAAGCAAGCCCACAAAAGCGAAGCGGCTCTGAACTCGAAGCTGATACGGCGCTCAATCAAGTGTTGGTTCCCGCTGTTTCTTCTTCCCACCTTTGTCGCTTTTTGCATAGGCTTCATCTATCCCTTTGTGAGGGGCATTTCACTGTCATTCTGTAAGTTCACAACAACAAGCAACGCTACATGGGTTGGCATTCAAAACTACATCAAGGCATTCCAGGACGCAGGCTTTCTGCACGCCTTTTGGTATACCGCCTTGGTCGCGGTCGTTTCCATGGTGGTGATAAACCTTTTCGCCTTCGCTGTGGCCTACGCCTTAACGCGTGGCATCAAAGGCTCCAACATTTTCAGAACCGTGTTCTTTATGCCCAACCTCATAGGCGGTATCGTCCTGGGCTACATTTGGTCGATGATTTTCGACGGCATTTTGAAGAACTTCGGTACCTCGATACTCCTTAGTACCACCTACGGCTTTTGGAGCTTGATCATCCTGATGGCGTGGCAGCAGATAGGCTACATGATGATAATCTATATCGCCGGTTTGCAGTCCGTACCTGACGACATGATTGAGGCCGCCAAGATTGATGGTGCGAACGGCTGGCAGGTCTTGACGCACATCACCATTCCCACGGTCATGCCCTCCATTACCATCTGCACCTTCTTAACGCTCACAAACTCGTTCAAGCTGTTCGATCAGAACTTGGTCTTGAACGGTGGTCAGCCATTTCTATTCGGAGCGGACGGAACCATAATTAAATCTACCGAGATGCTTGCGCTGAACATCTACAACACCTTCTACCTTAACTCCAATTCAAGGGGCGTAGGTCAGGCTAAGGCCGTCGTGTTCTTCGTGCTTGTCGCGGTTCTTGCCATCGTTCAGCTTTCGCTTACAAGAAGGAAGGAGATTCAGCAATGAAAACACAGCAGAAAGGTTCCGCGGGTAAGACGGTGCTTACCGTTGCGTTTGTCATCATAAGCCTTGTCTACATCGCCCCCATAATCATTGTGCTGATGAACTCCTTCAAGAGCAATTCGGCCATCAACACGGCGACCTTCGCTTTCCCCAACTCCGACACCTTTGTCGGCTTCTCCAACTATGTAAACGGCATTACCGTTGGCGAATACCCCTTCCTAAAATCGCTTGCATACAGCTTGTTCATCACTATTGTTTCGTCCGCGCTGATACTGGTCTGCACCTCCATGGCGGCATGGTATATCGCAAGGGTCAACAGCACGTTTTCGAAGATTGTGTACTACCTCTGCGTTTTCTCCATGGTCGTACCGTTTCAGATGGTCATGTTCACGCTGTCCAAGACGGCTTACGTCCTAAGGCTGAACACCCCTTTCACCATCCCAATCATCTACCTTGGCTTTGGCGCGGGGCTTGCCGTATTCATGTTCTCAGGCTTTGTCAAGAGCATACCGCTTGAGATAGAGGAAGCCGCCGCCATTGACGGCTGCGGCCCTGTGCGTACCTTCTTCTCGATAGTATTCCCGATGCTCAAGCCCATCATGATTTCGGTCGGTGTGCTTGAGATAATGTGGATATGGAACGACTACCTCCTGCCCTACCTGGTGCTTGACAGAACGCTGTACAAGACTATCACCATACACATTCAGTACCTTCAGGGCAGCTACGGTCATGTAGATTTGGGTGCGGTCATGGCGCTCATTACGCTCAGCATTATCCCGATAATTGTGTTCTACCTTGTCTGTCAGAAGCACATTATCAAGGGCATAGTGGCGGGTGCGGTCAAGGGCTAAGCTTGACGAGAAAGGCAGTTTGATGAAAAGAGCTTCCGGCATTCTGATGCATATCTCTTCCCTGCCCTCGCCCTACGGCGTCGGCAGCTTCGGCAAAGAGGCTTACAGGTTTGTAGACTTCCTATCCGCCGCAAAGCAGAAGTACTGGCAGATACTCCCCTTGGGTCCGACGAGCTACGGCGATTCGCCCTATCAGTCCTTTTCCACCTTTGCGGGCAACCCCTACTTCATCGACCTCGACGCCCTTAAGGAGCAGGGTCTGCTCTATAACGAGGACTTTGACGGTCTTTATTGGGGCAGCGACCCCGAGCATGTTGACTACGGCGCGTTATACAACGCCCGCTACATCGTCCTTCGCAAGGCCTTTGAGCGAGCCAAGAACGATGTAGCCTTCATGCTTCGCATGGAAGCTTTTGAACGCGACAACGACGCGTGGCTTGAGGATTTCTCGCTGTTCATGGCGATAAAGTCTCACTTTGGCGGCAAGTCGTGGCAGGAATGGGACGACGATATCCGCCTTCGCGACAAAGCGGCCTTGGCGTACTGGCGTCTGAAGCTTCTGCCCGAAATCAAGCTTCAGAACTTCATTCAGCTTTTGTTTTATGAGCAGTGGGAGAAGCTCAAGAGCTACGCGGGCGAGCGCGGCATACACATTATAGGCGATCTGCCCATATATGTACCGCTGGATTCCGCGGATGTTTGGTCGTCTCCTGAGGAGTTTCAGCTTGATTCGGATCGGAGACCCACAGAGGTTGCGGGCGTTCCTCCCGACTACTTCACCGCCGACGGTCAGCTTTGGGGCAACCCGCTGTATCGTTGGGACAGCATGGGCAAAAACGGCTACGCTTGGTGGATGCGGCGAATTGCGCGTGCCGGACAGCTTTATGACGTCGTTCGTATAGACCACTTCCGTGGGCTTGCCGCATACTGGGCGGTCGAATACGGCTCGGCTACGGCGCGTATTGGGCGTTGGATCACAGGCCCGGATATGGACTTCATCTCGACGCTGAAGGCGAATTTCCCGAATTTGGTTATCATAGCCGAGGACCTTGGGGTCGTCACTTCCGAAGTTGTGGAATTGGTCGAAAACGCGGGCTTCCCCAACATGAAAGTACTTGAGTTCGCCTTTGATTCCAACGAGCAGAGCAACTACCTGCCGCACAACTACGAGCATCGCTGCGTGTGCTACACCGGCACTCACGACAACACCACGGTCATGGGCTGGGCTTCATCCGCAAAGCCCGATGATCTGGCGTTTGCAAAGGCCTACGCGGGCGATAACCCCAACGAAAGCATGGTGTGGTCCTTTGTGCGATTGGGCATGAGCTCCACAGCCGACCTGTTCGTAGCCCAGATGCAGGACTACCTTGAGCTTGGCGACGAGGCAAGGATGAACTTCCCCGGCACCTTGGGATCTAACTGGCAATGGCGCATGAAAGAGGGCGCTTATGACGACGCGCTCGCATCACGCATTGCGCGCTATGTGAAGCTGTACAACAGATAAATCCGACAGCATACGGATACGGTAAAACGCCGCCTTGACGGGAAAGCTCCCCGATTAGGCGGCGTTTGTTGATTTTTCAGATTATTGTTGTGCGTTCAATAAGCCAAGCTTATAACGCCTTTTTGCCTTTTTGCTCATCCTCTGTCGCGGGAACCTGCTTTTTGCTGCGCTTCATAATTACGAACTTATTGATGGGATAGGTTATGGCAAACGCCAAGGTCATGTTCAGACACTTTGCAAGCATACTCCCAAGTCCGCCGCCCATAACATCGGTGAACGCGGCTGTCAATACGCCCATGAACCATATCTGGAAGAACCAAATGAACACTGACAGCGCCGCGTACATGACGGCGCTTGCCGCTGCGTTGTTGTCCGCCTTAAAGGTCGATTTGCGCTGAATAATGAAGTTGACAACCTGCGCTATCGCATAGGAAATCACCGTGGACAGCATGGTACACAGGCCGCCCGCCTCGCCCGCTTCATAGTTGAGTATCCACCAATTAACGCCTATCTCCTTGAGTGAGCTGAACGCCCAAAAGAACAGCAGCGCGTACACGGCAAACTCAACCGCGCTCGCGATAAGTCCGTTTAGCGCGTACTTTATGAACATCCACAGGCTTTGATGCTCCAGGGTGAATCTTTTGAACCACTTCACAAAAAAACCACAGGCGGGGACTTAGTATCCCCGCCTATTTCTCCTGATTTATTTTGTATTAATACATTCCGCCCATGCCTGCGCCGCCCATATCGGGTGCGGGGGCTGCCTCGGGCTTAGGAATCTCAGCTACAAGGGACTCGGTGGTGATGATCATGGCAGCTACTGACGCCGCGTTCTGCAATGCGCTCCTTGACACCTTGGTAGGATCGATTATGCCTCTCTCCTCCATCATGCCATACTCGCCCATGGCCGCGTCGTAGCCGTAGCCGTTCTTCTTCTTACGCTTGATGCTGTCAACGATGACGGAGCCTTCGACTCCCGCGTTCTTGGCAATCTGGCGAACAGGCTCTTCAAGCGCTCTCAGCACAATCTGAACGCCCGTCTTCATGTCGCCGCTGCTGTTCATCTCAAGAGCCTTCAGCTCGGGGATAACGTTCAGCAGAGCTACGCCGCCGCCCGGAACAATGCCCTCTTCGACCGCCGCTCTGGTTGCCGCAAGCGCGTCCTCTATGCGGAGCTTGAACTCCTTCATCTCAATCTCGGTAGCCGCGCCAACCGCTATCACCGCTACGCCGCCCGCGAGCTTTGCAAGGCGTTCCTGCAGCTTCTCGCGGTCATAGTCGGAAGTGGTCTCCGCAATCTGTGCCTTGATGGACTTGATTCTGGCCTCGATTTCGGCTCTGTCACCATTGCCCTCAACGATAACTGTGCTGTCCTTATCGACCTTAACCTGCTTTGCGCTGCCGAGCTGTGCGATAGTGACGTCCTTCAGCTCCATGCCCAAATCGGAGGAAACGACCTCGCCGCCGGTGAGGATTGCGATATCCTGAAGCATTGCCTTGCGCTTGTCGCCAAAGCCGGGCGCCTTGACCGCAACGCAGGTGAACACGCCGCGCAGTTTGTTTATGACCAAGGTCGCGAGAGCTTCGCCCTCTACGTCCTCGGCGATGATGAGAAGCTTCTTGCCCTGCTGAGCTATCGGCTCAAGTACGGGCAGAATCTCCTGAATGTTGGAAATCTTCTTGTCGGTGATGAGAATGTACGGAGTGTCTAAAACAGCTTCCATCTTCTCGGTATCGGTGGCCATGTAAGCGGAGCAGTAGCCGCGATCAAACTGCATACCTTCGACGATGCGCAGCTCGGTCTTCATGGTCTTGCTCTCCTCGATGGTGATAACGCCGTCGTTGCCGACCTTCTCCATAGCGTCGGATATGAGCTGTCCTACGCGCTCCTCACCCGCTGAAATAGCCGCAACCTGTGCGATTGCCTGCTTGGAGCCGACGGGCTTTGAGAGCTTCTTGAGGCCGTCTACGGCCGCTTCTACGCCCGCTTCGATACCTCTCCTGAGAACCATGGGGTTAGCGCCCGCCGCAACGTTCTTCATGCCCTCGCGTACCATTGCCTGAGCCAAAAGGGTCGCGGTGGTCGTGCCGTCGCCCGCGACGTCGTTGGTCTTAGTGGCGACTTCCTTCACAAGCTGTGCGCCCATGTTTTCAAATGGGTCTTCAAGCTCTATCTCTTTTGCTATGGTAACGCCGTCGTTCGTGATGAGCGGTGCGCCAAACTTCTTCTCAAGTACCACGTTCCTG
The DNA here is from genome assembly GCA_035399665.1 of Clostridia bacterium. Taxonomy (GTDB): domain Bacteria; phylum Bacillota; class Clostridia; order Christensenellales; family CAG-138; genus DAOPJM01. Next base: position 89,562 of record DAOPJM010000003.1, read on the forward strand.
CCCTTAGGCCCTAACGTAATCTTCACGGTATTTGCAAGCTGATCCAAGCCCGCTTCAAGCGAACGCCTTGCTTCTTCGCCGTATTTAATCTGCTTTGCCATAATGCCCTCCTATTATTCAACCGTCGCCAGAATATCGCTCTGACGCAGTATAGTGTATTCGTTGCCGTCCAGCTTGACTTCGGTGCCGGCATACTTAGAGTATACGACCTTGTCGCCAACCTTGAGAACCATCTTGACTTCCTTGCCGTCGACCATGCCGCCGGGGCCTGCCGCGACTACTATCGCCATCTGGGGCTTTTCCTTTGCCGCGCTTGTGAGCAGTATTCCGCCCTTGGTAACTTCCTCTGTTTCAACGTTTTGGATCACAACTCTGTCCAGTAAAGGTTTCAGTTGCATTACTAATTCCTCCTTTAGTTTTAGCACTCACTGTGTCCGAGTGCTAAGTTTCGAAACATATTATAGCCCCGCCTCCCCCTTGTGTCAACATGCAAATTGCAACGAAGTTGTGACATTCTGCCACGGTTGATTCGGACTGCATTTTTGTTATGTTCCCTTTGCATAATATGGTTCGTCGAGCTTTGCCGCCACAAATATTATGCCATGACGGACTCTAAAAATACCTTATGCCGTCTTCGCAACAACTGACGTAATTATTTTATAAAAATCTTGATTTAGTGCTTGCATTTGTTTCTTCGCTGTGTTATAGTATCACAGTTCGAGATATCGAAACTACTACAGGGGGTGAAATGCTTTGGCAAATATCAAATCTGCAATCAAGCGTGCGAGCGTTACTAAGGGTGAAAATCTGCGTAACCGTATGGCCAAGTCCCAAATGAGGACCGTCATTCGCAGGTACGATGAGGCTTTGAGCGCCGGCGACGCAACTGCCAGTGAGGCTGCTTATCAGCTTGCTGTCAAGACCGTTGATCAGGCCGCTGCCGCTGGTATCATTCACAAGAATGCTGCCAACCGCAAAAAGGCGCAGCTCGCAAAGAAGCGCGCTTAAAACAAACTAAGCCCCTTAATTACTTAATTTATGCATAAAGCCCGTCCTCATATCGGACGGGCTTTTACTGTACTTTGAGCTGATTTTTAGCTTCCATCCATATTAAAAAAGCCCGCTCTCATAACGGAACGGGCTTTGATAATGGTCTTAACCTATTAGCTTACTCGGGCGGCAGAGTGGCGTTCAGACCGACAAGATAACGCAGTATAGCCGAAGCGTCTCCCGCCGTAACGCCCTTTATGCCGTCGCAGTCGGCGTTCTTCATGCCCTGCTCTGTGAGCTTGCTAAGGCTTACAAGGTAACGCAGTATCTCCGAGGCGTCTGAGGAGTTTACGCTTCCGTTGCAGTCCGCGTCGCCGTACTTCACATCCGGAATCAACGTATAGACGGCCGTAACAGTCTTGTTCTCCGTGATTGCAGCGCCTTCAAGGTCAACGTCCCAAGCTCCTGTATAGCCGACCTTTGCCGGCACGGCGGGAATCTCGCTCAGGGTTCCGCCATGCTCTACGGTGTACTCGCCTACGGTCACTCCGTCCGCGGTGTAGGTCACAATGTACTTATTGATGGTATAGACCGCCGTTACGGTCTTGTTCTCCGTTATGGCAACGCCGTCGAGGTCAATATCCCAAGCGCCTGTATAGCCGACCTTTGCGGGGACTGCGGGTATTTCGGCTAAAGTTTGACCATCCCCCACGGTGTACGACGCCACGGTTGTTCCGTCCGCGACATAAGTAACATCATGCATACTGCGAACGGAAACGGAGCCATTGTCCATTGTAATGCTCACATTGTCCTCGGGCATCTGCGTCTCGTTAGTATCGGCGGTGACAAAGCCAATGCGGAAACCCTCGCAGGTGATTGCAATCTCGCTGCCCGCCGTTGCGGATTCGGTCAAGGTGAAGTACAGCGACAGCAGGGGCGTTCTCATGCCCATGCCGTTGCCGTTGGCCACGGCAAGGGAAATCTTGCCTTCCTTCGCGTAATCGTTGTTGCGCGTCCACGCGACAGAGCCGACGCTGCCGACGGTGAAGCTGTAATGCTCGAAATCGTCATTGATTTTCGCAAGGGTCAGCATACTCTCGTCAGTATCCAGATACAGCTCAGCAAAGCTTACAAGATAGCCCTCAGGCGCTCCGCTTATGCTGATATCGTACTTCAGATAAGTTCCGACAAGGCTCTTTTCATAGCCCTCCGAGACCTCGTAGTCCTCCCCCGCCTTGACGTCAACATACGCGCTGATCTCATATTCGGCGTTGGTGATGTGATATACATCAACCATGCATTCATCGGCGTTGACTTCGGGAAGATTCAGAACTATGTCGGCGGTGTCGGCGGCAAGTGCAATGCCCGCCGATACGCTCATGAGACAGATTGTTAGCAGTATGGCCAATGTCTTTTTCATGTACTTCTCCTTTCGTCACTCAAGCTTGGTGTTTTTATGCGTCGGAGTCTTCGACCGTGACGCTGACAATTACGGAGTTTGTGGTACTTGTTCCGCCGCCCTCAACCGAGTAGGTCACGACGCAGTAGTAGTACCATGTTCCCGCTTCAATCAGGCAGACTGACAGGCTGTCGGTATAAGCCGAATCAATACCTGTTAGCGGCGAACCGCCGTCGTAGTTCGGACTGCTCGAACGATACCACATATAGCTGCAGTCTATGCCGATTATCTTCTTTGCCCTGACCTTGAGCGTAATATAGTCTCCCGGCAGAGCCGTCTTGTTCTCGGGCTGCATGGTGATGAACGGGGACACAAGCTTGGCCGCGCCCGCTTCCACTACACTTATGCGCACGGGAACTATCTCGGTCGTATCATCCGTGCGCTTCACGCGGACGTTGAAAATGTACGAGCCTGTCTTGGTGGGAACTCCGGTTAAAACGAGCCTGTCGGACTGACCCGGGTTGCTCTTGGCAATCACCAAGTTCATCCCGTCGGGCATTCTGCCTGAGACGAATTCGATTGACTTGACATTGTCCATGTCGTGTATGGCTATGACGGCGTAATAGCTGACGTCGCTCGTCTCGGCCTCGGGCAGGGCGCGTCTGTCCTCCTCCTCAAGACCTTCGGTCTTTTCGGCTCCGAACAAATCCGCGTACGCGTCGCCGTAATAGCTTCCGCAAGCAAAGCCCACGGTGATTTCTGCGCCCGCCAAAGCGACGTCGTTGAAGGCGTAACGCTTTCTTTCGCCGCAGAGCTTGCAAACCGTTGTGACATAGTTGCCGTCGTTGCTGACTACGGCCTGACTGATGAAGTGTTCGCACACAGAGCCGCAATTGCCGCAGCAGTCATAGGTTGGCGATTCAAGCGTCTCGGTCTGGCCGCACAGCGTGCATGCCCTTGTATATCCGTCTTCGGTCTTTTCCCAAGAGCCATAGCAATGCGAAGCCGCCATGGTAACGGTCTTGCTGTCGCCGCAACCCTCGCAGGTGCCTGAGAACGACGCGTCATAGCTGCAGCCCGACAAGGAGCCTAACGCCTTCCAACCGCTGTATACGCAGATATGCGGCGTTACTGTAATCTGCATGGGGTATACATAGGTGCGGTAATTGTCGCCTGTGAATGAATAATAGAAGAAGTAGCTGCCTTGCTTGGCGGGCAGACCCTCAAGCAGCCAGCCCATTCGGGTGCTGCCGTCAAAGTCGTCAACGTTGTCCCACCAATCCCATAGGTTCATTCCTTCGGGGAAGAAGCCGCCGTCCGGTTCGTCGGAAAGTCCAAGCTCGGAAAAGCTCACGCCTTCAACCTCGGCGAAATAGTCGGCGAACTCGTACTCTATGCCCTCTATGGCGTCCGGAATTATAATGGTTTCGTTTATAACGGAGCCCTTAGGGTACACCGTAATATAGATGGGGAACTTGAGGTCTATGCCGTCCCGCTCTGCCTCTATCACGAAGAAGTAGTCACCCTCCGTTGTCGGCGTGCCTCGCAGGGAGTAGGACTTGTTGTCATCGGATGAGGTCGGCTCCAAGGTCAAGCCGTCGGGCATATAGCCCGTGAACTCGACATGCCGGAGGGTGCCTTCAGTCGTTATCGCAACCTCGTCATACTCTTGGCTCACGACTGCCGGCGGCATAACCTGCAGCAGGTCGGAATAGTCCTCGCCGTCAAGCGGATACAGCTTTCTGCACTCGGAGTAGTTACAGCCGCTGCGCTTGCAGTTCCTGCACTCCCAGATCTCGCCGTAATGCACCTCAACTCCGCCTTCGGGGTAACCCATGTACCAAGCGGTCATGTCATGTCCCAAGGCGGGCAGAGTGAAGATGGAGTACTTGCCGCAGTTCTTGCAGGTGCCGCTCGCCATGCCGTCCTCGGTGCATGTAGGCTCAGACATGACGGTCACATCATCATATTCATGCTGCGCGCACTTGGGGTCTATGCGAACACTGTAGCTGTAACTGTAATGGTCGCTTCCCGCATTGATATTGAGTGTGAAGCTGTAGCTGCCCGCTTCAGTTGGCGTTCCGCGAAGCGAATAGGTCGCCTGTGAAACAAACACCATCGCGCTTATCGAAAGCCCCGGAGGAATGCTCCCCGATGTGCTGTAAGTGGGGCGTGACCCCGAATTGAAGTTAACCTGTTTCAACGTCGCGGAATACGAATCGCCTACCCTGCCCGATGAAAGGCTTTCCGCCGACGCCGCGATTGGGAAGAGTGTGAACAGCATGAGCGCCGCGACTATAAGGGTTAATGCTCTTTTTATCTTCATTGCTAAGCCCACCTTTACTCAAGGCCGTCTATGACGACAGGCTCTACCCCGTCAATCTGTGGGATGAGGGGCATATTCAGGTACAGACCGCCCATATTCTCAAACAGAGCGGCGTAACCATAGGAAAGCGCGTAAACATAATTGGCAGGGTAAACATCTCCGACCGACCATGCGTCGCCAACCCTGCGCAGGATTATACGAACATCGAAGAAGTCGGTATCGTCACCGCACTTGCCCTCAAGGGTCAAAAAGCCGTCGTCGCTCGGTAAGAACTCCCAAGCTATATCGTTGCCCGCGATCAGCCCTGAAAGCAGGAGCTTGTCCGGAGCGGCTTTTACCATGCATTCCGCGAAAAGCCCGTCGCCGTTGCCGTTGACCAGAATATAGCTTTCGCCCGTGCCGGCCGCCTGAAGCGCAAACCTCACGAAGCAGTCGTTTGTCATATCCTTGGCGCCGTCAAAGCTGCCGCCGCAGTCCGTAATCGCAAATACGCCGAACCAATCCCCTTGATAGTTGGAGATGATGGCGGCGTCGATGGGCTGTTCCGTAGGTTCGGGAACCTCGGTTGCCTGCACCTCGGCGGTAGGTTCGGCCGTGACGTCGGGTTTCTTTCCGTCGCTTTGATTGCAGGCAAGCGCCGCGCCGCACATAAGCAGCGCAAGCAGCAGACATAATACCTTGTTTCTCATATTCAACCTCCTGTCTTTGCTTATCATATTCAAAAAAAGAGTGGACAATATACGTCCACTCTTCGTATATCTCACAAGCCGAGTATAGCATGACTTGTCAAATAACACAACAGTATTATCAATAAAATATACTAAATTTTACTTATCAGTCGAGTAAACTGAGCTGCTCGGAGAAGCTCATATCGAGCAGTCGTTTATTGAGCTGACAGTTGAACATCATGCTCATCGGGGCACGGTCGTGTATCGTTCTGACCGCCTGAGCGAACAGCGGAGCGGCGGATATTATGCGTATCTTGTCGCTGCTCTTGGCCTCGGGACACTCCACCGTGTCGGTGGTGACAAGCCACTCATAGGGGCTGTCGTCTATCCTCTTGATGGCCTTCTCGCTCATGGCATTGTGGGACAGCGCGCCGAATATGCGGCGGGCGCCATGCTCCTTTAAGCCTCTTGCAACGTCCACGAGCGTACCGCCCGTGATGGAGAAATCATCGACTACAAGGCAGTCCTTGCCGTCAACGTCGCCGATAATGTTTAGGATTTTCGCGTCGTCCTTGTGGTTGTAGCGGGTCTTGTCGCCAATCGCGACGTTTGATCCGAACACGTTCGCAAACGCGTGAGCGCGCTTTGCGGAGCCTGCATCGGGCGATACGACAACCAAATCCTCACTTACCACACCCTGTCTTTTGACATATTCCGCCAAAAGGGGCTGAGCGTAAAGGTGATCGACCGGCTTCTTGAAGAAGCCCTGAACCTGCGCCGAGTGCAAATCCATGAAAATCACCCTGTCAACGCCGATTGCTTCTATGCAGTCCGCGCAAACCCTTGCTCTGATGGAAACCCTCGGCTCATCCTTCTTGTCGCCCTTTGCATAGGAGAAATAAGGAATGATAGCGGTGACCGAGTTAGCGGATGAACGTTTGAACGCGTCAATCCAGAACAGCAGCTCGGTGAACTCGCTGTTGGGCTCTCGGGCTATGGGCTGCACAATGTAAACGTCCTTGTCACGAATGGACTCATTGATCCTGACGAAGATGTTCCCCTCCGGAAAAACTATCGTCTCCGACTCGCCGAGCTGAGTGCCGAGATAGCTGCACATACGCTTTGCGAACGGTACGCCCGTTCTTCCCGCGTAGATCTTGATGATCCCTGCGCCTGTATACATACCAACCTCCATAACGATATTGTTGCCACGGTCATTATAACACCGTGGTCAAGCCGCTTGCAACCCGAAAAGCCAAAACAAAGTTATATATTTATCTCAATTTGTGCTTGCATATGTATGCGAATTCTGTTATAATTTGTAAAATGGTTGTAAAATGGATTCGCTTATTGGGGCTTTTATGGGGGAGGTAAGTTAATATGGATAAAAATGACCTGCGAACGATTCGGCGCGGCATTAATGACGCGCATCGGCGTTTTATTGTGCGTGACGCCATATACTACGCTTTCTGTATCGCGCTGCCCGCGGCGTTCCTGTTCCTTTTGCCCAACCTGATTCTTGCAGATTTCAGGTACAGCTTTGGACTTTCGCTCGATTTATACATACCCTTTTTCGCTGTAATACCCAAGCTGTTCACCGCCTCAGGTTCGTCCGCTATGTGGTAAGCCTATGCGGTCTTGACTGTAATGGCAGTCTCGGTGCTGAGTATGCTTATCGCCGCCATCATAGCTTCCGTATGCGTCAAGTCGCAAAAAGTGAACCTAAAGTCGCTGCAAAGACCCGAAGCCAAGTACGCGGACGCGTTATCAATCGTCAGTGACTACAAGAACAGACATGACCTCAACACTAAATG
>DAOPJM010000004.1:0-14134 GCA_035399665.1 Clostridia bacterium
AAGAGCGACCGCCCCCGCGAGGACAGACCCGAAGCCATAAATGCGGAGCCTGAGCAGGAGCTGCCGGAGGATGAAAACGCCCTTCCGCGTGAGTGGGGCGGTATTGAATACAGCCGTGAGCTTGCAGACAGCGATCCCGACGCACAGTTCCTTTCCGGTATGCTTGAAGCGATGCAGTTAAAGTGCAGCGTGCTTGCCGCCGAGACCGACGACGGGCTGAAGCTCATCATCGAGTCCGACACCGACGGTCTGCTTATCGGACGCCATGGGGAGACGCTGGACGCGATTCAGTACATCGTTTCGCATCATGCCAACCGTCACCGCAAGGAAGCCGGCCCGCGCAGGATATCCATCGATACCGAGGGCTATCGCGTTCGCCGCGAGGAGACCTTGCGCAAGCTGGCGCGCAGGAACGCCGCAAGGGTGGTCAAGACGGGCAGATCCATGGCGATGGAGCCGATGAACCCCTATGAGCGCAGGGTACTGCATTACGCGTTGCAGAACTTCCGCGGGGTGACCACGCACAGCGAGGGCGAGGAGCCTAACCGCAGGGTCATCATCACTCCGACCAAGAAATAGGTTTTGTAAGCAACGGGCGGAGAGTTCCGCCCGTGTTTTTTATCGTGAGGCTGCGGCAAAAAGTCTGCAAGCCCCTATGTCAACAGCAACAAGCCAAGGTTTTGAATGCAGCAGACGGTCTTTGCGCCCGCGACGCCCTATGGAGGAGCGGTCGCGATAGTCAGAATAAGCGGGCCCATGTCCCGCGACATACTGAGAAGGATTACGGGAAGGGAGCTTGAAGCTTCCCGCCTGAGCTTCGTGCGCATACGCGACAAAGGCGAGCTTATAGACGAGGCCATGGCGGTGCGCTTTCAGGCGCCGCACAGTTACACGGGCGAGGACATGGCGGAGCTGCACATACACGGCGGCCGCGAGACCATGAAAAGGGTGCTGTCCCTGCTTTCAAGCTTGGGAGCGGCGCCGGCGGAGGGCGGCGAGTTCACCAAGCGCGCCTTCATGAACGGCAAAATGGATCTTACCGAGGCGGAAGCGGTGATGGACGTGGTCAACGCCGAGGCGTCCGGACAGCTTCGCGCAGCGCTTGAACAGCTGGGCGGCGGTATGCGCCGCAGGGTTGAGCGCATAGAGGAGCCGCTGCTTTCGGCTTTGAGCGGACTTGACGCCGCGATTGACTATCCCGACGAGGCCGACGAGAGCGCCTACGCGTCGCTTCACGACAGCTTAACCGAGGCTTTGCGCCTTACGGACGAGCTAATAAGGCAGGGGCGTCACGGCAGGATAGTCAGGGACGGCGCGAAGGCGGTCATACTCGGCAGGCCGAACGCGGGCAAGTCCTCGTTGATGAACGCCCTGCTGATGAGTGACAGAGCCATAGTCACGGCGACGGCGGGTACAACCCGCGATCTCATTGAGGAGAAGCTTTCGCTTTGCGGCATGGTCGTGCGCCTTGTCGATACCGCGGGGATTCGGGAGGCTTTCGGCGAAGCTGAGCGCATGGGCATAGACCGCGCACTTGCGGCCGCGTCAGCGTGTGAGCTTTGTCTTTGGGTGACGGACGTGTCCCAACCCTATGTTGAGCCGCCGAAGGGCATGGAATGCCCCGTGCTGGTTGTGGCTAATAAGTGCGATTTGGAGCCGAATCCCGAAACAGCGCGAAAGCTCAGGGAGCTTGACAGCGTTTCCATCAGCGTAAAGACGGGCGAGGGGCTTGACGAGCTGAAGAAGCGCATGGTCGAGCTTATGGACCCCGACCCTCAGGGCGAGGCCGTCACAAACGAGCGGCACCTTACCGCGTTGGAGCGTGCCCGAGCTGATATAGCGCAGGCTTTGGACGGCGCGGACGATGATTTCGTGGCGACCGACATAAACGAAGCCCTGCATGAGCTTGGCTCCGTCACGGGCAGGGACGTGGACGCCGAGGTCATAGACCGAATTTTCTCCAACTTCTGCGTAGGCAAGTGAAAACGAAAGGATGAACATGGGTGAAGTCGAGATTAGCGCGGTAAGGCGCAGGAGCTTCATAGACGGGACGATACCTCACGCCGTGCTCATTACGGGCGAGGCGCGGCAGGAGAGCCTGCAAACGGCGCGGCAGCTTTGCGCCCTCTTTCTGACGGGGCGGGACGACTATAAGACCGCTGAGGAAACGGGGCTTTTGATAAAGGTTACGGCCGAGGACGTAGCTCTTGCGGCGAAGCAGAGCGGCGGCGCGGTATTCCTGCGCGACCTGCTCACGCGGGTCAATTCTACCCCCATGCAGCGGGGCAGGCACTGCTTTTTGTGCGCGGACGTGGATTTGATGGGCGAAATCTGCCAAAACGCGCTGCTAAAGACCATAGAGGAGCCGCCCGAGGACACGTTGATTCTGTTGACCGGCAAGGAGAGCGGCTGTCTTACGACTGTGCTTTCGCGCTGCATGGTTTGGCGCATAGGCGCGGAGGACGTGAGGACGGTCGAGCGCGAGCTAATCAGCGAAGGCATAGATGAGCGCATAGCGCACAGGGCCGCGCTGCTGTCGCGTGGCGTTCGGGGCGTGGCAAGGGCTTACTCCACAGAGGAGTTTGCCTCGTTCTTTACGGGCGCGGCGGAGCTGCTTCGGGACAGCGTTTCACCCGTTTCCCCGTACGCAAAGGCGGCGGAGCTTTTAAGCTCCAAGCCCAAGTCCAAGGGCGAGGAGGACGCGGAGACGTCCGACGAGCCGCAGACCAAGAAACGCACAAGGGTGGATACGGATAAGCTGCGGGAGCTGCTGACGATATGGCAGGCGATACTAAGGGACGCGCTTGCGATGAGCCTGGGATCTATGGACTATGTAGCGCCCGATTTGGCGTCGCTTAGAAATTCTCTTGCAAGTGGCTTTACAATCGGACAAATTCAGAGTATGATGAACGTGGTCACGGAGACCGAAACCGCCTTATACTACAAGGCGTCGGGCGGGCCCGCGCTTGATAAACTCATATGCCGCATAGGTATGTGCGCACAAAGGCGAGAAAAGGATATAGGATGATTAACGTAATAGGTGTAAAATTCAGAACCGGCAGCAGGGTCTACTATTTTGACCCGAACGGCTTCGATATAAAGCTTGGCGACAGTGTAATCGTGGAGACCGCGAGGGGCGACGAGTTCGGGGAGGTCGTTTCCGAACCGCACGAGGTGGAGGAAAACCGAGTGGTGCTTCCGCTCAAGCCCGTACTGCGCCTTGCGAGCGAGCAGGACAAGCGCGACAGGGAGCTGTATCGCTCCAAAGAGAAGGAAGCGTTCGCCATCTGCCAAGACATGATTGCGCAGCACGAGCTGGACATGAAGCTTGTGGACGCGGAGTACAGCTACAACGGCAGCAAGGTCGTTTTCTGCTTCACGGCCAACGAAAGGGTCGATTTCCGCAACTTAGTCAAGGACTTGGCGTACAAGTTCAGAACCCGCATAGAGCTTAGGCAAATAGGCGTTCGCGATGAAGCGAATATGCTGGGCGGTCTTGGCCCCTGCGGGAGGACGGTATGCTGCAAGCAGTTCTTGGATGAGTTCCGCCCCGTCTCGATAAAGATGGCAAAGGAGCAGAATCTTTCGCTCAGCCCTACTAAAATTTCAGGGCTGTGCGGCAGGCTGATGTGCTGTCTGCAATACGAGCAGTCGGGCTATGAGAGCATGAGAAAGCTCATGCCGCCCATAGGCTTGCAGGTTATCACCGCCGACGGCATAGGCATAGTCGTTGAAAACAATGTAATTACCGAAAAGACCAAGGTCAAGCTGACCACGCCCGACGGCGACATTGACGTAAGGTCATACCACTACACGCATATCGCGCCCTCCGACCAGCCGCTTCCCGCCGCCGCATTGCAGCAGGAGAAGAAGCCCGAGGAAGCCGTGACTATGGAGCAGCAGTTCATGAACCGAAGGCGCAACACTCGCGAGCGTCCCGCGCCCAAGGCGGAGGAGAACGAAAGCGGCAAGCCCGAGGCGCCCACGCCCAAGCAGGGCAACAGGCCGCGCACCGGGAAAAAACCGCAGGATACGAACGTCTCGGACACGGCGGAGCAGAGCGCGGCAAAGCCGCAGCGACAGCAGCGCCCGAAGGGACCGCGTCCCGAGGGCGGGCGGCAGAAGCCCAAGATCGAGGGCAAGCCTTTGCAGCAGCGTCCCGCGCAGGACAAGGCGCAGGGTAACGTGAAGCCCACGGCGTCCGCCGAAAGCGAAGCGCGTCCCGCGACAGGCGAGAAGGCCGCCGCGATGAGCAGGGGAAATCAACGCCGCAGGCGTCCCGCGCCCAAGCCGCAGCCCAAGGAGTAAGCGATTTTATAGGGATTCGGGGGCGTAAAGCCCCCGATGCTCGTTTTTTGCCGCCAAGCCTAATTGCACTTTGCGGCGTAGATCAAGCGATAAAGGTCTTTGGCAAAAGAACGCATTGGCGGCTTACCCTCCGCTTGACGCGTCAGGCGGAGTATTCACGGCGGTTCGCCGTTACGCCTCGGCCAACAAAGCCTGCTGTACGCTAAAACTTCCGACCGATACTGCTGATTACGCGCTTGCCGTCGCGCATCATGCGGCGGCTGACGTCCGGATACATCATGCAGAGCGACGTAACCGTAATTGCCGCACCCGCTGTCATGCCTAAAACCAAAGCCAAACCTTTCATAATGAACTCACCTCATTTCAATGAAAAAATACGACCGCAGGCAGCCGCGGCCGTATTTAGTATGTGGATTTGCGGGTGAAAAATTCGCGGCTATTTCGCTTCGGCGTTTTTGCGGGAGTGATAGTCGTCGATGGCGGCCTTGACCGCTTCCTCGGCAAGCACCGAGCAGTGAATCTTCACGGGCGGCAAGCCTTCAAGCGCCTCGACCACAGCTTCATTGCTGAGCTTCAGCGCGTCATCGACCGACTTGCCCTTGATCATCTCAGTTGCCATGGAGCTTGTGGCAATCGCCGCGCCGCAGCCGAAGGTCTTAAAGCTGACGTCCTCTATTATCCCGTCGTCGTTGACGTGAATAAACATCTGCATGATATCGCCGCACTTGGCGTTGCCGACCATACCTACGCCGTTGGCGTTCTCAAGCTCGCCCACATTGCGCGGGTGTTGAAAATGATCCAAAACCTTTTCTGTGTACATTTTACTAATCCTCCTTGTATAGCGGCGACATTGCGCGCAGTCTCTTAACAATTTTTGGAAGCAGATCAAGCACGTAATCGACCTCCTCCTCCGTGGTGAACTCCGAAAGCGTCATGCGCAGCGAGCCATGCGCAGTCTCGTGGTCAAGCCCCATGGCAAGCAGAACATGTGAGGGATCCAACGAGCCTGAGGTACACGCCGAACCGCTGGAAGCGGCGATGCCGTTGAGGTCAAGCATAAGCAGTATGGATTCGCCTTCGATGTACTTGATGCTGAAATTGACGTTGTTCGGCAAACGCTTTTCGGGATGTCCGTTGAGCTTGACATAGGGGATGTTCTCCGCGATGTTGGCTATCATCTTGTCGCGCAGACAGCGCATTTTTGCGGAAACGTCGTCCATGCGCTCCATCTGAAGCGTCAACGCCGTGGCAAGTCCCACCATGCCGGGGACGTTCTCGGTGCCTGCGCGCTTTTTGCGCTCCTGCCCGCCGCCCAATATCATGGCGGGAAGGCGAACGCCCTTCTTTACATATACCGCTCCAATGCCCTTAGGACCATGGAACTTGTGCGCCGTGAGCGTCAGCAGGTCGATATTGTCCGCCTGCACATCCACGGGTATGTGTCCCACAGCCTGAACCGCGTCGGTGTGGAACAGCACGCCGTGCTTTTTGCAGACAGCGCCAATTTCGCGGATAGGCTCGATTGTTCCCATCTCGTTATTGGCGTACATTATGCTCACCAAAATGGTGTCGGGTCGAATGGCGTTTTCAAGCTCCTCCAAGGAGATAAGGCCATACTCGTCTACGGGCAGGGTGGTCACCTCGACCAAGCCCTCAATCTCCATGGCGGCAAGCGTGTGCAGCACCGCGTGATGCTCTATGGCGGAGGTTATCACATGCTTTCCCTTGCGCTTGTATGCGGAAGCGATTCCGCGAAGTATCATGTTGTCGCCCTCGCTGCCGCCGCCCGTGAAGATAATCTCATCGGGCGAGGAGGCGTTCAACGCCCTTGCGACAGCCGCTCTCGACTCGTCCATCGCCTTGTGTGCGTCCTGCGCGAAGCTGTGAACGCTGGAGGGATTGCCGTAAACCTCCGAATAACACGGCAGCATCGCGTCAATGACCTCGGGTAAGACCCTTGTCGTCGCGGCGTTGTCAAGATAGACCCTTTGCATTTTCTATTCTCCTTCTTTGTTCGACATTATCTTGAGCCAGGTCGAGGATGGACGTTCCCGTGAGCACTCCCGTTATCTTCTCCTGCAAGCGCAAAAACAGCGGTCTTGCGGAACAGGTGCAGGCGTTTTCACATTTATTGCCGCCGGTATCGACACAGTCGGTCACCGCCACCGAGCCTTCAAGGGCTTCCAATACGGATTCCACCGATATCAGCTCGGGCGCTCTTGTCAGAAGATAGCCGCCGTTCGCTCCGCGCTCCGCGGTCACAATGTCGGCCTTCTTGAGCTGACGCAAAAGCTGTTCCAAGTAAGCCTCGGACACGCCTTGACTTTGCGCAAGCTGAGGCAGCGACACCGGACCTTCGCCCCATATCTGCGCGAGATCCACCACCGCCTTAAGTCCGTATCTTGCTCTTGTCGATAAACGCATCTTCAATACCCAACCTTTTTACTCGGGATTAGTGTAACACCTGTATGTAAGCTTGTCAATACCTGTGAAATAATATACGCGGGCAAAAATTGTTTCAAATTGTGCGTACAAAATGTAAAAGTTTGCATAATCCCTTGCAAGGTAAAAACCGCTGTGTTACAATGGCGTGTAATCACGGGAATATGCTTCTCGGATAAACAATCATTAAGGAGGACTATATGAAGAAAATTCTTGCAATCGTGCTGACCGCAATCATGCTGTTGGGCTTGGTTTCGGTCGCCAGCGCAGAAACCCCCACTTACAGCTTCACCGCTCCGAAAATCAATGCCGCGGACAACATGGTAGATATCTACAAGGTTGTTACCCTTGTGGACGGCGATGAGTACACCAAGTACAAGGTTGTAACAGCGGGCGCCACCGCACCCGCCGCGGGCGAAAATCAGACCGTCGCCAAGGTTGAAGAGAACCTGCTTCGCTATGACATCACCATGAGCGAGCTGCCCGAAGGCTACGGCATCACCTCCGCAGAGTTCTATCTTCAGTTCGACGCAAACTGCCTTGAGTTCGCTGCCAATGGTCAGAAGTACGGTATCTACTCCTGCAAGCTGGGTTCTGTGAACAAAGAATGGAGCTGCAACGTGACCGACGGCAACGTCCTGCGCGCCGCTGTCGCTTCCGACAATCACCTTACCGTCACCAACCCGATCTTCACCCTTTTCTTCAAGGTTAAGAGCGGTATCACTGCCGGCGCCACAGCCGACATGAAGTTCATCACCATCGAGGACAAGGATGAAGACGGCAACGTCACCAACACCCTCAAGGCGGCCGTCAGCATCACCGACAGCTCCGAGAAGCCTGTGACAGATTTCAACTTCACCACCATTGACGGTACCGTCACCTTCGGAACCGCAGCGTCGACCGCAGCGCCGACCGCAGCGCCGACCGCAGAGCCGACAGCGGAGCCTACCGCAGCGCCGACCGCTACCCCCGCTCCCGTTGACACGACCTATCTTGAGAGCGCTATCAAGTACGCAGAGACCTTTATCGCCAGCAATGATTTCAAGGAATGCTCTTCCACTCTGCAAAAGAAGTGGAAGGATGCTCTTGACGACGCCAAGAAAGTTTTGGCTGACGCGAATCACACTCAGAGCGAGTGCGACGCCGCCGCCGCTAAGATTTATCGCCTTGCCAAGACCGGCGAGTCCACGACTATCTTTGTGTTCATCGGTGTTGCCGCCATCGCGGTTATCGCGCTTGCAGGCGTCATGGTAGTTCGCAAGAGAAGGCATAACTAAATAAAAAGCAGTCGGTAAAACCGACAAAACCAAGTAATCAAAAGGACGAGCATCCACATGGTTTGCTCGTCCTTTGCATTTCCGGTTACTCTATTTTGGGCTTTGGGCGAGCCTGCGCCTTAGCATATCAAGGGCGGCAAGCACAACCTTTTCACGCACGGCGCGGCGGTCTCCCGTAAGGTGCAGCCGCCTTACTGCGACTTCATTTTCATCGGCAAGCGCGACATAGGCAAGCCCCTTTTGCTCATCGTATGGGCCGGCGTAGCCCGTGGTCGAAAGAGCGAGCGCGGAACTCGTCAGCCTTCGCACGTTCACCGCCATGGCCTTCGCGGTTTCGGGTGAGACCGCCGTATACTCTTGGAGCAGCTCCAAGGGTATTCCCAGAAGTTCGGTCTTGAGCCGCTCGTTATAAGCGACTACCCCCGCCAAGAAATAGTCGGAAGAGCCGGCGTTGTCCACAAAGGCGGAGGACAGCAACCCACCTGTTAAGCTTTCGGCCGTTGAGAGGGTCTTGCCCTGCTCGCCAAGAAGCCTGTGACATAGCATAGGCAGGGTTTCGCCGCACTCGGAGTACAGCTTGTCGCCGGTGACAAGGCGTATCTTCTCGACGACGGGGGCGATCAGCGCCCTGCCCTCCTCGTCGCTTTGGCAGCTTGCGGTGAGCCTCAATGTAACCTCGCCCGTCTTGGCGTAGGGCGCGATTGTCGGGTTAGTCTGGTTCGCGATTAGGTCGGAGATTTTACCGGCAAGCTCGGATTCGCCCATGCCGTAAACCCTAAGCTCCACGGAATAAAGCCTGTGTCCGCTGCTTTTGAGCAGCATCGGCAGCACAACGTCATGCATCATAGGCTCAAACTCACGAGGAGGGCCGGGCAAAAGGTAGACCTGCCTGCCGTTCTTCTCCATCATGCATCCGGGCGCGGTGCCGTTGGGATTCGGGAGTATCACGCCCTCAACAGGGAGCATCGCCTGCTTGCGGTTGTTGTCGGTGGGGACGCGTCCAAGGCGGGCAAAGTACCCGCATATGATATCCCATTGTTCGGGGAAGAACACAAGCTCATAGCCCAAGACCTCCGCCGCCGTCTCCTTGGTGAGATCATCGGTGGTAGGCCCAAGACCTCCCGACAAAAGCACCACGTCCGCACGGGAGAGCGCAAGCGCTATCGCGGCCTTTAGGCGTTCGGGGTTGTCGCCGACCGTCTGTTGATAGTACATATCTATGCCGCAGGGCGCAAGCTGCCGCGACACATAGAGCGCGTTGGTATTCAGTATCTGACCCATCAAAAGCTCAGTACCGACACATATAAGCTCAGCTGTCATTTGTGTTGCCTTTCTATTTGCTGCTCATGTCGATAACGCCCTTGTTGCGCACAAGGTAATCGACGCAGGAGACGACCGAGAGTATCGCGGCGATGACCGTTACGATGATGTCAAAGCGCAGCCCGATTAGGTTGAACACGGGGTTGCCAAGCATGAGCGAGACGGCGGCTATGCATTGCAGGGTTGTTTTCGCCTTGCCCAGCTTGCCCGCCGCCATGACAAGCCCCTTGCCCGCTGCGACGAGCCTGAAGCCTGAAATCACGAACTCACGGGCAATGAATATTATTACGCATATCGCAAGGATCATGCGTTCAAGCTCGCTGAACTGAAACCTGCCGCAGCTGATGACCAGTATGAAGGCGGTGTTGGTGAGTATCTTGTCCGCGATGGGGTCCATGAGCCGCCCAAAGTCGGTGCATATGTCGTGCTTCCTTGCGTAGTTGCCGTCTATGATGTCGGTTATCGCGGCGACGATGAAGATGGCCGCGGCCGCCCACATACACCAATCGTAGTTGATGAAGAAGAAAACCGCCATGAACGGCACAAGGCATATACGAAGCAGCGTCAGCTTGTTTGGCAGATTCATAGAATTTCGCCCTCAATATCGTAGTCGCCGCAGCCCGTGACCCTCATCTTAGCGTACTCGCCAACCTTCAGACGGCGCGCACTACTTGCGATCGCCGCTCCGTCCACGTCGGGAGCCTCGCGTTCGGTACGGCCGATGTAGCCGCCGCCGCGCTTGCCCGTGACAAGCATGGTAAGCTCTCTGCCTATCCAACGCTGCGCCCGCTCCCGCGAAATCCCGCGCTGAAGGCTCATAAGTCGGTCAAGCCGCTCCGCCTTCAGCTCCTCAGGAATCTGATCCTTCATCTCGGCGGCCTTGGTACCCTCCTCGGCGGAGAACGCGAACGCCCCAAGCCTGTCAAAGGGATAGTCGCGGATGAAGCTCATAAGCTCCTCGAACTGCGCGTCCGTCTCGCCCGGAAAGCCAACCATCATGGTGGTGCGCAGGGTGAAGTCAGGATAATTCCTATACAGGTGCGTCAGAAGCGACTTGATGTGTTCGGGTGAGCCTCTGCGGTTCATGCGGCGCAACACCTGCGCGTTGATGTGCTGCAAGGGGATGTCAAGGTAGGAGCAAAGCTTCTCCTCGCTTGCCATGAGATCCAGCAGCTCGGTGGTGACGGTGTCCGGATAGGTGTAGAGCAGGCGTATACGCTTAAGGCCGTCCACCTGCAAAAGCATCTTGATAAGCTCGATGAGTCGTGGCTTGCCGTAAAGCTCCCTGCCGTAGCCGGAGGTGTCCTGCGCCACTATCGAAAGCTCGCTAACGCCGTTTTCGGCAAGGGACGAGGCCTCGCGGTACAGGGCCTCCTTGGGTTCGCTCACAAGTCCGCCGCGTATTATTGGGATAGCGCAGTAGGTGCAGCGGTTGTCACAGCCGTCCGCGATACGCAGGTAGGCGGAGTAGGGCGGGGTGGTGAGTATGCGCGGCGAGCCGCAGAAAACGCGCTCTTGGGTCGGGGTCTCGCGCCCCAGCCGCTCCGCAAGCAGGGAGGGCAGCTTGTCATACTCGCGCACACCCAGCATTATGTCAATCTCAGGGATGGCATCGGCAAGCTCTTTGCGATAGCGTTCAGTAAGGCAGCCCGTAGCCACAAGGACACGGCATTTGCCCTCCTTGTACTGCGCCATTTCAAGTATGGAGTCGATGGACTCCTGCTTGGCGGGGTCGATGAAGCCGCAGGTGTTGACTATGATAACATCGCAAAGCTTGGGGTCGTGTACCAACTCGCAGCCCGAAAGCGCCAGCAGACCCAGCATTCTTTCACTGTCAACCTGATTCTTGCAGCAGCCCAAGGATATTACCCCGACCTTGGTTCCCTTCAGTTCGTTCATATTGCTCCTCAATAATTGTAGTTCATGCCCAACCCCAAAACGAGCGGCGCTTTATGCCTCGTCCTCGGGGGGATTGTATTCGTCAACGCCGAAAACCTCCGCGTACTTGGCGCGGGTTATCAGCACCTTGCGCGGCTTGCTTCCGTCAAAGCCGGAAACATAGCCGTGCTGCTCCATGATGTCCACCAGTCGCGCCGCCCTTGCGTAACCCACGCGAAGCTTGCGCTGAATGAGGGAGATGGAGGCAATGCCGCTGTCGATGACTATGCGGACGGCCTCGCTTAAAAGTTCGTCCTCCTGTTTGCCCTCGCCGAACACGCCGCCCACAGCGCCCCCTGCGGCGGCGTCCGTGACGCCGGCGGCAAAATCCTGCTGTATGTTCTGCGCGGCGAAGTAGTTGGTGACCTTTTCTATGTCGTCGTCGGAGACAAAGGCACATTGCAGACGTTCGGGAACGGACGCGCCGCTCGGATGGAACAGCATATCGCCCCTGCCCAACAGCTTCTCAGCGCCCGACTGATCCAATATGATGCGCGAATCGGTTGCGGAGCTTACGGCAAAGGCGCAGCGTGAGGGTATGTTCGCCTTGATAACGCCTGTAATGACGTCAACCGACGGTCTTTGCGTCGCTACAATCAGGTGTATGCCCGCCGCTCGTCCAAGCTGTGCTATACGGCAGATGGAGTCCTGAACGTCGTCGGAGGCCACCATCATAAGGTCGGACAGCTCATCGATGATAACGACTAACTTGTACAGCCGCTTTTCATCGCCGATAAGCTCGTTGTATCGAGCAAGATCGCGCGCGCCGCGAGCCGCGAACAGCTTGTAGCGCTGATCCATCTCGGTGCAGGCCCAACGCAGCGCGCCCGCCGCCTTCTTGGGGTCGGTGACAACGGGGGTGAGCAGGTGCGGAAGGCTGCCGTAGGCGGTCATCTCGACCTTCTTGGGATCGACAAGTATCAGCTTGAGGTCCTTGGGACCGAGCTTGTATATTAAGGAAATGATGATGTTGTTGATGCAGACGCTCTTGCCCGAGCCGGTTGCTCCCGCGATAAGCATATGCGGCATACGCGAAAGGTCGGCCACGATGATACGCCCGCCTATGTTCTTGCCTATCGCCATTGGCAGAGCGCTCTTTGAGCGCATAAATTCGGGACTTTCCACGATGTCGCGCAGCAGCACGGTGGCTGTCGTCTTGTTCGGAACCTCTATGCCCACGGCCGACTTGCCGGGGATAGGCGCCTCGAAATTGACGCGTTTGGCGGCAAGCCCCAAGGCAATGTCATTGGAGAGCGAGGTTATGCGGTTCACGCGAACGCCCTGCCCGGGCTGAACCTCAAAGCGCGTGACCGTCGGCCCCACTACTATGTTCTGAATGGTTATCTCAACGCCGAAATTGGCCAATATCTGCACCAAATGCTGACCCACCTCGTCGGGGGTCTCGACCGCTTTGGCGTCGTAGGGGTTGGGCTTGCTGAGGTAATCTATGGCGGGAGGAACGTACTCCTCCGCGTTTTCGGGCGTCGGCTCCGTCTCAGGCGCGGCCTTGCTCTCGGTCAGGGGCGCGGGTATAAGCGGCTCCGTGAGAGCTACTGCCTTTGCGCGGCGCGGCTTGGGCGCGGGCGGGTCGGGATCGAAGGGCGGCGCGTCGTCGAGCGGGGTGATCGCGGCCTTGGGAGCCGTGTCCTCAATGGTTATGGGCGTAAACGCGGAGCGCCCCTTGGCTGTGCCGCTGCTCCTTGGCGCCACAACCTTGGTGGGAGTGGGGTCGGGATCCGGCACGGTGAAAGCCTCATCGAAGGGTATGTAACGCTGCTTTTTGGGCTTGTCGTCCTCGTCAAGGTTGATTACGGTAAAGAGCTTGCGCTTGTCAGGCTCAAAATCGTCGTCAGAGACGCGCTTTTGGGGCTTGAGGTCGTCCTCGTCGAAGTCATCGGGAAACTCGTCCTCGATTTCCTGCTCCTTTTCGGCTGCCTTTCTGACCTGCTCCTTGATGCTTCCCGCGAAGGTCTTGATGGATATGCGGGTCAGGAGCAGGACACAGACGAGCAGCCCTGAGATAAGCACTATGTAGCACAGCACATCGCCGCCTATGATGTATAGGCAATAGCAGATGAGACCGCCGACCACGCCGCCGCCCCTGCCGCAGCTCTCAAGCTCGCCCATGGCGGCCTTGTCAACCACGCGTATGAAATCGGCTATGCGCATGTTGTTGCCGTCGGCGTCCGTGATGTCCATATAGCCCGAAACTATGTGTGTTAAGGCAATCAACAGAACCAAGCTGATGATGATAACGGCCTTGCTGCCTGCGATGGGTTCATGCTTGCTGCCCGCTATGGACAGTATGCCAAGGACAAAGAGGGCGGGCGGAATGACGTAGGCGAAGAAGCCAAAGGCGGTCAGCAGCCCTGTGTGGAAGAACGAACCGAGGGTGGAAGCCTGTTCGGAATAGACGTACACGGCAAGCAGCACGCCCACGGCGATAAGGACGACACCCAGAATGTCAGAGCCTATGCGTGTCCAAGTGGAGGCGGGTTCGGCCTGCTCAGGGGCCTTTGCCTTCTTGGGGGCGGTCTTGGCGGTTCCGCTCTTTCCGGCTCCGCTCTTGCTCGCAGCGCTTTTGCCAGTGCCGCTCTTTTTAGTCGACGCAGTTGATTTTGTAGTTTTCGTGGTCTTGCCTGCCATCGGTTCCTCCCGAACATATAAATACAGCTTATTATACAGCAGAATTTCGTTGATTGCAACGGTAAATAAAGCGCGTCCCGCACAAGGCGGGCAATACTTATGCGTTCCGCGCCATTGGATAGCGGTGGGAGCGTTCCTTGACTTTCAAGTTTTCACCAAGATCCTTCGACTTCGCTCAGGATGACAAGGGGGTTGAAGCCGCT
>DAOPJM010000004.1:14234-61001 GCA_035399665.1 Clostridia bacterium
TCATCCTGAGGAGCGACAGCGACGAAGGATCTTGAAACAAGCTTGTCCAAAGAAGTTCCGCTCCCCCGTGGGACAAGCGCGTACCCGCCGTGAGCGTTCCTTGACTTTCATGTTTTCACCAAGATCCTTCGACTTCGCTCAGGATGACAAGGGGGTTGAAGCCGCTCTCAGACCTGTTCGGTGTTCGAAACATTCCCACACTGTCATCCTGAGGAGCGACAGCGACGAAGGATCTTGAAACAAGCTTGTCCAAAGAAGCTCCGCTCCCCCGTGGGACAAGCGCGTCCCGCCGTCTGCACCTTCGCGAAAAAGAATCACCGTTCATACAACACTATCCACCGCGACAAACATACAAAGACCCGCGCCGTTTTTTTGATGGCGCGGGCCGATAACTCTTATTTGGAATTTCTTACAGGGTGATGGTTGTTCCCGCCTCGCCCGCCAAAGCCTGAACCGCCTTGTCAAGGGAGGTGATGACGGCACGCCTGCCGCTCTTGCTCGAGGCGAACATGTTCGCAGCCTGAATCTTCGGGAGCATGGAGCCGGGGGCGAAATGCCCTTCCGCGATGTATTGCTCGGCTTCGGCTACGGTGAGCTTATCGAGTATCTTCTGATTGGGCTTGTTGTAGTTGAGGCAGACCTGCTCGACAGCGGTGAGTATGAGCAGAACGTCGGCGTCCATATCCTCGCCCAACCGCTCGGACGCCAAGTCCTTGTCGATAACAGCAGCGACGCCTTCAAGGTCGCCGTTCGCCTTGCGTATCACGGGTATGCCGCCGCCGCCCACGGTAATCACTACGAAGCCTGCTTTGGCTAATGTCTTGACCGCGGGAAGCTCCACTATCTCAACGGGCATGGGGCTGGGGACAACCCTGCGCCAGCCGCGCCCCGCGTCCTCGCGCATGGAATAGCCCTTTTCCGCTTGCAATGCCATTGCCTCATCTTCTGAATAGAAGGGGCCTATGGGCTTTGAAGGATGGCTGAAGGCCTTGTCGCTCTTATCGACCACGACCTGCGTTACGACGGTAGCAACGACGGTGTTGTCATTGCGTTCGCGCAGAGCCTTGGAAAGCCCCTGCTGCATATGGTAGCCTATCATGCCTTGGCTCATCGCGCCGCAAACGTCGAAAGGCATTGCGGGGGTGATGGCGGTTGAGTTCTCGTTTTGAAGCAATATGCGTCCCACCTGCGGGCCGTTGCCGTGCGCCAAGACCACATGGTAGCCCTTTTCGATGATGTCGGCAATGTACTCGGAAGTCTTTTCGACTACCCTAAGCTGCGCCTCCGCGGTCGCGGGGCCTTTGCCCTCCTGCAAAGCGTTTCCGCCGAGAGCTATTATCAGTGTTTCCATAGTTCCTCCTCTAATGTCAGTCGAAGCCTATTATAAGGCGGGGACTACTTGTTGTCAACCTTTTGCTTCCTGCGCTTGAAGATGACACTGCGGAAAAGCAGCAGTATCATGCCTGCGAACAGCAGGACAAGGATGCCCAAGGTTAACCACGTCATGGTCATTCCCTTGTAGACTATACCCATCAAAAGCAGCATGGGGAAGCCGAACACTATGGCCCAAAGGTTCTGGAAGATAACGTTCGTAGCGGCGGGGGTCTCGTACAGCGGATCTATCTCGCGCAGCAGGATAAGTCCCGTGCTGACCGTGCCTGTGAGCATTCCAAACATGACCAAGAACTGCTCTGAGGGGTACTTGGGGAACAGGCGGTGCGAGCAGAAGCGGACGAAGAAGAAGCTTACGAAGAAGCCCGCTACGCAAACGAGTATGAGGGGAAGTATGAATTCTCGATGACGGAAGGCGGACAGGTCGATGGCGGCGATGGATGCGACAACCATGAGGTCGAAGGTCAGACCGCTTATGCGGTTAAGCATGAAGTTGTTGGTGTATTCGCGCTTTGCCACGCCCCACTTCTTAAACAGACGCATGACGCCCTTGATAATGAACACAAACAGCATACCCATGAGGAAGTTGAAGCCCCACATCAGCGGCTTGACCGTGCCCGCAAAGAAGCCGCCCAACGGATCAAAGACGTAGGTGGTTAGAACATACATCAGAGCGTAACCCAATATGTACGCAAGGAACACAAGCGCGAACTGCACCGTGAGCTTGTCAAGGGACTCCGCAAGGGGTATCTCGCCCTTCTTGGTGACCATCTCGGCGGACAAATCTTCGGTCTCATCGGCGCCTTCGACCTTGCGCGAAAGCTTACCCTTGCGCTTCATCACATTCATGTAGACAACGCCGCCGATGCTCGCCGAGACAAAGCCCATCGCGGCGACGGAAAGACCGAAGCTTGAGCCGTTTGCAAAGGCGGGATATTCGGTAAGCTGTTCGTAAATCTTACCCCAGTTAAACGCCTGCCCGGGGCCTTGCCCGTAACCCATGGGCAGAAGCATACCGGAGGAAGCGAAGCTGCCTATCGCGTAGAACAAACCAATGGTTATCACAAGGCCGGTTATCGCCTGAATGAGGTAGCCGGAAACCGTAAGCAAGCCCGAATTGAAGATGTCGCGGTTGCGTTCCTTGTCCTTGACCTTTTCGGATGTCCTGAAGGTCATTGCCACGATGCCAAGACCCAAGCAATGGTAGGTCATGGCCTCAAGCGCAAGGCGGGTGAACATGGACGAGCCGGTGATGGTCTTGAAAAGCCAGTCAACAAGGAGGATAAGAAAGCCGGCTATAACCGAACTCGGGATGAGTGAGCGGCGCAGCGGCGGAATGAGCCTGCGCAGCATATTCGCAAGGAGCAGCGCGCCGAATAATATGCCAAGCGTGGTGATGAAGCTCCACATGTCGATGTCCCAAAAGAAAACTTGTTCGGTCATAATAGCCTCCAGCCAAGATATCCTTGTTATTATATAGCATTTTGGACGAATATGTCAATATTTATATGGAAACGGGGGTTGGCATATCATGCTTTTTGTATGCATTCGCGTTCGAAGGGGGAGAAAGGCAACAAATATCAATCGTCTGTTTCCGTGCTTGCCAAATTCAAAACCCCGCGTCCGTTACCGGATACGGGGTTTGTTCGCGTTCTCAATCTGACAGCGCGCAAGGCTCGTCATGTCGGCTCAATGTCTTTGAACCGTTGCACAGCGGTTTTATGAATCAAAGGTTACGTTTGCATCATACTTGAGTGAGTAGAAGCCCTCGGCGTCCTTCAGCGACATTGAGTTGTTGGACTTCATATCAAGGTCGGTGTACACCAGCTTCAAGCCCTCGGCGGAGCCGTCGTCCAAGATAACGGTAAGCTCATACAGCTCGGCGTTTGGCATGTCCGTGAGCACCAAATGCTTATACTGATCGTCACTCTCGCAAATGGGCCAATCCTCGCTCAGCAGGTTAGCGCCCATGTCCTCAGCGCCGACAGGATACAGGTACGCGGCTTTCATGGTAAGCCCTGTCTTGTTCTTGAAAACGAAACGCAGCGTGATGGTTTCTGCGTTGTCGTCAACGGCGTTGTCGCTCGCCGCGGCGATGGGCTGACCATTCTCATCAATGTTGGAATCATACTTAACGGAAAGCGTTTCCTCGTCATCCTTCATGGAAACGGAGTTTGCGTTCGCAAGGTCGTTGCCCTTGAAATTCCATACCTGTCCGTCGGTGAATTCCACGGTTATGTCATAGGTATCCGCCGTGGGGCGCTCCAAGACCAACCACAGGTAGTCATCCTGAGATTTGTTGCTCGGGTACACAGTGTCGATTACGCTTTCGCCCATGTCCTCAGTGCCGGTCGGGTATACATACACGGCGGCACAGTCAAAGGAGGTTTTGTTCTTGAACAGGAATTTGAGCTGAGTGGTGTTGGACTCATCTATCGTCACCTTGGCAAAATCCACGGTGACGCCTGCGGCCGTCAGCTCATCCTTGGTGAATTCCACTTCGTTGTCATTCTTAACGCTGATCTCGGAGCCGTCTGACGACTTCATTGAAACGGAGTTGTTGAACTTCAACGCTAAATCGCTGAAAACACAGCCTGTTCCATCGGTAAAGCTCACGGCGATTTCATAGTAATCCGCCTCGGGACGCGCTAAAATCATACGCTTGTACTGCGATTTATCCGTGTTGTTCTCCCAAGTTTCACTGATGACGTTCTCGCCCTTATCGGTGCTGCCGACAGGATAAACATATGCTTCGATGATGTCCTTGCCTGTCTTGTTCTTGAATACAAAAGCCAGGGCGATCAATGCTTCGTTCTCGCTTGCTTCGGGCTGTTCGATGTCAGCATCATTGCCGGAGCAGGCGCCAAGTGCCGCCAGCATTATTATCGCCAGCAACAGAGCAATCGTCTTTTTCATACTTCCTTACCCCTTTTCTGATTTTAATATATCCAATCGAGCCGCAGCCCGAGAAGATCCGCAGTAACCGAGTGCACGTATCGGACACAAAAGCTAAAAAGGGCATACGCAAACGTTTGCGCTGCCACAAGTGTATTATAGTACTATATGACTGCTTTGTCAATGGCGCCAAGAATAATTATGTGATGAGCCTGAAGAAATTTTCACACGATTCGCGGCTTTTATGTCGTGCAAAGCGCCTTAGCTCGTGGTATAATTTAGTAAAATTACTTGGAGGGTTTGCAATATGAAAACCATATGGGGCGAAGGCCTTGACGTCAACGCTCCGCTTAGTGAATATCCGCGTCCGCAGATGGTGCGTGACAGCTATATTTCCCTCAACGGCGCATGGGACTTCGAGGCGGACGGGCAAAAGCAAAGCATAGTCGTTCCCTTCTCGCCCGAATGCGAGCTGTCGGGGGTGAACAAGCGATTTTCGCCCGACACTGTTCTGCATTATTCAAGGCGCTTCACCCTGCCCGTCGGTTTCAACCGCGGATTGGTGCTGCTGCACTTTGACGCGGTTGATTGCATGTGTACGGTCAAGCTCAACGGTACGGAGGTCGGCTGTCACTTCGGCGG
This sequence comes from Clostridia bacterium, assembly GCA_035399665.1. Classification (GTDB taxonomy): domain Bacteria; phylum Bacillota; class Clostridia; order Christensenellales; family CAG-138; genus DAOPJM01. Next base: position 19,164 of record DAOPJM010000004.1, read on the forward strand.
CTACTGGCCCTTCACCTTGGACGTCACCCACGCCATAGAGGGCGAGAACCTCTTGGAGCTTGAGGTTACCGATCCGTGTCGGAGTACGGATTTCTACGCGAAGGGCAAGCAAAAGCGCGAGCGCGGCGGCATTTGGTACACCCAACAGAGCGGCATTTGGCAAAGCGTTTGGCTTGAGAGCGTCCCCGAAACCTACATCAGACAGCTTCGAATCAGCGTTGACTGCGACTATGGCAGGGTCAGAATCATTGTCTTTTCGGACGATGACGCGGAGGTCATTGTGGACTTCATGGGCATGAGCTTCAAGGGCGAATGCAACTCGGAGATGTCCATACCTGTCAACAACGCAAGGCTATGGTCTCCCGAAGACCCCTTCCTCTATGATTTTACCGTCACGGTGGGCGAGGACCGCGTTCAAAGCTACTTTGCGATGCGAAAGTTTCAGGTTGGGCGTGACGAGCGTGGAATAAGGCGGCTCATGCTCAACGGCAAGCCCTATTTCCAAAGCGGCGTTCTCGATCAGGGCTATTGGCAGGACGGGATGCTGACTCCGCCCTCCGATGAAGCGATGATCTTCGATATTCAGACCATGAAGGACATGGGCTTCAATATGCTGCGCAAGCACATCAAGATTGAACCGCTTCGCTGGTACTACCACTGCGACAGGCTGGGTATGCTCGTTTGGCAGGATATAGTCAACGGCGGCACGGACTACCACCCCGTCACCGTGAGTTCGCCTCTCGTCACCAACATACATTCCAAGGACGATAACTACCGCGCCTTCGGCAGAGAGACCCCTGACAGCCGCGCACTCTATCAAAAGGAGCTTTGGGACACCATACTGCTGCTGTACAACTGTCCCTGCATATGCACTTGGGTGCTGTTCAACGAGGGCTGGGGGCAGTTTGACGCGCTTGCCGCCTGCTCTAAGGCAAGGGCTTTGGATCCTTCCCGTTTCATCGACCACGCAAGCGGTTGGCACGACCAGGGCGGCGGCGATATGAAGAGCTGGCACACCTACTTTACGCCCTATGTTCAGCGCCCCGACCGCAAGGACAGACCCGTGGTGCTTTCCGAATTCGGGGGCTATAACCTCAGAGTCGCGGGACACTGCTTTGGTGAGCGCGACTTTGGTTACAGACGCTTCGGCAGTGAAAAGGAGCTTGCGAACGCCATAACCGCGCTGTACGAGGAGCAGATAATCCCCGCCAAGTCAAAAGGGCTTTGCGCCTCGGTCTACACCCAGCTTTCCGACGTTGAGGACGAGCTGAACGGGCTTGTGACCTACGACAGGCGCTTTACAAAGCTGCCTCAAGATGTGATGTCGGATATCAACGGCAGACTTAAGGACTAAAGGCATTCACCATATTTCGCTAAAATAAGGGACTGCGGCAGAAAGCATCTGTCACAGTCCCTTGATTTTATCAGCCGTCTCTTTTCTTATGCGCCCGTAGTCAGACCCTCGCCGCTTTCGCCCGCGATTTGCTCAGGCTCCTTTGCCATTTCCGCTTCGGCTCCGTCCGTTACGGGCGGAAGCCCCGTTTTCTTTTTCCTGTCCGGATTGAACAGGTCATACATTATGGGGATTATCAGCAGGGTTGTCAGCGTCGCGTAGGTCAATCCGCCCACGCACACGACCGCCACCGGCTGTATCATCTCGGCGCCCGTACCAATGCCCAACGCCAAGGGCAGCAGACCAAGTATGGTCGTGACCGCCGTCATCAGGACGGGGCGGATACGCATCTTGACCGCCTCGACTATGGCTTCACGCTTCTCCATACCGCCCTCGCGGAGCTGATTTATCGTATCGACAAGCACTATGCCGTTGTTGACCGCGACGCCCACAAGCATAATCATGCCTACCATGGATACTATGGAGACGTCCATGCCCGCGATAAGCAGTCCGATAAAGCCGCCCGTGAACGCCAACGGCAGCGTGAACATGACGATGAAAGGCGACTTTAGCGACTGGAACTGCGCCACCATTATGAGGTAGATAAGCAGTATGCCCATCGCAAGCATCCAAACAAGGTCGGAGAGGGAGGACAATATGCTTTCGCTCTCGCCCTCGTACTCAAGCTCCACACCCGAAAGCTCCAAGCCGCTGAGCGCCTTCTGCGCATTTGCGCTGACCAGAGTAACGCTGTAATCGTCCTTCACAGTCGCGGTAACGGAAGCGTAGCGTCTCTGATTGCTGCGGGTTATGGACGACAGGGTTGTAGTGTACTCAAAGCTCGCTATGTCGGAGAGCTTGACCTTATGCGTTGTGCCGTCAAGCGCTGTGGCCTCTATTTGAAGCTCCTTCAGTCCCTCAGCATCAAGCGCAAGAGCCTCGCCGGATACCACCTCTACATCAACGCTGTTGTCGTCTATTGCAATCTCAGTCGCGACAGCCGAGCTTGTGAGCGCGGTTGCTACCGCCATATAGACCTCGCCTACCGTGAGGTCGTTCAGCCTCGCCTCGTTCTTGTCAACGGTGATATGCAGCGCGGGTTCCGTGCTTGCTATACTGCTTTCGATGTACTTAATGCCGTCAACGCCTTCAAGCGCGGTACGCACCTGCTCCTCGGCGTTTGCCAAGTCGTCAAGCTTGTCGCCGTATATCATGACCTCTATGCCGTCCCCGCCCAAGGAGGAAGTGAAGCTCATAGCGGAGGTGCTCATGGTCTGAACCTGACTGCCCTCGGGCATCTCGTCCATCAGCTTGTCAATCTCGGCGTTGATCTGCTTGGTGGAGACCTTGGAATTCTCGTCTATCAAAGCATAACAGGTTATGTCGCTGCCCGTCTCGCTGTCCACTGATATGCCGATAACGCTTGCAAGACCCGACGACACCATGGTGCCGACGTCCGACAAGCCCTCTATCTGCATCATGCCCTCATGCACCTGCGCCGCCAAAGCCATGGTATCCTCATAGCTCGTACCCTCCGGAGGCGTGACAGACAGCATTACCTGCAGACCGCCCGACTCAGGGATAAGCGAAAAGCCTTGTATGACACACAGCCACGCGGATCCCGCAAGCAGCAGCACCGCGACGATAAGACACAGGGCGCGCTTGCCGAGCGTCCAGCGCGTAAGCCTTTCGAGCAGGCTTCTGCGCTTTTTGTAGCCCTCGCTGTGCTTCTTCACGGGCTTTTTGAGCATCTTGGTGACCATCGCGGGTATGAGCGTCAGCGCGATTATCAAGCTTGCCAAGAGCGAATAGGTTATGGTCAGCGCCATGTCGGAGAAAAGCTCGCGGGTCAAGCCCTGCACGAACACTATTGGCGCGAACACGCAGATTGTGGTAAGGGTTGAGGACGTGATCGCCGCGGCGACCTGCTTTGCGCCCTGCAAAGCCGCTTCCTTGACCGGCACGTCGTTCTGTCTCAATCGATAGATATTCTCAATAACGACTATTGAGTTGTCTACAAGCATACCGACGCCCACCGCAAGCCCCGCCATGGAGAACAGGTTCAGCGTCACGCCTGAAAAGTACATCAGCACCAGCGCGAACATCACAGAAATCGGTATGCTGCACGCGACCATGAACGTAGGCCTCAAGTCTCTAAGGAACAACAGCAGTATGATTATGGCAAGAAGCGCGCCGACAATCAAATTCTGCGTTACAGTACCCAAGGACAGGTCTATCACCGCGCCCTGGTCAAGCATGGCGGTAAAATGCAGCCCGTCATACTGTTGCTCAAGCTCCGCTATACGCTCCTTGATGTTGTCCGTCACGGTCATAGTGGCGTAGCTCGACTGCTTGGTAAAGGATATCAATACGCCGTCGCTGTCGTTAATCTTGGCGAACGACATGGAAAGCGTGTCCGTAGTCTCTATCGTCGCGACGTCCGACAGCTTTATAACGCCCACCGAATCGAAGCCCGTGTCGGTTATCACAAGGTTGGAAAGCTCGTCTACGTCCGCTATCTTGTCGCCTACGCTCACAAGTATACTCTCGTCGCCGTCGGTGATATAGCCCGCGGGCAGGTTATAATTCTGCGCCGCAATTATGGTTGCGACAAGCTTCAATGTAAGTATGTTGGTCAGATCCGCAGAGTCCAAAATAGCCTGAAGCTGCTCGTTGGCAAGCTTCTCCGCCTCCGCAAGCTGCTCCGCGCTCTCGTCCGCTTGAGTCTTGGCTTCATCCAACGCCGCCTGACCCTTTTCAAGCTCCGCCAACGCCGCCGCAAGCTGCGCGTCCGCATTCGCTCCCGCGCTGTTTAGCGCCGCGTATCCGGCCTGAACCTGCTCAAGCCCCGCGTCAACCTGCTCGATCGCCGCGTCAACCTGCGCTATCGCGTCCTCAAGCTGCGCTTCGGCCGCCTGCAGCTCGGCAATCTTCGCGGGAACATCGTCGCGGGTCATGCCCTGCGCCGCAAGCTGCGCGTCAATCTGCGCCAATGCGGAAACCGTGCTTTGATAGCCCTCGCTCTCGGTAATCTCGGCTATCAGCTCCGCCTTGCGCTCGTCGCTCATCAGACTGTTGCTCTCGATATTGGCGATGGCTCTCTCATAGACCGCCAACGCGTATTCAAGCTTTGTTATCGTGCTTTCAAGCTCGGTAAGCTGCTGCTCCATGCTTTGGCAGTACTCAAGCTGCTCCACAAGCTCGGCGCGCTTTTCGGTAAGCTCGGCCTTCGTGGAGCGAAGCTGCCTGTCGGCAGCGTCAAGCTGTGCCTTCGCGCTGCTTGTGGCCTGCTCCGCCTCCGTCACGCCCTGCTCATACTGCTGCTCGCCCTCGGCAAGCTGCTCCTCGCCCTCGGCGATCTGCTCGTAGCCTTCCTCAAGAGCTTCCCTTGCCGCGTCCAATTCCTCGGTCGCCTCGTTGAACTGCTCCGTTATGGCGGCGTACAAAAGCTCGTTCATGGCGTCAAGCTTGTCGGGGTCAATCACGACCTCGACGGTTTGCTCGGCAACGCCTGAGGTTATCACAGCCGCAACGCCCTCTATGCCCTCCAGCTTGGGCAGAAGCTCGCCTTCCACGAAGTTGGACAGCTCCATCTGATCCATGTTGTCGTAGTCCACGGTGGAAACCAAGGAGGGAATGATATCGGGGCTCATCTCAAGCACGGTCGTCGTTCCGACACCGTTCGGGAAGGAAGCCGCAAGCGTGTTGAGCGCTGATTGCAGGTCAATCTTCAGAACGTCCATGTTCGTGGACGAGGCGACCTGCACCCAAATCAAAGAATAGTTCTCCGCGCTCGTCGAGCTGACGTTCTCCACGTTTTCTATGGAGGATATCTCCTGCTCCATCGGGCGCGTAACGTCGCTCTCGACCGTCTCCGGCGTAGCGCCGTAATAGGGAGTAAAGAGAACAACGTAGGGTAAATCAAGCTCGGGCAATAGGTCGGGCGTCATTCTGTCGACCGACACAACCCCAAGAACGATTATCAGTACGACCGCTACGAACACCGTCAACGGCTTTCTGACGCTGAATTTGGATATCATAAAAAACACCTCTGGTTACAGATATGATATTGTACCATACACATTTGAAAACAGTGTGAAAACAAAGTGAAATTTGCAGTATGACGCCTGTCGGGTCTCGCCGCTTTTGCCCGAATTACAGCATATAACGTACTGTGACCTTGACGGCAGCGCTTACCCTTGCGTCAATCCTTATGTCAGCTTCCCTATCGCAAAGCTGCAGGCCGCCTTGCAGCTCTCGTTTGTGCTCTCGTCCTCTGCAAGCTCCTTCAGCCTCGGCAGGCAGTCAACCCTCTCATAATTACCCGCAAGCACGGCGGCATGGGTGACAAACCTTTGCTTCTTGGACATATTCTTCCCACATAGCCTCTCGGCGTCCTGAACGTCACCCGAAAGCAGACGCTCTATCCTGAACGCCTCCTTCAGCTCGTCGGGCGCGGGAATGGGCTTTATATCGGCGTTTAACGGGCAGACCCCTTGGCATACCTCGCACCCAAGGTAGGAGCTCATCCTTTCCATAGTCCACTCCGGAATGGGAGTACAGGATATCCCCGCCCTTATACAGCGATGGAAATCAAAACCATCCTCGCCTATCGCGGCGTTCGGGCAGGCTTTGCTGCAAAGCCCGCAGTCCAAGCAGCCCGAAACCTCCATGGGCTTACTCAGCTCAAATTCCTCCAAACGAATGGCGACAGCCTGCAAGCAGAAGCGTGTTCCATAGGGCGGTATGTACAGCAGCGCGCTTTTGAGCGTTCGGCCTATGCCGTGCGACGCCAATATATGGCGCATGGGTACGTCCGCCTTCTCCGCCTCAAGTCCCTTTGCCCTGAGCTGCCAAACGAAGCTCGTCATAGCATGGTAAGAGGCGTTTGACGCGGTGTAATACGCGCTGTAAAGCTGCTCCTCATATGGGCTGTACGGCCAAAGCAAAATGAGCAGGACGTTCTTGCCCTTATACGCCTCGGTGGGGTCGGCCTTTATGTACTCCGTTCCCTTATGAAAAGCGCCGCTTTCACGGCGGCGCTCCCAATCATCGTATTTCTCGTTCGGCAGTACATAGCACTCCCGAAAGCCCAATTCGTTCGCAAGCTCTTTAATCACTTGCCCGCCTCTTTCAGCATCTCCTTGGTCTTCATCAAACGCGAAGTCGCGCCGCGCTCGTTCTCCTCCAGCTTCATGCGAATGTCGCGTATCGCCTCGGTGAACTGCGGGATCATGACGTACTCCAAGGCGTTGACACGCCTGCGCGTCTTTTCAATTTCATCGGCAAGCCTGCCGCAGGCCTTTTCCGTCTCGGCAAGCTCCAGCATGAGTGGAAGAATATCGGCAAGCCTTTGAACCGCCTCGTCAAGGTCGGCGCTCGTGGTAACAAAGCCGTAAGGATAGGTGAACTCGGTTCGGCTGTCCATCTCAAGCTTTGGTACGGGTACAGAAAGTATGGTGGCGTTCCCCGCCTCTACGGACATGGAACGCGCAGGATAGATAAGCGCCTCGTCTATCTCGGACTCGCTCATCATCGCTCTCGCAAGCACGAAGGCCTTCATCGCTTCGCCAAGCTTCATCTCGACCGCCTCGCGCAAATCCTTATTGCGGCGCGCCAGCACGATGAAGCGGCGCACCAGCTCGTCGCGCTTGTCCTTCATCATTTTGTGGCCGCGAACGGCTACGGCAAGCCTCTTTTTGAGGTTGCTCATTTCCATTCGCGTCGGCTTATACTGCAAAGAAGCCACGGCTTAACCCTCCTTGGGGTAGTACTTATCGAGATAGCTGTCTCTGATACGTTTCAACTCGGCCCTCGGCAGTATCGCAAGCAGCTTCCAGCCAAGGTCAAGCGTCTCACCTATGGAGCGATTGGTGTAGTAGCCCTGCGAGACGTATTCACGCTCGAAGGCGTCGGAGAACTTCGCGTACAGCTTATCGACGTCCGACAGCGCGGCGTCGCCCAATATGACCGCAAGCTCCTTAGCCTCTCTGCCCCTTGAATAGGCCGCAAAGAGCTGATTCATGGTGTCGGCGTGATCCTCGCGGGTCTTGCCCTTGCCTATGCCCTTGTCCTTCAGTCGCGAAAGACTCGGCAGCACGTTGATGGGCGGGGTGAGACCCCTCCTGTGCAGCTCACGCGAAAGTATAATCTGACCCTCGGTGATATAGCCCGTAAGGTCGGGGATGGGGTGAGTTACGTCGTCCTCAGGCATGGACAGTATGGGTATCATCGTGATACTGCCCTGCTTGCCGCGAATCCTGCCCGCACGCTCGTACATGGTGGCAAGGTCGGTGTACATATATCCGGGGTAGCCCCTGCGTCCGGGAACCTCTTTGCGCGCCGCGGAAATCTCACGCAGCGCTTCGGCGTAGTTGGTAATGTCGGTGATTATGACAAGCACCTGCATCCCAAGGTCATAAGCCAAGTACTCCGCGGCGGTCAACGCCATACGCGGGGTCGCTATACGCTCGATGGCGGGGTCGTTCGCAAGGTTGATGAAGGTGACGGTTCGGTCTATCGCGCCCGTCTTCCTAAAGTCGCTGATGAAGAAGTCGGCCTCCTCGAAGGTTATGCCGACGGCGGCGAACACGACCGCGAACTTCTCGTTGCTGCCCAAAACCTTGGCCTGCCTTGCAATCTGCGCCGCAAGGTTGGCGTGAGGAAGACCTGAGCCGGAGAACACGGGCAGCTTCTGCCCGCGAACGAGGGTATTAAGTCCGTCGATGGCGGAAATACCCGTCTGAATGAACTCGGAAGGATAGTCGCGGGCGGCGGGATTCATGGCGACGCCGTTGATGTCCATGTACTTCTCCGCTATGAGCGGCGCTCCGCCGTCATTGGGCTTGCCCATGCCATCGAAAACCCTGCCCAGCATATCGGGAGCCACGGCAAGCTGAATGGACTTGCCGAGGAAACGCGCCTTGCTGTCGGTAAGCCTCAAGCCCTGCGATCCCTCGAAGAGCTGCACCATGGCCTTGTCGCCGTTGATTTCAAGCACCTTGCCTCTGCGAATGTTGCCGTCGGCCTGCTCGATCTCCACAAGCTCGTCATACTTGACGCCCTCAACCTGATCCACCAGCATCAAGGGGCCGTGAACCTCACGGATGGTCTTGTATTCCTTACGCATTGTGCAATCCTCCCTCCGTCAAAGCGCGAAGCTGTTCGCTAAGCTCCTTTTGAATGTCCTCGTACGCGGCTTCAACCTCGTCCTCGGGAACATACTTCAACCTGCCAATGCGCTCATGCACGGGCAATCCGACAAGTCTGGAGAAGGAAATGTCCTCGCCCAAGGCCTGAAGGCTCTTTTCGTAGTTGCTCATGATGACCTTGAGCATAAGGTACTGCTTCCTCGGAGAGGTGTAGGTATCGACCTCATGGAAGGCGTTCTGATGCAGGTAGTCCTCACGGATTGACCTTGCCGCTTCCAGGGTAAGCCTGTCCTTGTAGGAAAGCGCGTCTATGCCGACAAGACGGACTATCTCGTCAAGCTCGCTCTCCTCCTGCAATATGTTCATGGTCTGTTGCAGCAGCTCCGCCCAATCGGGCGCCACGTTGGTGCAGAACCAGTCCTTCAGCCTGTCAACGTACAGGGAATAGCTTGAGAGCCAGTCTATCGCGGGGAAGTGCCTCGCATAGGCAAGCTTCGCGCTCAAGCCCCAATACACCTTGACTATGCGCAGGGTCGCCTGAGAAACAGGCTCGGATATATCGCCGCCCGGAGGTGAAACCGCGCCTATCGCGGAGACCGCGCCCACGCGCTCGCCGCCGCCTATGGTCTTGACCACGCCCGCACGCTCGTAGAACTCCGCCAAACGGCTTGAAAGGTAAGCGGGGTAGCCCTCTTCACCGGGCATCTCCTCAAGCCTGCCGCTCATCTCACGCAGAGCTTCCGCCCACCTTGAGGTGGAGTCCGCCATGATTGCGACCTTGTAGCCCATGTCGCGGAAGTACTCAGCTATCGTGATACCCGTGTAGATGGACGCCTCACGCGCCGCGACGGGCATATCGGAGGTGTTCGCGATTAGGACGGTACGCTTCATCAGCGACAGCCCTGTGCGCGGGTCCTTCAGCTCGGGGAACTCCATAAGAACGTCGGTCATCTCGTTGCCGCGCTCGCCGCAGCCGACATAGACGATGATATCCGCGTCAGCCCACTTTGCAAGCTGATGCTGAACCACGGTCTTGCCGCTGCCGAACGGGCCGGGAACCGCAGCCACGCCGCCCTTGGCGACGGGGAACAACGTATCGATAACCCTTTGCCCTGTAATCATCGGCTCGGAAGGGGCCATCTTCTCTTTATACGGTCTGCCCCTGCGGACGGGCCAGCGCTGCAGCATTGGCAGCTCTATGGTCTTGCCGTCCTTCTCAAGCCAAGCTATGGGGGTGACGATGTTGGCGTCTCCCTCGAAAATCTTTATAAGTCTGCCCTCCGTCTTGGGAGGAATCATTACGCGGTGCTCTACGGCCTCGGACTCCTGAACAGTCCCCAGAATGTCGCCGCCCACGAGGTAGTCCCCGACCTTCGCCGTGGGGACGAAGTGCCAAAGTCTCTCATGGTCAAGGGAATCCACCATAATGCCCCTTGTAATCCTGTCGCCCGCCAGCTCGCGCAGCTTATTCAAGGGACGCTGAATGCCGTCGTATATCGACTCAATCAGTCCCGGAGCAAGCTCGACGGAAAGCGGCGCGCCCGTGGTATATACGGGTTCGCCCGGGCCTATGCCCGCCGTCTCCTCGTAAACCTGAATGGACGCCAAATCACCGCGCAGCTCTATGACCTCGCCTATGAGGTGCTTATCCGACACACGAACCACGTCGTACATCTGCACGTCGGCCATCCCGCTTGCGGTTATCAAAGGCCCCGACACCTTGATTATTGTTCCTTGCATATACTGAAATCTCCTTCTATTTTTCCATAAACAGGATGTCTACGCCGACAGCCTTTTCAACGTTTTGCTTAAGTGCCTTCATGCCCACGCCCTGCGTTCCGTTGGCGTCAGGTATGGGTATGATAGCGGGATAGGGCTGTGACGCGAACTCCGCGATGCTCTCCGAACACTTGGAGTACATCTGCTCGGTGAGATAGATCACCGCGTAGCCCTCCCTTGCCATTCGTCTTATCAGCATGTTGGCGCGCTCGCCGTCGGTCTCGCCAAAGACGTCCAAGCCTACCGCACGGAACAGCAGCACGCTGTCCCTGTCGCCGATTACCGCCATTTTAGCCATACATCTTCACCAGCCTTTCGCTAATCACCGAGTCGGCAAGCCCGTTGCGCTTCGCCGTGATTATGAGCCTCACCGCCTGCGCTTCGCGCTGCTTGGCCAGATAATAGCCGATGATGGGGTAGAAGCTGTCGCAGTCGCCGCGCCGCTCGGACACCATAGCAAGCAGACAGTCGTCCTTTGCCTTCTCCACCGCGCCTATGCTGCCGCTTTTGTGCATGGCGTTAAGCCCGCTCAAAAGCTCCGCCCTGCAAACGCTCTCGTCAAGGAAGCGTTCGACGCTCTCCTCGGACAGCTCGTAGGCCGCCAAAAGCTGCTTGTGCTTTATGCCGCCCTCGGCAAGCAGCGCACGCGCCAGAGAGTCCCTGTCGGAGCCCATGGCGCGCATACGCAGGAAGGTCAACACATTGTCGAAGTCGGCCTTGACCGCGAAATATCGCGCCGCGAACTTGGACTTTACGGCCACGGACTTGACATACTCGGAGTAAGCCTTGTCGATGCTTATGCTGATGAGCTGGGGACTTGGCTTGGCGTCAAGCTGCTTTTCAAGCGCGGTCAGGCTTTCCTTCAAAAGTTCAGGCAGCAAGCCGTAGTTCCTGTCGCGTACACAAAGACCGAGCTGCTCCTTGGTATAGACCCCGCCCGAAGCAAGGCGCGTCTCGCTTGTCCCCAAGAGCCTCGCCTTGATGAGCATCTTGAGGTTCTGCATATCATTTTGCAGCAGGAACAGGTTTGACACCTCCTGCTCGGGGGTCAGGCTGTCAAGCTCCTCGGCGGCGCCCTTCAGCTCCTTCTCGATGAGCTTCTCCACGTCCGTATCGGCCGCGTCGCTCATACCCCCGTACCTGACGTCCGCAAGCGTCCGCAGAGCGTCATCCAAGCTGCCCTCGGCCATTCTTCTGATGGCGGAGGGGCTTAGTATGCGTTTGCTCAGCGCGGAAACCCGTGCGCAGGCGTATTGATAGCTTTGTTGTGGCATGGCGTTTTAGCTCCTTATTTTATCCGAACAGTATGCGCGAAACGTTTGTTTCTTCCGCCTGTCTGATTTCGTCCATCAAGGCGTCAAAGGAACAGTCCTTCTCGTAGCTCTCGCCGCTCAGGATGAAGCCTCCGTCCGACTTAGCGTCCGTATCCGACACGGGCAAGGGCTGTTCAAGCTCCTTCGAGAGCCTTGTAAGCGCCTCGCGGTCGGCAAAAGCGGGTACTATAACGCAGCCCGCCTCGGCCTCGCGTACAAGCAGCGCCCTCAAAAGCTTCTCGCGCTTCTCGCCCGAAAGCTCATGCAAGGCTTGCCTTGCGCTCGTAAACACCTCGTCCAATACCCGGCGCTTGTCCCTCAGCGCCTCCTTGCGTCCGTCCAGCGCGGCGCGTGTCTTGGCTCCGTCAAGAACCCCCGCCACCTGCTGCTCCCTGTCGCGCTCGAAAGCGCGGGTCAGCTCCGCGATGCGGGCGTCGCAGTCCTCACGGGCCCTTTGGCGGTTGGCCGTAGCCTCGGCCATGGCCGCGTCAGCCTCGCTCCTTGCATCCTGAACGATACGCTCGATCAATAGATTTTCGGAACTCGTCTTTTGCTCCATTAACCTACACCAATAGTAAGCAGCAGGGAGATGAGCAGAGCCAGAACCGCGTAGGTCTCGACCATGATCGCCATGACGATGGCCTTACCGGACTGATCGCTTCTCTTTACCGTAAGCTGAATGCCGGAGCATGCGCACTTGCCCTGATAAATGGCCGAAACCAAGCCGCCGAAGGCTATGGGCAGGGATGCGAACAGATAACGCCAGCCGTCGGAAACCGCAACGCTTGCGCTGCCCGCAGTGAGCAGGCCCGCCGCATTTGCGATGACGAACGCGACAAGCAGACCATAGATACCCTGCGTACCGGGCAGCAGCTGCAATACCAAGAACGAACCGAAATGATCGGGATCCTCACTGACAGCGCCCGCCGAAGCCTGACCCGCAAGTCCTACGCCTATCGCGCTGCCAATGCCTGCCATGAGCGCCGCCAGAGCCGCGCCCAACGTTGCCAAAATTGTTCCCCATTCGATGTTTTCCATTGTTGTTACTTTCCTCCTAATTGTCTGTTTGTTTTGTGATTACCGTGTATTTGGGGTTATAGCCAAGCGGTCTGAACTCCTTGCCGCCCGCCTCGTAGAACTTCCCGTAGAACTCTACATATTGCAGACGCGCACAATGTACGAAGGAGCCAAGCGCGTTGATGCCGAGATTGAATATGTGCAGGAACACCAAGAGCACACAGCCCAAGATAAAGCCGATGACCCCGCCTACGCCGCTTCCGCCCATGAGCATGGAGCAGATTTGGTTGAACACCTGCGCAATTATACCTGTCGCAACGCCGAGAGCGAAAAGCCTCGCGTAGGACAGCACATCCGAAAGCCAGCTTGTGATGTTATACAGCCCCGCAAGCCCCGAAACACCCCTTGAGAGTATGTTCTTCTTGTCTCTGCCCTTGAATACGACTATAAGCAGCGCGCCCAAAAGCGCCATACCTATACCGACCTTCGACACCCAAGAGGGCAGCGCGGTTATGAGCATGGGCGAAGCGTACACCAAAAGCCCAATGATGATGAATATCCAAGAGAGGTTGTCGTAAACGGCCGTCCTCCAGTCGCCCAAGTCAAGGCACATCTTAATCTTGATGCACACGCCGTAGAGCATGTGGATAATGCCCAGCCCGAAGCATATGCCAAGCATGGCAAGCGGGTTATCCAAGGGGCTCATTATGAGCGGGAAGCAGGTCGTCCCCAATATATCGTTGAACTCCAGCCCGAAGCAGGTGCCGATAAGCACGCTCCACAGCATGGTGGACGCGCCGCCCCAAACCAAAACCTGGGTGATACCCTTCATCATGCCCGTGGGCTTTTTCAACTTCAGGAACACCAAGCTGCCGATAAGCAGCAGCAGGCCGTAACCGAAGTCCGAAAGCATCATGCCGAACAGCAACACATACCACGGCGCCATCATGGGTACCGCGTCTATGCCGCTATAATCGGGCAGGGCGTAGAGGTTGTTGACCGCCTCGAAGGGTCTTTGCCCCTTCTTGTTGAGAAGCACAACGGGGGGCTGCTCATCGGGCTTAGGGTCACGAACGTCGAAATAGAAGCTGTCGGTGACGCTCTCGACGGCGGACTTCGCCTTATCGACCTCGTCCGACCGCACCCAGCCGTCCAACACAAACACCGAATCGGTGTTGCCCAATTCGCCCATGGCCTCAAGCCTGTCGCGGCGTATCATCGCGGCGTCAACCGCGTCCTGCAGCGCCTCGACCGACGAACCGTAGGTCTCAAGCTTCTCGGCAAGCTTCATAAGCTCGCGCTCCGTCTCAATCTGTCTCTTGCCAAGCTGACGAATGGCGTCAACAGGCTTGCCGTCCATGTCGGGGAAGGTCACATCCGTCCAGTCAAGCGTCTTTATGAACGCGCTCGCGTCCTTGGCGCAGCTCTCATGGCAGCAGACCAACGCGGGTACTAAGGCGTCGTCACCGAAAAGCTCCGTGCAGAGAACGTCCTGATCCAAGAGCTTGGCAAGATCGCGCTTTGCGACCAGTCCCACAAAGCAGTGAACCAGCCGGGTGGAGGTCACGGAACGCATCTCGTAGGGCAGCTCCACCCACGGAAGCAAAAGCTGCTCCGTGGAATGCAGCTTCTCCTGCTCGCCTGCAAGCCGCGCCCTCTCGCGGACAAGCGCCTCAATCTCGCCGCAGGCCTTGTGCGCAAGGGCGTCGCCGTCCCCTATCCTTTCGGGATGCACCCTGCGTTTCGGGGTCAGCATGTTCGTCTTGGGGCCGAAGCTCTTGACCGCCTGCAAGGCCTCCGCCAAGGTCGAAACATCGCGATTCACGCTTTCAAGCTCCGAATTCGGAGCAGAAGCGCTCTCGCTGCTTACGACCTGCACGACCTCGGCGTCCTGCAAGCGTCCCATTATATCGGCTTCGTCCCGCTTGAGCGCCATAAGCGTCAAGCGTTTCATCGGTACGATCATACCGCAGTCTCTATCCTTTCCATTATATACGCCACGGCGGCGTCATGCTTTTCCTTGGCCGCCATGCACAATTCCTTGGATTGCCCGCGCTGCTTATCGGTGATGTCCTCCGCCAAAAGCTCGCCCTCGGCCTCGGCGCGCTTTATCGCCTCGCCCGTCAGCATGCGCTGCAAGCTCACAGCGGCGGCTATGTCGTTTTCACAGTCGGTCTTGCTCTGCGCAAGAACGTCGCGTGCGGCCGTTGCGCCGTCTTTTCGGATCATGTCGGCCTTGGCCTCAGCCTCGGCGATCCTCTCCATCATGTTCATTGTCTACCTCTTTACTTAGTTCCGAATAATCTGTCGCCCGCGTCGCCCAAGCCCGGGACGATGTAGCCGTGGTCGTTGAGCTGTTTATCTATGCAGGCCACATACACGTCAACGTCGGGGTGCGCCTCGGTCAGCTTGCTTATCCCCTCGGGAGCCGCAAGCAGGCTCACCATGCGTATGCTCTTGCAGCCGTAACGCTTGACGATGCTGATAGCCTCGATTGCCGAATTGCCCGTCGCAAGCATGGGATCTACCACTATGGTTTCCCTTTCGGCGATGTCATGCGGCAGCTTGCAGTAGTAGCTTACCGGATGAAGGGTGTCGGGGTCGCGATACAGGCCGATATGTCCAAGCTTCGCGTTCGGAATGAGATTCATCATGCCGTCCGCCATGCCAAGACCCGCCCTGAGTATGGGGACTACCGCTATCTTCTCGTTGGCAAGAACCTTCACCTGCGCCTCGGTTATGGGAGTTTCCACCACCGCGTCCCTCAGCTTCAGGTTGCGTGTGACCTCATAGCCCATGAGCATCGCAAGCTCGTTGACCAGCTCGCGGAAAGCCTTAGTGCCTGTCTCTTTGTTCCTAAGATAGGCCATCTTGTGCTGTACCAAAGGATGATCGATGACTGTTACCGTACTCATGAATTACCCCCTTGCATTATCATATTTGTCTATTATGCCGACCCGTCTTGCGTGTCTGCCGCCTTCGAAGCCCGCAGCAAGCCACTTGTCCACTATTTCAAGCGCTGATTCGGAGGAAACCTGCGACGCGCCCAAAGCAAGCATGTTGGCGTTGTTGTGCCTTCTTGAAAGCTCGGCTGTCTGCACATTATGACAAAGTCCGCAGCGAATGCCGCGAACCTTGTTAGCCGCTATCGAAATGCCGACGCCGGTGGAGCAGACGACAATACCAAGCTCAGCTGAGCCGTCCATGACGCGCTCCGCCGCGGCGATGCCGTACACCGGGTAATCGGTACTTTCATTGGAGAAGCACCCCACGTCAATTATCTCATAGCCATTGAGCTTCAGATGCTCCTTAATGGTCTCTTTGAGCGCGAAACCCGCGTGATCGCTGCCCATGCTTATCGTCACTTTTCACACCTCTTTCACCCAAAATCGAGTTAGCCCATTTGTTGTATAATATCATGATTTGCAAGCCCTGTAAAGACCACTTTTTATCACCTATATAAAAACGGGTTTACATTCCGTAAAATTTTCGTATACCTTTCCAGCCGCTCCGCCGCGCATTTTACATAAGGGCAACAGCGATTCCTCCATCCAATAAAAAGGCGGGCGGAGCCGCTTAAAGCCCCGCCCGCTGTTGTGTCTGTGACTTAGTCGTCGCTGCCGTCGGTGAGTCTCCAGGTGGAGCTGATCAGCGGAGAGATGGTGCCCATCTGGCTGATGTAGTCCGCAAGGAGGTTCCTGGCCTGTCCCTTATCCTCGCCCTGTATCATGTCATACTGGGTGGAGTAGATTATCCTTGCAGAGTCGTTTGCCGTAAACGGGCAACCATTCTCGTTGAGGTAGCTGACGTAGTTGCCGCCGCCGTTATAGCGATAGTTGTTGACGACGACCGTGAACACATCGTCGTCCGTGACCTCGACGTCGTTGTAGGTCATGGAGACTACGCGGCTGCCCTTCTCGTTCGTGTAGTTAATTACATAGGAGAAGCCGTCGCCGTAGATTACGTCATAGTAGGTCAGATTGCTCGTGGTAACATAGGGGTTGCCGCCATCGTCCGTATCAATCTTCGTCGCGGCAAACTCCAGCCATGTCTTGACCTCCTTACCCGTCATGGTGATCTGGTAGAACCAGTTTTCATAGCGATAGAGCTTGAACATATCGCCCCTTAGAACATCGCCTTCACCGATGAGGTTCGCGGCGCTGCCGCTCGTCAAAGGAGCCGAGATGGACAGCTGCGCCATGGTGTCATCCGAGGTGTCATAGGGGGTGTTCAGTCCGGTTCTGTCATACGCGCCCCAGAGCTGTACCCTGTTGATGAGGTCCATGAACGCGGAGGGCGCGGTTCCAAGGTTCGCCGCCGGGAAGTTGCCGTCCGCTTCGCCTATCTTCACAAGCATGTACTCGTTCCAAGTGGCGGTCTCATAGGGCTTGAGCAGCTCTACAAGCTCAGCGTCCGCGGCCAGACCCTGTACGGTGACGTAGCTGGCGTTCACATAGAGGGAATCGGTTGCGGGATAATAGGAGAATGTCGCGTCCGCCATGCCTCTGCCCTTGGTGTGGGGGGAGATGACATTGATAAGGTCGCCGTTGGCGTTCGCTATCTTGGTGACGGTACTTCTGTGCTCATGGCCTGAGATGACAAGGTCTATGCCGTCGGTCGTCTCGATAAGCTCACGCACGAAGTCGGATTCGAGCGGAGAGGAATCAATGCCGCTGTGCGACACAATAACCACTATGTCCGCCGCCGCCTGCAGCTCGGCCTTGTAATGCTCGTAGGTTTCGATAACGCCCGCGAAGTAGATACCTTCCCAGTTTGCGGGAACGTCCCACTTGGCGATGTTCGGATTGCCCATGCCAAGCAGAGCAACCTTAACTCCGTCATACTCCTTGATGATGTACGGAGCGTAGCCATTCCAAGTCGCCCAGTCCTTCGTCTCGGCGTTGTTGGTCTCCGCCGCAAGGTAGTTCGCGACGCAGACCGCAACCTGAGACTCTCCCGCTGTGGCTTCCGCCGTGAGATCCGCAAGCTGTCTGTTCAGTATGGCAAGGCCGTAGTTGAACTCATGGTTGCCGGGAACGAACATATCGTAGCCGATAGATCTCAGCGCAAGCATACCGGGGTCTGTCACCTCGGACTTGTAGAACGCGTAGTAGTAGCTCATCGGAGTGCCTTGGATAAGGTCGCCCGAGTCAACCAGAATAACATTCTCGCTCTCCTCGCGCACGGATTTGACATAGGTCGCGACCTGCGCAAGACTGCGGTTGTAGGTTCCGCTCTTTGAGACGTCAACGGTATAGTCGGTAGGATAGAACTGACCGTGTACATCGCTTGTCGCAAGCAGACGAACCTCGGTTGACTGATTCGCTGCTATGCTCCAGGTGGAGGTGATGTCGGGATATATCGTGGAGTTCTTCTGCGCGGTGATGTAGTCCGCAAGCAGGTTCCTCGCCTGTCCCTTGTCCTCGCCCTGAATCATGTCGTACTGGGTGGAGTAGATTATCCTGTCGGGATCGTTGGCAATGAACTCACAGCCGTTGTTGTTGAGGTACTCGACATATTTTCCGCCGCCGTTGTAGCGGTAGTTGTTGACCACAACCGTGAACACATCGGTATCCGCAACCTCAACGCCGTTGTAGGTCATGGAAACAACCCTCTGACCATCGGCCAAGGTATGGTCAAGGACGTAGGAGAAGCCGTCGCCGTAGATGACGTCATAGTAGGTCAGATCCACGGAGAAGTTCCCGTTGGAGCCGGAAATCTTGGACGCCGCGAAGTCGAGCCAAGTCCTTAGCTCCTTGCCCGTCATGGTAATCTGGTAGAACCAGTTCTCATAGCGGTAGAGCTTGAACATATCGCCCAAGACTATCTCGCCCTCGGGAATGAGGTTTGCCGCGCTGCCGCTCGTCAAAGGAGCCGAGATGGACAGCTGAGCCATGGTATCGTCGGAGGTATCGTCGGGGGTGTTCAGTCCCGTCCTGTCGTATGCGCCCCAGAGCTGAACCCTGTTGATGAGGTCCATGAACGCGGAGGGCGCGACGCCAAGATTGGAAGCTGAGAAGTTGCCCGCCGCGGTTCCGATGGACTGGAGCATATAGTCGTTCCAAGTCTCGTCCTCATAGGGCTTGAGCATCCTGATGACGTCGGGATCGGCCTTGAGGCTCGCGGTGCTGTTGACGGAAGCGGTAACGCTCAGCTCGCCGGTGGCGGGGTTGTAGGTCAGCGTGGCGTCGCCCACGGCTCTGCCCTTGGTGTAGGGGGAGATGACGTGAATGGTCTCGCCCTTTGAGTTGGTGATCTTGGTGACCTTGTTCCTATGCTCATGACCCGATACCGCCAAATCGATGGAGTCGGTGGTCGTAATCAGCTCACGGATGAAGTCGGAGTCGTCGGAAGAATCGATACCGCTGTGGGATACGACTATGATGATGTCGGCCGCGGCCTTCATCTCAGCCTCGTAATGCAGATAGGTTTCAACGACGCCCGCGAAGTAGATTCCTTCCCAGTTGGCGGGAACGTCCCAGTTCGCGATGTTGGGATTGCCTATGCCCATGATGGCGACCTTTACGCCGTCATACTCCTTGATGATGTACGGAGCATAGTCATTCCAAGTCGCCCAGTCCCTTGTCTCGTCATTGTTGGTTGCGGCGGCAAGGTAGTTGGCGCAGGACACCGCTACTTGCTTTTCGGCCTTGTAGCCCTCGGCGGTCAGCTGCGAAAGCTGACGCTGAAGTATGGTCATGCCGTAGTTGAACTCATGGTTGCCCGGTACGAACAGGTCGTAGCCCATGGTACGCAGGGTTTTCATCGCGGGGTCGGCTATCTCCTCGCGATAGAAGGCGAAGTAATAGCTCATCGGGGTACCCTGTACAAGGTCGCCCGCATCGACCAGGATTACATTCTCGCTCTCTTGGCGAACCTTCTTGACATAAGCCTCAACATGGGCCAAGCCGCGGTCATAGGTTCCGCTGTAAGAAACGTCCTTCGTATAGTCGGTGGGATAGAACTGACCGTGCATATCGCTCGTCGCAAGAAGGCGAATCTCGACGGCCTCGTCCTCCACGTAGGGATAATCGCTTATGAGACCTACTATCTTGCGCAGTATGCAGGAAGCGTCGCTCGCCTGCAGACCGGCTTCACCGTTGACGTCGGCGGCCTTCATGGCTACGGCATCCAACGAGGTAAGCCCTACAAGGTGTCTTAGGATATCCGAAGCGTCCTGAGCGTTGACAGAGCCGCTCTTGTTGGCGTCGCCCTTCATGAGGTCGTAGCTTACGCTCCAAGTGCTCTCGCTGCCAGCGTAGGGGATGTCATACGGGGTGACGGTACCCATGTACTCGATATACTCGCAAATGAGTGTGGGAACGGGCGCTCTCTCGTCTCCGAGATAAGCCGAAGCCGTCCAAACGCAGTCGTCGCCGTCCAAGCCCGTAGCTTCATAGAAGCCGTAGGAACCGCCGATACGGTAGCTGTTGAGCGCGACGCGGATCAAGCCCTCATAATCCTTCAGGTCAACTCCGTTGTAGGTCGCGTACTCCAGCCTCTTGCCCTTCTCCTTAAAGACATTGATGTGATAATCAACACCGTAGAAGGTGTCAAGGCCGTATATGCTGTCGGAGGAATTGCGATATATTTCGCCGGTCGCCGCGTTGCAGGCATACATATCCGCGACGGTGTTCATCCAGTTATAGAGCTGCTCGCCCGTCATATCGACGGCGACAAGCAGGTTGTTGGAGTAACGGTAGAGCCTCGAAACATCCAGCAGGGAAACGGTATCGCCGTCCTTGGGAACAAAGCTCAGCGTTCCGTCCGAGTTCTTCCCGAACACAGGCGAGGCAATGGACACCGTAGCGCCCTCTATGCCAAGCTCCTCGCTCTGCCAGGTCGCCCAAATCTGCGCCTTATGGACGAGATCCAGCAAGTGCGTCTGCTGCTCTATCATATCGTCGTTGGTCTTGCCCTGGGATTCATCGGTCAGCGCGTCCCAGCCGCCGCCGAAATCGCCGCGGGCCTCGCTCGCCCATTCGCGGGCTTCGTCATACCAAGGCTTAATGGTCTCGGCAAGCGTGGCGTCCACGGAAGCGCCGGACAGCGCGATGTTGGAGGTGCTGATCTCATAACCCGTGACCGCGCCCGCCTCGTCGAAGCTGAAGTTGATTACGGCGTTTGCGACGTTGCTGCCGCCGCCGTTGATTATCTGAACGGTCTCTCCGTCCTTGTTGGTGAGGGTGCCGACGCGTGCGCTGTGGTCATGCCCACAGCTCACAATCGCCACGCCGGAGGAGTTCTGTACGCCGTTTATTACCTGTGATTCAAGGGAGGATGAGCCGTAACCGGAGTGAGCGGAAACGATGATAAGATCCGCATCCTCGTTTGTGTTGATGTAGTCAACCCATTTCTGAATCTCAACCTCAAGCAGGCGCTCCTCGTTGCCGTCAGAGTAGAACTTGAGATTGGGGAAGTTCTGGGATGAATCCCAACCGTCGCAGTTGGCGTTCGTGATGCCGATTACCGCGATGGTGGCCGACTTGCCCGCTTCGTTGGTGAAGGTCTTGAGGGCATAGGGCTTATAGAAGCTGTCGCCCGCCTTGACCTGCTGCCCCAACAGATTCGTGCCGTCCTCGACCAAGGTCAGGTTGGCTCCGAGTACGTCTATGCCCGCATCTTCCAAAAGCAGCATCTGCCTGTCTCTTACGGACGGCAGGTAGTTGTACTCATGATTGCCCGTAACGAACATATCATAGCCGATATATTTGAGGGCGGTGGTCATGGGGTTTTCTTCTTGGTTCTTGATGGTGGCGGCATACTGCGCCAAAAGATTGCCCTGGAATGTATCGCCGTTGTCCACGACGAGTACGTTGTCCTCGCCGTATGCGCTGCGCGCCTCGCTGATTACAGAGGCGACGCGAACCATGCTGTTCACATCCTCCTTGGCGGTTGAAACGTCATACTGTGCGGATCTTCCGTGCATATCGGTGGTAGCATAGAAGGATACCGTGAGGCTGTTCGCGTCGGCGATGCTCCACACGGGCACAAGCGTTAACACCATTAGAAGTGCGATCAATAAAGCTGTGACTTTCTTCATAAAGATTCCTCCAATTCCTCCTAAAAATGATTGTTGTGGTCTTGGGTACTGTTGCTGTGGTTATCCTCCTTTCTTGGCGGTAAGTCTGCGTATGCCGCATTGAGCTTGGCATACGGCTACGTTTATATATTAGCATATCTTTACATTTGAAACAAGTGTTTTTGAACATTTCATGAACGAAATGTGCCTTTATCAAACCCGCCTTGTTAGAAGCTCACAATTTTGCTATAATAGGATACGAAGATTAATGTAAGAGGCGACAGCAATGATACTTAGAATTGACGGTAATGAAATCGCTCCCAGACCTGACGAGACCCTGCTTGAGATAATCAAGGAGCTGGGGCTTGACTCTGATTCCCTAAAGGCAAGACCCTTGGCGGCGGACATCGCGGGCGAGGTGTTCACCCTCAACTATGTTCCCGTGCGTTCGACGGACGAGCGTCCCGCCGCTCCCACCACCTTTGCCATGCGCAGGGCGATACGCAGAAGCCGCGGCGACATAAAGCTTATTCGCTATGCGGAGAGCCGCGGCAAGGCGGTATACGAGCGCACACTGCTGTTCGTATTCTTCCTTGCGGTGCGTTCGCTGTGGCCTGACGCCGAGGTCAAGGTCAAGCACGCCATAGGCGCGGGGCTTTATATCACCATCAAAAAGGACAGTCCCCTTACGGCCGAGGACGTAGAGCTGCTGCACAGCGAATGCGGCAGAACCGTCAACGCCGACTACGTCTTAGAGCGCAAGCGTTTGGACATAGACGAGGCTATCGAGCTTTTTGAGCGCGACGGGCAGGAGGACAAGGTGCGCCTCTTGAAGTGGCGCAGATTCACCTACTTCGACATTTACCGCCATGGCGACTATGCCGACTACTTCTACGGCGAAATGTGTCCCTCGACCGGATATGTTCGGGTCTTTGACCTGCAATTCCACGACGACGGGCTTCTTTTGCTGCGCCCCGACAACTCCGACTACGATATGCCGGCCCCGCACGTCGATTCCCCCAAGTTTTTCGCGGTGTTCCATGAATCCGACCGTTGGGGCGAGCTGATGAGCTGTACCTGCATAGCCGACCTCAACGACCTTGTCGCCTCAGGCGAAATCCGCGAGCTTATCCGCGTCAACGAGGCTTTGCACGAGAAGCGCTTCGCGGAGCTTGCCAACGAGGTCTCCGCAAGAAACGCCAAGGTGCTGCTGATAGCGGGACCATCAAGCTCCGGCAAGACGACGAGCGCGAACCGCATGGCGACTCAGCTTAGGGTTCTTGCCAAAAAGCCAATACTGCTGTCCTTGGACGATTATTACCTTGACCGCAGTCTCGTTCAGCCCGAGCCGGACGGCAGCTTCGACTTCGAACACATCAAAATGATAGATGTTCAGGGCTTTAACCGCGACCTTGAGGCGATGCTCAAGGGCGAAACCGTTGAGATTCCCAACTTCAACTTCAAGACGGGACAGCGTGAAATGCTCGGTCACTATGTTCACATGGATGACAACAGCATACTGATTATCGAGGGTCTGCACGCCCTGAACCCCGCACTTTTGACCCCGTCTATCGACCACGGCAGCGTGTTCAGGCTGTTCGTCTCCGCGCTGACAACCTTAAACTATGACGACCACAACCGCATTCCCACCGCAGAGGTGCGTCTGCTCCGCAGAATGGTGCGCGATTTTGAGACCAGAGGGTCCTCCCCCGAACGCACGCTCAATATGTGGGCGAGCGTAAGGGCGGGTGAGGAGCGTTGGATCTTCCCCTACCAGGAGGGGGCGGACGCCATACTCAACACGGCCCTTGTGTACGAGCTTGCCGTGCTGAAGAAGCACATATTCCCCATACTTGAGACCGTTTCGCCTGAGAACCCCTGCTATTGGGAGACGATTTCGATTATCAAGTTCCTCAACTACGTTCAGGACGCCGCCGTGGAGGACGAGATTCCGCCAACCAGCATACTGCGCGAGTTCGTAGGCGGCAACGCCTTCTACCGTTCATAAAGGAGCTTGCCTGATGAAAAAGATATTAGCGACACTGCTTGCCGCCATTGCCTGCTTCATATTGATAATCTGCCTGTTATTCACCACAATACAGCTTGTTATGCATGACACGGCTTTTTTTGAGAGCCAATTCACGGAGCTGAAGCTTGACGAGAGTATGGGCCTGACCCTAAGCAGTCTCTCCGCCGCCATCACGCGTCTGACCGACTACATGGAGGGCGATGCGCCGGACATATCGCTCATTGTCACGCAGAACGGCGAACAGGTTGAGATGTTCGAGCTTGAAATAGAGATTACCCACATGGCGGAGGTCAGGGAGGTTTGGCAGCAATGCGTTTCCTTCAGGAACATACTCCTTGTCGCGGCGCTGGGTCTGCTGTTTGTCGCCTTTCTCATCTACCATGAGCGCGGCGAATCGGTGTTCGTGAACGGGCTTATCTTCTCGCTTTTGATGTTTGGCGCCTGCGTCATCATCATTGGCACCTGGATTGCCATAGACTTCTCAAGCATGTGGACGACCTTCCATCACATCATCTTCCCCGGAAGCAATAATTGGCTGTTGCCCGCGTCGTCACGCATGATACAGATGCTCCCCTCCAAGCTGTTTTCCGCCTTCATCACCCGCTGCGGCATATACGCCATCGCCGTTCTTGCCCCCGTCCTGATCCTTTCGGTGACCTTTAGGGCAATCGCGAGACAGCGCATACGCAAGGCTGAAAAGGCTAAGCGCCAAAAGGAGGATGTCGAGCGGGTAAAGGAGATACCCGACGCCGTGGAGGACGGTCCCGACCTGTTGGCGGTACACAAGCTGACCAACCTTCCCGTCAGCAAGCGCGCCGAGGTCGCTGAGGAGATTCAGCGCACCCGCATGATACGCGAGGACGTGGAGACCTTCGGCAACGACGATATGCCCATCATTCGCGAGGATACGTCTTATATTAAGAAGGACGGCAGGTTCGAAAGCTCATCCTCATCAGACCTTGAGGATGATGACAACGACGATTACGACGATTGAGCCTTGTGCGCGGGGCGGTTTTGCTCCGGCGGCGGGACAATAAATAGGAGAAAAAATGCTCTCATACGATGAAAGAGCCGAATTGAAGCTGAAGGAGCTTACAGACGCGGGGCAAGCCGTTGTGCTTGCGATAGAAAGCTCCTGTGACGAGACCGCCGCCGCCGTGGTGAAGAACGGCAGGCAGCTGCTGTCGAACAGCGTTTACACTCAGATACCCCTGCACAGGCGTTACGGCGGGGTCGTGCCGGAGCTTGCCTCAAGAAACCATGTCGAACAGATAGGCTCCGTGGTCTCATATGCCTTGGACGAGGCGGGTATGAGTCTTGATTCCGTTGACGCCGTGGCAGTAACCTGCGGTCCGGGGCTTGTCGGCGCGCTCTTGGTCGGCGTGAGCTTCGCAAAGGCGCTCGCCCTCTCGCACGGACTGCCGCTTATAGGCACTCATCATATCATGGGACATATCGCCGCGAACTACCTAAGCTTTGCTGAGCTTGTCCCGCCCTTCATCTGCCTTGTGGCATCGGGTGGGCATAGTGAAATAGTCGAGGTCGTGGACTACGACCATTGCAGACTGATAGGCTCTACCCGCGATGACGCGGCGGGCGAGGCGTTCGACAAGATTGCGAGGGTGCTCGGCCTGCCGTACCCCGGCGGCCCCGAGCTTGAGCGGCTCGCCAAAAGCGGCGATCCAAAGGCCTTTCGCTTTCATTCGGCATTCAACGAGGGCTCAGGCTATGACATGAGCTTTTCGGGGCTGAAAACAGCGGTAATACAGCTGATGCACAACGCCGAGCAGCGGGGCGAGACGATAAGCCGCGCCGACGTTGCGGCAAGCTTTCAGTTTGCCGTCTGCAACATACTGACAGAGAAGGCAGTCAGGGCGGCAAAGGCCTATGTCTCGGAGGGCGGCAAGCCCGCGCTTGCGCTCGCGGGCGGGGTCTCGGCCAACTCCTGCCTGCGCCAAATGCTGCGGCGCTCCTGCGAAAAGAGCGGCATTGCCTTCTATTGTCCCGACCTTAAGTACTGCACCGACAACGCCGCCATGATAGGCTCGGCGGGCTTCTACCTCCTGATGAAGGGACATAGGTCGGGTCTTGACCTCAACGCCACGCCCTACCTGAAGCTGTATTGACGCACGCCTTGCGGCGCAGGTCAAAGGCTCAGTGAACCCCCAATTCCTCCAAAATCCCCCCTTTCATCCTGATATGCTCCGTCAACAAACCACGCTGTCATCCTGAGGAGCAGCAGCGACGAAGGATCTTGAAACAAGCTTGCGGTGAAAAGCCCCGCTCCCCCGTGGGATTCTCATCATTTCTGGTCATTGTCCCGCCGTGAGCGCCCCTTGACTTTTTAGTTTTCACCAAGATCCTTCGACTGACGCTCAGGATGACGGCGGGGGTACGTTGGCGCAGCATAATAGCATGACAGCGGGGGTGCGTTGGCGGAGTATAATAGCATGACAGCGGGGCGTGTTGGCAGCATATACAACGGCGTGCTTTCGTCGTTCGGCAATACTCCAATGTCGCTCGCGCTGTTCTGCGGCTTGCATACATCATCTATATAATTCCCATGTAATCATTTATGATTTTCAGAAAACTTTACGCTTATGTCACATACCCAACTTGCGATTTATCTTATCATGGTTTATAATTTACTGTATAAGTGGAGGTGTCTACATGGCGAAACGCAGACGCAGACTGTTTCAACCGAGATTCTTTGTATTCTTAATTGCCGCGGCGGTATTGCTGACCGGCATTATCCTGCTGTCTTCGCTCGTTGTCGATAAAATCAAAGAGGCCAAGGCAAGGGAGAGCCTTACCCTGCCGCAGGCGGTCAACCCCATAGCCACCATTGATCCCGACGCCACGGCTGACCCTAACGCCACGGCCACGCCCGCGATAGGCGTTATCGCAACACCCAATCCCCTGTCAGAGAGCGCGGTCTATACCGTGAGCGCGGCCGAGTCCGCAATAAGCACCAAGACGGGCTTTACGACCGAGATCAGAATCAACAACCTTGACGCGATATACTCCGACTATTCGGGCTTTTCCTCCCTATCCTTCCCCTATTACAGCAAGTACAGCACGACCGCGGGCGTCACCACCTTCGGCGGCAACAACTACCGCAACAGCTTCTCCTACGGCACGGTGACCGTGGCTATGCAGAAGCTTTCCTCGGTTTGGACTGGCTCGATGGGTTCGCTCGGGGGCTTTGCGGGCGCAAGCTGGACGGGACAGCCGCTCATCGTGCAATGGAACTCGGAGGTTTTGCCGCTCTTGGGCGTTTCGACCACCTACAAGAGCACCGAAGGCTTCACCGAGGTCATCTATCCCTCCGCCGACGGCAACATCTACTTTTACGAGCTGACTACGGGCAGTCAGACGCGCACACCCATAAACGTGGGAGTGTCGCTTATGGGTACGGCGACTCTTGACCCCACGGGGCTTCCCATGCTATATGTCGGGCAGGGTGTGCAGGCCGAGAACAGCAGGGGAAATTTGGTCTCCTACGTCTACGCGGTCAACCTAATCACGAATCAGGTTTGCTACACCTTTGGCGGCAAGGACTATTTCTCCCTGCGCGACGACTGGTGCGCCTACGATTCCTCGCCCCTGATAATTAACGACACCATATTCATGCCCTGCGAAACGGGCGTGCTGTACACCATTAAGCTGAATACCAAGATGGACTGGACGGCGGGCACTATAAGCATAGACCCCGGCGACAGGATAAAGCTGCGCTATAAGGGCAGCGGGTACTCCTCAACCTCCGAGACGGGCAAGCGCTGGTACGGCTTTGAGTCCTCCGCCGCGGCCTTCCGCAACTACCTCTACCTTGCCGACAACGGCGGGCGGCTCATGTGCATTGACATAAACAATATGACCCTGCAATTCGTAGTGGATTTAGGCGGAGACACGGACGCTACGCCTGTGATTGAGGAGGACGGCGCCGCTAACACCGCCTACCTCTACACCGCCAATCAGACTATGACGCAGGACGCCTCGCTGCCATCGGGCTTCGGGGTCTGCACCGTGCGCAAGATAAACGCCTTGACGGGCGCGGTCGCATGGGCGCAGACGCAGGTTTGTTATGTCGGGGACGGTACGGTAAAATCGGGCTGCAGGTCCACGCCTCACATAGGCCATGGGCAGATAGGCAATCTTCTTATATGCTCCTTCTATGGCGCGGGTCTGGTATCGACCGCCGAGGACGGCACGGTATCTTACAGCTACGGCGGGCGCATTGTGGCATATGACCGTTCCTCGGGCGCGATCGTCTGGAGTATAGATCAGCAGGGCGACGCCGATTACCTGTCCTCGCCGCTCGTTGTGTATACCGAAGCGGGAGCGGCATACCTCATAGCCTGCGACCGTGCGGGCGGAATCAAGCTCTATAACGCCGTTTCGGGGACGCTTCTGGACAGCTTCGACACCGGTTCGCGTATCGACGCCACGCCCGCCGCGTTCGGGAACTACATCGTGATAGCCACCTGCGGCTCCGTCCCCAAGGTGTACGGGCTGAAAATAAGTTAATGTAGGGACGGTTGGAAAGGCTGCATAGCTCCTTATTGTCATTATTCCGTCGTGAGCGCCCCTTGACTTTTATGCTTTCGGCAAGATCCTTCGCTGTTAGCTCAGGATGACAGCGGAGGTTGAAGGGCGAATAGGGAATAGAATTAAGAGCGGTTAAATCCTCACTGTCATCCTGAGGAGCGACAGTGACGAAGGATCCTGAAACAAGCTTGCGGTGAAAAGAGCCGCTCCCCCGCTGCGGCAGGGTTCCCGCCGTACCACAATATCGCATTCAACGTGTTTACATAGAAAGGACAAAAAACAATGAAGAAACGTGTGATTCTTATCGTGCTTGACAGCGTGGGCATAGGCGCGCTTCCCGACGCCGCCGATTTCGGCGACGCGGGCGCGAATACCCTTGGCAACATCTACAAGGTGCGCGGACGCCTTGACATACCCAACATGGTCAGTATGGGCATAGGCGACATTACGGGCAGTCTGCTCCCCAAGTGCGACACGCCGATAGGCGCGTACGGCAAGTGCGCCGAGCGAACCCATGCCAAGGACACCACCTGCGGGCATTGGGAAATCTCCGGTCTTGCGCTTGATCAAGCCTTCAAGACCTTCCCGAACGGCTTCCCCCGCGAGTTCATGGACAAGTTTGAAAAGGCCGTGGGGCGCGGAACCTTGGGCAACTGCGTCGCAAGCGGCACGGAAATTATTCAGCGACTGGGCGACGAGCATGTCGCCACGGGCAAGCTCATAATCTACACCTCCGCCGACAGCGTGTTCCAGATTGCCGCGCACGAGGACGTAGTCCCCTTGGAGGAACTGTATCACATCTGCGAGACCGCGCGCGCCATGCTCACGGGCGACTACATGGTAGGCAGGGTTATAGCAAGGCCCTTCGTCGGCGCGAACGGTGAGTATACGCGCACCGAGAACCGCCGCGACTACGCGCTTGCACCCTTCAAGGACACCATTTTAGACGGGTTGACCAAGGATGGGCTTGAGGTTATAGGCGTGGGCAAGATAGAGGACATCTTCTGTCATCGCGGAATCAGTGTGACCAACCACACCAAGAACAATTTCACGGGCATTGCCGCCACCGAGGAGTACATCAGAAGCGGCGAGGGCGATTTCGTGTTCGTCAACTTGGTTGACACGGACATGCTTTACGGGCATAGGAACAATGTAGAGGGCTATGCAGGCGCGCTTGAATACTTTGACGGACACCTTGAGAGTATGCTCAAGGACCTGCGCGAGGGCGATATACTCATGATTACCGCCGACCACGGCTGCGACCCCACCTATCCCGGCACCGACCATACCCGCGAGTATATACCCCTGCTCATCGCGGGTCAGGGCGTAAAGGCGGGCGTGAACCTTGGGATACGCTCCACCTTCGCGGACATCGGCTCCACGGTGTACGATTACCTCACGGGCAAGACTTGGCGTGAGGGCAGCTCCTTTTTGAAGGATATTGAAAAGTAGGGGCGGATACCATCCGCCGTTTGTGACAAGCGCGTCCGCTTGTGGCAGGGTTCCCGCCGTGAGCGCCCCTTGACTTTTATGCTTTCGGCAAGATCCTTCGCTGTTAGCTCAGGATGACGGCGGAGGTTGAAGGGCGAATAGAAAATAGACTTGAGAGCGGCTAAATCCCCACTGTCATCCTGAGGAGCGACAGTGACGAAGGATCTTGAAACAGGCTTGCGGTGAAAAGTCCCGCTCCCCCGTTGCGACAAGCGCGTTCGCCAACCTTACGGCATAAGCTTACAGAGAATTACCCATTAAGGAGGACAGCCCCATGCGAATATTCGTGGCCGACGCTTTCACGGACAAGCCCTTTTGCGGCAATCAAGCCGCCGTTGTGCCGCTCGGCAGGGAGCCTTTCCCCTCCGATGAGCTTATGCAGAGCATTGCCGCCGAGATGAAGCACTCCGAGACCGCCTTTGTGCGCCGTTTGGGTCAGGGCGGGTACGCTCTGCGCTTCTTCACCCCAAAGGGCGAGGTAGAGCTTTGCGGTCATGCCACCGTCGCGGCGTTCACCGTGTTGCGCGAGCTGCGCGGACTACCGAGGGGCGACTGCGAGGCCGTCACTAAGGCGGGCGCGATAAGGGTCAGCGTCGATGCGCACACCGTTTGGCTGGACATGGCCGACGCGCAGGTAGTCCGAAAGCTCGACCCCGACGAATGCTCCGCGCTGTACTCGGCCTACGGGCTGCCGCTCTCCTGCCGCCCCTTGGAGCTTGAGCCGGTCATAGTCAACGTAGGTCTTTCCGATGTTATCATGCCGGTGTCAAGCAAGGCCGTTCTCCTGTCCGCGGTGCAGAACGAGGAAGCGGTTTCGGCGTTATCTCTAAAATGGGGAGTGACGGGCGTGCATATGTACGCGCTTGACGAGGGCGCGTTCACGGCGCGCTGCCGCAACTTCGCGCCGCTCTACGGCATCATTGAGGAGTGCGCCACAGGCACCTCGAACGGCGGGCTTACCCAATATCTTTACACGAAGGGACTTATCGCCTTGAACGAGGTCAACAGCTTTTTGCAGGGCGAGAGCATGGGTCGTCCCTCCGTTGTCGAAAGCCGAATAGAGCTTGTGCGGGACAGAGCGACCCTCAGGGTGGGCGGCTCGGCCGTTATCACCTTGGAGGGCGAGCTAAAGCTTTAGCGTACCATATAAAAAGCCATGCGGCGTGCGCTGCAATCTTGGAATTTTACTTGCGGTCATGGCTTGTTATGCTATAATAATTAAAGCAATCTGAAGTTTGGGGGATCAATGAAAAGAATCGTTTCCATCATCATAGTTTTACTCCTTGCGCTGACCCTGTGCGGCTGCTCCTTTGAGACCGCAAACACGCAGTACCGCACAACCTTCACGGTGGTGAACGAGTCGGACTTCGCCGCGATACCCTTCACCGACCCCAACTCGGTAAGGCGGGTGATGTACGCCTTTGGAACGGTCAACTTCACCGAGGATGTGCAGGCCTTCACCGCGCTTTGCGAGGAGCTTGACGGCTATGTCTACGATTCAGTGGTTCAGACCGACGCAAGGAGCAGCGCGGAGATGATACTGCGCATCCCTCATGAGAGCGCGGACGCCTTTCTTGCCGCCCTTGAAACCGAGACCGACACTCGCATTCGCCTGTATTACAGCGACGACAATGGCGACGTCACGACGGAGCTGGAGCTTGCCCAAAGCTCGGTCAAGTCCAAGCAGGCCGCGACAGAAAACCTTCAACGCATAATCGAAACCACAAGCTCCGCCGCCGAGCTGATGAGCGCGGAAAACTCCTTGGAATCGCTGAACCGCGAGATAAGCGAGCTAAACTCCGAGATTGCCGCCTATGAGGTAATGCTTCGGTACGCGAGCTTCGTTCTGATAGTTCGCGCCCCCACGCTTGAATCCCTCTCCACGGGCGAGGGGCAGCTTGTCAATATAAACGAGACGAGCGGCTTAGGCGGCTTTCTGCTGTTTCTGCGGCGGAATCTCAAATACGTCGCCATAATCGGGGCCTTGCTGCTTGTAGTCATAGGCGCGGTTGTAATGACCGAGATTAAGCGCAGACGGGACGCCAAACGCCGCCGCAGAAAGCGCCGCATCCACAGCGAAAGTCCCTCCGACGTGCAGCAGTGGCAGCACAGCGAGGCTTCACACTCATCTTCGGAGCAGCATCACCATCACCATGAGGACTTCTCCAACGAAACCGGCCCCATCTACTGGGCGGACGGTAAAATGCTGAACTCCGTCACGGCGAGGGGCGCGGATACGGCCGCTGTGAACAGCGACTGTGCAAACAGCGGTTCGGACAGCATCGACAAGCAAAAGCCCGAACGGGAACCAAACGATGAATCGGGAAAAGAAGAGTAAGTCCCCCGACAAACGCCGCCGCCTGCTTTTCGGTACGCGCTTTGGGCCGTGGCTTAGTGTGCTTCTGTGCCTTGCGCTGCTTGTCGGCGCGGGGCTTTTGTTCTACTATTTCGGGCTGCCCTTCTGCAAGACCGTCATCAATATGAAACCCGACCTAAGCTCCTGCATAGCTAAAGAGCCTGAGCCCTCCGCGGAGCCAACCGCCAAACCCACGGCCGTACCCACCGAAATCCCCGGCATAGCCCACGCGCTCTACGGCTGTAACCTTGCCTCGGCGCAGGTGGAGGTCATCATACCCGAATATCAGTATCTTGCCGACTACGGCATAGTTGACAACACCCTCTATTTCGTGGGCGGCAACTACACCCAGGACGGCACGGCGGCGTTTGTCTGCCTGCTCCTGTACAACCTTGAAAGCAGGTCAACAGAGTACCTCAAGCTTCCCTTGGAGTACAAGAGCCTGCGCGGTATTGCGGTGTCCCATGGCTGGATATGCTACGCCGATGTAATGGCGGCGGGCGGCGGCAGGCTTATGGCGTACAACAGGGCAAGCGGCGAGGCTGTCATGATAAAAACCCTGCACTTGGGTATTCCGAGGCTTGCGCTTTGGGAGAATTACCTTTGCTTTGTTGAACGCAGCGGCAGCACCCGCGACAAGCTCTATGTAATCGATCTTGAAACCATGGAGCATGTCACGCTGGAGATATTCAACAGCTCGGACTATGCGCTGTCCGCGCCCTGCATGGCGGGGGGTGCGCTCGTCTATGCCGACCCCAACGGGCTTTTGACCACGCTTGACCTTGAAACGGGCGACATTGAAAGGCTCGACTGCGGAATGTACATCCATGACCCCAAGACAAACGGAGAGCTTACCGCTTATCTTTCGGGCAGCCACGGGGAGGACACCGGGCTGTACTATCTTGATGTGAATGACAAGCCCGTCCTTGTCGCAGAGGGTGTGGTGGACTTTGCCGTGGGCGAGGACTTCATAGCCTATGAGTGCCTTGATAAGGTTTTCGTGTATTTCGTGTCGGACGGGGCGACCTTCTGCATCACCCGCAGCGACGAGCAGGCGCAGCTTTTGACGGCGGGCGGGGAGTATGTCTGCTATATGGATGTGACTTGGCGCGACAAGGACATCACGGAGTTTATGAACGTTATTAACCCATAAAAGGAGATAACAAAGACCCCGAAGTGTCGGGGGCAAAGGAGGAGCAATCGATGTTTAGGCCAATGCGAAGAAAGCTGCAGGTTCTGTCTGTGGAGGAAACCGTTGATATACTCAATCGGAATACGGCGGGTACGCTCGCGCTGTCGGGCGACGACGGGTATCCGTACTCCGTGCCGATGAGCTATGCGTATCAGGACGGCAAAATCTTCTTTCACTGCGCAAAGACGGGTCACAAGATGGACGCCGTTAAAGCCTGCGACAAGGCCTCTTTTTGTGTTATCGACAGGGATGAGGTCATGCCAGAGAAATACACCACCCTGTTTCAAAGCGTAATCGCGTTCGGAAGGATACGAG
This sequence comes from Clostridia bacterium, assembly GCA_035399665.1. GTDB lineage: Bacteria > Bacillota > Clostridia > Christensenellales > CAG-138 > DAOPJM01. Next base: position 52,770 of record DAOPJM010000004.1, read on the forward strand.
TGGTGGACGACCCTGACGAACGGCTTGCCGCGCTGAAGCTCTTAGGGGAAAAATACAGCACCAATTCCGAGGAGGAGCTAAAGCGGCATATAGACGGACGGCTTTCAGCCGTGGCCGTTCTTGAGCTTGACATAGAACACATGAGCGGCAAGGAAGGCTTTGAGCTTGTGAGGATGCGTCAGGCATAGGGCTGCAAAAAAGCTGAAGCGTTGTGAACACGCTCACCCGTCCAAGTTCTTTAATTCCATAAAGCAAAAGCAACGGCGGCATTTGCTTTTTGTTGTTAGCTTTTGAAATCTTGGGGCAAGAAATATGTTGTCCGCTATTGACTTTTGTTTCGGATACACTTAAAATATACAGGAGTAATCATACACCGCTGTGTATGTTCATAGATAGACTGAAAAAATTAGCTTGACAAGAGCGTACAGAGTACGCTCATGATATACAAGTACAGTTCTATAAGCCCTTTTTATGAGCAGTGGATCAGCCGTGTTTTGTGTTGCATTATCATAGATTGGAGCTGGATTATGGTACATTGGTACTACATTATGATCGCCGCAGCAGCTGCAGCGATAGTTTTTTTTGCCGTTGGGTACTTCTACCGCCGCAACATTGCCGAAGCCAAGGTTGCGCGTGCGGAAGAAGCCGTTAAGAAGCTTATCGAAGACGCGCAGAGACGTGCCGAGGAGGTTCGAAAGGAGAAGGTCTTGGAGGCCAAGGACGAGGCCTTTAAGCTAAAGACCGACGCGGAGAAGGAAATCCGAGAGCGCAGAGCGGAGCTGCAGCGCTCCGAGCGCAGGCTTTTCCAACGTGAGGAAAGTCTTGACAAGAAAACCGAGGGCGTTGAGCTTCGCGAAAAGCAGTTGGAGGATCGCGAAACAAAGGTCACAGCCTCTGAGAACGAAGCCAAGGAGCTGCTTTTGAAGCAGCGCGCAGAGCTGACGCGCATATCCGGATTGTCCGACGAGGAAGCCAAAAAGATAATTTTGGCGGAGGTCGCCGAGGACGCTAAGCACGACGCCGCGCTGCTGATACGCGACATCGAATCCAAGGCCAAGGACGAGGCCGACAAGCGCGCGCGCAACATAGTCTCTCTTGCGATACAGCGCTGTGCGGCCGACCATGTCGCGGAAGCTACCGTTTCCGTGGTGCCGCTGCCCAATGACGAGATGAAGGGCCGCATAATCGGCCGCGAGGGGCGCAACATTCGCGCTTTGGAGACCGCGACAGGCGTAGACCTCATCATCGACGACACGCCCGAGGCGGTCATTCTTTCGGGCTTCGATCCGGTACGGCGTGAGATCGCCCGTATCGCTCTTGAAAAGCTCATACTTGACGGACGTATTCACCCCTCCCGCATCGAGGAGATGGTGGACAAGGCCAAGAAGGAGGTTGACGTTCAGATTCGCGAGGCAGGCGAACAGGCTGTGCTTGAAGTCGGAGTCAACGGCCTGCACCATGAGCTTATCCGCTGCCTTGGACGTCTGCGTTATCGCACAAGCTACGGTCAGAACGTGCTTAAGCACTCCATCGAGGTCTCGCACCTTGCGGGCATAATGGCAGCCGAGATAGGCGCGAACGTAACGCTTGCAAAGCGTGCGGGTCTGCTGCATGATATTGGCAAGGCGCTGGACCATGAGACCGAAGGCTCGCACACGCAGATAGGCGCGGACGTCGCCAAGAAGTTCCGTGAGAACAATCAGATTATCAACTGCATCATGGCTCACCACGGCGATGTTGAGCCAACCAGCATAGAGGCCGTACTCGTACAGGCCGCCGACGCTATCTCCGCCGCAAGGCCGGGTGCGCGCCGCGAAACCCTTGAATCCTACATCAAGCGTCTTGAGAAGCTTGAGGAGATCGCCAACTCCTTTGACGGCGTTGAAAACTCCTACGCGATTCAGGCGGGACGCGAGGTTCGCATTATCGTAAGACCCGAGCGCGTCAACGAGGCCGACACCATAGTCATGGCAAGGGATATCGCAAAGCGCATAGAGAGCGAAATGGAGTATCCGGGTCAGATCAAGGTCAACGTTATCCGAGAGACCCGCACAGTCGATTACGCAAAGTAATACCGAATCAAAAAGGAATCACGGACAGGGGGCTTTTCATTAAAGTCCCCTTGTATTTTATGAAAGGCGAGCCATGATATTTGCGGTTGCGGACGCGCATTGCGATTACCTCTACGGGGCGATGCAGCGCGGATACGATATGTACAGCCCCAAGCCTATGCAGTGCCTCACCAAGGAGCGGCTGAGGGCGGGCGGAGTGGCGCTGCAATGCTTCGCGGCATGGGTGGACACAGGGCTTAGGTCAACACCGTCCATGCAGCTTGTGCAAATGCTGGATCGCTACCACAGCCTGTTGGAGTCCGACTCTGATTTTGTGCCTTTCACACAAGACTATTCTCCAAGCAGCGGCAAGATCGCCTGTCTTTTGACGATAGAGGGCGGCGAGGCCATAGACGGCAGCCTTGCGGCTCTGCGCAACGCGTACCGCCTTGGGGTCAGAGCCATGACGCTGACTTGGAACGAGAACAACGAGCTTGCCGACTGCGCCGTAGGCAAAAGACAGCGCGGGCTTACCGCATTGGGCGAGAGGGTGATTTGTGAGATGGCAAGGCTGAACATGGCGCTTGACACCTCGCACCTCTCCGACAGGGGCATAGACGAGGTGCTTTCCCTGTCGAGCGGAGCGGTGTACGCTTCGCACAGCAACTCAAGGGCTGTCTGCAATCATCCGCGCAACCTCAAGGATGAGCATATAGCGGCGATTGCAAAGCGCGGCGGGGTGGTAGGGGTAAACTTCTATTCGCCTGAGCTTAGAGAATCCAAGCAGGCCGACGCTTCGGACGTGGCAAGGCATATGGCTCACATCGCCTCGGTGGGCGGGGTGGAGTGCTGCTGCGTAGGCTCCGATTTTGACGGCATGGTGCGCTATCCGCCCGACCTAAGCTCAAGCGCGGACCTTCAGCGCCTGTGCTTGGAGCTTGCCCGAAAAGGCTTTTCCGACAGGGACATTTACCGAATTATGTATCAGAACTTAGCGGGGTTTCTAAGGCGTTTGGTATAGGCCTGCGGTTTTTTGCCCAAGCTCTGTGGTGTTGACAGCGGGCGTATAACGGGCTATAATGCCCAACAACAAAGGAGTGCGTGACATGAGACGATTAAAGGATTCATTGCGGGACAACGTTGGTCTTATAGTGGTGATTGTGGGAGTTGTGCTGCTGCTTGCGGGAACGGCTTTACTTATCGCGGGACCGTTCATGAAGAGCCGCCTTCAGGAGTATGTCAACAACCTTGAGATAGAGCTTATCGCGGGCGAGTACAGCGGAGATATGGTAGTAAGCTATAACGGCACCTCGGTGAAGCTGAACGAGAAGTACTACATCAAGTTCTCCTACTACATGACCGCCGACCCCGGGCTGACCTTCAAGGACGGCAATTTGGATGAGGAACCGATTACGGTAAAGCTTGGCGAGAGCGATTATGTATACGCCTACCCCACGGACGACCCCAACAAGATGATTGTATACTTTGAGATTGAGGGCAAGGAGAGAAGGATTGCGGCACACGCCACGAATATTTGGTTCAATCTGACCAACGCGGTGGATGAGGACGGCTTTGGTATGCGCGACATGGACGGCAATCTATACCTGAACACAGTGCTTGTACAGCCTTAGTACAAAGGGGGAGCGGTATAGGCCGACAGCCTGAATTTTTGCAGGCAAACAATCGTCAAGGGACGGGCTTTCCATTTGGAAGGTCCGTCCCTTTTCTTGTGCTCCTTATGTCCTATACTTATTTTTCCTTGCGGCTCACGACTATTTCGCCGTCCTGTTCGTCGGCTGTGAGCGTGTCGCCCGCGTTTAAGTCCATGCTGAGAATAGCCCTTGCAAGCTTGGTTTCTACCTCGCTTTGCAGGTATCTTCTGAGCGGCCTCGCGCCGTACTGTGGATCAAAACCGCCGCTGACGACATAGGCCTTCGCCCTCTCGGTGACTTCGAGCTTGAGCTGCCTGTCCGAAAGGCGCTTCGCAAGGCTCTCGATCATGAGGTCGAGTATCTTATCAACGTCTGCCTTGGTAAGCGGCTTGTAGAACACAATCTCGTCAAGCCTGTTTAGAAACTCCGGTCTGAAGCTGCGGTGCAGCAGCGCGTTGACCTGAGTCTTGGCCTGCTCGGATATACTTCCGTCCGCCCGAATGCCGTCAAGCAGCAGCTGTGACCCCAGGTTGGAGGTCATGATGATGATGGTGTTCTTAAAGTCCACCGTGCGCCCCTGTGAGTCGGTAATCCTGCCGTCGTCCAACGCCTGCAACAGTATGTTGAACACGTCGGGATGGGCCTTTTCTATCTCGTCGAACAGCACCACGCAGTAGGGCTTGCGGCGAACAGCCTCGGTGAGCTGACCGCCCTCATCGTAACCCACATATCCCGGAGGCGCTCCGACAAGTCTTGACACGGAGAATTTCTCCATGTACTCGCTCATATCTATCCTGACCATGCTGCGCTCATCGTCGAAAAGCGCTTCGGCCAAGGCCTTGGCAAGCTCGGTCTTGCCCACGCCCGTGGGGCCTAAGAACATGAACGAGCCTATGGGCCTGTTGGGGTCGGATATGCCCGCACGCGACCTTAGGATTGCGTCGCTGACGGCGGTAACGGCCTCGTCCTGCCCTATGACGCGCTTATGCAGCTGTTCGGGCAGCCTCAAGAGCTTCTCACGTTCGCCCTCCATCAGACGCGAAACGGGTATGCCCGTCCAGCGCGCCACGATAGCGGCGATTTCCTCCTCGGTAACAGTGGTGCGCATGAGCTTCGCGCCGCGCTTCGCGCTCTTGTCCGCGCTGTCGTTGGCCTGAGCCGTCTTGAGCTTTTTCTCAAGCTCTGGCAGAACGGCGTAACGCAGCCTTGAAGCCTTCTCGTATTCGTAGGAGCGTTGAGCCTGTTCCATATCGGCCGTGGTGCGCTCGATCTCGGCCTTTATCGACTGAACGTCGTCAATGGCGGATTTCTCAAGCTCCCACTTTGCTTTCATCTCCTTGAACTTTTCCCTGTTCTCGGCAAGCTCCTGACGAAGCTTTGCCAAACGGTCAGTGGACAGACTGTCAGTCTCCTTCTTCAGCGCCAGCTCCTCTATCTCAAGCTGCATAATCCTGCGGCGAATCTCGTCAAGCTCGGTAGGCATGGAATCAATCTCCATGCGGATGGAAGCGCAAGCCTCATCCACAAGGTCGATAGCCTTGTCAGGCAGGAACCTGTCGGTGATATAACGCTGAGAGAGGGTTGCGGCGGCGACCAAGGCTCTGTCCTGAATCTGCACGCCGTGGAAGATCTCATAGCGATCCTTCAAGCCCCTCAGTATCGAGATGGTGTCCTCGACAGAAGGCTCGCAGACCATGACAGGCTGGAACCTGCGCTCTAAGGCGGCGTCCTTTTCGATGTACTTGCGGTACTCGTCCAAGGTAGTCGCGCCTATGCAGTGCAGCTCGCCCCTTGCCAGCATGGGCTTTAGCAGGTTGCCCGCGTCCATCGCACCCTCGGTCTTGCCCGCGCCGACTATGGTGTGCATCTCATCGATGAACAGGATAATCTTGCCCTCGGACTTCTTGATGGCGGCAAGGACGGCCTTTAGACGCTCCTCAAACTCACCGCGAAACTTCGCGCCCGCAATCAACGCGCCCATGTCCAATGCGAATATGGTCTTGTCCTTCAGGGTGGAGGGGACGTCGCCGCGCATGATACGCTGCGCCAAGCCCTCCGCAATCGCGGTCTTGCCCACGCCCGGCTCGCCAATTAGAGCGGGGTTGTTCTTGGTCTTGCGGCAAAGAATGCGGATAACATTCCTTATTTCATCATCACGGCCGATAACGGGGTCTATCTTCTGCTCACGCGCCCTCTGAACAAGGTCAAAGCCGTATTTGTTCAGCGCGTCGTAGCCCTCCTCGGGGTTGTCGCCCGTGGTGGGCCCCGTCTTGACCTGCTCAAGCTGCTTTGTAAAAGCGGAGCGGGTGATGTTGTACTTCTTTAGTATGTTTGCTATGGCGCTCGTCGGTTTGTCGATAATCGCCAACGCTATATGCTCTGCGGAGACGTATTCGTCGCCCGAGGACTTCGCGGATTTCTCTGCGGACGCAAGCATCCTGTCGGTGGTCTGCGAGATGTATACCTGAGCCTCCGTGCCGCCGGTTACGCGGGGAAAGCCTGAGATAACGGCGTCAAGGTCGGAGAGCAGCGCGTCGCAGTCCACGCCCATTTTGGTCAGGAGCGAGCCTACAAGCCCGCCGTTCTGATCCACCAAAGCGTACAGAACATGCTCGGGTGCAAGCTCGGTGTTGTTGTTCTCCATTGCCATGCGCTGCGCGGATTGCAGCGCTTCTATTGATTTTTGGGTGAAACTCTGTGCGTTCATAAGATCACTTCCTCTATATTACACCTACGCCGCGGTTCAGGCAGCCTAAGTATCGGTTTTCAAGTTCAATGGCGTCAAGGCCGTAAAGGTAGTCCTTCATCAGTCTGTCGAGCATTCTAACGTACTCCGCTATAGACTCGGCAAGCTCCTCTGTGCTGTAATCGCGCCCCTTAGGAAGCTTGATGAAGCGTTCCACGCGGCTGTCCTCGGTGGACCAGCGCGGCGGACGCCCGTCATACAGCCCCCCAAGATAGACGGCTTCAAGCCTTTGAATGAGGCGGAAGTACTCGCCTATGCTCCTAAGGAGCGGCAGCGATTGTGTACGCAGGATGATGGACAGCTTGCCTATCGCGCCATCGGGGACGCGGTAGAGCTGTAATTCATAACGAATGGTGGGGCGGTATCGGTAGTCAAGGCTGCTCTTCATGGACATTGTGAGCTTGTTGGCCTCCACAAAGGGGACAAGCTCTCCGCCCTTTAACGCCTGTTCGATGAAGCCGAACACGCCTCCGATCCGCTTTTCGGGCGTGGTGTAGCCAACATGGTCGGCCAAAATCGCCTCGATCAGCGCGGAGCGGTTCACGCCCTTGCGCATGGCCTCGTGGTCGATTCGGCTTACAACATCGTCCGTAAGTACTATCCCGTATAAACTTTTGCTCATATCTTATCGCCTCCCTGTTGAAAACATTGTAGGTCAGGCTATAACATATGTCAATCGAAATTTATGTATTTTCACACGGATTTCACTATTATGCCTGCCTTTCTGAAAGAGTTTACCCATAAGGCAAGCGAGGTACTAAGGATATGGGCAATTTCTCCGGTTCAGAGCATATCCTCACAAGAAGGGAAAAATAGCGGCACTTTTTGTTCTTTGCTTATTCCAATTTAAGCCGGCTTGTGGTACAATATATGTTAACATCTCGGAGGTGTAATTATGGACGATACAAGCTTTAGGATTGCCTTTTACTTAGGCGAATTTCCCGTATACTGGTATGCCCTGCTCTTTGCTGTCGGCATAATAGCGGCTGTGGTAGTTGCCGACGTCCTGACAAGGCGCGATAAGCTCGGCAAGGACATCGCTCTTGACCTGTGCATCATAGGCATACCCGCGGGGTTGGTTGGCGCGAGGCTGTTTGCGGTGATAGCGGGATTGGTCCCCATTGCTAACTTCTTCAAGTTCAACACCGCGGGGCTTGCGCTGTGGGGTGCGCTCATCTTCGGAGCGATCGGCGCGTTCATCTACTGCAAGATAAAGAAATATTCCTTCGGCAAGGTCATGGACTGCGTTGTTCCCGCCGCCCTTATCGGAATCGCGATAGGTCGTTGGGGCGATTTCTTCAACCGTGACGCCCTGGGGCCTATTGTCACGAACCGCGCTTTCCAGTGGTTTCCGCTTGCGGCCTACGGCACGGGTGAGCAGATACACTACGCCTGCTTCTTCTATGAATTCATCTTTATCGCGGCGATAGTGGCTGTGCTGCTGCTGCTCAAAAAGCGCGGCACGATGAAAGCTGGCGCCATAGGCGCGTGGGGTCTGCTGCTCTACGCCATAGAGAGCAGCGCCGTCGAGCTTATCCGCGAGGACAGGGCCATGGCAGGCGGAGCGATCAAGTTCAACGTGCTTATAGGCATTATCGTGGCGCTGGTTGCGGTCTATCTGCTGCTGAAGGTCAAGAACAGCGCGCCCAAGGCGGACCACATCTTCGATGATGAGGATGTTGCCGCGGGCGAAGGCGATGAGGCAAAGCCCGAAGCGCAAGCCGAGGACAAGGAGGACGAGGGCGACAAACCCGAAGCGGAGCCTGAGCTTGAGGGCGAAGCC
>DAOPJM010000004.1:61101-92677 GCA_035399665.1 Clostridia bacterium
TGAAGCGGAGCCTGAGCTTGAGGGCGAAGCCCCCAAGGAGGAGCTGCCCGAACCCGAAGCGGAGCCTGAGCTTGAGGGCGAAGCCTCCAAGGAGGAGCTGCCCGAACCCAAGAAGGAATCCGTGAGCAGGAAGAAAAACAAGAAGAACAAGAACGCAAGGGCAGACAAAAAAGCCTCATCCGCCGCCGATTCTAAGGGCAAGGACGATGACGACGACTACACCTATGGGTGGTAAAATGGATAGAAGAACCGAGATATTGTCCGCGAGAAACCTCACCATGATGACCGATTTGTATCAGCTCACCATGATGTACGGTTATTTCAAGAAGGGTATGGCCAAGAACGAAGCGGTGTTCGATATGTTCTTTAGGCCGCTTAAAACCTCAAGCTACGCGATGATGGCGGGGCTTGAGAACCTTGTGTACTACATTCAAAACCTGCACTTCACGCAGGACGACGTAGCGTATCTGCGCTCTTTGAACCTCTTTGACGAGGACTTTCTGGAGAACCTCAAGACCCTGAAGTTCACGGGCGAGATATATTCCGTACCCGAAGGCACGGTGGTGTTTCCGGGCGAGCCGCTGATTCGCGTCAAAGCGCCCATCATGCAGGCACAGCTTATCGAGACCGCGCTATTGACCTTTGTCAACCATCAGACGCTGATTGCCACCAAAGCGAGCAAGGTGCGCTATGCCGCGGGCAGCGACACCGTTATGGAGTTCGGGCTTAGGCGCGCACAGGGCGCGGACGCGGGCATTTATGGTGCGCGCTCCGCCATCATCGGCGGCTGCGATTCCACAAGCAACGTACTTACGGGACAGATGTTTGACATACCAGTGTGTGGGACGCACTCACACAGCTGGGTCATGAGCTTCCCCGACGAGGTTTCGGCGTTCCGCGCTTACGCCGAGGTTTTCCCGCACGCCTGTCTGCTGCTTGTCGATACCTTCGACACTCTGCGTTCGGGCGTACCCAACGCCATCAAGGTGTTTAACGAGCTTCGCGCCAAGGGCTATGAGCCTCTGGGCATACGCTTGGACAGCGGCGACCTTGCCTACCTTTCCAAGCGGGCGCGTATCATGCTTGACGAGGCGGGCTTCCACAACGCCACAATCTGCGCCTCGTCCGACCTTGACGAGACCGTCATACGCGATTTGAAGATACAGGGCGCCTGCATCTCAAGCTGGGGCGTAGGCACTCAGCTCATAACGTCGGGCGACAACCCCGCTTTGGGCGGAGTGTACAAGCTTTCGGCGGAGATAGTGGACGGGGTCACGCACCCAAGAATAAAGCTCTCCGATTCGGCGTTCAAGGTTACAACCCCCGGGTACAAGAAGATTGTACGCCTGTACGACAGGAGCGGCAAGGCGACCGCCGACCTCATTATGCTTGCGGATGAGACGGTGGACGAGACCAAGCCCCTGACCATCTTCGACCCGCTGCAAACCTACAAGCGTTTGACGCTGACCAACTTCAAGGCAAGAGAGCTGCTTGTTCCCATATTCGTTGACGGCGAGCTTGTCTACAAGCTTCCCGATATGCACGAGATTTGCGCGTATGCCAAGACCGAGATCGAATCGCTGTGGGACGAGTATAAGCGTTCCATGAACCCGCACATCTACAAGGTTGACCTTTCCGACAGGCTCTACGCTCTAAAGCAGAGCATGATTGACGAGTATGTCAAGGCGTAGGGCGGGAGCCTTAAGCCTAATACTTGCGATACTGCTCATGTCGGGCTGCGTCTCTCAGCAGACGCGCTTGACCTCGGTGTTGAGCAACACCGACGCGCCCACGGCCACGGCCGAGACGGACACGGGGACAACGCCCGAACCTGTCGCCACCGATGAACCGCTTGTGGAGATGCTGATACCAAGCATAACAGGCGCGGCCAAGCAAAGCGACGGGCTGGGCATGGTGATACTTGACCCCGAAACGCACTATTTCTCAACCTACCTGCGGTTCACGGAGCTTAGGGTATACGAGCATGAGAACGGGGTTTTCCTTGACGGCGTTTGTATAAACTCATACTTCGAGCCGCTGTACGGCAAGGCGAAGATAGTGTTCTTTGATGAAAACGGTGTAGAATACGGCTATGGAGACATACACACCGCGGACGGCGGGACTGTGCTTGCCTCGGGGCGCAGCCTCATCTATGCGGAGATATTGACGGAAGTGGACGTGCAGCTTATGGATTTCGTGATAATCCAGGTTGAGAGCTACGCGCCCAAGAGCTGAAGGAGGCTGAGGAATGAAAAGGCTTGCCATTGTGCTTTTGTGTCTGTGCCTGCTTTGCGTAGGATGCGGAAAGTCCGACGACGGGCAGGTGGAGCTTGACGTTACGGAGGACCTGTATGTGACCACGGTCAACGCCGTCTATAACGACTATCAAACCTATGTGGGCGAGAGGGTCAGAATTGAGGGCGTGTACGGGGTAGTAGACACGGGGAGCGCCCAATACCATTGGGTATACCGCCAAGGGCCGGGGTGCTGCGGCACCGATGGAGCCATGTGCGGCTTTGAGTTCACCTACAATGGGGAGACGCCCGAAATCAACGATTGGATTCAGGTCATAGGCATACTCGAATCCTACAAGGAGGATGGCTCCGTCTACCTCAGCATTAAGGCGGAGAGCGTCACGGTTATGGATGTGCGCGGTCTTGAGATCGTAAGCAGATAAACAAAAGCTGATTATGTGGAGGTAGAAAGCAATGTGGAAGGATTTTAAGAAGTTTGCGTTCAAGGGGAACGTGATGGACATGGCGGTTGGCGTAATCATCGCGACTGCATTCGGCAAGATCGTTTCATCTCTCGTTAACGATGTGTTCATGCCGCTCATAGGTCTGCTCGTCGGCGGGGTCAATTTCAACGATATGTTCATCGTTTTGCAAAAGACCGACACCGTATACGAAACTTTAGCGGCCGCTCAGGAGGCGGGCGTACCCCTCTTGACTTACGGCACGTTTATCGCCGCTATAATCGATTTTTTCATCATAGCGTTTGTGGTGTTCCTGCTTGTCAGGCTCGTGAATAAAACCAAGAAGAAGGAGCCTGAGCCTGCCCCCGCGCCCGAGCCGAGGCTTTGCCCGTACTGCTTTGGCGAAATCAACGAAAAGGCCACTCGCTGCCCGCACTGCACCAGCGAGCTAAAATAGAAATTGTACAAGTCCCGCGTTTTTTGCGGGACTTCTTTACAGAAACGGAGGCTGGAATGAAGGTACTATTGGTAAACGGGAGTATGCACGAGCATGGGACTACCTTTGCGGCGCTCAAAGAGGTCAGCGGCGCGCTCAATGAGTGCGGCGTCGAAACGGATTTTTTCTGGATAGGTACCGAGCCTATCGCAGGCTGTTCGGGCTGCGCGGGATGCAGGGGTACGCACCGCTGCGTTATCCACGACAGGGTGAATGAGTTCTGCGATGTCTGCGAGCAATACGACGGGTTTGTGTTCGGCTCGCCGGTGCATTACGCCGCCATGAGCGGCGCGATGAGCGCGTTCATGGACAGGGTGTTCTATTGCAACGGCAGGTCATTCCGCTATAAGCCGGGCGCGGCGGTGGCGGCGGCAAGGCGCGGCGGCACTACGGCGACGCTTGATGAGCTGAACAAGTACATGACTATCAGCGGGATGCCGCTTGTGTCCTCACAGTACTGGAATATGGTTCACGGGTCGAACGGTACGCAGGCACAGGAGGACGCCGAGGGTATGCAGACCATGCGCGTTCTTGGGCGCAACATGGCGTGGCTTTTGAAATGCATCGAGGCGGGTAAGGCCGCGGGCGTACCCATGCCCGAAACCGAAAGCAGGATATACACCAACTTCATAAGGTAAGAGCATAACTAAAGCGCGGCGCTTTGGAGAGCGGATTTGTCCGCTTTATAGCTGCCGCGCTTATATTTTGTCAATTCCTATTCTATTTCGAGCCGTCAGGCGTATTCTTGAGGCTAAGGTAAAGGCTCAAAAACTGCGAAGGCGTGAGCCTTTCGGCGCGGATATCGGGATCAAGGCCGAGACCCATAATGAGCGCCTTTGCCGAGCCGCGATCCTTGATGTTGTTGTAGAGGGTTTTTCGCCGCATGGCAAGGCACTCCGAAGCAAAGCTCAGCAGCTTGTCCGGCGCGGCTGAGGGCAGCTCGCGCTTTCTTACGAGCAGCAGCACAGCAGAATGCACCTCGGGTTCGGGGTAGTAGGAGGCGGGCGAAAGCTCCGCAAGGGGTGTAATGTCGTAGTACAGCTCCGAAGCTATGGTCAGCGGACAGTAGTTCTTCTGCCCGGGAGCGGCGGTGAAGCGTTCGGCGGCCTCGCGCTGCACCATCAGCATCATGCGTTCCGGAAGACGGCATATAAGCCTTTCGCTTATCGGGGTGGTGATGTAGTAGGGCAGATTGCCGCAGGCATACCAAGTCTCGTCCATGAAGCCGAGGTCACATTTGAGCGCGTCGCCCCGTATCACCGTAAGCCGCTCGTTAGGCAGATTCCGCTCAAGCAGCTCGGCGAGCGTCGCGTCCTTCTCTATCGCGGTAACGCTTTGCGCAAGCTCCAGCAGCGGTTCGGTGAGCGCGCCCAAGCCCGCGCCGACCTCAAGCACGGGACGGCGGCGGGGAACAAACCTGCCGCACAGGGAGCGCAGCAGGTCGCCGTCAATGAAGAAGTTTTGCCCTAAGGCACGGTTCGGCTTTAAGCCGTTCTCTCTAAGACAGTTTTTGACAAAATCCACATTCGCAATCATAAAATTAGTGTAACATTTCAAAGTACTTCTTGCAACAACGACACAAAGATTTTATAATTACTGCATGAAGCGTCTTTCGTTGAGACCCATATTGATATTGCCGTTGAGCTTCCTGATAATAATCCTTGTGGGTGCGGGGCTGTTGTGTTTGCCCTGTGCCGTGACAGGGGAGAGGCTGAGCTTTTTCGACGCGCTTTTTACGGCGACGAGCGCGACCTGCGTTACGGGCTTGGTTGTCGTGGACACGGGCACTTTTTTTACACTCTTTGGGCAGATAGTAATACTTGTGATGATACAGATAGGCGGTCTTGGGCTGATGACCATGGCGGCCACCTTGTTCTACCTTGCCAGGCGCAAGGTCTCCTTGTTCGAGCGCATGACGCTTTCGGAGGGCTTCGGCGCCGACCACATGAACGACCTCAGGGGCATAGCCGCTTCCGCCGTGGCTGTCACGGCTATCTCGGAGTTTTTGGGGACGGCGTTCTTGGCCATAAGGTTTATACCCAAGTATGGGTTCTCCAAAGGGCTGTGGTTCTCGGCGTTTCACAGCATTTCGGCGTTCTGCAACGCGGGTTTCGACCTTTTCGGGAATTTTAGCTCCCTTACCGAGTTTGTGACCGATCCGCTTGTGAACTTTGTCATCATGGCGCTTATCGTTACGGGCGGCTTGGGCTTTGTGGTGGTCGTAGATCTTTGGCGGCGGATATGCCGCAAAAAGCGCAGGATAGACTATCGTTCTCGCTTAGTCGTGGGAATGACCACGGGGCTTATCTTCGGCGGCGCGTTGCTGATAGCCATATTGGAATGGAACTCTCCCGAAACCTTGGGACGGCTTGCAAGTCAAGACAAGCTGATGGCGGCTCTCTTTCAGTCCGTAACGCTTCGTACCGCAGGCTTGAACACGATAGCCCAGGAGTGCCAAACGGACGCCGCGAAGCTTATCGGCATAGTCTATATGATTATCGGCGGCTCCCCTGCCGGTACCGCGGGCGGTCTCAAAACTATGACCTTCCTTGTGCTCGGCGCGACCGTGCATTCAATGATTCGTTCGGTCGGCGAGGTTGACCTGATGGGCAGACGCTTAGGCTCGCGCAATATCAAGAAAGCCTTGACATTGCTGTGCTTGGGTCTTGTGCTGCTGTTTACCGGCGTTGTGATAGTATCCGCCGCACACCCCGAGTTCAGCATAATTGACGTGGGCTTTGAGCTTGCGAGCGCGATGGGTACTGTGGGACTTTCCGTGGGAGTTACGGCAAACGGCGGCGTCGCTTGCCACATCATAGAGATTATGTTGATGTTCATGGGCAGAATAGGTCTGCTGACCTTTGTTTTCGCGCTGAGCGGCAAGCATCAAAAGAGCCCGTTGAAGTATCCGATGACAGACATACCGATAGGTTAGGAGGAGAATATGGCAAAGAGTTTTTTAGTGATAGGCTTGGGCAGGTTCGGGCTTGCCACGGCGATGGCGCTCGTGGAAGCGGGGCAGGAAGTCATGGTGGTAGACAGTGATGAGGAGCTGGTGGACTCGGTTCAAAACATCTTCATGCACGCCGTCTGCTGTGACGTCACCGATGAAAGGGCGATAAAGGCTCTTGGCGTTTCGGAGTTCACGGCTGTTGTAATCGCGATAGGAACAGACCTTAGAAGCTCCATCCTGTCCACCCTGCTGTGCCTTGAAAATGGAGCCAAGTATGTCGCTGCCAAGGCCTTGGATGAGAATCATGTCAAGCTCTTGGAGAAGATAGGAGCGCATAAGGTCATACAACCCGAGAAGATGGCGGGCGAAAAGATTGCCAAGACCTTGGTCAGCTCAAGGCTTATCGATGTATTGGAGTTTGCGCACAACCAAAGCGTGAGCGAAATGAAGGTTCCGTCGGCATGGGTGGACAAGACCATTGGCGACATCAACGTTCGCCACAAATACAAGGTATCCATTATCGCGGTAAGGCGCGGGGGAGTCGTGAATTCGTACTTGGACGCCACGTTCCTTTTTGAGAAGGACGATGTTCTGTTCTTCATCGGGGCAAACGCCGACCTCAACCGAGTAGCAAGGCTGCCGTAAAAAAAGGAGGGGCCGCTTTGTAAGGCTCCATACTCATTGACTAAATCGCACTAAAACAATTCGGAACGGACAAAGTCGCTTGCCCGTTCCGAGTTTTTTCATGCATGATATTTTCCCCTAAATAAGGTGTCCGAAGGGCGGCTCGCCGATATAGCTCACATCCCCTGTCCGCTTTGCCGCCGCGATAATCCGCATTGACAGCTCCGCGGCATTTTGGGACGCTGAGACAACGTTCACCATGAAGTCGTAGTCCGCGCCCACATTGGCTTCGTCGGTCATTGACCTGACCGCTATAAACGGAACGCCAAAGAGGTAACAGACATGCGCAATCGCGGCGGTCTCCATGTCGGCGCACAAGGGATCGTGACGGGCTATCACCGCGCCTCGGTTGCTGTCGTTGGTGAAGAACTCGCCCGTGGCTATCTTCCCAAAGAACACCCTTTCCTTCACGTCTGCCGCGGCTGAACGCGCCAATGCCAAAAGCTTATCGTCAGACCTAAACAGCGGCTCCTTCATGTGCGGGAAGAAATCCACAAGGAAGGACATCTGAAGGTCGCTGTACACGCTTGTTTCGGCCACGGCTACGTCCAAGACCTTTAGCCTTGTATCGAGCGCGCCCGCCGTACCGCTGTTCAGTATAGCGTCGCAGCCATAGGTATCTATAAGCGTTTGCGCGGCGGTCGCGCTGTGTACCCTGCCCACGCCGCATACGACACAGACCGCCTCAAGCCCGTGTATCAACCCCTCATGGTACTTTACCATGGCGTGGGTGCTTACGCTTCGTTCGTCAAGCTCCGTTAAGAACGGCGCAAGCTCGTCGTCCACCGCGCAGATGATGCCGAATCGCTTAAACATGCTCTATTCCCTCCAAGAATTTTCTGACCTGTCGTCGGTTCTTCAGTATTATTATGTTCTTGCCCCTCGTTGAGGCGAGAAGCTTCAGCTGTTTTTCACCCTGCGTGCGCCTGAAGCTTATAACGTACTTGATAAACTCCCAATCGAAGCGCTCAGGGCAGTTGCCACCCATATCGGGACGGGTCTTGCCGTGGTTCTTGACAACTCGCCCGACAATGCCCGATAGACAGATGATGGTCGGGAAGTCAAGGTAGATTACCGTGTCGCAGCGCTCAAGACGCTTGGGAAGGGTTCGCCCGTAGTTGCCGTCAATGAGCCAGCGGTCGGAGGATATCACAGCCTCGTGCAGCTTGTCAAACTCCTGCTTGGGTCGAACCTTCCAACCGTCGAGCCAATTAAGACGGTCAAGATGAATGAGCGGAAGGCCGAGCCTGTCCGCAAGCGCAATAGAAAGCGTGGATTTGCCCGCTCCGCAGCAGCCCGCGACCATAACGCGATCCATAGCCATACGCTCCCCCTTTGCCGTACTTTCGGTTCAAAAGCTATTTTGCCGCCTTGACAACCTTCCTCAGGTAATCCTTGATATGCTCAATCGCCTCGTCCTGAGTGGGGTTTATCGCAGAGCTGCCCTGCGCAAGCGTCGCCCTTCCGCCGCCCTTGCCGAGTACCGCGGGGTTGATGGCGCGGACAAGCTCGCCCGCGTCCAACTTAACGTCCTTCAGCGCCACAACATAGGCAAGCTGATCGTTCGCCTTGGAGAACAGGCAGGTGACACAACGCCCCTCAAGGGTCTCTAACGCGAGCGGCTTTAGGCGTTTTGCGTCCACATCCTCAAGCGTGGAGACGATGAGACGGGTCTTGCCTATCAGCTCCGCGCCCTTAATGAGTCCGTCCGCAAGATACGTGTCCAGCTTCGCCGCCTGCTTCGATATGGTGCGGTTTGCTTCGGACAGGCTCCTGCGCTGCTTTTCTACGCAGGTGAGGACGTCGGAGCGCGACGCGGAGAAGGAACGGGCAAGGCTGTTCACAACATCGTGCATGGCCCTTGCATGCTCATAGGCGCGCTTGCCGCAGAGGAAGGTCAGCCTCATGCCGCCCTTATAGGCGATGGCGTCAACGATAAGGAGCATACCTATTTCGCCCGTGAAGGCAACGTGGGGAGCGCAGCAGGTGCAGCAGTCCGCACCCTCAATGGTCACCAAGCGTATCGGAGCGGTTAGACCTTCGGAGTGCTTTCGAAGCGGAATGTCTCGGATTTCCTCCTCGCTCCCGTAGATTTTGGCGTACACGGGGCGGTTTTCGGAGGCGATGGCGTTTGCCGAAGCCTCCATCTCCAAGACCTGCTCGAAGCTTAGTGGCTTGTCCAGATCCAAGGTTGAGTAGTCAAGGGCGCAGTGGAAGCCGACATTCGCGGCGTCGAACAGCCTATACGCGCAGCTTGACAGGAGGTGTTCGCCCGTGTGCTGCTGCATGATGTCGTTCCGCCGCGCCTCGTCGATGTAGGTCGGGACTATCTCGCCCACCTTGACGGGTCTGTCGCAGAGATGACAAAGCTCCCCCTTGACCTCGTCGCAGGAAAGCACCCGTGCATCTGCGATATAGCCGACGTCGCAGGGCTGGCCGCCCTTATTGGGGAAGAACACGCTTCGATCGAGCATCACAAGGAAGCCCGCTTCTGCGGGTGCGCAGTTCGTCACGAGCGCGTCGCAGGCGTAAAGCCTGCTGTCCTCAAGATAAAGCCTTTGCGTCATATCAGCCCTCCAAACAGCGTAAGGAATATGAATATCGTGGGCAGGGAGAAGGCCGTGGTCACGGCGACAATCTCACCCGCAAGCTCGTGGTCGCAGTCCAAGGCGCAGGCGAGCGGAAAGCTTGACATGGCGGTGGGCGCGGCATAGATGATGAACAGAGCCAAGAGCTGTTCGCCCCTAAAGCCCACAAGGTAGCTCAGACCGCCCGCGACAAGCGGGATTACGATGAGCTTGACGAGTACGGAAAGGGCGAGCGTCCCCCTGTTGGCAAGGGTGGATTTCAGCGTCAGCACCCCGCCTAAGACGATAAAGGCAAGCGGGGTACACATCTGCGAAAACATCTTGACGGGCTTTAGTATGATATTGGGCAGCGTGACACCGGTGAGGTTGATGAGCAGCCCCAAAAGCGTCGCGATGATAATCGGGTTCTTGATGAGGTTTAGGAGTATGCGCCATACGTTGATTTTCCCGCTTCTGAACAGCTCAAGGGCGATTACTCCGATTCCGTTGAACAGCGGCACGGTTATGGCAATGGCGTAGGTCATGGTGACAAGGTGATCCGCGCCAAGTATGGCCTGTGCCACGGCAAGTCCGAACACCGCGTCGTTGGAGCGCAGCATACCCTGAATGATGACGCCGCGCCTTTTCGGGTCTTTTTCGCAGAGCGGGACAATAAGCAGAAGTATCAGAAACATCACAGTTATGCTTCCGATATTCCACAGTGTGAACTTTAGGTCTGAGACGGCGGCAAGGTCGCTTGTGACTATGCTGTTAAACACAAGCGCGGGTATGCCGATGTTGAAAACTATGCGGTTCATCTGCAAAAAGCCGTCGCTGCTGATGACCTTTAGGACGCGCAGCAGCACGCCCACCGCCATCATGATGAGCAGGGGAAGGACGACGCTGACGGAAAGGGAGAGTTGTTCCATTCTATACCTCGAATATGGGCGAAGGGGCGTCCCTGCCCGCTGTTACTATGTTCATGTCGCTTATGCCATGGCTTTCCAGTATCGAAAGCACCGTGGCACGCGCAAGCATGGGGTCGTTGTTCTCGCTGCTCAGGTGTCCGAGTATGGCGTTTCTAAGGCCGCCTTGGTACAGGATTGCAAGGGTCTCGCCGCAGTCCTCGTTGCACAGATGTCCTTTGCCCGAGAGTATGCGCTTCTTGAGCTGATATGGATAGGAGCCTGCCATGAGCATATCCACATCGTGATTGGCCTCTATAAGCACAAGCTTACAGCCCTCAAGTATGCCGAGCAGCCTTTTGTCGATATGCCCTATATCGGTCATGACGGCAATGCGGGAGCCCCTATGCTCTATTACATAGGCCACGGGGTGGATGGCGTCGTGCATGGTGGTGAAGGGCAGGATCTTGGTTTCGCCCAGCATGAAGGGCTTGTCGCTCTCGAACACGCGTATGTTGGACGCCAACACCTTGGACATCAGCGGCATCATGCTGCGCCAGCATTCGGCGTTCGCAAAGACGGGCAGGTCGTACTTTTTAGACAGTACGTTGATGCCGTTTATGTGGTCTGTATGCTCGTGCGTGACGAGTATGCCCGAGAGCAGTCGAGCGTCGCCGCCGACCATCTCCAACAGCTTGCATATCCTGCGGCAGGATACGCCCGCGTCAATAAGCAGGCGATTATCGCCCGCCTCTATGTAAGCGGCGTTCCCCGACGAGCCGCTGCAAAGGGTTGCAAACCTCATAGTCCTCCAAGTTCAAAACACACAGTTATGTTATTATAGCACAACGGCGCAATAATGGCGAAGTAAATATGGACAAAAGGGGAATAAAAGATTATAATGCCGTCATGATATCGGAACAAAGGGCTTATGCAAAACTGAACCTCTGTTTGGGGGTACTGTACCGAAGGATGGACGGCTATCACGCGCTTGACACGCTGATGCAGTCCGTTTCGTTGTTCGACAGCGTCAGCGTGGAGCGATCCCGCAAGGTTGAGGTTTATATCACGGGGCAGCAGCTGCCTGCGGAGAACACCATAACCAAGACGCTTGAGGCATACAAGCGCGAGACGAACTGCGGCGGGATAGTCCGCGTCATCAAGCGCATACCGCAGGAAGCGGGAATGGGCGGAGGGAGCAGTGATGCGGCCGCTGTGCTGAGGGGGCTTCAAAGCCTGCATAGGATGCTGTCGGACAAGGAGCTGTACAGGCTTGCGCTGTCAATAGGCGCGGATGTACCGTTTTGTCTGCGCGGCGGACTGCAAAGGGCGGAGGGTATAGGCGAGGTGCTTACCCCCATAAAGGGCATACCCCTGCATTTTGTTGTGGTTCAGCCGGAAAAGGGCGTGAGTACCAAGGAGCTGTTTTGCCGCCTTGCAATGCCAAGACCGAGGGTTTTGACCATGCGCGCTATGGCGGCGATAGGCAAGGGCGATATTGACGCTTTGGCCCCGCTCATGGTGAACGCCTTGGAAGACCCCGCCACGTACATGGTGCCGGAGATAGGCGAGCGCAAGGCGCAGCTGCTGTCACTGGGCGCGAAGGCCGCGTGTATGACGGGCAGCGGCTCGGCGGTATTCGGACTATTTGAGAGTGAGGAGGCGGCAAGGGAAGCCGCCGAAGCGATAAAAGACGCACGCTTCTGCGCGTATTGCAGCTCGTGCTGAAGGGAGAATGAGATGTTGACATTGGAAGATGCGAAGCGCATAAATGCCAAGCATGTGAAGGAACCGCACCTTGTGGTTCACGCTGCGGCGGTGTCCGCCGCGATGGGAGCGATGGCCAAGCACTTTGGCGAGGATGAGGACCATTGGGCGGCGGTGGGCTATCTCCACGATGTGGATTATGAGAGGTTCCCGCAGGAACACCTTGCGCATACCGAGGAGCTTTTGGCGGGCGAGGGCGTGACTGCGGAGGAGCTGAGGGCTATACTGTCGCACGGCTATGGCTCACATACGGACAAGGAGCCGATTACGAGCATGGAGAAATCCCTGTTCACCGTGGACGAGCTTACGGGCATAGTCATGGCCGCGGCGATTATGCGGCCGACGGGCATAGGCGGGCTTGAGGTCTCGTCGCTGAAGAAGAAGTTCAAGGATAAGCGCTTTGCCGCCAAATGCGACCGTGAGCTTATCAAGCGCGGCTGCGATATGCTTGGGATGACGCTTGAGGACGTCATGGACATAACCATAAACGGAATGAGAGAGAGGAGTGAAGAACTTGGGCTCAGGAATGGATAACAAAACGAAGAAGCTGGCGCTGTCGGGGATGCTCTGCGGCGTGACCATGCTGTTGACCTTGATCTCGCTGCCGCTGCCGTCGGGCTACGGCTATATCAATTTGGGTGACTGCGGCGTGCTGTTTGGGGCGCTGCTGCTGCCGATGGGCTATGCCTGCGCCGCCGCGGGCATAGGCGGCGCGCTTGCGGATCTTATATTGGGCTACGGCGTATACGCGCCCGCGACGCTTGCCATAAAGGCGCTGACCGCGCTTGCTTGCTCGCTGCTTCTAAAGACCATGCCCTATAAGTACAGGCTGATCGCCATGTTTGTGGCGGCACTGCTTGTGCCGCTTGGGTACTTGGCATATGAGCTAATAATTGTGGGCAAGGGCGCCATAGTCAACGTTCCGGTGAATGCCCTGCAATCCACCATCGGCGCGGTCGTGGCCTATGCCATGTCCTTCTTTATCAAGAAAACGCCGG
Source organism: Clostridia bacterium (assembly GCA_035399665.1). Classification (GTDB taxonomy): domain Bacteria; phylum Bacillota; class Clostridia; order Christensenellales; family CAG-138; genus DAOPJM01. The sequence goes on from DAOPJM010000004.1 coordinate 74,167, forward strand.
AAGCATAGAGGAATTAGCAGGGTAAATTCCACTGTGGAATTTGCTTTTAATAATATATAAATATTCGCGCTTGACAAGGTTTGTTGATTCTGCTATACTTGCCAAGGTTAAGAACGCCACAGACAGCCGGTGTCGCAGCGATGCGTGTAAATCCTGCCGAGGCGGACTACGAAAGCATTGTTTTCATGTCCTCTCGTCTTTGGCGTGAGGACTTTTGTTTACAAGGAGGTGAAACCATGGCAAACGTAAAGAACATCGAGGTCAAAGCCGCGAAGGTGGCCGAGATCAAGGAAAAGATGGAAAAGGCAAAGTGCGTGGTCGTTTTTGACTATCGCGGTTTGACCGTCGCGGAAGTCACCGATTTGCGCAATCAGATGCGCAAGGAGGGTGTCGAGTACGTCGTATTGAAGAATCACAGCGTATACCGCGCAAGCGAAATGATGTCTCTTAGCGGTGATCTGTCTCCCATCCTGCACGGACCGTCGGCCTTCGCGTTCGGATATGACGACGTAACGGCTGCAGCGCGCATCCTGAAGAATTTCGTCAAGAGCGCAAAGAAGTGCGAGATCAAGGGCGGCATCGTAGAGAACACCGTTATGAACAGCAAGCAGATGGACGCAATCGCTGAACTGCCCTCCAGAGAGGTATTGCTCTCAAGGCTCGTCGGCAGCCTGCTGTCCCCCATCAGGAGTCTTGCCGTTGCGATCAATCAGATCGCGCAGGCAAAAGCGGAACAAGAAGCATAAACGGCAAGAAGCCTACATTATTAATTAAAGGAGTTTACAATCATGGATAAGACACAGGTTATCGAATGGATCAAGAGTTTGTCCGTACTCGAGCTTAACGATCTCGTTAAGACCATCGAGGAGACTTTCGGCGTATCCGCGGCAGCGGCGACCGTCGTAGCAGCAGGCCCCGCAGCGGCTGAAGAAGTCGTTGAGAAGACCGAGTTTGACGTAGTCCTCAAGGAGATCGGGCCTGAGAAGATCAAGGTCATCAAGACCGTCCGCGAGCTGACCGGCCTCGGCCTCAAGGAAGCCAAGGAAGTCGTTGACAACGCCCCCAAGGCCATCAAGGAAGGCGTTTCCAAGGAAGATGCAGAGAAGATCGTCGAAGCGTTCAAGGCCGTCGGCGCAGTCTGCGAAGTCAAGTAATTTCACCTCAAATGAAAGGCACTCCCGCAAAAACGGGAGTGCTTTTTTTGTTTGACCAATAACTTGTTGCTCGGCTGTCGTCTCTATGCGAACCGCCTGTCGTAGGGTATAGAGGCGGAGGAAGCGGGCTTAACCGGTGGAAGCGCTGTCACCCTGTCGCCGTCAACCTTGTAGTACTGCTTAGAAAACAGGCTGTACGCGTAGGGACTGTCCATGATGAGGCAGTCGCAAACCTTGAAGTCGAGCGAGCTAAAGTGCAGGGAGAGCTGCTGCATAAAGTACTCGTCGTATGCGGAAGGCTTCACCCCGCTTGCGCGTATGAATATCACTATTGCCGAGCGTCCCCCAACCGAGGCGGTCAGACGAAACAGCTTGCCGCAGGTCTCATGGAAGCTGTCGCCCGCTTCGACCTGCCAAGGCGACAGCGACAGGGGCTTATCATCACCGCTCAGCGCAAGCACGCGTATCCCGCTCTCGCCCTTTGGCAAATGGGTGAGACAGTAGCGCACGCCCTCCTCAGAGTTGATTACACAAGGCGCGCTGCCGGCCCCCTCGCAAGCCATAACGCGTTCAATGCACTCGGAATTCAGCTTGATGTAATGGGCCACCGCGGAGCCTATGCCTGAAATGGCGGCAAGCTCGTCCTCGCTTGCCGAAAGCACGCCCCGGAGCGAGCCGAAGCGCTCCATCAGCGCGTGAGACATGGGGTTTGTGTCGCGCCTTGAAACCGCGCCAAAAAGCAGCATCTCAAGGATGTTGTGATCGGCAAAGCCTTCGATATCGGATTCCTTGAAACGTTCGCGCATACGCGCTCTGTGACCGGCGGCCATGTCGCCTCCCATAAAAACAAGCATCGCGGCTGTCAGCTCGCTAAAGCCAACGCTCACAGCTGCTGTCCCTATTATATTCCATTCGACAGCAATTGTCAAAAGTTGTCGTAGTTTTGTCCGAAAACCGCAGCGGATTGAACCGTAACAATTTGATATGATTTATCGCAACATATTGACAAGCGTCTATCTGTATCATATAATAACATATAGATAGTCATCAATGTGAGGTAACGGCATGGAAGCAAAGGACGTCGCCTTGATATGCAAGGCGCTGAGCGATGACAACCGCCTAAGGATTGTTCGCCTGCTCACCGAGGGGGAGAAGTGCGCCTGCAAGCTTTTGGAGGCGTTTGACATCACGCAGCCAACGCTGTCGCACCATATGAAGATACTCTGTGAATGCGGGCTTGTCAGCGTGCGCAGGGAGGGCAAGTGGAATCACTATTCCATCAACTGCGAAACCCTGTCCGAGTTTAGAGCATTTATATCGGAGCTGTCCTGCAAGGAAGCTTTGGAGGACTGCGGCTGCATATGATCTGGGATTTCATTCAAAATCAGATACTTGGGATGCGGTGGCTGAACGACATAATAGGGCGCGGTCTTACTGCGCTCGGCTTGGATTTGTCCAACCGTTGGGTGGGCAGCATTCAGTTCTTCCTGTATGACGTTATAAAGATTACGGTGCTGCTTTGCTTTTTGATATTCGTAATCAGCTATATTCAAAGCTACTTTCCGCCTGAACGCAGCAAAAAGATATTGGGGCGCTTTCGCGGAGTCGGCGCGAACTGTATCGCCGCACTGCTCGGCACGGTCACGCCCTTTTGCTCCTGCTCGTCCATTCCGCTGTTCATAGGGTTTTCAAGCGCGGGCCTGCCCGTGGGGGTGACATTCTCGTTTTTAATCTCCTCGCCAATGGTGGACTTAGGCTCGCTTATGCTGCTGATGAGTATCTTTGGGTGGAGGGTCGCGCTGCTGTACGTTTTTGTGGGTCTTGTAATCGCCGTGCTCGGCGGGACGCTCATAGAAAAGCTTCACATGGAACGCTATGTGGAAAGCTTCATACTTACGGCGGGCAGCGTAGATATTGAGGAGCCTAACCTAACGCAAAGAGACAGGCTTGTCTACGCGAAGGAGCAGACCCTCTCCACATTCAAGAAGGTCTTGCCGTACATCCTCATAGGCGTGGGGATAGGCGCGGTCATTCATAACTGGATTCCGCAGGAATGGGTAATGACCATACTCGGCAACGACAACCCCTTCGGGGTGGTGCTGGCCACAGCCCTCGGCGTTCCCATGTATGCCGATATATTCGGTACAATTCCCATCGCGGAGGCGCTGCTTGGCAAGGGTGCGCTGCTTGGCGTGGTGCTGTCCTTTATGATGGCGGTGACAACGCTGTCCCTGCCTTCGATGATAATGCTCAGAAAGGCCGTCAAGCCAAGGCTCTTGGGGCTGTTCATAGGCATATGCACGGTGGGAATTATCATAGTCGGCTATCTGTTCAATCTCATGCAGCCGCTGCTGTAACTGTCGCGGCGTATGCACCCGATATTTATCCAAGGAGGAAAGAGAAATGGTATTGTTCGGCAAAAGGAAGAAAGAGGAGCATAAGGCTTGCTGCTGCGGCGATTGCAGCGCCGAGAGCATGGAGGCGGCCAAGGCCGCAAAGGGCGAAGGAGCAAGGGTAAAGATACTCGGCTCGGGTTGCCCTAAATGCAACGCATTGGAAGCGGCGACAAAGGAAGCCCTGATGCGGCTCGGCAAGGATGAGCAGCTTGAGCATGTGACGGAATTTTCCAAGATTGCGGCATACGGCGTAATGACCACGCCCGCGCTTGTGGTGGACGGCAAGGTCATATCCTACGGCAGGGTTCCAAAGCCGGATGAGCTTATGAAGCTGCTCGAACACGCGCTGCTATAAGTGAACCCTATTTGTTCATTGCGGAACACGCTTCACGCATGGTATAATTAGTGGGAGCAGCCGGAAGCGTTCAGCGTGGAGCTTGTCTGCCGTTCGGCGCGGGGAGGAGATGCGAGCAATGGGCGGAACCGCAATAATCTTTGTTCATGGGCATATGGGCAGCGTCAGGCAGTTCGTGCCGCTGATAAGCGCGTTGGGCGCCGACGTCTCAAAATACAACATCTCCTTGCCGGGGCATGACGGGACTGTCGCCGATTTTGTAAAAAGCGACAGACACGTTTGGCAGAGGTATGTGACCTCTCGCGTGGCCGAGCTGCGCTGGCAGTTCGACGAGCTGGTTCTTGTCGGACATTCCATGGGCGGTCTGCTTCTGATAAACGCGGCAATCGCCTGCCCCGACAAAATCAAAGGCGTCATTGCCGTTTCTTTGCCGCTGTACATCAAGCTTACGACGTTGGGCATAAGGATAAGGCTTTCCTGTATAGGGAAGGCCGTCCGCGGCGAGGATGAGCGCGTCACGGCCGCAAGGGAGATGAACGGGGTATCGGGTATATGCCTTGCGAACTCGTACAAGCTGCTGCCTAACATCCAAGGCCTGCTTCGTGTCATGAAGGAAACAAGGAAGGAGCTTGGTAAGCTGACGGTTCCCTTGACCATAATGAACTCGGCAAACGATGAGATTGTATCCTTACGGACGCTCAGCTTTGCCCGAAAGTCGCTTCCAGGCGTTAAGGTCGTCACCTTAAAACAGGCGTCACACTTCTGGTTTCCCAAAGAGGAGCTTTTGATGATACAGGACGAGATAGACCACGCCTGCTTACAGATTAAACTGTGAGCAGCCAAGCCCAAATTAAAGCCGAGCGACAATCAAGCCGCTCGGCTTTTCTAATATTGTAAGGTTTTATTGCCTTGGCAGCGGCAGGCGCATTAATCGAGAACGCTATGAAATGCGCACCCCGAATATCATCTGACCCCTGCAGCCCAGCACAAGCATATTGCCGAACGCCGAGGGCGAGGCCTCGAAGTTGCTTGCCGTGAGATTGACGTCATACAGGGTTGTTCCGTCCTTGCCGTCCAGCAGGAACAGATTGCCCACCGAATCGGCCTGTACTATGTAGCCGTCGCCCTTGTCGGTGTAGATGACAAGAGGCGAACTCCATGAGTAGTTCTCCATGTCGAATTGCCAAACAACCTCGAACGTATCCTTGTTGAGCGCGACAAGCACGCCGTTGTTCATATCGGGAACCCTTGCTATCGTCACAAACACCAATCCTTCAAGGTTGTTCTTGCCCAAGGCGGCGCTTGACTGTATGCCTCCTGAGACGCCCGACATGGTATGAACCGTCAGACCGTATTCGTGGACTATCTCTCCCGTCATGGCGTTTATCTTGAAGAACGGCGCTCTGCCCGTGTTGTTCGCGTCCTTGGTAAAGTGCAGTGATGTTCCTACATAAAGGTAGGCCTCCGTGTCCGAAACCACCTCAAGTACCGGCGTACCGTTGGTGTCGTCCAGCGTATCGCAGACCCACACTATGCTCATGGTGTTGAGGTCTATGCACTGGAACAAGCCGTCGTTGGCTGGAAGGTACAGGTAGCTGTTCCACGTCACGGCGCTGCCCTCATAGCCAAGCCAATATTTATCGGTATCGCCAATCCCCTCGGAGGAGCGGTTGCTGTCATACCTGAACTTGACTATGTTCGAAGGATTGATGGTTATCCTGCCCTGCTTCATGTCGTAGCTCGTATTTAGCTTCATCGTATAGATAACGCCGTTCTCGGCAGGGTATATCAGCGTGTCGGTACCGGCGTCCACCACAGGCGCGCTGTCGTAGGCGTAGAACACCCTCTTGGCGAACGAGTCGCTGTCCTGTACGCCAAAGGTGTAAAGGCAGGTGCAGTCGATGAGCGAATAAACCATAGCGCGTGACTTCATGTTCGCGTCGTCGTACTCGTCGCCCGAGCCCAAGTACAGCAGGGGAAAGCCCCTTGGATCTATGGTTCCCGTTCCCTTGAAGGGAGATCCTATCACCAGCATATCGCGGGTAGGTTCGCCCGTATCCAGGTCAAGGAAGTAGACATTGCCGTCCATGGTCGCGTATATAACCTCAACCAAGCCCGTCTTGGCCTTTGCCCAGTCGTACATATTCATGATTTGGCGCGTCTCGTCATCCCACTGTACCAACAGGGGCTGACCCGTCCATCCGCTGCCCGTCCACGAGCTTGTCCCGCTGTTCTTCTTCAGCGAGCCTATGCTTTTGCTCCAAACCTGCGTCAGCTTGTACTCCGTAAGCGAAGCCGTTCCGAACGAAGCCGAATTCCTCTCGTTGTCACCTCTGAAGGTCAACACGCCGTTAAGCTTATTGTACTCGCTCGCACGAACGAAGGAAATCCTTTCATACCTTGAATAGCTCTCCGGTATGATGTCCTGCCCGTCAACCTCGATGTGAGGGACAATCCCAAAGCTCTCGGGCTGCGTCACCCCAATGGAATGCGGGGTCGGCATCGGCGTCGCCGTGGGCGCAGGCACCGGACTTGCGGTCGGCACGGGCGTCGCGGTTGGCGTAGGCGTCGCCTTTTGGAACAGAGACGAAAAGCTTCTCTCGCCCTCCTTAGGCATATTTGCGATGACGATTATCGTCAACACAACAAGCAGCAGTGCAATCAGCACTATGGCAAGCATTAAATAGAAACGCGGCTTGACAACAAGCCTCCTTCTGCGCTTGTGCTTCTTGTTCATGTTTTCCATGCGGTTCAAACCTCCTATGAATGTTTCTGCCCCAATGTAATTTTCATATTTCTTGTGCTTTTGACACAGACTATTCACACCTTAGCATAAAACACCCGTTTGTTTGGCGTGGTTTGGGTGATTATCGGAATGCATTATTCACTCTCTCTTTCGGCACCATTCGACACAATCAGACAACATTGTGGCTTGATTCGACCTTATGCCACTATATGTTGAATCGAATCGCGGGTACCCTCGTTCGGTTGCACCCATAATACACCAACCCTCAATTAGTATGTCACAACTTATTGAACAAACATTGAGGAAAATGTTAATTCTTTTGTGCTGAACTATGTACAATTTGTAATGCAAAATTATGCATTTGCCTTCTTCAGCGCTACAACAGCGCCCAAACGTACTTGGCCGCAAGGCGTTTCACGCCCGTAAGACTGCCGTTCAGCTGCTCTACGGTGCGTTCCACAGCGTCGAGAACCTGCTTTCGCTCGTCGTCGCTTACTCCGCTCCTGCTGAAGGTCGCTTTCTGCGCTATGCGGTACACCTCGCTGTCCGCCCTGACTCCATAGCGGCTCAATCGGTTCAGATAGTTCCATGCAAGCACGGCGCAGCGCTCGTTGCCGCTCCGTCTCCATCTGTTCCTCCTGTTCTTGATTATCAGTCTGCGCCTTCCCCATACAAGCAGGAAAAAGGCAGGTATCAGCAGTAAAAACCACCAAGCTGAGGCGGGCTTTTTGGTCACGCCCCCGCCCAAATAGTCGGGCGCGCCGCTCGCTTGGCTCGATGCGTCGGGCGAATTGGAGACGTCAGGCGTTCCCTTTGGTGAAGCGCTGTCGCTTGGGGCGTCGCTTGCAGGTGCGCTCGGTGTCGGTTCTGTCGCAAGCTCCGATGTAGGCTCCTCCGTTGGTTCCGTTGTAGGCTCCGCTGTCGGCTCCATGGTCGCAAGTATTGGCTGCTGCGTGTATGCGGGCGCAGGCTCGGCGCCGTCGCCGCCCGTGACCTCTATGGGAATCCAACCAAGATCGTCGCTGTACACCTCAACCCACGCGTGGGCGTCGTCCTCCGTGACCTTATCCCAGCCCCGACCATTAATCGCGCTCACCCTGTACCCCACCACGTACCTTGCGGGTATACCGAGGGCGCGGAGCATCACGGCGGCGGCGGTTGCGTAGTGAACGCAGTAGCCTTGGCGTCCCACAGTCAGAAAGTATACCGCGAAATCCTCGTTCGACGGCTGCTTTTCAGGGGTAAGGGTGTACTCGGCGGCATTTGTCACATACTCTGTGACCTCGTGTATGATGACGTCACGCCCGTCGTTGACGCTGATCCCCAAGCCGTCGGCTATCTCAAGCATAGCCGCCTTGGTTTCGTCGGGGAGCTGCAAATAGGTGCTTCTCACATAATCGCCATAGCGGTTAAGCGCGGTAATCTGTTCACTTATCAGCCTGCCCGTGGGCGTAATGCTCTGTTTGTAGTAGTTGACCGTGTACACGTCCTCGTTCGAGCTTAGGCTTACATATTCCTCATGCGTCTCATAGCCCGCCGCGTAATCTCGGTAGAAAGCGTCATTGTTCTGCTGATGATAGCTCATCCCCTCCCGCGTCCCCGAAAAGAAGTATGGCGTGAATAGTATGCGGGTATTCGTATAGCTCGCGATACTCACGGTGTCATAGCTTGCGTTTGTCCCACCCTCAATGCGGGTCGCGGCTATGGCAAGTCCGTCTATGCCTATCCCCTCAGGCTCCGTGACGCTTGACCAGCTGTTGTTCTTGTAAACGCCGAGCGAATAGCCCCTAAGATACAGCGATCCGCCCACGCTTGAATTGACATACATGACGGTCTTGCCCGTCATCTCCTTGTCGCCAACATCGTTGAGATTGCGTCTGTCGGGCTTTTCCTCTCCGCCCAGAAGCTGCCCAAGGTCCTCGCCTAACTGATCTATACGCGAAGTCACAGCTTCCTTGGCGTCCATAATGCTGTACCCATTTTCGTAGAGCTTTTCAGTGATCTTTGTCGCGGCAAGCAGCAGCAGCACCACAAGCGGCGTTACCAGCATCAACGATATGGACATTCGCTTTCTGTCGCCGTTTCGTATGCATGACATCAAAAGCAGGAGGCCAAAGAACAGCAGCGCGAGTGAAATCGCCATCCAATCGGGCGGATATGAGTACAATATAAAGGAACACATCAGTATCGGCATGGCGCACAGCGCGGCAAGCATGGGCGAATCCGCCTTGTTCAGCGAAAACGCGATGAACAATGCCGTGACTGCCTCAAGATACCTCAAAAAATGCAATATCGCCTTTGGGAGCTGCTCAAGCTCCTCATCGGTGTATGTCAGAGGGCAGACCGCCACCTTGGAGGGCAGCTCCCTGCGGAATATCTCCCATATAAGGCTTGTGCAGCCCTTCGCGCCAAGAATCAACGTCTTGATTGTCAGCGCGCCCAAGCCCAAAAAGACCAGTAAGACCACGAGCCTTACCACCTTGCCGTACTTGTCCACCTCGAAAATGGCGCAAAAGCACAGAGCGCATACGATGCCCACCGCGACTATGCTGCCAATCCCTATCGGCAGCAGGAACGCGGACGAGGCAGCATATAGAGCCGCAATCGTCCCGCAGGCGGCGATGAGCGCCATGCTCAGCGTATTCAGTATCGCGCCGCTAAGCTTATCCTTCATCGTCCGTCTCCGTTTGCGGCTTCAGGATGAAATGCCTGTCAACCCTTCCGTGAACCTCCGCCGTCAAGCCCTCGCCGCTCTCCGGAGCCTTTATCAGCATGATACGCTTTAGGAAATCCATAAGATTGCGTTCGCTTGAAATGTACTGCGTCGCGCCGTCCGCCGTAGGCACGCGCAGGGTATAGCCAAGTCCGCTCTCGATTATATGCGATGACAGCATAACAAGCGAGGTCAAAACCTTGTCGAGCGCGTCCGCGCCGCCGTAAAGCAGCAGCGTCACCATTATGCGCTGCTCCACTATGGTTATGGGTTCGCGGATAATTACGTCGTCAAGCTTGGAAGAAAGCTTCCAATGTATGCTTCTCACGCTGTCGCCCTGTCTGAACGGGCGCAGCTCGTGTTCCTCGGAGTATCCGCCGCCGGGCTTGGGCTTTCTCAGCCCTATCATGGAGCTTAGACCCTCGGGCAGGGGAATCGTTTCATCCTTCCGCGGCAAGACGTACATATCGCACACCTGCTTGCAGCGCTTTGGGATAGACCAAAGGCAGAGCATATCGCTGACACGAATGCGCTTGAGCGATATTCTGACGCAGCCGCAATGGTCGTTCGGCAGCTCCACATTTTCGCCGCCGTCCGAGAAGCCAAGTATCTTTATCCTCGTTGCGGGCTTTATCTCGCCGCTCAGCGTATTGCTGACAATCAAGCTGAAACGATACGAGCCGCAGGGAATCAGAAGCTGCCCCTTTAGGCTTATGTGCAGCGTTGCCCTGTCCCCGCTTGTGATGCGGTCGGGCGCGTTCAGTACCGGCTTACAGCTCAGCATGGACGGCAAACTCACCACAAGCGACAGGAAGGGCAGCAGGAGGAAAAATATGAAGATATACAAAGAGACCTGCGCGTCGTAGAAGAAGTTGAAAACCCCCGCCACAACAAGCAGGATGAAGTACAGTACCCTCGCCCCCGTCATGCCCTTATCTTCGGGGCGGGGACGGTGTTGAGCAGGCTCTCCACCACCGCGGAAGCCTTAAGCCCCTTGCCCTCGGCCTCGGGCGACAGTATCAGGCGGTGCGTAACGCAGGGCGCGTACACAAGGCGAACGTCCTCAGGGATAACGTAATCCCTGCCCTGTACCCACGCCGCCGCCTTGGACATGGCGGTCACGGCAAGCGAAGCCCTGGGGCTTGCGCCCTGAAGTATGGCGCTCATGTTGCGCGTTCGGTTGTTCAGGTTTACTATGTACTCCATTATGGGCTTGGACAGATAGATCTGCTCCACCTCCTCGCACATACGCGATAGCCCCGCGTGAGTCTCTATCTGATTCACCCTGTCAAGCAGCGAACCGCCCTGTCTGCGCTTAATCATCTCTAACTCCTGCGCGGGCGTGGGATAGCCCAGGGATATTCTGACCATGAACCTGTCCATCTGCGAATCGGGCAGCAGCGAGGTTCCCGAAGCCCCTACCGGGTTCTGCGTGGCAATGACTATGAAGGGCTTTGGGACGGGGTGACTTACTCCGTCAACAGTGACCTGACCCTCCTCCATCGCCTCAAGCAGCGCGGACTGCGTCCTGCTCGTGGCTCGGTTCAGCTCGTCCGCTAAAAAGAGGTTGCACAGTACCGCGCCGTCACGGTACTCCATCTTGCCCGTATTCTTGTCCAGCACTGAAAAGCCCGTTATGTCCGAGGGCAAAACGTCCGGGTTGAACTGCACTCGGTTGTATTTCAAGGCAAGCGCCTTGGAGAAGGCCAAGGCCATCGTGGTCTTGCCCACCCCCGGTATGTCCTCTATCAAAACGTGCCCCCGCGAGAGTATCGCAAGCAGCACCATGATTATCTCGTTGTTCTTACCGACTATCGCCTTTCCGACTTCGTCGAGTATCTGTTTCGGACCGGCCATGCAAGCCCCCCATTAACTCTTATTTCCTTTGAATGATACCACAGAAAAGCCGCCATCGCAAGGCGGCTCAAAATGACTTGTATCAAATATGTAACCTAAAGGTAAATAATTACCGACGCCGGGCTTGCCCTTTCCAATCGTCTTCGAGACCCTTTGGAAGCGGCAGAGCAAGGTCGGCGCCGCGTTCCCGCGCGCCGTCAACGCGCCCTGCGCCGCAAAAAGTCACCCGCTTCAAGCTCTATGGGACAGGCCACCTTCAGTATCTCCAAGGGGTGAGGCGCGTTCTCCCTCAATTCGCCCTCCATGTCATATATCTGCGTCACGGGGAACGAAAGCCCCAAGGCACGCGGGGACACGACCTCCAGTACGTCGCCAATCTCGAAATGATTGCGCTGACGCACCATAACGAAGCCGTCCTTATACGACAGCACGCTTCCCACAAAGAGATAGTCCTGCACATACGCGCCGTCGTTCGAATGGTTTTGGGGTAAATCGCCCTTGTAAAAGCCCGTGGTGTAGGGACGATGGCTGACCGCGTTCAGCTCGGCTTTGCAAAGCTCTATCGGGCAGTCGCCGTCAATCGCGTGACGGTATGCCGAAACCACGGTCGCAACGTAAAAGCCCGTTTTCATGCGTCCCTCTATCTTGAAGGAGTCAACTCCCGCGTCGCGGATTTCGTTCAGAATATCTATGCAATTTAGGTCCTTGGAGCTTAGTATGGCGCTCTTGCCGTCCTCCTCGAACACGGGGAAGTACTCGCCGGGGCGTTTCTCCTCCATCAAGGCGTAATTCCACCTGCAGGGCTGAGCGCAGTCGCCCCTGTTGCCGCTGCGTTTGAGTATCTCAGCGCTCATAAGGCAGCGTCCCGAATACGCCATGCACATAGCGCCGTGAACGAAGGCTTCAAGCTCCAAATCGGGCGGCACGGCGTCCCTTAGCCTGCGTATATCGACAAGCGTCATCTCGCGGGCAAGGACTATACGCTTTATCCCAAGCTCATGGTAAACCCGTGCTGCGGCGTGGTTGCAGCAGCTTGCCTGTGTTGAAAGGTGCAGCTCCAGCTCGGGGCAGGCCTCGCGCATGGAAGCGAGTACCCCAAGGTCGGAGACTATCGCGGCGTCCGCGTGAGCCGCGTGCAGGCGCTTCGCATACTCCCCGACGGCGGAAATCTCGTCCTCGTTTGCCAAGGAGTTGCAGGTGACATACGCCCTTGCGCCATGCTCGTGCGCCGTCGCTATGGTGTGGGTCAAGGCCTCGTCGTCAAAGCCCGCCGACTTTGCGCGAAGCTGAAGCATACTTCCGCCTAAATATATCGCGTCCGCGCCGAAGCGCAGAGCCGCGTACAACGATTCCTCGGAGCCTACCGGCGCCAACAGTTCTGGTTTCTTCATTATCTCTCCGACGCTGCCGCAATTTTGCGGTACGCATGAAAAATACGCCCGCTTCGATAAAACAGCGCCTAATTCTACCAAATACAAACGACCATGGCAATACCCCATTCTTTTGTGGATATTGAATGCTTTCACAGCTTCCGCTTAAATCGTATATATTCATATATGTCGTGACAAGCCGATTTGTCTATGATATAATGCCCTCCATGCGCTCCATGCTCAAGGCATGAATCATGAGCGTTTTGGGATGGCAGGATGCAGACCGCCAAGGGCATACGCCGCTATTTCGGGGATAAGCTTTTCTACGCCGCGCTCGTCGCGGTGGTGCTGCCGATAGTGGTGCAGCAGGGCGTCACGAACCTCGTGAACCTGCTTGACAACATAATGGTGGGAAGGCTGGGGACTACGGCGATTTCAAGCGTCGCCATAGTCGGCAACCTCATTTTCGTATTCAATCTTGCCTTGTTCGGCGGTATCTCCGGCGCGTCTATCTATGGCGCGCAATACGCGGGCGTAGGCGACAACGACGGCGTAAGGCATACCTTCCGCTTCAAGCTCATTATTGGGATAGGTCTGCTTATCATCGCCTTTGCCGTATTCGGCTTTTTCGAGGACGAGCTTATAGGGCTTTACCTCAACCAAGAGGCGGCCTCGCCTGAGGAGATAGCCCAAACGCTCAAGGACGCCAAGGAATACCTACACATTGCGGTTTGGGCGCTCATACCCTTCATGCTTTCACAGAGCTTCGCGGGTACCCTGCGCGAGCTTGGCGACACCAAGCCTCCGATGATCGCGGGCATCTGCTCGTTCGCGACCAACCTTGTTCTAAACTACGTCCTCATCTTCGGCAAGCTCGGTCTGCCCGCGATGGGCGTTCGCGGCGCGGCGCTTGCCACCGTTATAGCGCGAGTCGCAGAGCTTTGCTACATAATCATCTGGATATACACGCGCAAAGACCGCTACCCCTTCGCCGTGGGCGCGCTGAGAAGTCTAAGATTACCTTGGGACTTGGCCAAGAGGGTAATCAAAACAGGCTGGCCGCTCCTGCTCAACGAGACACTGTGGTCCATGGGTCAGGCGATGATTACACAAAGCTTCGCCGTCCGCGGCCTAAACACCGTCGCGGCGACAAGCATCACCTCCAACGTGTGGGCCATATTCGCCATCGTCATGATGAGTATGGGCAACGCCATTTCCATCATGGTTGGGCAGAAGCTCGGCGCGGATGATATCGAGGGCGCTAAGGATGTTGACAGAAAGCTTCTCTGCATAGACTTCTTAATCCACCTTGTCATAGGCTCGCTGGTCATAGCGACCTCGGGAGTGATACCGCTTCTGTACAACGTTACCCCAGAGGTGCGCAGCCTCACAAGTCAGCTGCTTGTTATCGCGGGCGCGGCGCTTCCCCTGCATTGCCTCACCCACGCTACATACTTCACCCTCCGAGCCGGCGGGCGTACAATTGTCACCTTCCTGTTCGACTGCGTATTCACATGGGCGATACCGCTTCCCCTTGCCTTCGTCCTTGCGCACTACACGAACATCTCCCCCGTGTGGATATACTTTGTGGTGCAGTTCGCGGATTCGGTCAAGCTGGCGATAGGCATTCCGTTATTGAAGTCCGGCGGATGGGCGCGCAACGTGATTAACTAAGATACTATATTGAATAAACAACACCGTGGAGTTTTCGCCCCACGGTGTTTTGTCGTCCTGTCTCGATTGCTAACCCTTGACCGAACCGCCCGCTACGCTTTCGACGTAGAACTTCTGCATTATCACAAACAGTATCGAAATGGGTATGGCGACGATTACGCCGCCCGCGCAGAACTGAGCGAAGTAGATGTTGACGCTCGACTTATCAAGCATTCGGTACAGGCCCATCGCCACGGTATAGTACTGCGGGATTCGCTCCTTTATGATGATGTTGGCGAACACGAAGTCCATCCACGGCGTGAGAAACGAGCTTATAACGGTGTACACGATGATGGGTCTTGACATCGGAAGTATGATCTTCCAGAATATCGTGGCCTCGCTCGCCCCGTCTATTCGCGCCGCCTGAAGCATCGACTCCGGCACGGTGTCGAAGAAGCCCTTGGCTATGAGATAGCCCAAGCCCGACGCCCCCGAATACACGAGTATCAGCCCAAAGTGCGTGTTGGTCAGCCCCATGAGCTTTAGGGTGTAGTAAATGGCAATCATGGTTAGAAAGCCCGGAAACAGTCCCAGTATCACGCCGAAATTCATCAGAGCGCGTCTGCCCCTAAAGCGCATACAGCTCATGGTATACGCAATCATGAGAACAAACATACTCGATATCAGGCAGGTGAACACCGCGACTATGAAGGTGTTCTTGAACCACGCGGGGAAGTTGACGACCGTGCCGGGGTTAAACAGCAGCTGCTGATAGTTGTTCAGCGAATACTCTATCGGGAAGAAACGCAGCACGTTCCTGCCGGGGTCGGCGGAGAACGAGGTAAACAGCAGCCATATTATGGGGATAAGCCAGATGAACGCCAACGCCGCAAGGATAAGATGCCGAACGATATCGCCGGGAACCTTCCTCAGGGCTATCTTCTGCTGTATGGTCATGGGCTTTTTCTCCCTCTTTGGGGTCACATTCTGAGAAGTCCTGCTCATCTGAACGTCTCCTCCTTTCCCTTGCCAAGGGTGTAGTTGAATGCCAGCAGCGTAAAGAATATACACACTATGAACACCAATATGCCTATGACCGAGGCCATGCGGTAGTTATAGTAATCGTTCGTCAGTCTGTACAGCCATGTAATCAGCAGGTCTACCTCGGTGGCTTTCGCCGCCGCCATGGTGAGGTTGCCCGCCTCAAAGTAGTCGTTTGTCAACAGGTATATGACGTTGAAGTTGTTGATGTTGGCTATGAACGAGGTCACAAGGTACGGCCCTGTCACGTTGAACACGAAGGGCATGGTAATCTTAAAGAAGCTCTGCGCCTTGTTTGCGCCGTCGATTCGCGCACTCTCGTAGAGGTCCTGAGGTACGTTCATCAGTACGCCTGTGGCAATCAGCATCAGATACGGCACGCCAATCCAGAAGTTGATGAGTATAATCATCGGCCGCGTCCATGCCGCGTTGGTCATGAAGGGTATGTAGTCCGTGGTTATCCAACCCCATCGCTGCAAAAGCCCCGTAAGGCCGATATTCGAACATATCGTATTGACTATGCTGAGGTTGCCGAAGAAGTTGCGCATCAAAAGCAGCGTCACAAACTGCGGTACCGCAATCGCGATGATGAACAGGGTGCGCCAAAGCTTTTTCAGGCGCGTCCTTGGGTTATTGATTGCGAGCGAAAGGATGATACCGCCGAAATAGTTGGTGAAGGTCGCAAAGAACGCCCAAATCAGCGTCCATGCCAATACCCGAACGAAGCTGTATCCGAACGCCGACGACTGACTTGAGCCGTCGCCCGCTATCGTGCGAAACAACGACAGGAAGTTTTCAAAGCCCACCCACGTAAAGAGCTTGGTTGGCGGCATATGCGACTGGTCGTAGTTGGTAAAAGCTATCGCTATCATGAAGATGAGCGGAATTATCGTGAAAATAATTATGCCGAGCGTGGGCAGGAACATGAGGGTGAGTCTGAACTTGCTGTCGAACAGCTCCTTAACGTCCTCTCTGAAACTGTTGATGTGCTTGCCCTGCGCCATGTCGATTTCCAATTTGTAGGATTCGATTATTATGTTCATCAGCACCACCGCGATTGCAATCAGCGCGGTGACGCTTATGACTGAGAAAAGCAGGATAAGGAACGAGTCGTCATAATCGTTGACCTCGTTCTTCATGGTGTCGGGATTGTACACCGAAGCGTACTCCGTCTTGCCCAAGGTTCCGACCATACTCAGGTTCGGAAGGGCGAACGCCAAAAGGAAGTAGATGAAAACAAGTTGGAACAGCGTCGCCAAGACGCCCTTGACCCACTGTCCCCTGCGGAAATATCCAAGCCCCCAAAACAGGACGGATAGCTTTACCCATATATCACCGTCGAAAAACGCCGTCCCGAAGCGGGATAAGAAACCCGACCTGCGCTTGCCTGTGGAATGACCTTGCATAGTGTTGTCCCCCTGTCTTATGCGATGTCGGAGCAGTAAGGGATCGCGGGGCTATAAGGCAATTTCAAGCCCCAAGCCCCGCGACTGTATCATGATTTACTCTACGAGCGCGGTAATACCGGCTACGCACTCATCCAGGATAGCCTGAAGCTCAAGGCCGTCGGGGTTGCCGTTGACGACGATGGTGCCAAGGGCGTTGGCGGGAGTCCAGTAGTTGCCGCCTACGCTCAGGCTCTGAGCTGTCGCATACTGAGACTGTGCCGCAAGAGCCGCTACTACGGGGTTGGCCTGAACCGCCTCGGAAGCCGCCGCGTTGGTGTTGGCGGGAACCGCTGCGCCGTTGGTTGCTTCATACAGATAAACCTGGTTGTCCTCGTTGGTCAGCCATTCGGCAAGGCGCATTGCCCAGCCTACGTTCTCGCTCATGGCGTTGACGCCGACGAACTTGTAACCGTCGAAGGAGCCCATCTGTACCTGCTCGCCGTTGAGGGTGAACGTGGGCAGCTTGGCCGTCGCATAGCCGTCGCCGAATGCTTCTGCAATGGAGGCGGCATTCCAAGAACCGTTGATGCCCGCCGCAATGGTGCCTTCCTTCGCGCCGGAGACGAACTCGCCGTCGGTCAGGTTGATGTAAGCGCTGTTGGCCGCGATATCAAGCATAGCCTGAAGGACGTTGACGCCGCCTTCCGCGTTCCAATCGCAAGTGGTGGTCTTGCCGTCATCTGAAAGAGCGCAGGCATAGCCGGCGCCGGCAAAGAAGCCGTAGGAGTACCAAGCGTTGGTCATTTCCATGGTGGCCTTTACGCCCGCCGCGTTGCAGGCTTCAAGGATGCCATCCCAGGTTGCGGCCTGTTCAGCGGAGATGATGTTCGAGTTGTAATAGAGGAAGTAGCCGTTGCCGCCCATTGCGGGATAGGCATACAGAGTACCATCCACCGTCGCCGCGTCAACCGCGCCCTGAGCGTTGGCCGCCGCGACAGCATCGGCGTTCTGGACAGGCTGCAAAGCGCCCGCCGCCACAAGCTCGCGGGTCTGGTCATCGGCGAAGTAGTATACGTCCGCCGCTGCCGCGATGTCCACAAGCACGGTGTCCTTCGTCTGAGACTCGGACTGTGCGCCAATGTTGATGACGATGTTCGCCTCGGAAGCGTAATTCTCGATGAACGCATCGGCCATTACGCGAACGGCGGCCTGGAAGTCCTCAAGCTCTGAGGCCCAAAGGGTCAGTTCAACGTTGGGAAGCTCCTCGGGAGCCGGTACGTCGGTGACGACCGCTTCGGGTTCTTCCGTCGCGGGGTCTTCCGCGGGAGCTGCTGTGCAGGCGAATGCCGACATCAGCATCATCAGCGCGACAAAGATTGCGAGTGTCTTTTTCATGTTTTTGTTCTCCTTCTTTTATTTATTGTTCCTATGGAAACCGCACCCATTTTATGCGGGTATTCCCTCCATCCTTCAGCTCGTACTATTCTACCCGTACACCCTTGAAAACACCGACAGCGAGGGCAAAGCCTTGCCGTCATAGCCGAACAGGGCTTGATTGGCCCAGCTGTTCTTGGTCTTGGACGACGCCCAACCCGCGTTGGGAACGGGCAGCCACGCGCCCTCCCAATAGAACACGCCGAAGCCGTTCTCGTTGGCGGCAATCGCCGCGATGACGTCACGCAGTATGTTCGCCTGTCCCTGAACGCTCACGGGGTAATCGTCCTGCGCGTAGGTCGAATTGAACTGATTCTCGGCGTTAGCGTTGAAGGCGTAGGTGTACGCGTAGCTGAACTCCACGACGCTCACGCCCTTTTCGGGGAACTCAGCGGAAAGCTCGC
>DAOPJM010000005.1:0-17527 GCA_035399665.1 Clostridia bacterium
GCCGCAGCGACGAAGGATCTTGAAACAATCTTGCGGCGATAAGAGCCGCTCCCCCTGTGTCAAGGGCGGGAAGCCACGATCAACACAGTTCGCCCCCACATAAGAAAACACCTCCCCCATCGTGGAGAGGTGCTTTTTTGCTAATCAAGTGATTAAAACCTACTATGGGCCTATTGCGCGACGGTGAACAGCGAATAGAAGTAACCCTTCTTTGCCATGAGCGAATCAAACGTCCCTTGCTCAACGACAACGCCGTTCTTGAGGGCGATTATCCCGTCGTAGCGACGGAGCAGCGCTTCCTCCAAGGCGTGTGTTACGACTATGCGCGTAAGGCTATTGAGCTTGAGTATGGAATCAGACACCTTGAAGGCTGTTTCCGCGTCCAAAGCAGCCGTAGCCTCATCGACCATAAGCACCGGAGTTCCGCGCAGCAGACTTCTGGCTATGGATATGCGCTGCTTTTCGCCGCCAGAAAGCCCGCAGCCGTTCTCACCGCAAAGGCAGCCGTCGCCGCGCTCTTTGACGAGCTGATTCAACCCCGAAAGCGACATGGCGCGCTCAACCTCGGCGTCAACAAAGGAGCTGAACATGGTGACATTATCCCGAATAGAGCTGTTGAACACAAACACATTCTGCTGAATGATGGAAATGAGGTCATACAGCGATTCGCTGTCGATGGTGTTCAGCTCAATTCCGTCATAGGTGATTTTTCCGCTGTAACCGCTGTACGCCGCCATGAGCAGGTTCAAGAGTGTGGACTTACCGCTGCCGCTGCCCCCGACCAAGGCGTAGCTCCTGCCCGCTTCGAAGCGCAGGCTGACGTCATGCAGCACCTCATTATTCGCCTCGTACCCAAAATGCACATGTGACAGCTCTATGCCCCGCTCCAAGCGCTTGGGTATGCTCACGCCTTTCTCGCGCACATTCTCGGAAAGCACGTTGGACAGCTTCTCTATGAGAGCGTGGGACGCCTTTCGGTTGGCCAATATGGAAGGTACTGTGCGTATGGGTTCAATCACATAGTTCATGAGCTGCACAAAGGCAATCACTATGCCCGCAGTCACGCCCTTGCCCGAAATAGCCAGCGCCGCGCCCACCAGGAACACACCCATTTGAGCGATGAACCCTGTACACATTCCGATAGACGCAATGACGCGCTGCAGCCTAAAGCGCTTTTGCTTTGCCGTCTCCGCCGCGTCGTTGCTTGCGCGAAACTGTTTTATGATGGCGACCTCCGCCTTGAAGCTCTTTATGACCGAGAACCCGCACAGGCTGTCCTTAAGAACGCCCATGAAGCTGTCATTGCGCGCCGAGACCTCCTTCTCCACAGCGGGAAGCCGCTTGCCCGTCAGCAGCGACGCCAACAGAGGAATGAGTGTCAGCCCTATCGCAATAAGCGTGAGTAAAGGGCTGTAATACAGCATGAGCGCCAACGCGCCCAAGCCCGTTCCGATGTTCATGACAAGCGTGAAGGTGTTGGAGAGGTAGTTGTTCTCTATGCTGTTCACATCGTTGGACAGCGCGGAGATGTATGTGGAGGTGTTCTCGCCCGAAAAGGCGGAAATGCCCTTCTTCATCAGCGCCGCGAACGCCGCATCCTTATACTGCTGCACAGCCCGCTTGATAAAACGGGGGAAGAATATGGTTTCCACGGCACATACAAGAGCATATACGCCCGCGATCGCGGCGGTTGTGACGCCAAGCTGCAATATGCCCAGGGTTATTGCGCCGCCGGCTGTAACGTCGATGAGCTGCTGCATCAGCCATGATATGGCAAGGCTCAGCGCGATAAACATCAGCGTTGCCGCCATGGTCACGATGAAGTTCACATGGTTGCCGCGATAGAGCTCTTTTGTGAGTTTCCTTGCTCCGCTATTTTTCATTGGCTTCCTCCTTGACCGTTTCCCAAATCGACCTTAGTCCTTTCGCGTCGCCGTCGTTGTCCGCGACTGCCTTTTCTATTCCCTCCAAAGCAGTTTGCCCAAAGTCGTCGCCCGCGCTCGCTTGGGATAGCTCGCATATGTAGCGCACACCCTCCGAACCGAATGTAGGGTTCGCGTCGAAGCGTACCGCCTCGCGATACGCCGCCTCAAGATAAGGCTTGGCGTCGCCCTCCTGTCCGCTCTGCACACAGATCACCGCCAAGGCCGTCAGCAGCATGACGTCAGTTTTGAGCAAATACGAGACTTGCCGCGGCTTTTGCAGCGCTTCGATGAATGCGCGAGTTGTGCCCAGCAACGAAAGCGCTTCCCCGTAACGCGCTTCGCGGGCGAACACGTTGCAAAACGCAATGCAGGTGGTTACAACCGAAAGAGCATTGTCCCACAGCGCCTCGGACAGGTACTTGAAAGCTTCCTCATTTCTGCCGTATTGGTTAACAAGTATCATTCCGATATGGACATTGTTGATATATCCGACGTTGTTCCGCTTCAGCTCCTCCAAGCCCCGCTCGGTTTCCCCAAGCAGCAGGTGCAGCTCGGCGATGCTGTTGCGAATCGACAGCTCATGAACGCCCTCGTCGGGGTCTTGCCCTACAAGGGTTAACGCCCGTTCAAACAGCTCCAAGGAGCGGCGTTTTGCGTCGTTGTCACCTCGCTCCCATCCAAGTCGGAAATACAGCGACGCGCTTCTGTATACTATAAGGAAGCTGTTCGGATACTTTTGCAGCGACCTGTTGGCCAAGGCAAGCCCTTCGTCGTAGTTCTTGTTCCTGCCGTATTCAAGCAGCTGCTGAGCCGCCGTGCCCATGCTGCCCTGCTCCCACGCATAGCCCAAGAGGACGTCCACGGAGATTTCAAAAAATCGCGCAAGCTCCACAATCAACAGCAAATCCGGAGCGGAGCTGCCCTGCTCCCACTTGGACACCGCGCCTATGGATACTCCCATGGCTTGGGCAAGCTGCTCCTGCGTCATGTGCCGCGCCTTTCTAAAAGCGCGTATGTTATCCGCAATCCTAAGATCCATTTTTCAAAGCCTCCTTTGATGTTCATCCACAGTATACCTAAAGGGCGTGAGCAAGGGAAGCCGCTATTTGTAGAATTAGTATAATACAATCTAAACCAACGGTTGAATTATGCGCTTAACCGCAAGTTGGTATATGGGGTGACGTCGGCTAAAGCAAGCCTATTTAGCCATAGGAGGGAAGAAGCGTACAACGAAAAGGCCGCAGGAGCGTTCCGCCTCAATATGAGGATATGAAAGTCTGCGGCCGAATCCGAAGTTTAGTTGACATGAAAAGAGGGAGCTATTGCCTGTCCAGCTGTTTTTGCTCCTCGTCCGTGAGGTAACGCCATTGTCCGCTTCTAAGCTCGCCCAGGGACAGCGGCCCGTAGGCCTCGCGCTTCAGCCTGAGCGTCTTATGCCCGACAGCCTCAAGCATACGCCTAATCTGACGGTTGCGTCCCTCGTGAATGGTGATGCACAGCGCGGTATCGCCCGTGGAGGTGGGTTTCACTTGGCTCACGGTTGCGGGCGCGGTCATGCCGTCGTCCAACATGACGCCGTTTGTGAGCTTAGCCGCCTCAGACGCGGTTAGCTTGCCGTCACACACGGCAAAGTAGGTCTTGTTGACCTTGTATCTTGGGTGCATAAGGCGATTAGCAAGCTCGCCGTCATTGGTCATGAGCAGCAGCCCCTCGGAGTTGAGGTCAAGCCTGCCCACGTTGTAGAGCCGCTCCGGTATGTCCTTGACAAACTCCTGCACGGTGCGCCTGCCCTCGGGATCGGTGGAGGTACACACCACCCCACGCGGCTTGTAAAGCATGATAACAACCCTGCGTTCGGCTCGTTTTACGGGCTTGCCGTCCAACAGCACCACGTCGGCGTTCTCGTCAACCGTGCTGCCGACATGAGCGGCCTCGCCGTTTATTGTCACCCTGCCCTCGGCTATTATGGTCTCGCAGGCCCTGCGCGAAGCAATCCCCGCGTCCGCCAAATACTTTTGAAGTCTCATGCTGTCCCCCCGTTTCCGTTCCGACCCTCGTTGTTTCATAGGTATCGGCGCTTTGCTTTACGCCGTCCAGTTCTCCGCGATCATGCGGCAATAGTATAAGAAGTCAGCTTTAGGCACGCTTTCCGCCGCGACAAGCGCGAAGCTGCCTACAACCTGACCGTTTACCACCAAGCTGACGCTGCCCACGGCGTCGCCCGCCTCAACAGGGGCGGTAACGCCGGACGACAGCCTGCATTCAAGCTCGACCCTGTCCGCCTCGTCCTTGCTTACGGGATAGATTATATCATGTTCCAGCACAACGCACAATTCCTTTTTAATGCCGCCCGCAACGGCAATCATACCGAAGCTCTGTCCCGCCTCGGCAAGCCGCCCTAAGCCGTAATTCGAGAACCCAAGGCTCAAAAGCTCCTTGGAGGCGTTCCACATATCCGGACAGCGCAGGACTACGCCGATAAGCAGCATACCGTCCCTCTCGGCGGCAAAGCATAGGCACTTGCCCGAACGGGTGGTATAGCCGGTCTTTATCCCGCAGCCGCCCTCGTACTCCCACAGCAGACGGTTTTTGTTTTTGAGGGTATGGCTTTTGCTGCCGCCCTCTGTGACGTGGTACTCGGTCGCGACAATCTCACGGAAGGTTTCGTTCTTCATCGCCTCGGCGCATATCTTGGCAAGGTCATGCGCGGTAGTGTAATGCTCGGCGTCGTACAGCCCGTTCGGGGTGATAAAATGCGTGTTTTCACACCCCAACGCCCGCGCTTTCTCGTTCATCATTTGCGCAAAGTCAGCCACGCTCCCCGCGATGTGTATGGCTATGGCGACTGCGGCGTCGTTGCCCGAGGTCAGCATCAGACCGTACAGTAAATCTCTAAGGCTTACAAGCTCGCCGTAATCAAGGTACATGGACGAGCCTTCGGTACCCACTGCTTCATCCGCCACCTCGACAATGTCGTCCAAGCAGCCCCGCTCTATGGCGATAAGCGCGGTCATAACCTTGGTAGTGCTTGCGGGTTCGAGCCGCTCATTCTCGTTCTCGGCGTACAGCACCCTGCCGCTTGAGCCTTCTATCAGTATGGCGCCGCCCGCGTCAACCTCGGCGTTCACGGGCGAGGCGAGCGCGACAAGCAACAGCCCCAAGACCGCCGCGGCTATGCGCAGTTTAGCTTTCATTGCTCTTTAGTCGGCGCGCTTTCGGTCTTGGTTTCTTCGTTTGCCGAACCGCCTTCGGGCTTTTTGTGCTTGCAGCAGCCATTGTCCGTGTTCTGCTCCTTGGCAGCCTTGCAAGCCAGCTTTATCTCAGCGACCGCCTGCGGGATAAGCTCGACAAGCCTGTCAAGGGTGCAGTCATACTCACAGGGCAGCACCGAGGCGCGTCCCTCGTTCATGGAGAGGAATGCTTTAGGCGTGACCGACACGCCCGCAATCGCCGCGCCCGCGAAGGGCAGCTTGCCGTCGCTGTCCATTGTTGCGCCCGTTTTCTCGTTCTTGCCCCTTGCGGGGCAGTCGGCCGCGCCTGAGAAGAAGCCGAAGCTGACCTTTGACACGGGTATCACCACAGCGTCGCCTTCGGTGTATACGGGGTCTCCGACTATCGTGTTGACGTCAACTATCTCCTTGAGCTTGGCCATCGTTGTTTCAATTATAGACTGTACGTCCTGCATGTTTACCTCTTTTCTTTGCGGAATGCTCCGCGAATCGCTTTCGCTATAATTTGCCCTGTATGTACATAAACTATTCCATGAGCCTGAATTTTCAGCGCGTTGTTGTCGAAATCCGGAGCGGGATTAATGACCGCGTTATCGCAAAGGGAGCTTAACGCAATACCCGCAAACAGGTATGCCGCGCCCAACGCCCACACGCAAAGCGCCGCGTCGCCCTTTATGCCGACGGTGAGCCAAAGCTCTGTGCTTTCAAGCCGCGCCACGGACTCAAGGTCCGTTATCGCAAGCTCGCTCTTTTTCAAAAGCGGATACGATTTGCCGCTTCTTGTTGATATTATTCGAAAGTACGGCTCTGAAAAAAGGGTAAGCTCATATTTGAGCGTGAGTATGGTAAGTCCGAATCTTTGCACGCGCAGTATTATATCTCCGCGCCTTAACGTCGTCGCCAAGCTGAACCTCAGGCGATAAGGCAGGGTCAGGACGAGCAGCAGAAGGAGCAATATCCAAATTATGACAAGCGCGGCAAGCATGATATATAGTTTTAACGAAAAAAGCCCGCTTGATACCGCACCCTCTATGTGCTATCATGGGGAAAATACTCGAAGGGGGCTTATCATGGAAGACACAGTAAAGAGATTCAAAGAGCATCTTGAAAAGATGCGCGCCATCGATCACGCGTCGGGTGTGCTGTATTATGATTCCGACACCGTCATGCCCAAGGCGAACGCCGAGGCTTTTGGCAGAACCATGAGCTATCTGTCGGGCGAGAGCTATAAACTGAGAACCGCGCCGGAGCTTAGGGGCTATATCGACGCCATACTTGCGGCGCCCGATAAGGTGGACTATATCACCCTGCGCGAGGCGCAGGAGCTGCACCGCGAGTTCTCTAAGCTGGAGCGCATCCCGATAGAGGTATTCACCGAGTACATCGAGCTTTGCGCCAAGGCTCAGCTTGTTTGGATGGAAGCCAAGGTCGATAACGATTACGCGGCTTTTGAGCCTTATCTTTCAAAGATAGTCGCCATGACGCGCCAAATGGCGGAGTATACCGACCCCGACATGGAAGCCTACAACGCGGTTTTGGACGGATATGAGCGCGGTCTGACCATGGAGGTGTTGGACGAGTTCTTCGCTCTGCTCAGAAACAAGCTTGCGCCCCTGGTGCATGAGGTTATGGAGCGTGGCCGCAAGCTTGATACCTCCTTCCTAAAGCAGAATTTTTCAATCGATAAGCAGCGCGAGCTTTCCAAGTACCTGATGGAGGTCATGTGCCTGCCTATGGACAGATGTACGATAGGCGAGGTGGAGCACCCGTTTACCACCGAGTTCAGCAAGTACGACGTGCGCATCACCACCCATTACCATGAGGATATGATGGCAAGCAATGTGTTCAGCGTCATACATGAGGGTGGCCACGCCCTGTACGAGGCCAACATCGCGGACGAGCTGACCTATTCGCCCGTTCTCGGCGGCGGCGTTTCCATGAGTATTCATGAGTCGCAGTCGCGGTTTTTCGAGAACATCATAGGCCGCAGTCCGGAGTATGTGAATCTCATCTACCCCAAGATAGTCGAGCTGTTCCCCGAGCAGCTGAAGGGCATAAGCTCAGAGCAGTTTTGGCTTGCAATAAACGAGAGCCGCCCCTCGCTCATTCGCACCGAGGCGGACGAGCTGACCTATACCCTGCATATAATGGTGCGCTACGAGCTTGAAAAACGCCTTATCGCGGGGACGCTGTCAACAAAGGACTTGCCCGCGGCATGGGACGAGATGTACAGGGAGTACCTTGGCATTGAGGTTCCCAACGACAAGGAGGGAGTGCTTCAGGACAGCCATTGGTCAGGCGGCATGATAGGCTATTTCCCCTCATACGCTTTGGGCAGCGCGTACAGCGCGCAGTTCCGCCACAGTATGCAAAAGGATATGGACGTTTCCGCGCAGATTGCAAGCGGCGATCTTCATCCGATAGTGGCATGGCTTACGGAGCGCATCTATCGCTTCGGCGGTTTAAAGACCCCCAAGGATATTATCCGCGACGCCACGGGCGAGGACTTCGACCCGAATTACTACATCGATTATCTTACGGAGAAGTACCGCAGGATATACGAGCTTGATAAATAGCGCCGAGACGCTGTAAGCCGCACAATGAGGTGAAGATATGAAGCTGATGTTTCTTGTGGGAAATGCCGCCGTGGGAAAAATGACGGTGGGTCAGGAGCTGATGAAGATAACGGACTTCCGCCTTTTCCACAACCATATGACGATAGAGCCTGTCATAGAGATATTCGGACGGTACGACGGAAGGACGATAACCCGCCTTCGCGAGGTCGTATTTGAGGAGTTCGCGTCATCGGATAACTACGGCTTAATCTTCACCTATATGTGGGCGTTCGATCAGCAGTCCGACTGGGACTATGTGGCGCACGTCAGGGACATTTTCCTTGCGCGAAACCCCGATACGGAGTTCTGCTATGTGGAGCTTACAGCGCCGCAAAAGCTGCGCCTTGAACGCAACGTAAGCTGGAACAGGCTCAAGAATAAGGCGTCCAAGAACGACGTCGAGCAATCGAACCGCCGCCTCATAAGGGATGATTCAAGGTATAGATTGGAGAGCTTAGAGGGCGAGATACCCTTTGAGAATTATGTTAAGATAGATAACTCACAGCTTACGCCCGTTGAGACGGCGGAGCTTATAAAGGAGCACTTTGGTTTTTAGCAAAGAAGCGGCGACGGCAGATCCAAAGGGGATGTCAAAAGGTTAAGCTCATGCAAGACCGTTTCAATTCTCCCATTGTCCAAGCTTTGAGCGCATCCAGGCGTATACGTCCATGGAGTACGCCCGATCGAGGTGTTCGGGGCTGAAAACCTCGGCGATTGTGCCGCTTGCCACGGTTTTGCCGCGGTCGAGCAGCAGCGCGTGAGTGCCGTAGGCTTTCGCAAGCGACAGGTCGTGAACCACGCTTATGGCGGCGCGTCCCTCGCCCTTGAGCCATTCGGCGATTAGGTCAAATATCTGCTTTTGATACACCAAATCAAGGTGATTGGTGGGTTCGTCCAATATTAGTATCTTGGGGTCCTGCGCCAAGACCTGCGCCAAGAAGGTTCGTTGAAGCTCGCCGCCTGAGAGCGTCATGACGGACTGATGCTCAAGCGCCGTAAGTCCCGTCAAGGTCAAGGCCTTTTGTACGCGCTCCTCATCGTCGCCCTGCTTTTTTGAGAAGATACCCGGTGAATACGCGTAGCGCCCAAGCCTTACTACCTCGCCAACGGTGAAGGAGTAGCCCACAAAATGCGACTGCGACAGTACGCCTATGCGCCGCGCAAGCTCATAGGGCTTGCATTGGTTGACGTCGCGCCCAAGATAGCTTATGGCGCCCGTATAGGGAACGCCCTTTGAGATGGCGTTAACGAGCGTTGACTTGCCCGCACCGTTTGGGCCTATCACCATCAGCCATTGATTTTCGTCAAGGCTGAAGCTCACCCTGTCCAATATGGTAAGCTCACCGAAGCTCACGGTGATTTCCCTGCCCTCCATAAGCCTCATCGTTTCGCGCTCCTTGTCTTGTAGAATATGTACACGAACAGCAGCGCGCCTATGAGCGAGGTCACAACGCCTATCGGCAGCTCCAAGGGGCTAAGCAGCATACGCGCCGCGAGGTCGCAGAGCATCAGAAAAATCGCCCCGCCAAAGAGACAGGCGGGAAGCAGACGCTTGTGGTTAGGGCCGGTTATCATGCGCACCATATGCGGGACGACAAGGCCGACAAAGCCTATCGTGCCGCCTATCGACACGCACACGCCTATGAGCGCCGACACCGTGATAAGCACGATGAGCTTGACCCTTTTGACGTTTACGCCTATGTGTCTCGCGTTCTCCTCGCCTATGGCAAAGGCGTTCAGCTCACGGGCGCTGCAGAATATCACAGATCCGCATACGACAAGGGCGGCAAGCAGCAGCAGAGCGTTTTTGTAGCTGCTTCCCGCAAGTGAACCCATGGTCCAAAAGGTGATATGTGCCACCTTGTCGGCGGAAAAGGTGATGATAAGCGACATTACGCTTGACACGAACATGGAGTAAATCACACCGATAAGTATTATGGTGTTGGTGGACAGGGAGTAATCAAGCTTGTAGGCAAGCGACAGTATGATGACAAGCGACAAAAACGCAAAGAGCATGGCCATAACTACTGTACCCGCGAAGGGGATACCGGGGATGGTTATGCCGAAGGCTATGGCTATGACCGCTCCAAGCGACGCGCCCGAGGACACGCCGAGCGTGGAGCCGTCCGCGAGCGGGTTTTTCAGCAAGCCCTGCATCGCCGCGCCGCAAAGCGACAGCGACGCGCCCACAAGCGCCACGCAGATGACACGCGGCAGACGCACTGAGGCGATAATCGACGGTGACGATATGTAGTCGGGAATGGGCAGCCCCAAAATGGTGTTCCAGATTATGACAACGGTTTCGGTGAACGGCTTGTTGACGCTGCCCAAGCTCACGCACAGCACGAACGTCAAGAGCGTCGCCAAGGCGAAGATCAGGTATTCAAAGGCTCTGAAGTTTTCACGTCTCTGCTTCAAAACTGTCCTTTCAGAATAGATATACCGTAAGCTGTCGGTTCCCGCTCGAAGGCTTTATGGCCGACGGGCGGGGGAGGACAAAAACGAAACGAGGGGCCGTAAGGTATGAGCAACGCTTGCGGCCCCTTTTATCATGGGTTATGCTGCGGGGGTCTCCTTGTTGTACACGAAGTCAAAGAGAAGCTGCGCACCATCAGCCAAACGCGGGCAGGGACGGGACAGCTCGTTGTTGACAAGGTTGAGGATTGCGCCGTTTTTGACCGCGGTAATGCCTTCCCAACCCGTGCGGGCGAGTATTTCCTCAACGGGAGTCGGACCTTCGCCATAGTACATGGAGATGGTCACGATGTAGTCGGGGTTGCGCTCAATGACCTGCTCCTCGGAGATGGCCGCCCAGCCTTCAACGTCAGCAAAGATGTTGGTAAGACCAAGCATCTTGGCAATCTCGTTCATGAAGGTGCCGCTGCCTGCCGTCCAAAGTCCCCACTCAAGCGGGGAGACCTCGAAGTATATGGTCTCGGTGCCGTCGCCCGTGGAGTTCGCTTCGACCTCTGAGAAGGTGGTCCTCATGCTCTCAACCACGACCGCGGCCTCGTCGTCCTTGCCCATGAGCGCACCTATCATGGTGACGGCGGTGTACACGCCCTCGATATCCTGAGCGTTGGAAACGACCACGGCAATGCCCGCGGCCTCAAACATGGCAACCTGTTCCTCGGCCTGTGACATGGTGCTCATCAAAAGCACCTGCGGTTCCAAGGCGATAATCTGTTCAACGTTGGTTTCATAGCCGGACTGCACGGAAGGGACTTCCAGCACCTCGGGCGGGTAATCGCAGTATTCGCCGCGCCCGACAAGCGTATCGCCCGCGCCTATGGCGTAGAGTATCTCGCAGTCGGCGGCCGTCAGAGCGACTATGCGGGTTGCAGGCTCGGTCAGGGTGATTTCGCGGCCCATCATATCGGTTACGGTGACGGAGTTGTCAACGGGCTCCGCCGTGGGCACCTCGGATGGAGCTTCGACAGGCGCGTCTGTGACCTGCGAAACGGGTTCGTTGGTAAACGCGGCGACGGGTTCATCGGTCGCGGCGACATCCGCCTTGGGATCTTGCGCACAGCCGAACAGAGCGGCGAACGCAAGCGCCAGGACAAGCGGGACAGCAAGGATTTTCAGGTGTTTCATTTAGAGAAATACCCCTTTCAAGTATTCAAATGAACAGATTGGAGGGGGTAGTAATACGCCGCCCACCCTATATAGCGAGGAGCGGCGCAGGTGCAATAAAAAAAGCAGTGCGTTAGCTTGGCCCCACCCCGGGAGCATTTCATGTGTAAACAGGTCTCCCGACTTAGCTTCATCCTACTTTGGACGCCTTCCCGCCTTGGCAGTGGCATTATGTCCTTTCGTCAGCTTCACGGTTACCGGGATAGTTCGGAAATCTCATCCGTATTCCCATCACAGCCTGTGGCTGCGGCGCGGTTCGAATCGCGCAGATACACACACTATTCATTTGTAAGAACATTGTACATCCAACTCAAAGCCGCTGTCAATATGAGCGGACAGATAATTTGGCGGAGTACCACAAAATGCAATGCGGCAGACCGTCCGCTAATCGGAAGCGGTTGAACGCCCCGCCAAGCCCGCGTGTTTGCAAATGGCGTTAAAGGTCTGTTCGCTCATGTCATGCTCCATCTTGCAGGCGTCCTCATGTCACCTCAAGCTAGATTGCACATACGATTGACGGATTTGTCAAGCCCCGAGACTGGTTGATTCTTTTCCTACCCCCTTTCCGCAAGAGTTATCATGCAAACAACGGAATGGTATCGATTTTGAGCTTCCCACAGCCGCAAAAACCCATGAAACGTCTTGAAACCCCCGCCTGAATACGTCAACGATGTGCAGAACTTTAACCTCCCTGCGCATCGGCTCCTTCGCCTTCGTGCCGGATGAGCAGAGCCTAAACTTTAAGCTGACGGAGGAGTAAAACCATTGTAGGACGGCATCGGGTGTGGTATAATCAGCCCAATAAATCGGGATTCATGGAGGCATAAGCTATGGAATTGATAAAGGAGAAATGGAGCGAACAAGATATTCCGGAGTTTCAGCAAACACTGACTGCTTATGAAAATCCTGCAAAAAGAGAATGGTCGAAAAGCCTTCTCAATACTGAGCTGCCGGTACTGTGCATCAAGACCGCCGATTTGAAGGATATAGCAAATCAGATTTACAAGGGCAGCTATCTGTCATTTTTGGATTTGATGATATGGGAATATTATGAAAACACAGCCATAAACGGCATGTTGATTTCGAAAATCAAGGACTTTGATACCTTCAGAAAATACTTGGATATATACAGTCAGAGAGCCGATAACTGGGCCACCTGCGATTTATTGACCTTCCATATAAAAGGAAACGAACAAAACTATTATGATTTGACATTGGAATATATGAAAAGCGAGCTGCCTTTCCGAAGAAGAATAGGAATGTATATTCTGTTCTATTTCATCAATGATGACGATTATATTTACAGAATATTTGATTTGCTCAACCGCTTTGAAAACGAAGAACACTATTATGTCAATATGATGAACAGCTGGCTGCTTTGCGAATGTTTTTTGAAGCAACGGGAAAAGACCTTGGCGTATTTGGATAACAACAAACTAAATCGGTTCACACTTAATAAGTGTGTTCAAAAATGCAGAGAAAGCAGAAGAGTAAGCCTTGAGGACAAGGATATGCTCTTAAGGTACAAAAGATAATTATTTTTGGGAGGAGAAATCGTCATGGAGAATTTAATTGTTAAAGTCAAAAGAACAGACAACAAGGTGCATTTCGAAGGGGTTTCCGATTCAAACCCAAGTTTGGTAATTCCATTCGATTACACCCCTCCGCTTGGAAGCGGTGACGGTTTTGCCGGCTTGGAAGTCCTGCTTATGAGCTTCGCCGGCTGCGTCAGCACGACAATCGTCTTTCTGCTTGGCAGATTGGGAAAGCACATTTCAGCTTTTACAGCCACGGCAGAGGGAATTCGCAATGAACACCCGCTGTCGCTGAAAGCAATCTGTTTCCATATTTGCATTGGGTCTGACGATGTTACCGGCACGGATATGGATGCTGTCATGAAACAGGCAGAAGCTGTTTCTCCGGTGTGGCAGGCGGTAAAGAACAACATAGCCGTAAAAACAACCTTTGAGTTAGCAAAACAATCGGACAAAGTGTAGTTTAAGGAGGTACTTATGGAGCAGCTATATATTGATTTTTTGAGTTTAATTTCTGATGAGTCAAAAACATTTGTTGACGAATTGGATACTTTCTTAATTGACAACAAGTGTAGAAGATCCATAAAGCCCGCTGCAAAAGGTTATCTCGTCACATACGTATTGCCGGAAAGCGGAAGGTCGCTCCTTAACTTTGTCTTCAGAAAAGGCTGCGTTAAGGCAAGAATCTATGCTGCACACGTTGCGGAATATGAAGAACTGATTGAGAAATTCCCTGAAAGCACGAAAAAGGAAATCTCGGGATCGCTTGATTGCAAGAAGTTAACCGGAAAGACCTGCAGCCCAAGTTGTCCTGCCGGATATGCCTTTGTAATGGATGGTAAAGAGTACAAAAAATGCAGGAGCATGGCATTTCTGCCGGTATTGAATAATTCAAACAATTCGATTATTCGGGAAATGATTGAAAAAGAAATTTCGTTCAATGCCATGAATATGGAATTGCCGGAGCCTGACGTCATGGAGAAGTAGAAAAACATATTTGTCGGGCAGATTATGAGCATACAACGTTGTTTGGCGTATTGAGCGTATTTCAAAGAGTACATGTTATTAGACCACCACCAAAGCAAAAAGAGCCTCCCTGCCATATCGGAAGGGAGGCGCTGCTATTTATCCGAGCATTTTCTTCATATCTGCTTCAGGCGTGGTGATGGGTGCGATGCCAAAGCTCTCCACAAGGATGTTCAGCACATTGGGACTGATAAAAGCGGGAAGCGTAGGCCCCAGATAGATATTCTTGATACCAAGATGCAGCAGCGTCAGCAGGATGCAGACCGCCTTTTGCTCGTACCACGAAAGCACATAGGAGAGCGGCAGATCATTCACGCCGCAGCCGAACGCGTCCGCAAGCGCCACCGCTACCCGAATCGCGCCGTAAGCGTCGTTGCACTGTCCCATATCCATCAGGCGCGGCAGTCCGCCGATGGTTCCAAGGTCAAGGTCGTTGAAGCGATATTTTCCGCAGGCAAGCGTCAGCACAACCGTATCCTTCGGCGTCTGCTTGACAAATTCGGTGTAGTAATTGCGCCCCGGCTTCGCGCCGTCACAACCTGCGACAAGGAAGAAATG
Source organism: Clostridia bacterium (assembly GCA_035399665.1). GTDB lineage: Bacteria > Bacillota > Clostridia > Christensenellales > CAG-138 > DAOPJM01. The sequence continues at coordinate 14,526 of DAOPJM010000005.1, forward strand.
CTTGATTGCTCCTGCCTTGACAGCGTCTATTACCTTGTCGGCAACGGACAGTATCGTACCATGACCGAAGCCCGTGGTCACCTGCGTGCCGCCGTTGACGCCCGTGAAGGTCTTGTTCTCCGAATAGCCGCCAAGCGCCAATGCCTTTTCAATGACAGGAGTGAAGTCCTTGTCCTCACCGATATGCACCGCGCCGGGGAACGCCACAACCTCCGTGGTGAACACCCTGTCGGCATAGCTTGCCTTGGGCGGCATCAGGCAGTTTGTGGTGTACAGCAGCGCGCCGGGAATTCCGTCAAACTCTTTCTGCTGATTCTGCCACGCGGTACCGAAGTTGCCCTTGAGCTGCGGGTACTTCTTAAGCTCGGGGTAAGCGTGAGCCGGAAGCATCTCCCCATGAGTATAGACATTGACTCCCTTGCCCGTTGTCTGCTCTAAAAGAAGCTGAAGGTCCTTTAGGTCATGGCCTGTCACGACTATGAACGGACCCTTAGTGACGGTCATGGTCACGGTGGTGGGCGCGGGCGTGCCGTAGGTCTGTGTGTTCGCCTTGTCAAGCAGAGCCATATATCTGAGGTTAACCTCCCCCACCTTCAAAACCACGGGAAGCAGACCGCTTGCGTCGGCCGACAGATTGCCCACAGCCCTAAGACCCTCAAAGAAGAAGTCGTTCGCCTCGTTATCCGTATAGCCCAGCATCATGGCATGATAGGCGTAGGCCGCCATGCCGCGAAGACCGAAAAGGATTAGGGATTTCAAGCTTCGAATATCCTCATCGGCTGACCAAAGGCGAAGGGGTTCTCCGCTTGCCGCGCAGGAGACATTGTCGCCCTGATAAAGCGCGTTTACGGTTTGTGTCAGAGCGGTAATGCTCTTAGCGTCAAAGGATACGTTGGTAATAGTGGTGAACAGCCCTTCAAGCATGACCTTGCGCTGCGTTAAATTCGGCTCCTTGCCGTCGAGCGCCAATGAGAGCCCTATCAATGAGCGCGTCAGGTCGTCCTGCAAATTGGCAACGTCGGCCGTCTTCCCGCAGACGCCCGCCTTACCGGTGCAGCCGGTGCATCCTACGGTCTGCTCACACTGATAACAAAACATTTTGTTTTCCATTTCCTTATCCTCCTAATGTAAATTAGTCAAGTATTCTTCCGTCTGTGGAGATTGTAACGACCTGCCATGGAATGAACTTGCCGCTGCTTTGCAGAGCGGTCTTTGCCGCGTTCTCAAGGCCGCCGCAGCACGGAACCTCCATACGGACAACCGTAACGCTCTTGACGTCGTTGTTCTTGATGATAGCCGTCAGCTTTTCCGAGTAATCCACACTGTCCAGCTTGGGGCAGCCGACCAGTGTAATACGCCCTTTTATGAAGTCCTCATGGAAGCTCGCGTAGGCATAAGCGGTGCAGTCGGCGGCAATCAGCAGCTTCGCGCCATTGAAATAGGGCGCGTTCACAGGGACGAGCTTTATCTGTACCGGCCACTGCGACAGGCGGCTTTGCGGGGCGCGGGCGGTCTCGTGTCCGCCACAGTCACATTCCTCATGAGAGATGCTCTTTGACTGTGTTCCGGGGCAGCCGCAGGGAAGCGTTTCGCCCTGCGCGTTCAGCTTGCCGTGATGCGCGGAGCGTTTGCTTTGCTTAACCGCTTCTTCGTCATATGCCGCGGCTTCGCGCTCCACAAAATGAATGGCGTCTGTGGGACAGGCTGGCAAGCAATCGCCCAGACCGTCGCAGTAATCGTCGCGCATCAGCTTTGCCTTGCCGTTTACCATGCCGATGGCGCCCTCGTGACAGGCTTTCGCGCAGGCTCCGCAGCCGTTGCACCTGCTCTCATCAATTTCAATGATTTTGCGTTTCATGACTTCATTTTCCTCTTGACTTTGTATTGAGATTGTACTACTATAATCACAACATGCATGTTGTATAAACAACGGAATCGAGGTTATTTTGGAAATAGATTATCGACTGATAAAGCGCACAACGCTGTTTGACGGAATTGAAGAGGGTGAAATCGCGGCGATGATGAATTGTCTGTCGGCAAAGACGGTGAGCTACAAAAGAGAGCAGATTATTTACCGTTCAGGCGACAGCACGACCTTGGTCGGGGCTGTCCTGTCAGGCAGAGTTCATGTTATCAAAGAGGACTTTTGGGGTAATAGAAGCATCCTTTCGGAAATCGGAATAGGCCAGATTTTTGGCGAAACCTATGCCGCGATTCCTTCCGCGCCGCTCGAGGTGAGCGTTGTTGCCGCCGAGGGCTGTGAGGTGCTGTTTCTCGACGTCAGACGAATCCTGACGACCTGTTCCGCGTCCTGCGAATTTCATGCGCGGCTCATACGCAATCTGCTGGCCGTGACCGCTCAGCGGAATTTGCTGCTTACACGGAAACTGGAGTATATGGCGCAAAGGACGACACGGGACAAGCTGCTCGCTTACCTTTCGGCAGAGTCGCAGCGGCACAAAGCTTCGTCGTTTGAGATTCCGTTTAATCGTCAACAGCTTGCGGATTACCTTTCGGTTGATCGCAGCGCCATGTCAAACGAGCTGTGCAAGCTGCGTGACGAGGGCATTTTGAGCTTTGAAAAGAATAGGTTTCAGCTTTTGCAGACGAGCGGCAAACCCTCACTGTCATCCTGAGGAGCGGCATTGGCGAAGGATCTTGAAAGAAGCTTGCGGGGAAACCTCTGCTCCCCAGAATCCCCCCGCTGTCATCCTGAGGAGCGGCATTGGCGAAGGATCTTGAAAGAAGCTTTCGGGGATAGGGGCGCTCCCCCGTGGGACAAGCTGTTCTAACCGTGAGCGCCTCTTAACCTTGAATTTATTTTGCAAGATCCTTCGACTAACGCTCAGGATGACAACGGCGGCTGTCCCGCTCATCGTTATCCCATTCGTCATTCTTAATATATTGGGCAGGCTTGTCCTGCCCGGAGGTCGGCCCTTGCGCAATATATATCTTACGTTTATATCTTACGTTTATATATGTGTTTATATCTGGTATAGGTT
>DAOPJM010000005.1:17627-63948 GCA_035399665.1 Clostridia bacterium
TCCCCTTTTGGCGTATTCCATTTCCCCTTTTGGGACAATCCATTTCCCCTTTTGGCGTATTCCATTTCCCCTTTTGGGACAATCCATTTCCCCTTTTGGGACAATCCATTTCCCCTTTTTGCAAGCTCGGTCAGACGGCTAAATCGCGAGCCGTCCACCGACAAGTGACTTGAAAGCTGTCATCAAATAACCGCTCAATAATTCGGCGGTGCATCCTTAGCACCATCGCACAAGACCAAGGCAAAAGGGCCGCGGCTTTCATTTAGCCGCGGCCCTTGTCACTTTATCATCCTAATCCCAGATTCTGAAAGCACAGTAGAAGTGCGTTTTCCAGTAATTGGTGCTTATGCTGCTTCGCTCGACAACCTTACCGTTGCTTGACGAGGCGTCAATCATCTTGTTGCTGCCAAGGTATATCCCGACATGCCCTTTTCCGCTGCCGTCACCCGTGAACACCAGCACATCGCCGCGCTTAAGGTCGCTCATGGAGGTTATCTTCTTGTATTTCGTACAGGAACGCCATGCGGTTGAGGTCATGTAGCTCTGCTTGACGCCCGCTTGATTCAGGCACCAATATACGAAGCCCGAGCAGTCGAAGGAATTCGGCCCCTTCGCGCCGCGCACATAGGGACATCCCAGCTTGCTTTTTGCTATTTCTATGAAACGCTCCACGCCCGTTGTGGTTGAGGGCTTGGGCGTAGCCGTTGCAGTCGAACCCGTTGAGGACGTCTTGTCATCGGTGCTGCTTGCCGTTGCCGCAGCCTTGGCGCTGTCCGAATTGAGCTTTGCGAGCGTCTTGCTGCCAACCGCGCCGTCGGCGGTCAGCCCGTTGCGCTTCTGAAACTTGATAACCGCAGCCTGCGTTGTCTCACCGAAATAGCCGGTGACCTGTGAGCTTGACAGATATCCAAGCTTGTACAGCCGTTTCTGCATGGTCTTAACGTCCGAGCCGCTCATGCCGAGACGCAGCGCGTATGCGAGCGCGTCGGAGGAATCGAGGGCGTCCATCGTCGCCGGCCCTAAGCAGCCGTCCTTGACCAGTCCGTTGGCGTCCTGAAACTTCTTTATGGCCGAAACCATCTCCGAATCCAATTCGCCGTCCACCGTGGTACCGGAATCCAAATATCCGAGGTTGACCAAACGCTGCTGATACTTCAGTATTGTGTCGTTCTTGTCGCCGCGCCCGTAGAAGTTGCCCACAACATCCTCGTCGTACAGCTTTGCTAAGGTTTTAGCTCCGACCTTGCCGTCCGCGGTCAGCTTATTGGCCGCCTGGAAGTTCAGCACGGCGGCCTCGGTCAGCTCGCCGAAGGTGCCGGTTATGCTGCCCTTTTCAAGATAGCCAAGCTCGTAAAGCCTCGCCTGAGCGTCTACCACATCGTCGCCCTCGTCACCTCGCTGCATGACGTAGACCCTTGCGTCATCGCCAAACAACAAATCATAGGTCGTGGCGCCGAGAACTCCGTCCTCAGTCATGCCGTTGTGCCTTTGGAAGGCCTTCAGGCAGCTTTCGGTGTAGGAGCCGAAGTAGTTGGTGGGTTCGTCGCCGTCCATGTAGCCAAGATCCATAAGCCTGCTTTGCAGGGTTATGACGAATTCATCGCTGTCGCCGTGCTCATAGACCTTGCCGCCCAAGGGATGGGGGGTGTAGGTGGGAGCGGCCGGCTCGTCGGGCGCGGGGGTTACGGTAATCTCAACGCCGTAGCTGTCAAGCCCCGTGGTAATCTCGACAATGGCAGTCCCTTCGGCGCCGACGCCAGTTTTGGACGCGTCAGCGGAGTTGGGGTCGTTGGGGGTAATCCCTTCCTCCGACCGCTTGGGGCCCGCCGCCGCGCATAGGATTATGACGGCCGCCAGCACACAGGGTATGCCTATACCCAAGGCTATCTGCACGGGTTTCCTGAGTGAGAGGAACACATCCGCCGCCTTCCTGAAAAACTCCTTGCAGTAAGCCCAACAGCGCTTGGCAAGGGTCGTGATTCGCCTGCCCAGACGTCGTAACTTCTTTTTGATAATCCTTATATTCATGGTCTTGCTCCTTTGCAAGTCTGCTTAAATTCAATCACATAATAGCACAATTATGTAACAAACTTATGTCCGTTTTTTTAAATTTGCTCCCAACACGGTAAATTTCTTTGAAGGGTACAAGGTCTTTGCCAAAGCCCCTGCCTTCAACATAAAAGGATAAAATTTTCGCATAGAACTTGCAAAGCTGATAACAAGATGATATAGTTAATTTGAGGCTTTATAAGCATTATCCACTACATAAGGAGGAAGCACATGAACTGTCAAAAATGTGGGGCGGAATTACGTCCCGAGCAGGCCTTCTGCACAGAATGCGGAGAACCTGTACGGCCTGCCCAACCCAAAGCTGTCGCAACCCCCATAGCTCCCGAACAGACGGAGCCTGTGGCCCCCCAAATGACTAAAACTCAATATGTGGATCAAGACGCCACGGAAGCGCTGTTCACTGAACCGGTTCCTCAGACCTCAAACAATGACGGTTCCATGCCGCCGCCTCAGGGGACGGACATTCAGCAGACGCCGCCCAAGAAAAAGAAGAACGGCCTGCTTATCGGAATCATCTGCGGCATAGTCGCGCTCATTCTTGTCGCGTGCGTTCTCATCGGCATATTCGTAATCAAGCCGTTGGTCAACTATAACAAGGCTGTCGAGCTGATGGAAGCGGGCGAATACGAAGCCGCTATCGACAGATACGCAGAGAAGCCCGACTACAAGGATTCCGCAACCCTCATCTTAGAGTGCAAGTATCTCATCGCGGGTGAGCTGTTCGACGACAAGTCCTATGTAGAGTCCGAGGCCGCCTACCTTGAGTTGGGCAGCTACAAGGATTCCGCCACACTCGCAAACGAGAGCAAGTATCTTCGAGCGGTCGGCATGATCGAGGAAGACGCGGAGACCGCAAGGGAGTTGTTCGTTGAGCTGGGCGAATACTCCGATTCCGCCGACAAGATCAACACCTGCGACTATCGCCTTGCCGACGCAATGTTAGCTTCGGGCGACAACGAGGGCGCTATCGAAGCCTTCACCGCGTTGGGGGATTACACGGAGAACGGTCTGCCCTCAGCGGCGGACAGGGTAAAGGAAGCCCATTACAGGATAGCCGCCGACCTGCTTATCGCGTTGGATTATGACGCGGCAGCGGCGGAGTTCGAGCTTATCGCGGACTATTCCGACGCCGACACTCAGCGCAGCGAGTGCTTCTATCAGAAAGCGGAAGCTCAGTTCGCGGAAGACAAGTACGACGACGCCATAACGACCTTCGAGCTTATCACGGGCTACAAGGACGCCTATGACCGCATCAAGGAGTGCCGTTATCAGAAGGCCATCGCCCTGTATAACAAGGGCAAGTTCACGGATGCTATCGAGGTGTTCCAGCAGCTTTCCGATTACGAGGATTCCAAGACCTACGTCAAGGACAGCTACTATGGGCTTGCGCTTGAAGCCTACAACAACTACAACTACGATGACGCCGAGGACTATATCAAGCTCTCCGGCACCAATGACGCCAAGAAGCTGCAGCAGCGTATGGACGGCGAGTATTACGCCGCATATCTGATGCTGCTCCTTGCGAACAATGGCTACAAGAATCTCACCCTGCTTGAGGCGCGCACCTATCGCACCACGACCAACGAGGATTATGTGATGCTCTCCTGCACCTACAAGGGCGAAACAGTGTACGTCATTGCCGACGATGACGGTATCTACATCATCAGCGCAAGTCTTATCAACAGCGTAAGCTCCTCCAGCCCGGCATACAACTACGCCGAGATTTTCAGGAACTACTGGGATAAGGCCGACACCATGAAGCTGGATGTGGACAGAATAAGCAAGATATACAGCTAATCGAAATTGGCATAAGGCAAGGGGGACGGCGCTGCTGTCCTCCTTTTTTGATGGGAAAAGTTCTCTCCTGCGCATCGCAAAGCCGACAAACGCCGCTCCCGAAGCTTATTAAAGGCGCGGGCGGCATACTTGCAGCCCTTGAGCAATTGGGTGAGCGCGTTTTGAATATGGCGCGGCGCAGGGCTGATAAAGGACTTGTAGCCGCCGCAGGAAATGAAGGCGACTGTTGCTAAAAAAATAAAGAAGCGGCAAGCTCGGCCTGCCGCTTCGGTTGAACACGCTTTATGGGTTACTCCTCGTCGTCGTCCTCGCCCTCATCATCGACAACCTCGAAGAGCTTGAACTTGGGCTTGGACTTTTTGGGACGCGGAGCGTCATCATAATCGTCCATGTCCGAATCATATTCGTCGCCCGTGTCCTCGTCGCTGCCCTCTAAGAGACGGCGGAACCAACCCTTCTTCTTAGGCTCTATGCGGCGGTGATCGTCCTCGTAATCGTTGTCGTCCGGCTCAGGCTCGGGGGCGGGTCTGCGCTTAGGCTCGGGAGCGGGCTTGCGGCGGGGAGCGGGGGCAGGATCCGGCTCAGGCTCAGGCTCTGGGGCGGGTCTGCGGCGCGGCGCCGGCTCAGGCTCCTGTTCGGACACAAAGCCGTTTCCGACAACGGGCGCGGGGGCGGGTCTTGCGCCAAGCTCATGGCGATTGGCCTCGATATTCTGTGCAAACGCGGTCATGTAGCCCTGCACGTCGGACATGATACCGTCGGCATAGCGCTTCGCGCCTTCGATCATCTGGTCGGCGGTCTCCTCGGCGTCGGCTATGGTCTTTTCGGCGCGCTGATTGGCTTCCTGCATGACGGCGGTTTCGTTAACCATGTTTTCATACTCGCTCACGGCCTGACGGTAAACCTGCTCCGCGGCCTCCTGCGACTGTGTGCGAAGCTCCTCCGCCTCGGCCTCGGCCTTCCTGCGCGTATCGTCCTCGAACTCGCGGGCAGCCCTCAAGGTCGCCTGCTCCTCGGAGATGATGCCGCTTGCTTTGCGTATATCCTCCGGTATCGTTACTTCCAAATCGTGCAGCAGACCTTCTAAAATCTCGATGTCAACGACGCGCTCATTCGGTCCCGAAACGCGCTTCTTGGGGTTGCTGTCCAGCTCCCTGCGAATATTGGAAATAATGCTGAAAATCTTCATCGCTTGTGAACTACTCATGCCCTCTTGCCAACCTTTCCCTGATTTCTTCTAAGTTATAAGAGGGAACCAAGCCCTCTATGCTTCCGCCCCAATAGCAGATTTCCTTGACGTTGCTTGAGCTTAAGAACGAATGCGCCGGCTTTGCCATGAAGTAAACCGTCTGAATACTGCTGTCCAGATGATAATTGATAGCGTCAATCTGAAACTCGTATTCGAAATCCGTGCTGGCTCGCAAGCCTCTGATAATGTATTGCGCACCCACCTTACGGGTGAATTCCACGACAAGGCCGTCGAAGGAAAGCACCTCAACGTTGGGATAGCCCTCCATATCCACGACCCTTTGAGCCATGGCGACCCGCTCCTCCACCCCAAACACGGGATGCTTGGTGATGTTGTTGAGTACACCAAGGTATACCTTGTCGAACATTCGGGACGCGCCCTCAAGGACGTCCCTGTGTCCTATGGTGAAGGGATCAAAGCTGCCGGGATAAACGCAGGCTCTCATCAATACTCTCCCTTAAACATCGTTACGGAGCATTGTCCGTAGCGCTTGGTTTTGTATACCGCAAAGCACCCTTGCCGCCCTGTAAACGAGTCGGACGAGGAATGCTCCAAGATTACTATGCCATGCTCGGCTACCACATCCGAGGAAAAGAGCCTGTCCACCGCGTCGAACCCAAAGCCCGACGCATAAGGGGCGTCAATGAACGCAAGGTCAAAGCTCAGCCCGCATTCGGCACAATAGGCTATGGCCTTCCTGTAATCGAAGTCCAAGACCCTTGCCCTGCTCTCAAAGCCCAAAGCCTTGACGTTATTCGCGATAAGCTCCGAAGTGGAGCTGTCGTTCAATACCGCAAGCCTTGCGCCCCTTGACAGAGCCTCAAGACCGAGATTGCCGGAGCCGGAGAAGAGATCCAACACTATTGCGTCGGGAACGTCAAATTGGACAGCACCAAAAATGGCTTCCTTGACGCGATCGAGCGTGGGTCTCGTATCGATCCCCGTCGGAGCTTCGAACCTGCGTCCCCTCGCATCTCCGGCAATAATCCGCAATCCCTATCCTTCTCTCCCCAATGTGTATCAAAACACAACATCTTGTAATACCATAGCATTGTAACATCTATGTGTTGCTTTTGCAATACTTTTTGAACAATTTATTAACAATATTTTATCAAACGGTTAACAGCGGCAAAAATGGTATGGGTAAAGTTGATTTTATATTATTGGAGGGTGTTCAAAACTGTGTATACTTGTGTTACAATCAAGCCGATAAAAGAGGTGATTATTGTGATTAGACATACCTATGCGCTCGTGCGCCTTGGGAACATACTGGAGAACATCCGCAATTCCCGCCGCAGGATACGTCCCGAAACCAAGCTGCTTGCCATCATCAAGGCCAACGCCTACGGTCACGGCATAGTCAGGGTTGGGCAGTATCTCAACGACAAGGACGAGGTTTACGGCTTCGGAGTCGCCATAGCGGAGGAGGGCAAGGCCCTGCGCGAAGGCGGCGTGACCAAGCCCATACTGATACTGGGAGCTACGGACCCGGAGCATATCCCCATGGTGGTGGAGAACGACATCATGCCCGCCGTGTTCACTATTGAGACCCTGAGGCTGCTTCAGCAGGAGGCGCACAGGGAGGGCAAAAAGGCGCGCTTCCATATCAAGCTTGACACAGGAATGCGCAGGATAGGCATCGACAACGCCAAGTACCTTGAGCGTTTCTTGGATGAGCTTGGGGATTGCCCAGACCTTATCTTGGATGGAGTTTTCACGCATTTTGCCAAGTCCGAGAGCGATCCCGCCTTTACGGGCAGGCAGACCGCCGTCTTTGACGGTTTCGTGAGCCGCATCAGGGCGAGGGGCTATCATCCGATTATACACGCCGCCAACAGCGCCGCGATTATCGAGTTCCCCGGACTGCAATACGACATGGTGCGTCAGGGCATATCGCTTTACGGCTATCATTCCGACTCCAACAAGTCCAAGTCCTCAGGGCTTATTCCCGCGATGGAGTGGCACAGCGAGGTCACTAACGTCAAGACCATTGCCGAGGGCGAGGGCGTAAGCTACGGCCTAAGGTTCGTCGCGGGCAGAAAGAGCGTTATCGCGACGCTTCCCGTGGGCTACGGCGACGGCTACAAGCGCTGCCTTACCAACAGGGCCGAGGTGCTGATTCACGGCGTGAGGGCAAAGCAGGTTGGCACGGTATGCATGGATCAGATTATGATAGACGTGACCGATATCCCAAATGTGAGGATAGGCGACAAGGTTGTCCTCTTGGGCAAGCAGGGCGATGAGGAGATAGACGCGGACGAGATGGCGGATTGGGCGCAGACCATAAGCTACGAGGTGCTGCTGTCCATCTCGGAGCGAGTTCCGCGGGTCTACGAGTAGAGCCGAAGGGCGCGTTAGCTGTAATATAATATGAAAGACCGATGGGCTGTTCCATCGGTCTTTTGCTGTATCATGCTTGATATGGGCTTACAGCCTCTTCTTTTTATGAAGCTATGCTATGTCAAACGCCCGTTTGCCGTTTTCAAAGAGCGCGGCGGCAAGCTCCTCTATATCGGCGTTTCGCACCTCGGCAAGCGTCTCAAGGGTCAGGCGTATCATACGCGGGTCGTTGCGCTGTCCTCGGTAGGGTACGGGGGTCATGTAGGGGCAGTCGGTCTCGATGAGCAGGCGTTCTGCGGGCAGCTTGGAGGCAATCTCCCGCTGACGGACGGCGTTTTTGAAGGTAAGCGCACCGCCGAACGCCACATACAGCCCACAGTCAATGCATATCAAAGCGGTCTCAAGGCTGCCGGAAAAGCAGTGCATGACGCCCCTTATGCGTCCCCTGCGGGCGCGAATCGCGTCCATGCAGTCGCCGTGAGCCTCACGGTCGTGTATGATGACGGGGACGTCCAGCTCGCCCGCAAGGTCAAGCTGCTCGTTGAACCACCTTCTTTGCAGCTCACGCGGCGAGAAATCGTAGTGGTAATCCAGCCCAATTTCGCCTATCGCCTTGATTTTCTCCTGCAAAAGGGCGCGGCGGATGTGATCCATAGTGCCATTGTTCATCTCCTCCGCCGAATGGGGATGCACTCCCGCAGAGCCGTAAACGTAGTCGTGGGCTTGGGTCAGGGCTATTACCTTGTCTATGCCGCTCTCATCACAGCAGGCCTCCATCATGAGGGCTATGCCGCTTTCGGGAAGCACTGAAAGAAGAGCGTCCCGATCCGTGTCGAAACGCTCGTCCAATAGATGCGCATGGGTGTCGAAAAGCTTCGGCATTACGGTATAAAAGGCTCGCTCGTAACGACGGGCGGGTCGGTAATCAGAGGCGGATCGGTAATCGCGGGCGTAGGCGTGGCGTCTACCATGGTGCCGACGGTGTGCTGCTCCTGGATCATCTCGTAGATAGTGATCTCGGTGTACACCGTCTTGACAAACACGTTGTCCACATAGAGATCGACATAGGTTTTCACCTTGTAGTAGTCGTGAGCCTTGCGGGTTATTACGTCGTAAGTCACAGGCTGGGTCTTGTCCTCGATGTACTCCGGAGTGTCAGCTACGATATGCTCCAGTATTTCATTTCTCAGGCGGTAATCGACGCCGGAGCCAAGGCTCTCGCCGTAGATTTCCACGTTGATGTCGCGCTTTCTGGAGCTTTCAGCGTTGCGCGTGACATAGATGAGAACATATATGTTGGTGGTGTAGTTGTTGCGGAACCTAAAGTCGATGTGGCCGTAGTCCACGGTCGCGTCAAAGCCCAAGCCGTCCTCATATCTCGCCGTAACGTAGTCGGAGGGGATGGAGTGAGCCTTGCGCTCGATTATCTCGACATTCGCCTTTAGGAGGGCGTTGAACATAGTCGTGGATATCTGGCATACGCCGCCGCCGGTTTCCTTACGGTAGCTCTTGTCATATACGGCGTTGGCGTAAGCCCAGCCGTTGGCCTCGCTGCGGTTGCCCGTGGCTCCGTTGAAGCTGAAGATCTGACCCGGCTCAAGCTCGATGTACTGCATCATGGCGGCGGCCTTGGTGATGTTGACGTCCCTTGCGATGACGTTCTCAACCTCCGCCGCGGTCATGCTGTCCACGCCCTTGAAGCGGTAGGTGGTGGAGTAGCTTGCGAGCAGAGTGCGCTCACTCTTGAGCATCGCGGCGGTGACTGCGGGTTCGGACACCGTGACCTTTGGGGTGATGGTAACTACGGTTTGACCGCCCGTGAGCGCCGTGGTAATCTCCTCGATTACCGCGTCGTAGTCAAGCTGCATACCGTTGGTACCCTCGGTGTACTCAAAGTAGGGTATGGTCATATCGCCCGTACCAAGCTTGGTGGCAACGGTGACGGTGGCGTTGGTGGCATGATTGGGGATAGTCTCGTTTATCTTGGTGAGCTTCTCGGTCAGGACGTCCGTGTCCACGGCAATGGCGGCTTCAACGGCATGGTTAGCGGGGGAAGCTGCAAGCTCGGCGACGGCGGACTCAATATCATAGTGAGCGCCCATGTCCTCGGCTGACAGGGTGGTATTTATATATTCGTTGGAGAGGGTGACGGCGATGGACGACAGCCCCTCTAAAAGGCGTGCTTCAAGTGTAGTCTTGGCTTGGGCGACGGTAAGCCCGCCGACGGAGACGCCGTTCACGGAAACGCCTGCGGGCAGCAGGGTTGAGTCCGTATAATCGCCGGAGGGCGTGGTGGTCGGATTGTCGGTAGCGTAGGCAATGATGTCCTCGTTGCCGGTCTTGTTGACAAGCATGATTATAGCAAACACAAGCAGACCAACGCACAGCGTCAGGAACGCGACTGACAGTGCGGTGGCCTTTATGCGCTTTTTGCGTTTTGCCGCCTGGCGAGCCGCGGCACGGCGTTTTGCCGCCGCGACCTCTGAGGGCGATTTTGACCTATCCTGCGAATTCGCCGATGAGGACCTGTTCACTTGATTTTTTTCGTACATGGCGTTATTATACAATAGCCGTGGAAATCAAGCAACTGATTCCACAAATTTTCCGAGGAAATTTCACAAACGGGGGAGGATTCATGTTTCACATAGTCTTGGTGGAGCCGGAAATACCGCAAAACACGGGCAATATTGCCAGAACCTGCAGGGTGACGGGCAGCGCGCTGCACCTTGTAAGGCCGTTGGGCTTTGAGATAGACGACAAAAAGCTTAAACGCGCCGGACTTGATTACTGGAACGAGCTTGAGCTGTACTATCATGACAGCCTTGACGAGCTGCTGAGGGCTTACCCCAAGGGGCGGTTTTTCTGCCTTTCCACCCACGCAAACAAGCGCTATTCCGACGCCGAGTTTCGCGACGGGGACTTCCTTGTATTCGGCAAGGAGACGGCGGGGCTTGGGTCAAGGGTTTTGACGGAGCACGCCGACATGAGCTTTCGCATCCCCATGGGGGATGGTATGCGCTCCTTGAACCTCTCCAACTCCGTGGCTCTGGTTTTGTATGAAGCCCTTCGCCAAAATGACTATTTTGGGATGGTGTAGCCAAAAATATAGGAATAATTTAAAAAAAACACTTGCATTGCCCCTTTGTGTGTGGTAATATCCATCTGTTCGAGATTTTGTGAAGGAGGTGGACTGCATGGGTAAGTACTGTGAAGTCTGCAACAAAGGGACCATGTCCGGCAATAACGTCAGCCATTCCAACCGTAAGAGCAGACGCAGCTGGGCTCCTAACATTCAGACGGTTCATGTGATCGTGAATGGCACGACTCGCAAGATGAACGTTTGCACTCGTTGCCTGCGTTCCGGCAAGGTCGTCCGCAGCGTCTGATTGTAGTGCGATCATAGTTGGCATCATTTAAGGGAGCTGATGAGGCTCCCTTTTATGCGTTACAGTAAAATCGAAGCTTAAGCCATAAAGAGGGTATCATGATAATAACGTCCAAAGCCAACGAAACCATTAAAGACCTGAAGCGTCTGCGCCTCGGCAAGTATCGGGAGGAGACGGGTCTGCACCTTGCCAAGGGCGACAAGCTGGTTTTGGACATTGTCGCGAACGGAATGCAGGTGGACACGCTCGTGGTCACGGAGGGCTATGACTGCCCCGAGCTTCCCGCAAGGCGTCGTATCGTGGTGTCCGAGCAGGTCATGGCGGAACTTTCGGAAATGCCCTCGCCCCAGCATCTTGCCGCCGCCGTAGTGACGCCCGACACACGCTGCCCCGAAGCTTATCCCGACGGGCTTGTCGTAGTGTTAGAGTGCGTGCAGGACAGCGGCAATGTCGGCACGGTCATTCGCAGCGCCGACGCTTTGGGTGCGGCCTGCGTGCTGCTCAGCCCCGACAGCGCGGATCCCTTCGCGTCCAAGACCCTCAGAGCCTCTATGGGCTCTTGTTACAATATCCCCGTGTATATCGGAGATATTCAAGCCGAGATAAAGAAGATGTTGGCTCATGGCGCAGTATGCATATGCGGCGACCTAAGGGGAGAGCCGGAGCTGCCCGAAACCGCTGACAGGACGGCCATTGTCATAGGCAACGAAGGCAATGGCGTGACGGAGGAGACCGCAAAGCTCTGCCGCAGGTATCGTATGCCTATATTGGGCAAGGCCGAATCCCTGAACGCCGCCGTGTTCTCCGCGCTGATGATTGACAGGCTTGTGCAAAGACAGCTTGGACGAAAGCCATAATCGCATAAGAATAACGACAGCCAATAAAGCGCGTCCTCTGTTTTTGGGGGCGCGCTTTATCAGTCGCGGGAACGTCGGGAGGAGGTTAATGAAGAACGCTTTTGTCGAGGAAGCTTTTTTTATGGAGAGCGGGCGATAGGCCAAGCCCTAAAAGGCGTCGCGTATGGTGAAGGTGTCCTTTATCTCGTCCTCGTCCGTATAGTAGTTGAAATCATCCAGGAAGGGCGAATAGGTTGTTACGGCGATGTTGCGGGTCAGGGGGTTGAACATCAGTATGCGAAGATACCCAAGCCCCGCTTCACGGTCGTCTTGGAAGTTGTACATCATGGCCGTGACGCTGCGCGAGCCGGAGTCATACCACCTTGTAACGCAGACGGAGCCGCCCGCGTGTCCGCAAAGCACAAGGCGAACGTTGGGATTGACGTTGACTATGAGGCTGTCCACCAGCTTGCCGTTGCCGCTCAGACTTCCGTCATCCTTTAGGTAGTTGTGTATCACGATTATGGCGACACAATCCTTGTGGTCATAGAGGGCGCGGTTGACCCACTGAACGTAGTCCGTGTCGGTCTGCCAGCCTATACCGACTATGATAAAGTCCGTTCCGCCCGCGTTTAGGGTTCGGTACCAGCATACCCCGCCCTTGTAGTCGGAGTTCTCCTTGCCCTCGGTGCAAAGCGCAAAGGAGCTGTAAATCTCGTATTCGGCAAGGTCGGCGCCAACGTCGTGATTGCCCGCGACGCAGTAAAGGGGGAGCTGCTCCTTTATCGAGCTGAAGGAGGGAACGATGTTCTTCCACTGCCTTTCATCGCTGCGCTTATCCACTATGTCGCCTGTTTGCAGCAGGGCGACTACGGAGTGTTCTTCATAGGAGGCGCAGACGTAACGCGCCATGGCGGTCAGCACCGAGGGGAGGCGGTAGGCGTAGATTTGCGTATCGCTTATCCAGTAGAAGCCGAACGGCGTGGGTACGGGGGAGGGTGTGGGCGACAGCGTGGGCACGGGCGAGGGGGTGAGCATGAGCGCTTCGGGTGAATCCGTCGCGCTCGGAGCGGCCAGCCTGATATGGACAACCTTGCCTTCGATAGTAATGCTTTCGGCGGCGGCGCCTGCGGACAAGCGAACGCCGGCGTCGTTTGATCTGAGGCTTTCGCGCACGGCAAGCACACAGAGCAACGCGACCAGACAGAGCCACAGACCGCGTATGAGCCAAGCCTTCTTCATTGGAGTACCTGCTTTCCTTTTGATGTAGGGTGAGCATAGCATGAGAAAAAAGTCGAATGGGCTTTTCGCCCTTCTTCGACCCTGTTACTTTTCTGTGAACCACGCTTTCGCCACGCTTCCCTTTTTATCGTTTTTTTCCTCACAGCGGCAAAAACACTATTTATTCTTCATGAAACATGCTATAATAGGATATTCATTTGTGGAGGTATAAGGTGGAAACTAAGACTAAACGGGGGCTTGGCAAGATATGGAACAGCTTTACCAAGCAGGAACGCAGCTGGATAGCCTACGACTGGGCTAACTCCATTTACGCCACCAACATAATGGCGGCTATCTTTCCCATCTACTACGCCATGGTTGCAACCGACCTCGGAAACAAGTGGTACGGCATAGGCGTGTCCCTGTCGTCGCTGATAGTCGCGATACTGTCGCCTATCCTGGGCGCGGTGGGCGATATCAAGGGCTATAAGAAGAAGCTGCTCACGGCATTTATGCTTATCGGCGTTATCTTCACGGCGGTAATGGCGATATTCGATAATTGGCAGATGATGCTTATCGGCTACGTCATTTCGCACATCGGCTTCTCCGGCTCCTGCGTGTTCTACGACTCCTTCCTGACCGACGTCACAACCTCGGACAGGGTGGACAGGGTCTCCGCATGGGGCTATGCCATGGGCTACATCGGCGGCAGCACCATTCCCTTCATCATTTCTATCGCGGTGCTTCTGCTCTGTAATTACAATACCTTCTCACTCAAATTCTCCCTGCTGATTGTTTCCGTGTGGTGGCTGCTGTTCTCCATCCCAATACTAAGAAACGTCAAACAGGTGCATTACATCGAGGCGAAAGCCGCGAGCATAGCCAAGACAGCGTGGAAGAACTTCCTCACGACTATCAAGGGCATATTCAAGAACCATGGGCTGCTCATCTTCCTGCTTGCCTACTTCTTCTACATCGACGGCGTGGGTACCATCATCTCCCTTGCGACAAACTACGGCACAACCTTGGGCCTCGGCACTACGGGCATGATTTTGGCTTTGCTTGTCACACAGATTGTAGCGGTTCCCTGCTCCATACTGTTCTCAAGGCTTGCCAAAAAGTTCCACTCCATTCGCATGATAATCTTTGCGATAATCGTGTACTTCTGCATTACCCTTGTTGGATTCTTCATGGGGCGCATGGTGGAGCCTTGCCAGATTGAGTACCGCACGGCGGCGCAGACAGCGCTTTCGGCCTATATGCCGAGCGACTTAACTAAGCAGGACCAGGCTATATGGGACGAGGTCGCGGAGAGCATAGAGACTGACGGCATGGACCTCATCTCCAAGCAGGATCAGGCTCCCGCCGAGGGCGAAGCCGATGTGAACGAACGCTATGAGGCTTACTTTGGGCTGTATGAGCAGGGCGAGGAGTACTACAAGCCCACAGGACTTATCTCCAAGGCCATGATAAGGATGGAGGACCCAAATTCGGAATACTACAACGACAGCCAGTACACCCAGTACGAGTTCTCAAGCGAGGAGGCAAGGGCGTCTGTCTACGCGGCGTTGGACGCTGTGAGAACCGATACCACCTTTGTGGATGAGGTCATGGACACGGACTTCGAGCAGCGCAGCGTCGCGGCGGCGGGGTCGGCCGCAATACTGTTCTGGGTGCTTGCCGCCATGGTCGGCACGGTGCAGGGCGGCATTCAGGCTCTGTCCCGCTCTTACTACGCCAAGCTGGTTCCGCCCAAGCACTCCAATGAGTACTTCGGCTTCTTCGATATCTTCGCCAAGTTCGCGGCCGTCATGGGGCCCGCGCTGTACGCAGGGTGCTATATGCTCACGGGCAGGGCTTCCTACGGCATACTGAGCCTGCTCATACTGTTCATGGCGGGCGCGCTGCTGCTGATTTTAGGCGGGAGGAAGCTTAAGACGACCGAAAATGAGATACTCGCCGAACGCGCCGCCGAGGGTCTGTCGGAGGAAGGCTGATGGCACAGGGTCTCATGCCGCGCCTTGACGCCTTCATCGCGCAGAACAGGATCATAGCTTCGGAGTTCCCCTTGAATTCGCGCACGACGCTTGCGCTTTCGGCGCTGCTCCTCAACATGGACGGCTTGACCGCCACGAAGGAACAGCTCAAGGCGGCTCATGCCATATTCAAGCGGGAGACGCCTGCAATCTCGTTCTTTCGGGGTCTTGGCATGGCTCCCATAGTGACCAAGCTTGCCGTGAGGGATGATCCCGAGGGCTGGATGACGAGCGCTAAGGCCGCCTATGAGGTCTTGAAGGACGAGGGCTTCCCCCGTTCGGACTACCTTGCGCTCATGGCCTTCTTAATAGCCAAGACAGGCGACAGAGTGACGGAGCTTGCCCATAAAGGCATGGAGCTGTACCGCGACAGGCGGAAGCTGCACCCCATGACGACAAGCTCGGAGGACGCCTGCTACGCGCTGTTTCGCGCCTTGTATAAGCCCGACCTAAAGCTTTCGGAGGAGGCCGAGCTTGCGGCGGAGAGCGATATGAAAGGCAAGCTGCCAAAGGCCGCCATGCGCTCCTTAGGTCAGATATTCTCCGTGGGCGATGAGCCTGAGAGATTGGGCGAAAAGGCCGCGCTGCTTGTCAACGCCCTGCGCGAGGCGAAGCTGCGCCTTTCGGATGATTGCTGCGTTGCCGCGGCTCCGCTGTGCTTTATTTGGGACGACGTCGGGCAGACAGTAGCCGAGGCCGCCGAGCTGGACGCGGTGCTGCGCCGTCAGAAGGGCTTCTCCGACTGGGGCATAGGCAGGGACGCAAGGCTTGCGACCGCGTTGACACTGATAGCTTCGGACAGGCTCACAGGGGTTGAGGACGCGAAGAAGCACTCCAAGCTGCGCGACATCCTTCAGATTACGACAGCGATTACGCTCACGGGCGAGGCGGCAAGAGCAACCGCGGCCGCGCTTCCGGGGGTATAGACCGTATTGCTGCGGGGCGATAAAAAGCCCCGCTTTATTCTGCGGCAAAGGCTGCCGTATTAAGAGGAGCAATTTAGTAAGACAACATCAACGATTAGGAGGCTGCAACATGAACGCTAAACTGAACGAATACGCAAGGCTGTTGGTCGAGGTCGGCATTAACATCCAAAAGGGTCAGCGCTTGGTCATAACCTGCCCCACGGAATGGGCGGAGTTTGGCCGCGCCTGCGCCAAGATAGCCTATGAGAACGGCTGCAAGGAGGTCGTCATGCGCTGGACGGATGAGCAGACCTCACGATTGCGCCTGCTCTATGGGGAGGATTCCATCTTCGACGAAGTGCCGGAATATATCGTGCGCTTTTTCACCGACTACGCCAAGGAGGGCGCGGCGCGGCTCGTCCTGAATTCGGGCGACCCAATGGCGTTTGCGGGCGTGGATATGGACAGGCTGTCCCGTTCACAAAAGTCCGAAATGCTGGCTTTGCGCGAGTACCGCGAGCTTGCGTTCAAGAACATCGCACAGTGGAGCATAGGCTGTCTCGTTTCACCCGCGTGGGCCAAGACGGTGTATCCCGACTTGGATGAGGCCGAGGCGATTGACAGGCTGTGGGACGACATCTTCATGGCGGTGCGCGTCAAGGGCGACAACAAAGCGGTGGAGGCTTGGCAGCAGCATATCGACAACCTGAAGCTTCGCTGTGATTGGCTCAACTCCCTGCACCTAAAGTACCTGCACTACAAGAGCGGAATAGGCACCGACTTTACGCTTCGCCTTGCCGAGGATAATGTCTGGTGCGGCGGCGGCGACACGACCACGGGCGGGGTATACTTTATGCCGAATATGCCCACGGAGGAGATATTCAGCGCACCGCATACGCATGGCTCGTCGGGCGTGATAGTCGCGTCCATGCCACTTTGCTATGGCGGAAGTATGATAGAGAACATCCGCATGACCGTCGAGGACGGCAGGATTGTATCCGCGACCGCAACGGCGGGCGAGCAGCTGCTCAACGAGCTGCTGAATACCGACGAGGGCGCGTCAAGGTTCGGTGAAGTGGCTCTTGTACCCTTTGATTCACCCATCAGCAACACGGGAACGCTGTTCTACAAGACCCTGTTCGACGAGAACGCTTCCTGCCACTTCGCGTTCGGAAAGGCTTACCCTGACACCGTCGCGGGCGGCGGCGGGATGAGCAATGAGGAGCTTAAGGCTCACGGCGTGAACAACTCCGCAGTGCATGTGGACTTCATGGTCGGCACCGCTGACCTTGAGATTACGGGCTTCGACGCGGAAGGCAGGGGTACTCCCATATTCAGGAACGGAGGCTTCACAAAATGACCGCGACAGTCCGCAGGCTCATCTGTGCGGCGCTTGTACTGCTGACAGCGGCGGAGCTTTGCGTGTTGGGCGCACTTGTCGCGCTTGGCTCAAGGACGCTGTCCGACCGGCCTTTGACCATGCTCACCACCGAGGCCATACCCTACCTTAGGCAGGACATGGGCTATGTGGCGGAGCGTGTCGCGCTGAACGAGGAGCTTTCAGAGGATCGTCAGACGGTGGTGAACGCCGCGCTGTCCATAGTGGACGAGGTGGGGTACTTCTGGGGCGGCAAGAGCTTTTGCATTGGCAAGGACCCGCTATGGGGCGCGCCTACCGAGGTTACAAGCCATGGCAGTGACAGCACCGGAACCATTCAGCCGTTTGGCTTGGACTGTTCGGGCTATATCTCATGGTGCTTCATCCAGACCGTGATGAGCTTTGACGATATGGTTGAGAGTGTGGGCAACGGCTCCTCTAACCAATGGGACAGGACGTATGCCATAGGCTGGACGGAGCTTATACCCGGCGATTTGGTGTTCCAGTACGACCCTGCGGCAGGTCTTGGCAACCATGTGGGCATAGTTGTGGGCTTCGCCGAGGACGGAGAACCGCTTATTGCGCATTGCGGCTACACTCTGCAAGGCGCGGCGGTGTCGGGCAGAGGCGATATATTTACCATTCCGAGGAGGCCCAACTTCTACGGAGACTGAACCTGCGGCATATGGCGCATGATTCTGATGTACTTTAAGTTTGGAGGACAACATGGATCCGTTGGTACTGACATTCGATTTAGGAACGCAAAGCCTTAGGGCGGCGTTGGTGGACGAGCAGGGAAGCATTTTGAGTATCGCTCAGAAGCGGTACGAAAGACCGTACTTCTCAAAGCAGCCCGGTTGGGCGGAGCAGGAGGCTTCGTTCTATTGGGACGCGATATGCGAGCAGTCCCAAGCGCTCAAGGCGCAGAGCGGCGAACTTTGGGACAGGATAGGCGCGGTCACTTTGACCACGATACGCGACAGCATAGTCTGCGTGGACGAGAACGGCAAGCCGCTGCGCCCCGTCATACTTTGGTTGGATAAGCGCGAGTCGGACACCACGGAACCGCTTCCGTTCATCAACCGCACCGCTTTCGCGGCGGCGGGCATGACCGAGGCTGTCAGGATAAGCAGAAGAATATCCGTGTGCAACTGGGTGCGCCAAAACGAGCCGACATTGTGGGACAAGACCCATCGCTGCCTGATGCTTTCGGGCTATCTCAACTACCTATTTTGCGGCAGAATGGCGGACAGCGACGCTTCCATCATCGGACATATTCCCTTTGACTGCAAGAACCGCCGCTGGATGACGCCCAAGGACCTCACCTATTGCGTGTTTCCCATCGAGAAGGAGAAGCAATGCGAGCTTTGCGCCCCGGGCGAGATAATGGGCAGGTTAACCGCTGCCGCCGCCGAAAAGACGGGCATAAAGGTCGGCACGCCGTTTGCAGCGACAGGCTCCGACAAGGGCTGCGAGAGCATAGGTCTTTCCTGCCTTACCCCGGAGAAGGCCGCCATCAGCTTCGGCACCACCGCCACGGTGCAGTACACGATAGACCGCTATGTCGAGCCGCAGAACTTCATGCCCGCGTACCCCGCCGCAGTGAAGGACAGGTGGAATCCTGAGATACAGATTTACAGGGGCTATTGGCTCATATCGTGGTTCAAGCAGGAGTTCGCAGACGCGGAGATAGCGGAGGCGCAGACCCTGGGCGTCAACGCGGAGGATATACTCAACCGCCGCCTGCGCGAGATACCCGCAGGCTGCGAGGGACTGATGCTCCAGCCGTATTTCACTCCGGGCATCACCATGCCCGACGCGAGAGGTTCGCTTATAGGCTTTTCTGAGGTGCATACCCGTATGCATATATACCGTGCCATCATCGAGGGCGTCAACTACGCGCTCATGGAGGGCATGGAGTCCCTGCAAAGCCGCATGAAGGTGCAGACCACCTCCGTGTTCCTTGCGGGAGGCGGCTCCAAGAGCGACGAAATTTGCAGGATTACCGCGAATATGTTCGGTCTGCCCTGCTTTAGGACGCAGACCAACGAGGCCGCGGTTATAGGCGCGGCGATGCTGGGCTTTACCGCCCTTGGTGTTTACACGGACATCGACGCCGCCGCCAAGGGGATGGTGCATATTCGGGACAGCTTCCTGCCTGATATGGAGCTGCATAACGTATATGAGCAGCTTTACAGCGAGGTGTTCAAGAAGGTGTTCAACAGGCTTTCCCCGCTGTACGCAAGGTACTCGGACATAATTAAGTAATTGAAAAGACTGACAAAAACGCCGCGAGGGGTACTCCTTCGCGGCGTTTAATATATGCGGCGGTTAAGCCTTGGTGGGAAAGAAGCGTTTGCGGCCTATGCGGTAGAAGCGGAACAGCTCGTTTTCGCCCGTTTGCACAAAGCCCAAGCCTTCAAGTATGTGGCGGCTGCGCTCGTTCTTTTGCACCACGTCGGCAAGCACAAAATTCATGCCCATATCGTTGAAGGCATATTCAAGAACAAGCCGCTCCGCACGCGTTCCATAGCCTCTGCCCTTAACGGAATCGTTCATAAGGTGTATCGAAAGCTCACAGCTGCTGTTGTCGCGGTCTATGTGCTTGAGGCTCAGCTCGCCTATCGGCGCGTCGGACAGCATCACCATGAAGTTAACGCGATCCAAAGCGCCCTCTATGCGCTCAAAATAGGCGTCAACCTTCGAAGGCTCATAGGTATAGGGCGTGAACAGGCTCATGTCCATATAGATGTCCGCGTCGCGTTCAAAGCTGCGATAATACCTGTGCAAAAGTTCCCCCGTCACGGGACAGAGCCAAATCCCCTTTTCCATACGCTCCCAACCTTTAGCCACTGAAGGATAAGATTTTAGTCAGCCGCAGTCTTATCAAACATACGAATCATGTATGTATTCTACCACAGTATCGCCGCCGCCGTCAATTGGGCTTTATCGCCTTACAAGGTCGGAGGCGGCATGACGCAAAACAGGTAAAAAGCTCTCGCCAAGCCGCGGCTTTCCTGCTATAATATGAAATACAACAGAACGTACATACGGCGGGCAACGAAATGAGGGATTATGGGAAAGCTTTTTGATTTTTTGAACCGAGAACCCAAGAAGAGCGCTGAGGGCGCTTCGCCGCGAAAGGGCTTTGGGCGTTTCTTTTTCCTGCTGTGGACTCACTTTGGCAAGCTCATCGCGCTCAACTTCCTTTTCATAGTGTTCTCACTGCCGCTGCTTACCCTGCCCGCGGCCTTTTGCGCCATGATGCGCGTCCTGTTCGTCCTTTCCCGCGACGGAAACGTTTTCCTGTGGGACGAGTTTTGGGGCGAGTTCAAGGCGGAGCTTTTCCGCTCCATACCCATGGGCTTGTTGTTTTTGCTTATGCTCGCGGGGGCGGCCTGCTCCGGACTGATTGCCTATGTGAATTGGGGCAGCGTCTACGGCGTCCTCTTTGGCGCAATCGCGCTTGCGCTGCTGCTCTTTGAGCTGCTGCTCTCATCATACGGTTTTCTTATGCTTGCGATGACCAAGCTCACCCCGTCGCAGGCGCTGAACAACGCGTGGCGCCTGGTGATTGCGGGCAAGTGGCGCAGCCCCGCCGCGCTCCTTCTCATGCTCCTGCTTTGGGCGGCGTGGGCGCTGTCCCTGCCGTACAGCTTCCCCGTTCTGCTCGTGTGCTGGATAGCCCTTGCAGAGCTTGCCGTCTGTCTTACGCTTGCGCCCGTCATAAGCCGCTATGCCGTGGCGGAGCCGCCCTCCGACAAGGACGAGTAACCCGAATATTTACCATAAGACGCCGCGGGACAGCCCACGGCGTTTTGCATACCGATGAATTTACAACTCTATAACACTGGCTTTGCTATAATGAAGCTATCAAAGGGGGTGCTGATATTGGCGAGCATTTTGGTGGTCGAGGACGAGAAAGCCATAAACGATCTCGTCTGCTCCAACCTGACCATGATGGGACACAGCTGCTTTAGCGCGCTTTGCGGGCGCGAGGGCGTCGCCATGGCAAGGGAGCATAGCTTTGACTTGCTCATTTTGGACGTTATGCTTCCCGACATTGACGGCTTTGCCGTGCTGGAGAACGTGCGCAATGTGCCGGCTATCTTCCTGACGACGCGTTCGGGCGCGTCCGACAAGGTGCGCGGCTTCTCCTTGGGAGCGGATGATTACATCACCAAGCCCTTTTTGCTGACCGAGCTGCTGCTTAGGGTGACGGCGGTTCTGCGCAGAACCCAAAAGCAGGACACAGTGTACAGAATTGACGGGCTTGAGGTGCAGTTTGACGCGAAGCAGGTGTACCTTCGCGGCGAGGCTGTCGAGTTGACCTTGCAGGAATTCAACCTTTTGCAGGTTCTGATAGAGCATAGGAATATAGCCTTGTCACGGCAAAAGCTGCTGACGGAGGCTTGGGGTGTCAACTTCATGGGCGAGAGCCGAACGGTTGCCGTACACATTCAAAAGCTGCGCAAGAAGCTGGAGCTTGAGGACAGAATCAAGACCGTGTACAAGGTTGGGTACAGGTTCGAGGACAAGTAGATGAAGCTTTGGAGTAAAACCTATCTGTGTACGGTCGCTTTATTCATGCTGGTGTTCTACACCGCCCTGTTTCTTCTGACCGCGCCCGCCGTGAAGCTGCGTCTAAAGGCGGCCAAGGAAGCCGCGTTGAGCGAGGAATACGCCATCTCGCGTTCCCTTGACAGCGCATTCTCAACCGAGGGCATGAACAGAAAGCAAAGCTCACAGACCTTTGGAGAGTATTACAGCGGCAGGGGAGTTGGGCTGTACGTGGGAAACGAGGAGGAGACGCTCAATGACTCGCTGTCCTTTAGACCGGAATACGAGAGCGGTACGGTGAAGTTCACGCGCCATGACGGGGTTTACTACATCTGCATCGCGGACAGGCTTGCGTCGGGCTGCGATTTGGTGTATTTAGGTTCGGTTCAGGAGCAGGTAAACGCTTGTATTCGAACCGTCATAAGCTCGGTCATGGCGGGAGCCGCCGCCTTGATTGCCGTGAGCGTGCTGCTGTACTTTCTGCTCAAGCGTATAAATCGCCCGATGGAGAGACTTGCGCATGAGCTTAAAACGCCGCTGACCGCGATATCGGGCTATGCGCAGATGATACAGATATCCACCATGAGCGATGAGCAGAGGTATGAGGCGACACAGTACATCATCGACGAGAGCCGCCGCCTTGGGGAGATTGCATCGAAGCTGCTTACCCTATCCAACCTAAAGGACGGGGACGTGAACCGCGAAAGCATAGAGGTTGAGGAGCTTTTCATATCGGCGCAAAGCACCTATCCCAATGTCATATATGAGGCGAACGGACAGCGCGTTTACGCTGACAGGGCGCTTATGCAGAGCCTTATCAACAATCTTGTGTCCAACGCGCTCAAGGCGTCAAGCGAGGGTGAAACGGTGGAGCTTACTGCCGAAAAGGGCTTTATCAGGGTCACGGATCACGGCTCGGGCATGGATGAAAAGCAGCTTGCCTATGTGAATAACCCGAACAGGACGGAGAATCCGAACAGCAGGAACGGGTTCGGGATTCCGCTGTGCCACGAGATAGCAAGGCTTCACGGCGCAAGCCTGTCATTCAAGTCCGAAGCGGGACGCGGAACCGTTGCCACATTAAGTTTTCATGATGGTAACAGCTTCATGAGTACTCGTTAACATTCATCGTGTTAGCATAGCGGTGAAAGGAAGTGACAGCATGAAAAAGTTTAGAGAAAACAAACTGCTTTGGATAGCGATAGCGGGAGGCCTTGCGGGGGCGCTGCTGCTCTTAGGAGTACTTGCCTGCAGCATGGACGAGGTCGTTCGCGATGAAACGATAGAGACCGCCGAGTCGCAGGCCGAGGTCACGCCTTCGCCGCTTGTCGCGGAGGAAAGCGCACATGACGACGCGAGCCCCAAGGTCAAACAGACGCCTGCGCCGCTTGCGGCGGACACCCTTGAAAAGGTCGATTTTGACAACCAACAGAGGCGGTCTACCTTGATTCCCAACCTGGGAGTTGCGGGCTTTTGCACCGACAGCTGGGAGGGCTTCAAGCCCGAGGGCTGTGAAATCAAGGCGCAGAAGGCCGTTGACAGGGCTATTGAATACGCCATGAAGATATTCAACGCCGATATTGGCAGCGTGACTGTCGAGACTTGGGCGGTCGCCGAGGACGGCGTCGTAACGAACATCGGGGGCGAGCTGTTCATAGGCGACAAACCGACAGGCTCCATAATCGTGTCGGAGGACGGCACACTGTTTTTCATATGCTATAACGGCTTTGTCGATGAGTATGGTCAGGCCGCCGACGCCGATGACGGCTCTGTGACGGTAACGCCCATCGCCATTGATAAGGAGGTCGCGTTCTATCGCGATAAGCTCGGCTATCGTCCTAACATCGTTCAGGTTTCGCTGAACGGGGGCGAGTACCTTTGCACCATGTGCATGGATGATCTGAGCCTTGTGAATATCGACCGCGCCATTACGCCTTCGGGCTTGTCCTGCGCACCCGTAGAGCTTGCCAATATGCTTGCCGAGATGTTTGGCGGCACGACCTCAAGTATTCCGCTGCTCAAGGCTTCCACCTCGACCGATTACAGTAACGCCGCCTATGGGGTGGTTCTTGCGGACGGCAGGTGCCTGGGGTTCAATATGATAAACGGCGAGCTGTGCGCAGTGGGCGTCATGTACCCCGATGAGAGCGCGCTTTGGGAAGTCCCGTACTTTGGGGCGGATATTCGGCAAACCTATCCCATAGTCACCAAGGCCAACGAGCGCGCGAGCTTCGTGGTCGGAGAACCCTCCGAGGGCGACATGAGCAGGGCTGACGCCGAAATGCTGTACCGCACCTTCCTGCGCTGGGCGGCGGGCGACCCCGCGAACGATTCGAGAGCCAAGACGGAGTATACCTTCTATGTTGACGAAACGGGTCTGTATGAAAGCTACTGGCATATAGAAGGCGATGAAGCAATTATGGATTTGGCCGCCGTGAGCGGAGCGATTATTTCGCTCCAATGCGGCAACCTCTATAACGATGACGCCGGCGAAAACCTCACCAAGGTTGCGTATGAGGACATGGGCGGCGAGGAATACGAACGCTATGTGCATATAATTGCGGTACGTCTGTTCGGTGAGGAGCGTGTAGCCGACGTCAGCGTGAACGCCGTGGCGGACGATCACTATTGCACTATGCTTCTTACGCTCACGGACGACAGCCTTTATGAGTTCTTCTTCACGGACGGCAAGCTTGCCAAGGTGGAATACACCTTTGACAAGCAGTACTACGGCTGCGGCACGGGCTGGCCGCAGGACATGCAATATGTCAATACCCTGACCGGAGAAACCTTCTACCGAGAACCATAACCTCCTAAGCTTCACTCGGTTCCTTCTGTGGCAATGGGGAGAGCGTTGCGCCCTCCCCATTGTCATCCAATAATAAATCCTTACCGCATAACTGTACTTTGGGTGGTCAAGCCGTTTTATGGCAACGCGAAACAAAGGCGGATGCAAAGCCGCAGCATATTGTCAGGCGATGGTTGGGACTATGCGTTGAAATAAAGAAAAAGCAGGGATGGCTGACCCGACCATCCCTGCCGCTATATGGAAGCGTCAGGCGACCCAAACCTAACATCTCCCGCTTTAACGCCTAAGCGTTACAGCCACCCTATATAACCTTCCGCGGCAGAATACGCCGCAAGCTGTCGCATCACAGTAAGAACATACAGAATTCTTGTTAATACTATACCATTTATAGAGGCGGATTGTCAACCTCTAATTCCATAAAAAAGCTTAAATATAACGAATACGCCTCTCTCAAGGATGAGACAAAACGAAACGGGCGAAGCCTCAACTCTTTGCCCACAATTAGACGTAATCCGCCTCCGAGAAATCGCCCGCCCGATATAATATATTGTTTTCAACAGCTTTCGTGTCGTTCTTTGTAATACGGAGGGAGCTTGAGCTGCGGATACTTTAGTCAATAAAAAGGTTTGTATGCAGTGTGGGTTTGTGCTATAATGTATTTGTAAAGTTATGGCAATATTAAGAGTTGAACAAATTCGGAAGACCTTCGTGCTGCGCACTCTGTTTTCCGACATAAGCTTTGAGATTCAGGCCGCGGATCATGTCGGTCTTGTGGGCGTGAACGGCAGTGGGAAAACCACGCTGCTCAATATCATCCTTGGAACCGAACCAGCCGACGAGGGGCGCGTCACCCTTGCGTCAGGCATCAAAATCGCCAAGGTCGAGCAGCTTCCTGACTTCGCCTCGCCCGTTTCCCTCTATGATTTCGTGTTGCAGGCACACGCGGATGTGTTGCGCCTTGAGAGCGAGATCGACCGCGTGACCGCGCTGCTGCTTGACGAGACCAACATGGATCGCCATTCAAAGCTTGCGCAAAGGCAGGAGACACTTCTTGTCGAATACACGCGTCTTGACGGGCCGACCTATAAGAGCCGCACCCGCTCCGCCCTTTTGGGGCTGGGCTTTTCGGCGTCCGCGCTCGACAGACCCATTTCCACCTTCTCAGGCGGTCAGGTTTCAAAGGCGATGCTTGCGCGGGCGATACTATCGGGCGCGGCGCTGCTTGTGCTTGACGAGCCTACCAACAACCTTGACCTGCCCTCCATAACATGGCTTGAGGACTACCTTTCCCGCTATAAGGGCGCAATCCTTGTGGTGTCGCATGACCGCGCCTTCCTTGACGCTGTGACGAATCGTACCTTGGAGCTTGAGAACGGGCATATAATCTCGTCCAAGGGCAACTATTCCAAGCATCTTGAGCTTAAGCTTGACGCCAAGGAAGCGGCGATGAAGCTTTACCTAAAGCAATGCAAGGAGATAAAGCGCATAGAGGGCATTATAGACCAGCAGCGAAGGTGGAATCAGGAGCGCAACTACGTTACCATAGCCTCCAAGCAGAAGGAGATTGACCGCATACGCGAGGGCCTTGTGCCGCCGGAGCGCGATCCCGCCGCCATTCACTTCCACTTTTCCTCCGCCGCTCCCACAGGCAACGAGGTCATAGTGACGCGAGGGCTGACCAAGTCCTTCGACGGCAAGCTTGTGTTTGAAAACTGCGACCTCTTTATCAAGCGCAGCGAATGTGTCTGCCTCATCGGAGCGAACGGCTGCGGCAAGACAACGCTTCTAAAGATTTTGGCGGGGAGCATACCGCCTACTGACGGCGTGTTCAAGATAGGCGCGGGCGTGAAGCTGGGCTACTATGAGCAGGACACACGTCGGCTCACGGGCGAGCACGAGGTTATACGCGAGCTTTCCGATATGTTCCCGCGCATGGACACGGCACAGCTTAGAAATGCTTTAGGTATGTTTCTCTTTAGGGGCGACGACATTTACAAGAAGGTCAACGCCTTGTCAGGCGGCGAGAGGGCGCGCATACAGCTCCTAAAGCTTGTCTTGGGCGGCGCGAACGTGCTGCTTTTGGACGAGCCTACAAACCACTTGGATATTCAGTCGGCCGAGATGCTGGAACGGGCGATCGAGGCGTTTGAAGGCACTGTGCTTATCGTCACCCATGACCGCTACCTTGTGAACAGGCTTGCGGACAGGGTCGTCGTGATGAAGCGCAATGGCATGACGGCGCAGCGTGACGAAAATGAGGATATGTTCAGGCTTGTCACTCCCGAACCCGACAAGGACGATGAACCTGCGGCCACAGAGCCGCCCGCCGCGAACCTCTATCAAAGACAAAAGGAGCATAAGGCGGCCGTTGCCAAGGCAAGGCAGCGCGTCTCCGCCATTAAGCGCGACGTCACGGCCGCCGAGAAAGCCGCTCACGAGCTTGAGGCGGGCATAAGCGGCGCACAGGAGCGCGGCGAGTACCGCAGGATAGAACAGCTTTGCATTGAGCTTGCCAAGGCCGAGGACAAGGTTCTTTCGCTGTATGACGCTTTGACGGCGGCGGAGGAAGAGCTGAATACATTGGCAGATACAGAAGTATAGCTCATCCCGATGACGGGACGAACATAATAATTAGGAGAACCGCATAGGAGGCGAGGATATGATACCCGAAGGATTTCCCTTAGGACTGAGATTCATGGTTTCGGACTACTCTATAACCGAGCGCCGAAGCTGTTGGCTGCGCACCCTTGAGGTTCTCAAGCGCGCAGGCGCTCACGATGTGATGCTCTATGACGCACGCGGAACGGGACAGCTTCATCCTGAGGAAAAGCACTACCTTTGCGTGGTTTGCCCCAAGGCTGTCTCCAACTCACGGCGCTTTGCGGTCTTCTTCAAGGCGGATCCGCGCCTTATGAGTATGCTTTCCTATACCGAGCCCTTCGCGCAGGAAAACGCCGTCGCAACCTATCCCGATTTGCAGCTGATAGGCATGATATGCAAGAACGGCAGCGTGGTAGTGGACGAGGGCGGCAGGGCGGCGATACCCGAGGACATTCCGTATGAAGCGGAGGTCACGCCAAAGAAGCGCCTGTTGGTCTGCCCCGACGCGATGAAGGGCAGCTTTTCGCAGCTTCAGCTTTGCGGCATAACCGCCAATGCCGCATACGACAAGGCAGAGCTTGATCTACTTCCCATAGGCGACGGAGGGGAGGGCAGCTTTGAGGCCGTCATAGGCGCAAGACACGGCAGGATCAGCGCCACAAGCTTCCTCAATGCCGACCTTCGCCCCACAAGCGGAGCGATAGGCGTGGTTCCGGGGCGTATCGCGCTCATTGAGTCCGCGCTTGCCGTGGGCTTTGCCGACACAGCCGAGGACAGCTCCCCGATGACGCGCAGCTCCTACGGTGTTGGCGAGCTTATATCCTTCGCCCTGCGTTCCGATTTTCAGCGCATATGGGTATGCGTGGGAGGCACCTCCACTACCGACGGGGGGGCGGGTATGCTCTGCGCTCTCGGCGCGGTTATGAAGGACAAGGACGGCAACGCCATTCCCAAGGAAAGGCTGACGATCGAGGACATATGCTCAGTCGATCTTTCGGGGCTTTTGCCGCTGCTTCAAAACGCCAAGATTGCTATAGTCGCGGACGTCACCAACCCGCTGTTGGGCGAGAATGGCGCGGCGCGGGTGTTTGGCGCGCAGAAGGGCTTAAGTCCCAAGCAGCAGGACATTCGTGACAAGTCGCTTGCCCGCTTTGCTTCGCTGTTCCCAAACGTGGACCCGAACGCACCTTGCATGGGCTGCGGCGGCGGCTTGGGATTCGGCCTTGCGGTAATCGGCGCGGCGCCGGTTTCGGGTATTGAACACATATTGCATGAGGTGCGCTTTGACAAGCATTTGGGCGAGGCCGACGCGGTCGTGACCTTCGAAGGCAGCTTTGACAGGCAGACCATCGATTCCGACAAAGCCGTGAAGCTCATAGCTCTGCGCTGCGCGAGGGCGCAAAAGCCCCTGCTCGTGGTTGCGGGTACGGCGGATGAATATGCAAAGGATTGGCTGAAGGCGAATGTGCCGAAGGCTAAGCTTGCGGTATGCCCAAGCATGGGCGAGGGCGGCAGGGAACGCCTGACGGAATGTGTCGCAACGGAGGTGGAAGGGCTTGTCTAAGCGTTTTGCGGTTATGACAGCGGCGCTGCTCCTTGCGGCGCTGCTCTTTAGCTGCTCACCCGAAACGCCCGCGCCTACCGCGACCGTGGAGCCTGTAAAGACCGCCGAGAGCATAGTAATAGTCTTGGAAACTCCGACGGCAAGCCCCATTCCGACCCCAAGCCCCACGCCAAGCTTTACACCCACGCCAAGCTTTACGCCGACGCCAAGCCCCACGCCAACCCCCACGCCGCCGCCATACGCGGCTCAGGATGGGGTGTACAGCATCGCGTGGATTTCGGACACCCAGCATTACAGCAAGAAGTACCCGGAGCTGTACTTGGACATGACCGCGTTTATCCGCGACAACGCGGAGCTGATGAACCTTGGTTACATCGTTCATACGGGCGATTTAGTTCATAACAACGATTTAGAGAGCGAGTGGCTGATTGCCGACGAAGCGCAAAGCCGCATTGACGATATTCCCAACGGAGTATGCGCGGGCAACCATGACAACGAGCCGTCCAAGGGCGGCTATGAGCTGTACTACAAATATTTCGGTGAGAAGCGCTACGAGAGCAAGCCGTGGTACGGCGGCTCATATCAGAACAACCGAGGACATTTCGACCTTATCAACATAGGCGGCACGGAGTTTATCTTCGTCTACAT
Source organism: Clostridia bacterium (assembly GCA_035399665.1). GTDB lineage: Bacteria > Bacillota > Clostridia > Christensenellales > CAG-138 > DAOPJM01. The sequence continues at coordinate 47,028 of DAOPJM010000005.1, forward strand.
GAGCTACGACCTTGGTGCGAAGGAGCTAAAGTGGCTGAAGGAGACCTTCGACGCCTACCCCGAGCGCGTGGGCGTGCTGTGCGTGCACGATTATTACACCACCGAAAAGACGCTTTCAGAGGACGGCCAAACCCTGTATGACAAGGTGGTAAGCCGCTGCCCCAACGTCTATATGGTGCTTTGCGGGCATCGCTACGGCGTTTACGCGGAGACACAGAGCTTCGACGACGACGGCAACGGGACAAATGAGCGGAACGTACTTGCCATGATGATGAACTATCAGGTGGCGAGCGTGGACGGCGGGGGCGGGTATTTCCGCATTATGCAGGTGAACGACGCGGAGGGGGTTATTCACATGATTACCTATTCCCCGCACCGCGATGACTACAACCTTTTAGACAACGGCGAGACTACCGACGAACGCTACATACTTGACACAAGCTTAGAGGAGTTCACGGCGGTCATACCCTGGCGGTAGCTTATCCGCTTTTATAGCCGAGGGAGGATGATATGCGCTATCCCATAAACGACGATTGGGAATACACCGATAACTATTTTGAAGGCTTCGCCGCGGGCGAGGGCGAGTTTGAGCGCGTGCGCCTTCCGCACAGTGTGAGCATGACTTGTCAAAACTACTGCGACAGCGCGGACTATCAGAAGCTGTCGGGGTACAGACTGTGTCTCCCTTCTGAGCTTTGCCGCCACGAACGCTGCTTTGCGCGTTTCATGGGCGCGGCGCATGAGGCCACGGTGCTTTTGAACGGACGCGTGCTTATGGTGCATCGCTGCGGCTATACAGCCTTCACCGTGGAGCTGAAGGGGCTTCGCGGGGACGGCAGTGACATACTCTGTGTGCGCCTTGATTCACGCGAATCCCTAAACCAACCCCCGTTCGGCGGCGTGATAGACTACCTCACCTATGGCGGGCTTTACCGTGAGGCCTATATTTTGGGCTATGACGGCGCGTTTATAGCCGACGCATTCGTCTGTGCAAGCCCGACGCATATGGAGCTTGAGTTCGTGATATGCGGTAAACCAAAGGGGAGCGTCAGAGCCGAGATCCCCGATCTTCTTGACAAGATCTTCGATTTGGATAAGCTTCCTGTCGCGGACTGCGATTTTCCCGTACTCGGCGTTGCGAAGGATGAATGTCTCCACCTCAAGCTTCCCGCCATGCTCATGGATTTTGAGCCTTGGAGCCTTGATAATCCCAAGCTGTATGAGCTGAAGCTGTCGCTGTCTATGAACCCTCTTGAGAGCTGTATAGTTCGTTTCGGAGCGCGCAGTGCAGAGTTTTGCGCAGACGGTTTCTACCTGAATGGGGTCAAGACCCCCATCGTCGGGCTGAACCGACATCAATGCTACCCCTATGTGGGCTACGCCGCGCCCGCCTCGCTGCAGCGCGCAGACGCAAAGATACTCAAGAACGAGCTTGGTGTCAACGCCGTGCGCACATCGCACTACCCACAGGCGCAGAGCTTCATAGATTGCTGCGACGAGCTGGGACTTATGGTGTTCACCGAGATTCCGGGCTGGCAGCACATAGGCGATGAGGCTTGGCAGGATGTGGCGGTAAGCAATGCCGCCGAGATGGTGACGCAGTACCGCAATCACCCTTCCGTAGTGTTGTGGGGTGTGCGCGTCAACGAGTCGGCGGACTGTCACGCGCTGTATGAGCGCACCAATGCCACAGCGCACGCGCTTGACCCTCACAGGCAGACGAGCGGAGTAAGATTCATCGAGCACAGCGAGCTTTTAGAGGACGTCTACGCCTATAACGACTTCACATGGAACGGCAGGGCAGGGCGCAAGAGCTTGAAAAAGAGCCGCATCACCGATAAGAAAGCCCCGATATTCGTGTCAGAGTACAACGGGCATATGTACCCCTGCAAGCCCTTCGACGATGAGGCGCACCGCGCCTTCCACGCCAAAAGACACGCACTTGTGACGGAGAGCATACACGAAAGCCATGGCTTTTGCGGCTCGTTCGCGTGGTGTATGTTCGATTACGCAACGCATGAGGACTTCGGAAGCGGCGACAGGGTCTGCTATCACGGCGTAATGGACGCATATAGGAACCCCAAGCTTGCCGCCGCGTTTTACGCAAGCTGCGGTTTGGACACGCCGGTACTCTGTACAAGCTCCGAGCTGAACATAGGCGACTCGGCGGGCGGGCTGCTGGGCGACTTTGACGTATACACCAACGCCGACTTCATACGGCTGTATCGCGGTGACGAGTTGGTGGGCGAGTTCTTTCCAAGTAAGAACTCAGCTTTGCCGCACCCTCCGATATGCGTCAACGACAGGGTGGGGCGGCTGTTGAACGCTGAGGGCTACTCAGAGAGCAAGGCCAAGATTACAGCCTCCTGCCTTATGGCGATTGCAAGGTACGGTCAGCGCGGTCTGCCCATAAAATACCTATTGAAGCTGGCGTATCTGATGAGCTTTAGAGGGATGAAATTCTCAGACGGTTACAGGCTTTATTCCAAGTATGTGGGCAACTGGGGCGACGCTCGCAGGGATTATCGCATAGACGCCGTTCGGGACGGAAGGGTCGTGAAGTCGCTTGTATTGCCCCCCAAGAACGAGCCAAGGCTTGAGCTTGAGGTGAGCGGCACAAGCCTTGTTGAGGGCGAAACCTACGACGCCGCGCTTGTGCGCATGAGGGTCGTGGACGAGAACGGAAACGTCCTGCACTACTTCCAAGACCCGATTAGCTTTGAGACCGAGGGCTGCATAGAGCTTGTGGGAGCGCATGAGACCGCCTTTATGGGCGGCATGAGCGGCTGCATAGTGCAAAGCGTCGGCAAGAGCGGTAAGGCTGCGCTCATTGTGCGTTCGCCGCGTTTGGAGGAAAAGCGCGTGGATTTTGAGGTCAAGGTAACCTAAGCTATATAATGAATGGTACTCGGCGCGGTCATCCCCCCAAAAAAAGGGGGAGAGCGCCGAGCTTTATAACCTATCATGGGGCATACGGTATCGGAAAGTGAGGTCTGCATGGAAAAGAAAAAATCGGGGTTCGGGTTCTGGCTGCTCGTTTGGGGTCTTGGAATCGCGGGTCAGCTTTGTTGGAACATGGAGAACCAGTGGTTCAACACCTTCATCTACGCCAAGATAGCTAAGGACCCGACCATAATCTCATGGATGGTCGCGATTTCGGCGGCGATGACAACCATATCTACCTTCGTCTTTGGAACGCTGTCCGACAGACGCGGCAGGCGCAGGTATGTTATAGCGATAGGCTATATCGCTTGGGGCATATGCACAATACTCTTTGGCACGACCGAGTTCATCACGAAAGGGGCGGGCGGCACAGCGGCACAGCTGATACTGCTTGCGGGCGTGGCCGCCATTATCGCTGACGCCGTGATGAGCTTCTTCGGCTCTATGGGCAACGACGGCGGCTTCAACGCATGGGCAAACGACAATATGACGGACAAGAACCGAGGGCAGATAGGCGCGGCGATGGCGACACAGCCCGTCATTGGCACCATAGTCGGAACGGTGTTGGGCGGCATACTGATAGGCAAGGACGACAACTACATGCTTTTGTTCTGCGTCATGGGCGGACTTGTCATACTCTGCGGGCTTGCGGCTCTCATATTCATGAAGGAAGCGCCAACGCTCAAACCGCACAAGGAGGGCAGCTTCTTTGAACAGCTCATGTCCGTGTTCAACTTCAAACGCTATTTCTCCATGAAGGAGTTAGTGTGGGTGAACATACTGCTTTCGGTTTACTTCATCGCTTTCAATATGTACTTCGCGCACCTCGGCAACTATGTAATCTATTACCTTGGGTTCACCGCCGACCTCATGGGCTATATCGAAGGGCTTGCCCTTGTGCTTGCGATGTTCTTGGTAATTCCCGCCGCCAAGCTCATCAACCGCAATAAGTCGCCCCTGCTTTGCGCCATATCGATAATTGCCAACTTCGTGGGCGTGCTGCTGCTTGGGCTGTTCGTGCGCCCCGAAAACGTCAACACCCTCACCCTGTTCAACCCCGTCCTGCTTGCGGGCGTGTTCCTGATAGGCGCGGGCTACATCATGTTCCTACAAACCGTCACCGTGTGGTCAAAGCAGCTCTATCCGGAGGGCGACAGGGGCGGCTTCGAGGGCATACGCATACTGTTCTTTGTGCTTATCCCAATGGTGATTGCGCCGCTTATCAGCAACCCCGTGATAAAGCGCAGCGGCGAGTTCATAGACTCAAACGGCTTTGTCGCGTATCTGCCGACCTATACCCTGTTTTTGGTCGCTTCAGGTCTGGTGCTTTTGAGCTTCATCCCGCTTTACTTTGCCGCGAAGCATTACAAGACCCGCGTCGCGTCACAGGCGGGGGCGAGGTGACGCTATGTGGTGGCTTATATTTCCCGCGCTGATAGTACTGCTGCTCCTGCTCTGCTGCTGCGTTTCAGCTTATCTTGCCAACATGGTCGTGCATTGGCCCCATGGCTTAACCTGCGAGCAGTGCGAAAAGCGTGAAATCGAGCTTGGCTGTCTCTATGAGGGTCAGCTTGCCTCGTTAAAGCCTCAGCCGTTTTGCTGCAAGTCGCCCTTTGGATATGAGCTTAGGGGCATAGTCATACCCGCCGCCGAGGGGACGCGCTTTCCCGACGGCAAACCCCGCGTTGCCGTCATAGTACACGGCTTTGGCTATACCTGCATAGGTTCGCTAAAGTACGCCGACGCCTTCCATAAGCTCGGCTTTATCTGCCTGCTGTATGACCAGCGCGGTCACGGTGAGACTGACAGGTATCCTATCTCGATGGGCTATTATGAGTACAAGGACCTTGCGGCGGTGTGTGAATACGCACGGCGGGTCTACGGCGAGGATTGCGTACTCGGCACTCATGGCGAGTCCATGGGCGCCGCCGTCGTGATGATGCACGCCCCGACCGACCCCAAGCTGTCCTTTGTAGTTGAGGACTGCGGTTACAGCAGCCTCACAGACGAGATAGGCTCGGTCATGCATGACTACTATAAGCTCATGCATGGAATGTCCGAACCCGACAAGGCCGCCAAGGACGCGTTCTACAAGCATCTGCCAAGGTTCCCGTTCGTACCTCTGGCAAGTCTCTTTTCTCGGCTGTTCGGCGGAGTATTCTACTCCAAGGTTGAGCCGAAAAAGGCCGTGGCCGCCTGCCCGGAGAGCCTTCCAATGCTTTTCGTGCATGGCGATGCTGACGCTGTGGTTCCCTTCTATATGCTTGATGAGAATGTCAAGGCAAAGCGCGGCATAAGCAGCGTTCTTGTCGGCAAGGGCGCGAACCATGCGCAGACCTATCCGCTGCACCGCGTTGAGTACGAAGAAGCCCTTGAGCGATTTTTAACGGAGAATGGGCTTATCTGATTCGAAAGCTGTAAGGTATTTTTAGAGGACATGATAACGGCGGACAGCTTAGACTGTCCGCCGTTGTACAAATAAGTGGGGTTAGTTTAATACTTGATCTTCATGCTGCCGAAGTTGACGTCGGACTTGAGGATAAGGGTGTAGTCGGGGTTGTCGCAGGCGCTGCCATCCTCGACGCAGGCGGCGAACGAGTTGTCAACGCTCTTGACAAGCTTCACGTTCTTGGGCATATACAGGGTGAAGTTGCCGAAGTTGACTTCCAAGTCCAATACCGCGTTGTTCTCGAATGATACGCAGTCACGAAGGTCAAAGCCGTAGTCGCCGAAGTTGGCCTCAATCTTTGCGCCCTTGAAGCACTCGTTCGCGGGGAAAGCCCTCGTTTCGCTTCCAAAGCTGGCCTCCCAGCGCACCGAGCCTTCATCCATGTTGAACTCCGAGGAAGGGGTCTTGTCGCCGTGACTGACGCCGTTGAGCTTAATTCTGCGCCTTCTGCCGCGAAGAAGGATGTACTGCAGACAGGTCAAGCCGATAAGGATAAGACCCACGGGCCAGAGCATACTCCACTTAAGCTCAAAGCTGATTACGCCTATGTTGAAGAACAGCAGGTAAATGCCGTAGAGGGCGACGCCGACAGAGATGGGCGACGGCTCGTTTATGGTCCAGCCCGCGCCGGCCGTGATGATGAGCAGGGCAAGCATTATGCCCCAAAAGGACGCCGTGCCTATGGTGATGACGTCAAGCTGTCCTAAGAGTATCACCGCGCCTATCCCAATCAGGATAATTCCCCAGAGTATGCCCCAGAAGATGGCGGAGCGCTTGCTCTTGCCGGAGAGGTTGACGTACTTCGTCCAATCGCGATCACCCTTCTTGCCGTCGCCGTCCTTTGAGGACGACTTATCCTTCTCGACTATGACGACATGCGGCTCGATGGGCTTTACCCCAAGCAGCTCATCGACGGTGATACCCAGTGTCGCCGCAAGAAGCGGCAGCAATGAGATGTCGGGGCATGATACGTCGTTCTCCCACTTGGATACGGCCTGCGCCGATACGCCGAGCTTCTCGGCCAGTTGCTCCTGAGTCAGGCCGCAGCTCTTTCTGAGAGCGGCTATGCGCTTGCCCATTGTTGAGTTAGTCTGTTCCATATTATCTTCCTCCTAAATTAAGTCCGTTGAATGTTGTGTTGATGCTGTCGTAAGCCGCCGCACGGCAGGCATTGCGTTCGATTCGCTCGATTCTTCTTATATATACGCCCTTGCCGTGTCCGCTGTCCTTCTTTGTGTCCTCGCGTTTCATTTTATCTTCCTCCGATGGTGTTAAGTCCGTTGTATCTGCCAAGGTTGCCCTCGTATGCGTCCGGCGAGCAGCCGCCGTTATCGATAGCTTCGATACGGCGGATAAGCTCATCCAAGCTCCTAAGTCCTTTTCTGCTGCGTTTCATGGAATTCGTCCTCCGTTCATTTCGTTGGCCTTAGCATACATCGGAGCGATACTTGAAACAATACACCATTTGGAGAGTTTTGGATTTTGGATCAACCGTTCGTGGAGAGTTCAGGATTTCGTTCTCTATGCTCGGTTGAGACGTCCCAAACAGCTCTCTACCTGCGGTTGAGATGCCTGAAATTGGGGCTCTTTTGAATACATTGTATATATTTCCTTTACATTTTGCAAGTGGTTTGTTATAATCTAAGCAATTCCGGAGGTTAGTTTATGGCATTTTTGAAAATACGAAAAGAAGAAGACCCGATGCTCTATCGCAAGTGCCGTGAGGTCACGAAGTACGACGCGAAGCTGGGGCAGCTGATGGACGACATGTTCGACACCATGGAGGACGCCGACGGCGTGGGGCTTGCCGGCCCGCAGGTTGGCGTACTGCGACGTGTGATTGTGATGTGCGTGGACGGAAAGACCAAGCTTGATTTGGTCAATCCGATAATAGTCGAGCAAAGCGGCTTGCAGCGCGGCTACGAGGGCTGTTTGTCCTTTCCCGGGCAGCACGGCTATGTCGAGCGCCCCAACCATGTCATAGTGAGGGGCTTCAACCGCAGCGGTGAGCCGATAGAGTATGAGGGTACGGGGCTGCTTGCCCGCTGTATCTGTCACGAGATGGATCACCTTGACGGACACGTCTTCTTGGAGCGCGTGACCGAAGCGCCCAAGGATTTCGAGGAGGAGCAATGGGAGGACGAGGACTGATGCGCATAGCATTTTTGGGTACTCCCGAGTTTGCTTTGCCGTCGCTGTCAGCCCTTTACGACGCGGGGCATACCCTCGCCGTATTTACCCAACCCGACAGGCCCGTGGGGCGAAGGGCGGTGATAACGCCGTCCGCCGTAAAGCGGCTTGCGCTTTCGCTTGATTTGCCCGTATACTGCTTTGAAAAACTCCGAGGCGAGGAAGGTCTGCAAGCGCTCAGGGGTTTCGCACCCGAGCTTGTAGTCACCTGTGCCTTCGGACAGTTTTTAAGCCGAAAATGCCTTGAGCTGCCGCCCTTGGGAACCATTAACGTACATGCCTCGCTGCTTCCAAGGTATCGCGGAGCTTCACCCATTCAGAGCGCGGTAATCGCGGGCGAACGCGAGACAGGGGTTACGACCATGCTTACGAGCCTTCGTATGGACGAGGGCGACATACTCCTACAGGATAAGACCGAGATAGGCGAGAACGAAACCTACGGCGAGCTTTCGGACAGGCTTTCAATGATGGGCGCAAGGCTTCTCATAAGGACTGTTGACGAGTATGCGGGCGGCAGGCTCACGCCGATACCGCAGGACAACAGACTTGCCACGGTCTGTCACATGCTGACCAAGGATGACGGGAGGATAGATTTTAACAAGGGTGCGAAGGAGGTTCACGACCTTATACGCGGCACACAGCCTTGGCCGGAGGCCTTCGCCATGCTGGACGGTCAACCGCTGAAGCTTATAGCCTCACGCCTTTTACCCGATCTTGACGCTCAGGGAGAGGCGGGAATCCTGAGATGCTTTGACAGGACGCGCCTTGCGCTGCGCTGCGCGGACGCGTGGCTTGAGATACTCACCCTGCAATCGCCGGGCGGCAAGCGCTTGTCCGCCGCGGACTATATGCGCGGCAAGCCATTGAACGGCAAACTCCTGCTATGAGCGTAAGACGCGTCGCGGCCGATACCCTGTCCAAGATACTTGACGGCGGAGCCTACTCCAACCTTGCCCTGAAGGAAGCGGCGCGGGGGATGTGCGAGCGTGATGTTCGCTTTCTCTACGCTCTCGTTTACACAAGCTTGGAGCATCTCTATTATATCGACTTTTGCTTGGAGAAGCTGACTTCGCGGCAAAAGCGAGTGGTACGCTCCATACTGCGCACGGGAGCCGCGCAGATTATCTATATGAACACGCCCGCTCACGCGGCAGTCTCAGCTTCTGTGGAGCTGTGCCGCGAGTGCGGCAAGGGCGCTTCGGCCAAATTGGTCAACGCCGTACTGAGAAGGCTTGCGCAGGAACCACTGCCGCCCCTGCCCACAGATCCTGTTGAGCGGCTTTGCATGGAGTTCTCCTGCCCCGAATGGATAGTCAGGCTTTGGGCGGACGCTTACGGGCTTGATTTTACCCGCGAGCTGCTCACGGCGCCCGCCTTGGGTATGCAGCTTAGGGCGCAGTACCCGACCGATACCGAACAGCTCATAACGGCTTTGGGACAGCCCTTCGCGTTGGGCAGACATGACCCCAACTGCGTTATTCCCGAAAAGGGCTTTGACGTGGAGAATCATCCGCTCTTTGTAAGCGGCGGGATGTGCGTGCAGAGCGAGGGCGCGATGATGATAGTTCGCGCGCTTGGCGATATGCGCGGCAAAAGGGTGCTGGACGCCTGCGCCGCGCCGGGAGGCAAGAGCGCGTACCTGTACTCGTTGACGCGGGGAGATGTAGACCTCACCTGCTTTGAGCCGCACCCGCACCGCAAGGCGCTGATGGATTCGGCGTTCGGCAGGCTTTCGGTCAAGGCTAAGACGCTTGAGCATAATGCCAACGAGTTCGATTCGGAGTTTGAACACGCCTTTGACGCGGTGCTGTTGGATGTTCCCTGCTCCGGCCTGGGGCTTATCGCCGAGAAGATAGATATACGCTTCAATAAGGACGGCGAGGATATTTCAACGCTTATACAGCTGCAGCGCGACATACTGGACTGCTGCTTTGGGTATGTTAAGGCGGGCGGCGTGCTGGTGTATTCCACCTGCACCATCAACCCTGACGAGAACTGCGGCAGGGTGAAGGACTTTTTGAGCGGTCATTCGGAGTTTGTGCTTGAGCTTGAAAGACAGCTCTTTCCCAACGTTGACGGGACCGATGGATTCTATTATGCAAGGATGAGATATGTACCTCACGGAGCTTGACAAAAACGAAATATCGGAGCTTGTCAAAAGCTTCAACGAACCCGTTTTCAGAGCCAAGCAGGTTACGGAGTGGCTGAACAGGGGGGCAAGACCTCAGGAGATGAGCAATCTTCCCAAGCAGCTTCGCGCCAGCCTGTCCAAAATCCCTTACGGGGGCGCAAGTATATGGCAGACCTACGTTTCCAAGCTGGACGGCACAAAGAAGTACCTGTTCAGATTGGAGGACGGCAATGTTGTAGAGGGAGTGCTGATGCGCTATCGCTATGGCAACACGCTTTGTATCTCCACACAGGTGGGCTGCGGCATGGGCTGCGCCTTCTGCGCCTCAACACTTGAGGGCTGTGTTCGCGACCTTTTGAGCGGGGAAATGCTTTCCTTTATATATGAGGTCGAAAAGAGCGAACCCATACCGGAGGGTTCGGGCAGGGTCGTCACCAATGTTGTGCTGATGGGCAGCGGCGAGCCGCTCGCGAACTACGATAACGTTGTTCGCTTTTTAAAGCGGGTAACGGACGCGGAGGGCATAAACATCAGTCCAAGGAACATCTCGCTTTCGACCTGCGGGCTTGTTCCGCGCATAGAAACCTTGCCCGACGACGCGCCGCATGTGACGCTTTCGCTGTCACTCCACGCCGCGAGCAACGAAAAGCGCTCCAAGATTATGCCCATAAACAAGGCTTATCCCTTGGAGCTGCTCATCCCCGCCGCCAAAAGATACAGTGAGAGGACGGGCAGGCGCGTAATATTCGAGTATGCCCTGATAGGCGGCTTCAACGACAGCCGAGAGGACGCCAAGCAGCTTTCCGAGCTGCTGCGAAATATGCGCTGTCATGTCAATTTGATTCCCCTCAACCCGGTCGCGGAGCGCAATCTTGCGGGCGTCAGCCGCAAGAAGGCGGAGGAGTTCTGCGAGTGGTTGGACAGCCTGCATATCTCGGCAACAGTGCGCCGCGAGATGGGCAGCGATATCGAAGGCGCCTGTGGACAGCTCAGAAGGAGGGTACTGGAATGATCGCCTGCGGCATTTCCGAGTGCGGAAAGCGCGCTCACAACGAGGATGCTTACCTTATCCAATGCGACGACCCCAATTTCGCCCTTGTCGCCGTTTCCGACGGCATGGGTGGGTACGCTGCGGGCGAGGTCGCCAGCGCAATGATAATCGAAGCGTTGAGCGAAAGCTTTGAGGCGTTCGACCGCGACGCCGACGACAGAGCGTTAAAGCAGCTTCTCTCCGAGGTCATAGTGCGGGCGGGCGCAAGGGTGTTCGAGGACGCCGAGGTCAACCCGGAGCGCGAGGGTATGGGCGCGACGCTTGTCGCCGCGATACTCAAGCCCGACCGCGTGATTTGGGCAAGCTGCGGCGATTCGCGCATATATGACTTTGCGGACGGCGAGCTTAGGCAGATTACCACGGATCACTCCTATGTACAGGGACTTATCGACGCGGGACGCATAAACGAGCAGGAAGCCCTTGTGCATCCTTACAGAAACATCATCACGCGCGCATTGGGGTTGGACGCCATGACCGCGCCCGATTCAGGCTCCTTTGAGTGGAGCAAGGGCGATATACTGCTGCTCTGCTCCGATGGGCTGTGCGGCGTTACCCTCAACAAGAATCTTTGCGTGTGCATACGGCGCGGCGCGAAGAACCTCGACAAGCTTATGAAGCGTTTGGTGAAGCTTGCGTACGACTGCGGCTCCACCGACAACATTACCGTAGTTCTCGCCGCGAACGAAGGAGGCGAAGATATTGGAATTTGACGTCATAGACGGCAAATATAAGGTATTGGGCCTGATAGGTTCGGGAGGAATGGCCGACGTCTACAAGGCGGTCAGCCTTACGAACCGACATGTGGTCGCCATAAAGATGCTCAAGTCGGAGTTCACGAGCGACGGCGAGTTTATGCGCCGCTTCGACCGCGAGGCAAGGGCGTCGCTGCGTCTCTCGCATGACAATATAGTAAGGGCCTATGGCGTGGGGGTTCACGCGGGACGCCCGTACATAGTGCTTGAGTATGTCGAGGGCGTTACGTTGAAGGAGCTTATCCGAAAGGAAGGCGCCCTGCCCACGCACACAGCGGTTGGGATATGCTGTCAGATATTAGACGCGCTGTTTGTGGCGCACGCCTGCGGGATTATTCATCGTGACGTAAAGCCGCAGAACGTGATTATCACACCTCACGGCAGGGCCAAGCTTGCCGACTTCGGCATTGCCAGTGATATGAAGGCCACGACCGTGACCTTCAACGGCTCCACGGTCTTGGGTTCGGTACATTACATCTCACCCGAGCAGGCCGAGAACAAGCCTGTCACCATGCCAAGCGACATATACTCCGTGGGCGTCACTCTGTACGAGATGATCACGGGACAGCTTCCGTTCACGGCCGATACCACAGTCTCGGTAGCGCTGATGCATATCAACGCGACGCCAAAAGCACCCAAGGACGTCAACCCCAAGATTCCCGCCGCGCTTTCGGACATAGTCATGCGCGCCATGGAGAAAAACCCCGCCGACCGTTATCAGTCCGCAAAGGCCATGCGGCAGGACTTGGTGCGTTCCCTCACCAACCCGCAGGGGAGCTTTGCGCGGGACAGGGACGTCAGCTCCGACACGGGACGGCATAAGAAGCGCAGGAAGCTTTCGGTGTATGCGATTATCGGAATATGCGTGCTTGTGCCTGTGCTTGTCGTGCTTGTCGCTTTCATAATATTCATGAGCGGCGGCGACGACGATAACACGGTGATGAATACGGCGGAGCCTTCACAGGATCCTATCACCACGGCGACGCCCGCTCCGTCCGTTTCGGTTACCTCCGGAGCGTCCGCACCGATTAGCGTCGCCATACCCGATACGGTGGGACAGTCCGCGGACGACGCGCTGCTGTTGCTCTACAACGAAGGCTTTAACGCCATATTCGTGAGCTTCATCTACACCTTGCCCGCAAGCTCTGAGGTCGTCAACAGCAATACGGTGATTTCGCAGCAGCCCATAAGCGGAATGGCCGATCCCGACGACCCCATAACGCTGTATGTGTATCGCAGCGCACAGCCGCAGTTCAAGGCTGACGTCAGCTTTACGGTGGATATACCAAAGAGTACTTCCATACTTAGGATGACATACCTTGCCTATAACATCTACAACGTACCATACTATGTGGTGCTGTATGAGGCGCAGCGGGCAAAGGAGAACGGGGCTGTGATTTCCGCCGAGATACTGAGCAGTGAACCCGTCGGTCGGAACATACTCTTTATGATAGACGGCGAGGTGGCGGCGTCGCAGACGGTGACGTTCGGCTGATGGAAAGAGGATTGCTGCTAAAGGGTATAGGCGGTTTCTATTACGTCCTATGTGACGGTGTGACAGTGACCTGCAAGGCGCGTGGCGCCCTGCGGCGCGAGGGCGTGACTCCGGTGGTGGGGGACATGGTGGAGTTCATGCGTGAAAGCTCCGGACACGCGCTCCTTGTGAACGTATTGGAGCGCAAGAATCTCATGCTGCGCCCCGCCGTGGCAAATATCGACCTCTTGTTGATTGTGCTTTCGGCGTCCGCACCCGCTCCGGATTGGCTGCTTGCCGATAAGCTTATAGTTCAGGCGTCATTGGCTTCGGTCAAGCCCTTGCTCATACTGAACAAGTGCGACTGCGCCGAACCCGAAATCTGCGCACAGTTTGATGAGGACTATCGTTTGTTTGACCGCGTAACGCTGTCGGCGCTCACAGGGGAGGGGCTTGACGCGCTTTTGGGATATATCAGCGGAAGTGTGTGCTGCTTTGCGGGTCAGTCCGCCGTAGGTAAGTCGTCCATACTCAACGCTCTTATCCCCAAGCTGGAGCTGCCCACGGGCGAGCTTGCCAAAAAGACCGAGAGGGGCAAGCATACGACCCGCCATGCGGAGCTTTGGCCCTGCTTCGGAGGCGCGGTTTTGGACACGCCCGGCTTCTCGCTCTATGAGGAGCAGGAGACGATAGACCAAGGGAAGCTGGACGCCTGCTACCCCGAATTCGCTCTGTCACAGGGGTGCAGATTCACTGGATGCAGACATTTGACCGAACCCGACTGCGGCGTCAAGGCGCTGCTCAAGGAGGGTAAGCTTAGCGCGGGACGCTACGAACGTTACGCCATAATATCGGAAGAATTCGAATACAGGAGGAAACATCGATATGATTAAGATTGCTCCGTCGCTGCTGTCAGCTGACTTCTCCCGCATGGGTGAGGGGCTTGACAAGGTTGCCAAAGCGGGTGCGGATATGATACATCTGGACGTCATGGACGGCAGCTTCGTGCCGAACATCACCTTTGGACCGGGCATGGTCAAGGCGTTGAGACGCTATTCCGCCCTGCCCTTTGACGTGCATCTTATGGTGGATCGCCCGTCGGAATGGATAGAGCCTTTCATCAAGGCGGGCGCGGACATAGTGACCTTCCATGTGGAGGCCGAGAGGCACATTCAGCGTCAGCTTGCAAGGATACATGAGCTTGGGGCAAAGAGCGGATTGGTTCTGAACCCCGCGACGCCCTTGGAAAGCTGCCTTTGCTCGCTGCCCTACTGCGACATGGTGCTTTTGATGAGCGTCAATCCGGGCTTTGGGGGACAGAAGTTCATTCCTGAGGTGTTGGAGAAGATAAGCCTGCTGCGCCGCTATGCTAAGGAACGCGGTCTTGAGCTGGACATTGAGGTGGATGGCGGAGTGAACGCCGAGACCGCCGCGCTGTGCCGTGAGGCGGGCGCGAACGTGCTTGTCGCGGGCAACGCTGTGTTCTCCGCGAAGGATATGGCAAAGGCCATAGCCGAACTCAGGGGGTAGGGGAGTACAGTACAATAATATACGCATACAAAAAGCCGCTGCCATTATGACAGCGGCTTATTTGACTAAGTCGTCTTACTTTGCGCGGGTCGCTGTCTCAACGAGCAGCTTGGAGATGAACTCCTCAAGCGTGGTGTCGCCCAAGTCGCCGTCTTTTCTGGAGCGCACGGTGATGTGTCCCGCTTCGACCTCCTTGTCGCCGAGTACTATCATATACGGGATTTTCTGCATCTGCGCCTCACGAATCTTGAAGCCTATCTTCTCGTTCCTAAGATCGCATTCGACCCTTATGCCGACGTTCTCCAACGCCTTTTGCACCGCAGCCGCCCTTTCTGCCGCACGGTCGGTGATGGGCATAACCTTGACCTGTACGGGGGCAAGCCAGGTCGGGAACGCGCCCGCGTACTTCTCTATCAGCAGGGCAAGGGTGCGCTCGTAGCAGCCCAAGGAGGTGCGGTGCAGCACCACGGGGTATTTTTTGGAGCCGTCCGCATCGGTATAGACCATGCCGAAGCGTTCCGCAAGCTGGAAGTCAATCTGTATGGTGATAAGGGTGTCCTCCTTGCCGTGGACGTTCTTCATCTGCACGTCAAGCTTAGGTCCGTAGAACGCGGCCTCGCCGTCAGCTTCAACGTATTCGACGCCGAGATCGTTTAGGATGTGGCGCATAACGTCCTGAGTATGCTCCCAGTCCGCCTTGTTGCCGATATACTTGGCGGTGTCGTTCTCATCCCACTTGGAGAAGCGGTAGCTTACATCTTCTGTGAAGCCCATGGTGTCGATGAAGTACTTGGCCAAATCGAGACAGCCCTTGAACTCCTCCTCGACCTGATCGGGACGGCAGGCCAAATGCCCCTCGGAGATGGTGAACTGTCTCACACGGATAAGCCCGTGCATCTCACCGCTGGACTCGTTACGGAATAGGGTGGAAGTCTCGTTGTACCTTAGCGGCAGATCGCGATAGGAGCGGGGACGGTTGAGGTAGGCTTGGAATTGGAACGGGCAGGTCATGGGACGCAGCGCAAAGACCTCGGCCTTCTCATCGTCGGGATCGCCGATGATGAACATACTGTCGCGATAGTGGTCCCAATGTCCGGAAATCTTGTAAAGCTCACGCTTTGCCATGAACGGGGTTTTGGTCAGAAGATAGCCGCGCTTCTGCTCCTCGTCCTCGACGAAACGCTGAAGAAGCTGTACAACCCTTGCGCCCTTGGGCAGCAGTATGGGCAGACCCTGACCTATCACGTCAACCGTGGTGAACAGCTCAAGCTCGCGCCCTAAGCGGTTGTGGTCGCGCTTTTTCGCTTCCTCAAGCTTGGTGAGATAAGCGTCCAAGTCGGGCTTCTTCTCGAATATTGTGCCGTAAATACGTTGCAGCATCTTGTTCTTTTCGGAGCCGCGCCAGTACGCGCCCGCGATACTGAGCAGCTTGAAATGGCGTATCTTGGCGGTGGAAGCGACGTGAGGGCCTGCGCAGAGGTCTACAAAGTCGCCCTGACGGTAGAAGCTGATTACGGCGTCCTCGGGCAGATCCGAAATAAGCTCATATTTGTAGTTTTCGCCGCGCTCCTGCTCATAGGCCAAGGCCTCGGCTCTGGGCAGCTCAAAGCGCTCCAGTTTGAGGTTCTCGTTGGCAATGCGCTCCATCTCCTTCTCGATGCGCTTCAGGTCGTCACCGGTGAGGGATTCGGGCATATCAAAGTCGTAGTAGAAGCCGTTCTCGATGGCGGGGCCGATGGCAAGCTTGGCGTCGGGGAACAGACGCTTGACCGCCTGCGCCATGACGTGCGAGGCGGTGTGCCGCAAAGCCCATCTGCCGCCCTCATCGTCGAAGGTTAGGAATTTGACGTTATGCTCTCCGAAAAGGGGGCGGAAAGCGTCGCTGTTCTTGCCGTCGATCTCGGCGGACAGGGTGGCCTTGCCGAGCTTTTGAGATATGGCCTGCGCCGCTTCAAGCGCGCTGAGGCCGTCCGCGAACTCGCGTGAGGAACCGTCGGGAAAATGCAGTATCATGTTATTACCTCCATAAAATTACCTTGAACAGAAAAAGTCCCCTGCTAATTCGCAAGGGACGTATATAACGTGGTTCCACCCAAGGTTTGTACTCTTTCATGCTGTAACGGGCATACCCGTTTGCATCGTCGGGCGGTACCGCGAGGGCTGTTGCTTGGGGAGGCTTTCAGCCATGACCTCCGTCTCTTTTGTAAGCATAAACGCCAACGCGACTTGTTCCGAGTCGTCTGCAAAACTGTAATTATTATACTCCGCTTTGCGCCTTTGTCAAGGGCTTTGGATGGAAAATTCACCACAACCCTGAAAATGAGTCACAGCCGTTTACACGCCTGTTCGGTATTCAAAAATGAAGTCCAATTGTCATCCTGAGCCATAGGCGAAGGATCTT
>DAOPJM010000005.1:64048-72190 GCA_035399665.1 Clostridia bacterium
TGTCATCCTGAGCCATAGGCGAAGGATCTTGAAACAAGCTTGTTGTTATAGGGGGCGCTCCCCCGCGGGATAAGGCGTGCAATGAGAAAAAGAAGTGAAACAGCAATACGCGGCATTGACAAAACGGACATGCAAAGACTATACTTATATATATCTTGTGATGGGAGCTATGTTATGAACGAACTGAAGGATTCTTGGAAGCAAACCGGCAAGGGACTTGGAAGCGCATTTACAAATCTTGGCAAGTCCATCGTAAAGAGTGTCAAGGTCGGTGTTCATAAGGCCGATGAATGGGTCAACGATGACGAGGGTGAGAAGAAAACTCCACCTAAGGAAAACGAGGAGAATAAGTAATCGAGAGTACGGCAGCCATGTTGCGGGCTGCCGCTTGCTTTGGTACACTAAAAGACAAGGGAAACCCAATGATCTGTATCGTGCCGCTGGGTTTCCCTTTTGTTTTCCTTGTTATTGGGTCGAACCGACAAGCTATTCCAACTCAAAAGCGCCCGTGTATAGCTGATAGTACTTGCCCTTCTTTTCGATAAGTCTCTCGTGACTGCCGCGCTCGATTATGTTTCCCAGCTCAAGCACAATGATTACGTCGCTGTTCTTGACCGTTGAGAGCCTGTGAGCGATTACAAACACGGTACGTCCGCTCATCAACGCGTCCATGCCGCGCTGCACAATGGATTCCGTTCGCGTATCTATGGAGCTTGTCGCCTCGTCCAGTATCATCACCGGCGGATCTGCAACGGCTGCGCGCGCTATGGAAATGAGCTGCCTTTGCCCCTGCGAAAGCCCGCTGCCATCGCCCGAAAGCAGGGTGTCATAACCTTTGGGCAGCATCCTTATGAAGCCGTCGGCATTGGCACGTTTGGCGGCGGCGACGCACTCGTCGTCGGAAGCGTTGAGCTTGCCGTAGCGTATGTTGTCTATGACCGTGCCTGTAAACAGGTTTACATCCTGTAAGACCACGCCGAGGCTTCTTCTGAGGTCGGCCTTCTTAATCTTGTTGATATTGATGCCGTCATAGCGTATTTTGCCGTCAGCGATATCATAAAAGCGGTTCAAAAGGTTGGTGATGGTTGTCTTTCCGGCGCCGGTTGCTCCCACCAACGCCACCTTCTGCCCGGGCTCGGCATAGATTGAAATGTTGTGCAACACCAACTTGTCCGGAGTATATCCAAAGTCCACGTTCTCCATGACGATATGCCCCTTCAGCTCGGTGTAGGTCAGCCTGCCATCCTTGTGCGGGTGCTTCCACGCCCACATACCCGTGCGACAATCGGATTCGCAGAGCCTGCCGTCTACAATCTTCGCGTTGACCAACGTCACATAGCCTTCATCTGTTTCGGGCTTTTCGTCCATAAGATCGAAAATACGCGACGCGCCCGCCAACGCCATAATGATGGAGTTGAGCTGGTTTGAAACTTGCGAGAGCGGGTTTGTGAAGCTGCGAGTCAGGGTTAGGAACGAGGCTATCATACCAAGGGTCAGCACATTTGACCCGACAAGCGAGAAATTCGCCGCACCGCTTATGGCCATGCATCCGCCGACTATGGCGATTACGATGTACAGGATATAGCCCAAGGCGTTCATGATGGGCATAAGAATGTTAGCATAGGCATTGGCGGAGGTGGAGTTATTCCGCCACACATCATTCTTGCTGCGGAAAACCTCACGTGCCTTGTCCTCGTGACAGAACACCTTGATAACCTTTTGCCCGTTGACCATCTCCTCAATATAGCCGTTAAGTCCCGCGAGGGAGTCCTGCTGCGCGATGAAGTAGCTGCCGCTCTTGCCCGCAATCCTGCCTACCACCAACAGCATGACAACGATGAACGCAAGGACAACGGCGGTAAGCCAAACGCTGACATAAAGCATGGCGATAAACACGGCGATTATGGTAACAGCGGATGAGATGATCTGCGGCAAGCCCTGTGCTATCATCTGGCGCAGGGTGTCGGTGTCGTTGGTATAGCAGCTCATCACATTGCCGTGCGTGTGTGTGTCGAAGTATTTAAGGGGGAGCGACTGCATGTTGGAGAACATGGAGTCGCGTATATGTTTGAGCGTGCCTTGCGCAACCTGAACCATAACGCGATTGTAGATAAGGCAGGTCAGCGCACCGATGCAGTATATACAACCCATGATGATGATTACCCGCGCAAGGCCTGAAAAGTCAGGTATGGCCTCAACAAGCAGCGGAGCTATATAGTCGTCTATCAGCGTCTGAAGGAACAGCGATGACACCACGCTGACGAAGGCGGACAGTATTATGCAGACGGTCACAAGCACAAGCCTGCCGCGATATGGCTTTAGGTACCCAAGCAGCCGCTTTACCGTGGCGGGATTTATGCGCTCCATTTTGGGAGCATCGCCCTTTGGGGCGTCGCCTTGTATGTACGCCTGTCTTTTACGCATCCTCCTCACCCCCCTTCTGCTGTGATTCATAGACCTCTTTGTAAATGGCGGAACTTTTAAGCAGCTCCTCATGCGTGCCTGTCGCCGTAACCCTGCCGCCATCCATGACAACAACCATGTCGCAATTCTGCACGGATGAAATGCGCTGCGCAATGATGATCTTGGTTGTTTCGGGAATGTACTCGGCGAAGGCCTTTTGAATAAGCGCGTCGGTCTTGGTATCCACCGCCGAGGTGGAATCGTCCAGTATGAGTATTTTGGGCTTTTTTAAGAGCGCACGGGCTATGCATAGCCGCTGCTTTTGACCGCCGGACACGTTCGTGCCGCCTTGCTCGATGTGGGTGTTGTAACCGTCGGGCAGCTCTTGAATGAACCCGTCGGCCTGCGCAAGCCTGCACGCGTGCCTTAGCTCCTCGTCCGCGGCGTTCTCGTTGCCCCAACGAAGGTTCTCGGCTATTGTGCCGGAAAACAACTCGTTCTTTTGCAGCACCATAGCGACCGAGTTGCGCAAAGCCTTGATGTCGTAATCCCTCACGTTAACTCCACCCACCGATACGTTTCCGCAGCTTACGTCGTAGAGACGGGGTATGAGCTGCACCAATGAGGACTTTGACGAGCCTGTGCCGCCGATAATGCCCACGCTCTGCCCCGACACAACGTTAAGATCGACATCTGACAGGACGAGTTTTACGGCCGCGTCGGAGTAGCTAAAGCTTACGTTTTCAAAGCAAACGGAGCCGTCTTTGACGAGCATCACGGGCGAATCGCCGTCCGCGATGTCGGGTTTTTCTTCTATAATCTGCGCGACACGCTCAGCAGAGGAACGTGCCATGGTAATCATGACGAACACCATGGAAAGCATCATTAGGCTTGTCAATATCTGCATGGCATAGGTTATAAGGCTCATGAGCTGACCGGTGGTAAGCCCCAGCTGCGGGTTGTTGCCGCTTACGACTATCGCTCTTGCCCCGAACCAGGCGATGAGCAGCATACAGGCGTACATACAGAACTGCATCAGCGGCATATTCAGATTGATGAGCTTTTCGGCCTTGGAGAAATCCTTGTATATATCTTGTGAGATGGCTCCAAACTTCTCCTTTTCGTGGTCCTCGCGGCAGAAGGACTTTACTACGCGTATGCCCTTTAGATCCTCCTGCACAACGTTGTTCAGCTTATCGTAGGTTGCAAACACGCGGGTAAAGATGGGGTGCGCTCTTGTCATGATGAAGTATAGAGCCACGGCTAAGATCGGTATGCAGACTAAAAATACAAGCGAGATCTGCGCGTTGATGCGGAACGAAACGATAAGCGAGAAGATCATCATCAACGGCCCTCTAAAGGCCATGCGTATAATCATCTGATAGGCCGACTGAATATTGGTGACGTCGGTGGTAAGCCGCGTCACGATAGACGCGGTTGAGAATTTGTCGATATTGGAGAACGAGAAATCTTGCACGCTGTCATATGCGTCGCTGCGCAGATTAGCAGCAAAGCCCACAGAGGCTTTGGCCGCGGTCTTGCCCGCCAACGCGCCCACCACCAATTCGATTAGCGCCGATATAAGCAGCGCCAGGCCGTATCTGTACACCATGGCCATGTTGCCTCAGTCTATGCCGTAGTCGATGAGATTCGCCATAAGTATGGGTATGACTATCTCTATTACCACTTCTGCCGCCACCAACAGCGGCGTGGCTATGGTGGGTTTTTTGTACTCCCGAATGCTTTTAGCAAGCGTCTTTATCATATATGTCCCTCCTGTCTTAGTGTAGCAAGCTACACTATACTGCAAAAAAATTGCTGAGATCCGACAGCCAACGATTCATGACCGCGGAGGATCCCGCATAGCGTTCCTATGGCGCACTTATATGCGTCGATCTACATATTGAGCGGCGCCGGGGCATATCGTACCCTGCCATGCCGCCATTGCTCAACTGATGTTCTGATACACGGTCAACAGTAAACGCCTAAGCTCGTCGGCTTCGCTTTCGCTCAAACCCTTCAACAGAAGCGCGTCATGCGCCGCCATGGTCTTTACCATGTCCTCACCGGCGGCGTTGGCCTTATCAGTGAGAGTCACAGTCTTGGAAATGCGCTCATAGCTGCATGTCAAAAAACCGTTTTTCTCCATACGCGACACTATGCCAACCACCGTGGGATGCGAGACCTGAAGGAAGTTCTCTATCTCCTTTTGCGTCGTCTGCCCGCCGCTCTCTATGATGAATGCAAGCACTCGACTTTGAGTCAGCGTTAAATCGAGGCTTTTCAGGTGCGAGTCGGCTTCGGTTCGTATTCTGTCCACGATGATCTTTAGAAGATAGGGTATCGGCAGCCTTTCCATGATATTCCTCCCTCGCAGTGTAGTACGCTACACATTGTAGCACGCTACAATAGAGCAAGTCAACCATGTTGAGAAAGTTCACATTTTCTTTGCATGGAAGCGGTCAACGGTGAAACCGGAAGGAGATATGGGTTTGTCGCGCACTTGCCACAGTCGGGAAGATGGGGTATAATTAAAGAATGAAAGAGATAGTTTCGGGGAATTTCAATATTGCGGACATAGCCGAAAGCGGGCAATGCTTTAGGCTCACGCCCCTTGGACGGGGCGAATACCGCACAGTCGCGAACGGGCGCGTGCTTACGGTAAGTCACAGCGACGCGGGCGCGAGGCTTGACTGTGATGATGCGGACTATGAGGGATTGTGGAGCGAGTACTTCGACATGGGAACCGACTATTCCGCGTTCTCGGCCGACATTCCAAAGGAGGATGTGTTCCTGACGAAAGCCGCCGAGTTTGGCAAAGGGATACGCATACTGCGTCAGGACCCTTGGGAGATGCTGGTTTCGTTCATCATATCGCAGCGCAAGAGCATTCCCGCGATACGCAGTTCGATAGAGCAGCTCTGCGATAGGTACGGGATGGAGATTGCGGCGGGTATTCACGCCTTTCCGACGCCCCAAGCCTTGGCGAAGCTTCCTCTTGAACGCCTGAACGCCTGCAGCCTCGGCTATCGCAGCGAATATGTGAGCGCCGCTTCAAGGATGGTGGACGGCGGAGCGCTCGATTTGGGGGCGATAGGCAAGCTTGGGGACGAGGAGCTTATGGGCGCGCTGCTCTCGGTGCGCGGCGTAGGCGTAAAGGTGGCGGGATGCGTGATGCTGTTCGGCTATCATCGCCTTGCCGCCTTTCCAAGGGACGTCTGGATAAACCGAATAATCGACAGCGAGTACGGCGGAAGCTTCGACGCGGAGCCGTACAAGGGCTATGCGGGAGTTATCCAACAGTATATGTTCTACTACGCAAGGAGTACGGCGCACCGACCATTAAGTTTCGTCAAAGCTTGTGATGATAGGATATAATTGGAGGTGTGATATGAAACGCTTTTCGATTCTACTTATTGCTCTTGCGGTGTTCCTCTTGATATCCTGTGCAGAGAAGGGGACAGAGGAGCCTGTGTCTGCCCCAACGCCCGCGACTACCGCTGAGCCTATCGACGCGCTGCCCACAGAAGAGCCTACGCCCACGACAGAGCCAACCCCTGACATGAGCGGCGTTACCGACCTAAGGGGAGTTCTGATAGTCGGACAGCCGGATGACAACGGCGATATTGAGCTATATGAAAGTGAGACGGAGAGCATAGTCCCCACGACCTTTCCGATGAACGAGAACACCATCATAGTCATATATCATACCCATGCGCGGGAGGCGTACCGACAGACCGATACCTACACCTACGAGGAGACGGAGCCGGATTCCTACCGCACCACGGAGCAGGACAAGTCCGTCATTGCGATAGGCGAGGTCTTGGCTGAGGAGCTTCGCGCCATGGGCTATACGGTTATACATGACTCCACGGACATGGAGCTGCCCAAATTAGGCACGGCTTACACGCGCTCACTCGCACTCATGGAGAGCTATTCCTATGCCGATGTGTTCATAGATTTACACCGAAACGCCGCTAATGTGAAGATTAAGAGCGACGATGTGACCATCATCGACGGCGAACGCTGCGCAAGGATGTTCTTCGTAGTCGGCACGGGCGTAGGCTCATACGAGGGCGAGTTCGATGTACTGCCCAACTGGAAGGCCAACTATGCGTTCGCGCTTTCATTGATGGAGAATCTCAGGGAGATAGACGAAGGACTTATTACACCAATGCGCGTCAAGACGGGGCGCTACAACCAGCACGTTTCCGACAAGTGTATACTGCTGGAGCTTGGGCATAACGCCAATACCTTTGATGATGTGATGAATTCGGTCAAGTACTTCGCTCAGGCGTTTGCCGAGACCCTTCCGCTCAAGGAAGGATAATGCCCTTGACCATGGCGGAGTAGGAGAGCTGCACCGCCCTGTCCGAGATATCGCAGCGCAGCAGGTAGGCGGGAACGGAATCAATCAATGATCCCACCATGGACATAAGCTTTACAACTCCGACGGAATCACGGGGGATGAGCAGCTGATGCATAAGCCTCGTAGTGGTCTCGTCGGAGCTTAGCTTTACTATGGAACAGCTCGGAGCCTGTTCAATAAAGCACATTGCGCCAAGAGGAGCGTGAGCGTTGCTGTACAGACCCTCCTTGCCGGACCATGGGGTGCCGTATGCCATGAAGCGATATCCGCCAGCGTCGTTTTGTTCCATTCTGATTATGGGCTTGTCGCCGTTTATGACGTGCGCGTCGCTCCTGAAGCGGCTCAGCCAAAGGCGCATATGCGTGGACTTGCCCGCTCCGCTCTTGCCCAAAAAGGCGTAAGCGACGCCGCCCAGCTCCAGCATGGCCGAGTGCATAAGAAAACAGCCACGTATGGTCAGCTCAAGACAGAGCTTGCGATATATGCAGGCGAACTCACAGTAGGCGGCGGGCTGTCCCGAGCTGCCGCGCTCGGCTTCGATGTCTGCTTTCGTGGCGCTGACCGTGAATTCAGGCTCATCATCGCACGCGAAGTCACGAAGCAAGACCCCTATGAACGGGTAGCGATACCTAAGCTCTACCACATGGTCGGCAAATCGATAGCAATTCATGCGTAAATTATACAGCTGTCCCTGTATGAAATCAAGTCCTTATCGTTTGAAAGCCGCGCTGATTTTTAGAAGCGTTCCAAAGAAGTGACCGCGACAGATTATCCTGCCGCGGTCGCATATTATATGGCTTAGTTCGTGTTATGGTTCATCCCACCAGTTATCGCCGGGGTTGAAGGGGACGCCGCCGTTATCGCCCGAGCCGCCGGGGTAATCGGGGCCGCTCCACACGTCGCCGGAAGCGGTGATAACATCATCGGAGTCCAAGGTGACTATCTCAAGTTCGGGGGCTTGGTATTTTTTTAGTTCGTTCATTTTAAGCCTCCTTTCCTTAACCTACGGGGGTTGCGGTGATCTGATTCTCCTGCGGCGGCCCGTACAGCGACCAACCGTTCAGGTCGGCGTCAACGGGGGTAGTACCTTGGGCGGAGAGCCAAATGCTGTTTGCCCACTTATTCGTGGTTACGCCATTTCGGAAGTAGTGCCTGAAGATACGCGTCGCACTGTTGGTCTTCTGGTAGGTGTACTGGATGTCGTAGTTGTCGTAAGCGCCGGAGGTGGTGTTCTTGGACAGCTTCACGAACACGCCCCTGTATGCGATTTCACGATTCGCCTGTGCAAGCCTCGCGCTATTGGCGTCGGATTCGGTATACGCGTCGCCGTTGCTGAACATGATGTACACGCAGTAGGTGAAGGTGCCTTC
>DAOPJM010000006.1:0-13430 GCA_035399665.1 Clostridia bacterium
CGCTCCCACCATGACACCCCTTATCCCGCGCGGGAGCGCCTCTTTCCCTCACGAGCTTGTTTCAAGATCCTTCGGAGCTACTGCTCCTCAGGATGACAGCGGGGGGGATATTTTCGAATACCAAATATGCTTGAAAGGGGCTATAAATTCCATGTCATCCTGAGCTTCAGCGAAGGATCTTGCTAAAAACTCAAATGTCAAAACCCGCTCCGCCTCATGTTTCCACCGCCCCCTCCTGACTACCGTCGCACCTATATGCATCAGCTATACCAAATTGTTCACATTTTTAATGTGGCTATTGCTTTTTTGTCGTTGCATCTTGCGGCCATTTAGGGTATAATGCTTTCGCATACGCATGAAAGAGTACTTTTTGCGCTATGGATTCCGAAACAGCGATGTTTTTTATGAAAGGACGTTACAATGAAACCCGTAACAAAGCTTTTGGCGCTCCTTATCAGCCTTGCGCTGGTATTCTGCTCTGTCGCCTGTCTCGCAAAGGATGACGAGAGCGGCGACGCTGCCGATCCCGAAACCCTTGACCGTGATCTTCCCGCCGTCGAACTCGGCACCATAACTATTACCGCGGGCGAGGTCTCCGACAACTACAACAGCTTCATCTCCACGATGACGCAGTACGGCTACAGCGCACCCACCGAGCAGAGCGAGATTGATTCCTATGTCGATATGATAGTTACCGACCTTATCTCCACCCACCTCTTGGAGTGGAAGGCTATCGAGCTTGGTATCTCCCTTGACGCGGATGACGAAGCCGAAGTCGACGCCCTGCTTGAGACCGACAAACAGGCCATCATCAAGGATTACACCGACTATGCCATAGAGCTTGCCGCAACCGACGCCACCATCACCGATTATGAGGCCTATGCCCTTCAGATGATTGACGAGGACCTCGCAAGCTATTACGGCTGCACCTTTGAGGAGTACCTTGCCGACTACCGTGATTCTCTCGCGCTTGACGCTCTCAACGCCAAGGTTGAGAACTGGTTCAAGGAGCAGATCGCCGTGAGCGCGGACGAAGCTTTCACTTGGTACGCCAACACGCTTGAAACCCAGCGCACCACCTATGCCGAGACCCCGACCGCCTACAAGACCGACCTTACGGCCTTTGAGAACGGCGAAGCCACCACCCCTGTACTCTACACGCCCGATGGCTATCTCAAGATACTGCTGTTGACCGTGGCGCCTGAGAACACCTTGGACGAGCAGCACGCCGCCAACCTTGCGGAAATGGCCGCTCTTGAAGCCGAATACGGCAATCTGGTTCTAAACGGCGAATTGGGTGAGGTAGTTGAGGATGAACCCGAAGCTGCCGACGAAACCGCCGAAGCCACTGCCGAAGCTACCGCGGAAGCTACTGCCGAAGCACCCGCTGAGCCTACCGCCGAGCCTACCGCGGCCCCAGCTAACCGCGTCGAGCAGATTCAGCTTAGGTACGCCGAGCTGAAGGCCGAGAACGACCTCCTTTATGAGGCCTATGTCGGAACCGCCCGCGACACCGCCGAGCTTGCCAAGGCCGAGCTGGAAGCTGGTAAGGCTTTTGCCGACGTCATGAAGTCCCACTCCACCGCTGACGTATCCGCAGTTCCCGACGAGGGACTGTTGCTCTACGGCCCCGGCGATGAGGACTATGCGGACGAAATCTGCAAGGCCGCAAGCACTTTGGAAGTCGGCGCGTACTCCGATCTTATCGAGATCGACGGCACCTACTACATCGTTTACCTGGTAAGCAAGGTCGAGGTAGGCGAAGCCGATTACAACGACCTGACCGACGTCTGCACCGCCGCGGCTCTGGCTGAAAAGCAGGAGAGCGAGTGGAGCGCAATTCAGGAGACTTGGCTGGCCGAGGCCAACGAAGCGGCCGTCTACTACAAGGCGAACTACGCCACCGTAGGTCAATAATCCGATAATAGTTTATTCTGTAAAAGGCGGGGTTTCCCCGCCTTTTTGTTGTAGAATATAGTATGGGCGAACGCCGGGTGATGCTGTGTTTTGGTCGTTGTTGCGTGGAGGGAGCGCGTTCCGCCGTGTGCGCACCTTGACTGTTAAGCTTTTAGCAAGATCCTTCGCTGAAGCTCAGGATGACGGCGGGGGTGGGTTGGCGGAACAGAATTGGATGACGGCGGGGGTACGATGGGGAGCAGGGGGATGAATGGTTCACCAACAAGGAACGCGAGTGTGAATGGTTCACCAACAGGGAGCGCGAGTGTGAATGGTTTGCCGGCAGGAGCGCGAGTGTGAATGGTTCACTAACAGGAAGCGCGGGGGGAAATTGTTACACCAAAGTGGGGGCGCGGACGCGCCCCCACTGTTATTGTTTGGTTTTTGTTTACGCCAGAGTTTGGCGGGTGCGCTCCTCGCGGAACTGATGCACATACAGGTCGTGGAAGTAGCCGTTCTGTGTTAGCAGCTCGTCATGAGTGCCGCTCTCCACTATCCTGCCATCGCGAATAACAAGTATGAGGTCGGCGTTCCTTATCGTGGACAGCCTATGCGCGACAACCAAGCTCGTTCTGCCCGTCAACACCTTTGTTATCGCGTTCTGTATGCGCTGCTCCGTCTCGGTATCGACAGAGCTTGTCGCCTCATCCAACACGAATATACGCGGGTCGGCTAAAATGACCCTTGCGAACGAGATAAGCTGCTTCTGACCCGTTGACAGGCGAACTCCGCCCTCGCCGACCTCGGTGTTCAGTCCCTTATCCATCGCCGTGATGAAGTCCTCGGCGCCCACCATGCGTACCGCCTGCATGACCTGCTCGTCCGTGGCGTCGTCCCTGCCGAAGCAGAGATTCTCCCTTATTGTTCCGGAGAACAGGTGTGGCTGTTGCAGGACATAGCCCAAGCGCGATTGCAGCCAAAGCTGCGAACGCTCACGATAATCCCTGCCGTCAATCAGTATTCTGCCCTCTGTCGGTTCATAGAACCTGCAAATGAGGTTGACTATGGTGCTCTTGCCCGCGCCCGTCTCGCCCACAAGCGCGATGGTCTGCCCCTGCTTTATCTTCAGGCTGAAATCATTCAGCACCCTCTCGCCGTTGCCGTAGGCAAACGAGACATGGTCAAACTCGACGTCGCCGTGCAGAGGCTCCCAGTTCTCACGCTTGGGGTCCATGGTCGTGCCGTACACGGCCTCGACCTCGGGGCTGTCAGTGACCTCAGGCACGGTATCCACAAGCGTCAACACACGCTCGGCGGAGGCCTGCGCGCCCTGAAGGTCTGCCAGTATATGGGCAAGCTGCTGTATCGGGTCAAAGAGGTTCGCCGCGTAGCTTATAAACGCCACCAACGTACCCGCCGTGATGCCTCCGACTATGGACAGCTCAGGGCTTATGACGCCCTTGCCGCCTATAACCAGCGCCAAGGCTGTACCCACCGCGCCCAAGGAGATAATAAGCGGGAAGAACAACGCGCTCGTCACCGTCGCCTTTATGGACGCCTTGCGCATGGAGCTTGTAAGTCCGTCGAACTCCTTCGCGTTCTCCTCCTCGCGCACAAGGGTCTTGGTCGTCATCGCGCCCATGATGCCCTCGTTGAACGCGCCCGTGATGCGGCTGTTATGCCGCCTCGCATCGCGCTGATAGCGCAGTATCTTCTTTTGCAGTATTATGCTGACCACGCACAGCGGAGGAATAACCGCAAGCACTATCAGTGCCAACGCCCAGTTCTTGGCGAACATTATCCCCACGCACAGCCCGATGTAGCACAGCGACCACAGTACATCGACTATGCTCCACGCTATCATCTCGGACAGCCTTGCTATATCCGAAACCATCCTTGCCATGATATAGCCCACGGCGGTCTTGTCGTAGTAGGAGAAGGAGAGGGTTTGCAGGCGTAAAAAGGCGTCCTGCCTGATGTCGTAGGACATCTTCATCTCCATCTTGCCCGCCCTGCTTATGAACCCAAATGTGAAGAAGGACTGCACCACGACCACAACCATATACACGGCGGCGAAGGTCCAAAGCCCGCTGCCGTCCATGGGTATAATAAAGTGATCTATCGCGTAGGCGGTCAAAAGCGGATAGCAGGCGTCTATCGCCGAGACCAAGGCCATGGAGATTATCATCTGTGCCAGTATCTTCTTGTTGCGCAAAGCATAGGCGAACAAGCGCTTCCAGAGCTTGAGATCTACTTTCTTTTCGGAATAATCCTGCTCGTTATAGACTTCCATCGGCTTGTCCTCCTTTCGTATTTACGGCGTCCTGAATGACGGCTATCCTGCGGTACAGCCCCTCGCGATTTAGCAGCTCCTCATGCGTTCCCTGCTCAACCAGCCGCCCCTTCTCAAGCACCAGTATATTGTCCGCTTCGCAAAGCGTGGTAACGCGATGCGAGATTAGGAATACGACCCCGTCCTTGTTGACATTATACAGCGCGTCGCGTATCTTGGCGTCCGTCTCGGTATCGACCGCGCTCATGGAGTCGTCGAATATGAGTATCGGAGCCTTCTGCATAAGGGTTCGCGCAATCGCGACCCGCTGCTGCTGCCCGCCCGAAAGCGTTACTCCGCGCTCGCCGACTATGGTGTCGTAGCCCTTATCGAACGACATGACGACGTCATGCACAGCGGCGGAGCGGGCGACGTCGTAGACCTCCGCGTCCGTTGCGTCGGGCTTGACTATGGAGATGTTGTCTCTTATCGTCCTTGAGTAGAGGAAAGGCTCCTGAAGCACTATGCCTATGTTCTTTCTCAGATACTCATGGTCGATGTCGTTTATGTCCGTCCCATTGATGTAGATATGCCCCGAGGTCACGGTGTAGAGCCGCTGCAAAAGCTGCACAAGCGAGCTTTTCCCCGAACCCGTGGACCCCAATATGGCCACGGTCTGCCCGGGATGTATTGTAAAGCTCACGTCCTTCAACACGTCGTCGGGCTTGTCGTACCCGAAGCAGACGTGATCGAACACGATATCACCGTTGAGGTCGGGCTTTTCGGCCTTGCCCGGCTCCTTTTCGGCGGGCGCGTCCATAATCTCGTTCAGCCTGCCCAAGGACACGGAAGCCTTGCCCATGTCCGCAAGTATCCTGCCAAGCTGTCTTACGGGCCAAGTCAGCATACTCGTCATGCGCACAAAGAGATACACGTTGCCAAGGGTGAACTCACCCTTTAAGCAGAATATCACGCCGAACACCAGCGACAGGGCTATCTGCACATAGCCCGCGCCGTCGGAGATGCTCCAGTAGTAGGCGAGCAGGCGAATTAGCTTCTCGGTCTTGTCACGGAAATTCGCGTTCAGCACGGTGAACTTGTCGTACTCCTTGCGCTGACGGCCAAAGGCGCGTACCACGCGCACGCCCGTAAGGTTCTCCTGTATATCCGTGGAGAGCGCGCCCTCCGCCTCGTCGCTGTCCTTGAAGTATTTCTGCACATACCTAAAGTAGATGAAGCTTGACGCTGTAAGCACGGGCAGTATGAGCATGGACAGCAACGCCATTTTCCAGCTGATGGAAAGCATGACCACAAGCGCAAGCACGAACATTATGACGGTTCGCACAAGCTCCATGCCCTGCATACTCAAAAAGCGGCGCACGGTCTCCACGTCGGAGGTGCAGCGCTGCACCAAGTCGCCCGTCGCCACATGCTTATGGTAGTCATATGGTACGGAGTTGAGGTGGCTGTACAGGCTGTCGCGCAGGCTCTTGGCCATATTCTCGGCGGCGTAAGCGGTGTACTTGCGCCTGAGGTAGGTGAACACGCCCGACAGCGCGGTGAACAGCAGGAAGGCCGCTCCGCAGAGTATGAGATTCTGCATGAAGTAGCTGCGCCCGCCTATCGCCTCGACGCCGCGCATGATGAACGCGGGCAGGGTGGGCGTCTCGCCCTGTATGACGTAGTCAAGGGTGAAGCTCGTCACGAATGGCGCGACGTAGGAACACGCCGTGCCGAAGGTGACAAAGACCGCCGCCAGGACAAGAAAGTGCTTCGAGCCTGACAGCGCGGCTATCATTAGCCGCCACGGTGATTTCTTTTCCTTGTTTATTTTCTTACTCATTTTATCAATTTCCTAATTTCGTATTATGTCGTTTTGCCTGCACCATATAGGGGCAAAGCGTTGAAAGGCTTATACCGAGCTTTCTTTATGCTTATATTCCAATCCGCATATCAGTACATCTCCTGTGGGTTAATCTCTATCGCCGCCGCGCTCTGCTCGCCCGACTCCTTGTGAAAGGCGTACACGGCGTCAAGCATTGCCGGAAGGTTACGGGTTCTCAAGAGCTTTACAAGCACGCGATAGCGGTAGCTGCCCATTATCCTGAGCACAGGCGCGAAGTCGGCGGTGAGCAGCAGTATGTCCCCCGCCCCCTTGCCCTCCGCCGCGTTCTTCAAAGCGGCCTCAAGCCCCATAGCGTAAGCCTTGCCGCGTGTCCCAAGACGGCGCTCGTCCTCGTCGGTCAAAAGCACGCTCACGAACACTGAGAACGGCGGGTACAGGAGCTTCTTGCGCTCGGCTATCTCGTATTGGTAGAACGCGGGATAGTCCTGCGCGGCGGAGAAGCGTATCACGGGCGAATCGGGGCGGAAGGTCTGAACCACGACACTACCCTCGAACTCGTCGCGCCCTGCGCGTCCCGCGACCTGCGTCAACAGCTGGAAGCTGCGCTCCGGTGAGCGGAAGTCGGGAAGGTTCAAGGTGGTGTCCGCCGCGACCACGCCGACCAGGGTGACGTTGGGGAAGTCATGCCCCTTGGCTATCATCTGCGTTCCTATGAGCGCCTGCGCCTCTCCCTTGGAGAACCGACCCAAAAGCTCCTCAAGCGCTCCCCTTTTGCGTACCGCGTCCGCGTCAAGCCTTATCGCCTTGACGTCGGGAAAGAGCGTGTTCAGCGCCTCCTCTACCTGCTCCGTGCCTATGCCGTGATGCTTGATGAAGGGCTTGCCGCAGCTTGGGCAAACCTCGGGAAGGTCGCGCCTTTCGCCGCAATAGTGGCACACCGCCTTGCCTATGGACTTATGGTAGGTCAGCGACACGTCGCAGTTGTCGCACTTTATCGCCTCGCCGCAGCTTCTGCACGCGACAAACGAGGAATAGCCCCTGCGGTTGATGAACAGCATGGTCTGCCTGCCCGCCCCAAAGCAGTCCGACAGCAGATGGACAAGCCTGTCCGAGAAAATCCCGTTGTTGCCCGCCTTCAGCTCCGCCTGCATATCGATAACCTCCACCTTGGGCAGGGGTCTTCCCAATATGCGCTCAGGCAGCTCCACAAGCGTGTATACGCCCGACAATGCGCGATAATAGCTCACAAGCTGAGGCGTCGCGCTTCCCAAGATGAGCGTCCCGCCCACTATCGCCATGCGCTTTTTTGCGACCTCGATGGCGTTGTAGCGGGGCGTCTTTTCACTCTGATAGCTCGATTCGTGTTCCTCGTCCACGACGATAAGCCCCAAGTCCCTTACGGGAGCGAATACCGCGCTCCTTGCGCCCACGACTATCCTTGCCTTGCCCTCGTTGATGCGCCTCCACTCGTCATAGCGTTCGCCCGCCGAAAGGCGGCTGTGCAGTACAGCGACGGTGTCCCCGAAGCGCGCCGAAAATCGGCGTATGGTCTGCGGGGTCAAGGCTATCTCCGGCACAAGCACAATCGCGCCTTTGCCAAGCTTGGCGCAGTACGACAGGGCGTGGAGATAAACCTCCGTCTTGCCGCTTCCCGTCACCCCGAACAGCAGCGCGGTCTTGCCGCCCTCGTCCATAAGACCGGTAATCTCGTCCACCGCGTCCCTCTGAGAGGGCGTCAGCTCGGGCGGAACATCGCGCTCCACCGCCTTTTGCGGCCGTCTGTAAACGCTGCGGCTATTGATTTCCACCAATCCCTTCTTGTGAAGGGCGGCGGCCGCGGTGCAGACCTTGGGTATGGAAGGCATAAGCTCATGAAGCGCAAGCTCCAAGCCGCTGTCCGTGAGCAGGCGTAAAAGCTCCTCCTGCGAGGACGAGCGCATACCCTTTGAAAGGGCGGCGTTCGCGCCTTCCGCATCCTTAATGCGCACGGTGCGCACCACCTTCTCGCTCACCCGTTCGCCGCGAAGCTGCGCGGGTATCATAAGCCTCAAAGCGTCCACCCAAAGGCTGTGGTAGGCTCTGCGTATCCATTTTGACAGCTCTAACTGCTCCTCACTAAAGACGGGCAGCCTTCCGATTATTCCTGCTATGTCCTTTACATTTTCAAGCTCCGTGTCGTCTTTTTTGGCAACAACAAAACCCTCCTTCAGGGTATTGCCCCTGCCGAAGGGTACTTTAACATGCTGTCCTATTTCTACGGACAGCGTATTGGGTATGCGGTATGTAAAGCTTGAATCGACGGCAGCCGTGGCTATATCGACTATGACCTCCGCGTACATGGTACCCCCTTTAGGGCGCCCAAGCTATACCGAAACCCGCTGTGTCACGCGGGTAATATGGTTTAGCCTTCGGGCTTGTCCACGCGCACGGTGCCTGCGTACAGCTCATCGACCGCGACCGAGACGGGCTTTCTGCCATTGAGTCTCATCGGGTCGTCCTGAAGCTCCCTTGCGCGTTTGTAAACCGCCGTCACCAACATGTAACGGCTTCCTGTTTTCTTTACCAACTCATTTACGGGCGGGCGATTAAGCATATCTATTGCACTCCTTTTTGAATACTTTCTATGAAATCCGAGTTGCGCGACACCCTGCACCTTTCGGCCCTCAGTATGGCCTCAAAACGCGAGACCGCGGCGTCGATAACATCGTTAACAATAACGTAGTCAAAGCTTGAAATATGCCGAAGCTCCTCGAAGGCGGTCGCCGAGCGCCGCTCTATCTGCTCGGGGGTCTCGGTGCCGCGTCCTATGAGCCGTGACTTCAGCTGTGACATTGACGGCGGAGCGATGAACACGAGCAGCGCGTCCGGAAAGGAGCTTTTAACCTTCAATGCCCCCTGAACGTCTATCTCAAGCATTACTGACCTGCCGCATGAAAGCTCACTCTCAACGAAGCTCCTGGGCGTCCCATAGTAATGGGAGCCGAACACATGCATGTATTCCAAAAACTTCCCCCGCTTTGCCATATCAAGGAATTCTTCCTCGCTGCGATAGAAGTAATGTACCCCCTCTATCTCGCCCGGACGGGGCTTGCGGGTCGTCACCGACACCGACATCCGTATGTCGCTGTGACGCTCCAGCATAAGCCCGTTGATTGTCCCCTTGCCCACTCCCGCAGGCCCTGAAACCACCAACAACAGACCGTCTCTATTCTGCATTAACGCTTCCTCCGGATTTTTGTAGGTTTTCGATTCTTCCCTGTATCGTCTCGGGCTGAAGGGCGGACAGGATAATATGTCCGTCATCCATGAACAGCACGGCGCGGGTGCGCCTGCCGCAGCTTGCGTCAACGAGCTGGGGCTTGCCGCGCATCTCTGTGACTATGCGCTTTATCGGCGCGGAATCCGACGACACTATCGCGCAAATGCGCTCCGCCGCCGCCAAATTGCCGAACCCTATGCTGACAAGCAACATCGCTTACTCCAAATTCTGCACCTGCTCGCGTATCTTCTCAAGCAGAGCCTTATTCTCAAGCACGGCCGCGGTCATGTCCGCATCGAAGGACTTCGACCCCGTCGTATTGGTCTCGCGAAACATCTCCTGAACAAGGGTGTCCAGCTTCTTGCCGCAGGGCTCATTCCCGCCAAGCTCATTTTGAAACTGCGAGATATGGCTGCGCATACGGCACAGCTCCTCGTCCACCGATGCGCGGTCGGCAAACACCGCCACTTCCATCGCAAGCCTTGAAGGGTCTGCCTCGACGCCGTCCAAGAGCTTTGTTATTCGCTCCGAAAGCTTGACCTTGTATTCCTCAACGACCTGCGGGGCGCGCAGCTCAAGCCTGTTCACCACGGACTCGACCTCGTTTAGGTATCCCTCTATCACCGCTTTGAGGTTATCTCCCTCCACGCGGCGCATGGCGGCAAGCGCGTCTGAGGCAAGCTCGGCGGCCTTGGCCGCAAGCTGCATCACGGCCTGCTCATCGTCCTCGCCACGCACTATCTCAAACACGTCGGGAAGGGCTATGGCGCGGCTCAGGGTCAGGTCGTCGGACAGGCTCAAAGTCTTGTTGGCCTCTCTTGCGGCTCTCACATAGGCCGCCAAAAGCTCCGAGTCACAGCTTATCGTTACGGAGTCGCTGCGGCAGTTGGTATAGCCCGCGTAAACGTCGATATGCCCCCTCGCGAAGCGCTTCTTCAGCACGCCGCGCACCACGTCCTCGGCGGCGGCGACGTTGCGCGGGAAGCGCATCGACAGGTCAAGACAGCGATGATTCACGCTCTTTAGCTCAACGGTGAACTCCCTGCCGTCAAGAGACGCCGTTCCCTTGCCGTAGCCTGTCATACTGTTCATGCAGCGTACCTCCACTAAAACATCCCATTATAACACAGCCACAGCCCAAAGCACAAGGGCAAACACTCGGTGTTTTGGTATTGCGGCGGGTTATTATGCGTCAAAAATCCGGACAAGCGCCAATTAAAGGGGCAAGCCCTAAACGGCCTTGGCTCCGGACTTCACACTCATCCCATTATCGCTGACGAAAATTGCTAAAAAGGGGGCGAGAACCTGTCAGTCCTTGTCGTCCTCGGCGTCGGCCGCGTCAAGCTCCGCCTCATAAAGCTCGTTGAACGCGGCGAAAACCTCGTCCAACAGGACTTCGTTTTCTATTCCGGAGAACAGCATATCGTCGCCGTCCTCGGTAACCTCAAGTATCAGCACCTCGTCGTCCTCTATGTCCACGCTGTCGTCCAGCGGGGTCATGGCGGCGTAACGCTTGCCCTCATAGTTGAAAACCATGATGAGGTCAAAATCCACCTCGCTGCCGTTCTCGTCGGTCAGCGTGACGATGTTGTTGTCAACCAATTCTTCCATTGTATTCTCCTTACTTAAAACGCGGGCGGGTTGTCCGCGCTCGAATCAATCATGTCCATAATCTTGTTCATCACCGCGAGCGTTAAGGCCTCGTCGATGACCTGTGAAAACTGATAGCCGCCCTCCACCTCGTCAACGTGCATCAGGAAGAACTGTGGTTCGTCCTCGATAGTCTCGTCGGGTTCGGCGGGCGTCAGCATTGCGTAGTAACGCCCCTCATGCTCCACCGTGGCCGCAATGTCGAAGTCCACGGCGACGCCGTTGTCCGCGACAAGAGTGACCTTTGGGGATTCATCTGAAATGTTCATCTATCGCGCCCTCCTCGTTGTTTGCTTTGTTTATCTCTCTTTGTTTACCTGGCTCTGTTGCGCTCTCGTTCCATATATCCTTGCAGGATGACCACGGCCGCAAGCTTGTCTATGACCGTCTTGCGCTTTGCGCGGGACACATCGGCGTCCAACAGCACCCTGCTTGCCGCCATGGTCGTCATGCGCTCGTCGTAAAAGTCGTGTTCGCCGTCCCAGCTCTCCAGTATCCTGTCCGCAAAGCGTTGAATCTTCTCCGCCTGAGGGCCGTAGCTGCCGTCCATATTGCGCGGCAGACCGAACAGCAGCTTGCAGGGCGAATACCGCTTCGCAAGCTCCAAGATATGCTCCACGTCCTTGTCGCGGTTTTGGCGCGTATAGGTCTCCACCCCCTGGGCGCTTATCCCAAGGGCGTCCGAAACCGCCACGCCTATGCGCTTTTCGCCGACGTCAAGAGCTAATATCCTAATCATTCGACCGCTTCTGCTCGGTGACGTAAAAACGCACAAGCTCCTCCAAGAGCTCGTCACGCTCGATGCGCAGGATAAGGTAGCGCGCATTGTTGTAGCTGGTGATATAGGTTGGATCGCCCGAAAGCAGATAGCCGACTATCTGGCTTACGGGGTCGTAGCCCTTTTGCTCCATTGCCTCGTATACCGTCATCAAAACCTCGCGGGCGCTCTTGGGCTCACGATTGTTCTTGAAGCGGGTCGTTCCGCCCGACACATCGTTCATCTTTCGATACCTCCGTTGGTAATCACAGCCATTATAACCTATCCGCAATACTTTTTCAAACCCTAAATACAATTCACCTAAAAAACTTTACCGTCATACTATGGAGCATGACTAAAAACGGAGGTACCGGTATAAAAATGAAGAAGTTCTTTTGTCTGCTCTTATGCGCGCTGCTCCTTATCCTGCCCTTGGCCTGCGAAAAGGCGGAGAAGGACGCCGAGCTTGTCACCGTGGAACTGCACGAGGTGACCCGCTCCGTGTTCTACGCGCCGCAATACGTCGCTGCGGCTCTCGGCTTTTTTGAGGAGGAGGGCTTGCAGGTGAACATCACCACCTCGGGCGGCTCTGACAAGGCCATGACCGCCATGCTCGCGGGCGAGGCCGACATCATCCTGACAGGTCCCGAAACCTGCGTGTACGTCGCCGCCGAAGGCAGAAGCGACGCGCCCGTGATAATCGGGCAGCTCACAAGACGCGACGGCTCCTTCCTTGTCTCCCGCGTCGATGAGCCGAACTTTGATTGGTCCAACCTTGAAGGCAAGACCGTAATAGGCGGCCGCCCCGGCGGTATGCCGCTCATGACCCTGCTTTACGTCATGAACCAGCACGGGCTTACGCCCGGCGTGAACGTTGAGGTTATCGACTCGATACAGTTCCCCCTTATGGCCGGCGCCTTTGAGGGCGGCACGGGCGATTATGTAACCCTCTTTGAGCCGACCGCGACCGAGTTCGAAAAGGCCGGCAAGGGCTACATCGTGGCGTCTGTCGGTATGGATTCGGGCAACATCCCCTATACCGTCTACGCCATGACCCCGACCGCGTTGGCGGAAAAGCCGGAGCTTGCGGAGGCCTTCATTCGCGCCATCTACAAAGCTCAGCAGTGGATACTCACCGCGACAGACCTTGAAGTCGCCAAGGCCATGCAGCCCTACTTCCCCGACGCCTCCGAGGAAAGCCTCACCTATGTCGCAAGCTCCTACCGCGAGTCGCAGGCGTGGAAAACCGAACCCATGATGTATCAGGAGGACTATGAGCATCTCTTGGACGTCATAGAGTTCAACGGCTTCTTGACCGTCCGCCCCGCCTTCGAGGACGTTGTAAACAACAGCATCGCCGAAAAGGTTATGGGAGAATAATCCCTGCGGCGCAGCTTACGGGGAATCGTGGGCGCCGCTTACGGGGAACGGTGGGAAACCGTGGAGCGCCGCCAAAGTGGAATACCGTGGGGCGCCGCCCCACGCCCCGCCAAAGGGGAACCTTTAGGTAAAGCTTCGCCCTTACTGATTCCCCACTAAACTTCAAATACTGAACGGGCAAAGTCGGTTCACCCGTCTTTGCCCGTTCCGTTGGCGTATAACGATATTGATCTTGGACAGTCTGACTTTGGACTTCTTCCCGTTGGGATATAATGGAAAAACTACATCTTTACTGTCATTTCTTTATTCCATCTTCTTATCACCCCACCCCCGCTGTCATCCTGAGCTTTGCGAAGGATCTTGCGGAAAA
>DAOPJM010000006.1:13530-42886 GCA_035399665.1 Clostridia bacterium
TCTTGCGGAAAACATGAAAGTCATGGGGCGCTCACGGCGGGAACATGACCAATGATGGCGGAAATCCCACGGGGGAGCGCCACTATCGCCGCAAGTCTGTTTCAAGATCCTTCGCCGCGGTTCGCTCCTCAGGATGACAGCCGGGCTTTGTCCCCTGCACCTTTGCCCAATGACATGATTGCACCGTCACCCCACCCCCGCTGTCATCCTGAGCTTTGCGAAGGATCTTGCGGAAAATATGAAAGTCATGGGGCGCTCACGGCGGGAACATGACCAATGACGGCGGAAATCCCACGGGGGAGCGCCCCTGTCACCGCAAGTCTGTTTCAAGATCCTTCGTCGCGGTTCGCTCCTCAGGATGACAAGTAAGTTGCCGAAGCTCACAAAAACCCACAGCGTTTTGGCAAGCCGCCCGCCGTTACAGCCCGAGGCTATGCAGCAGCTGTTCCCGTTCGGGATCGGGTGCTGCCGCTTTGCCGCCTTGCGGCTTGCGTTTAATAACGTTCACGGTATGCAATGCCGTTCGCTTACACCATATAAACGGCGTGAGCAAGCGGCGTTCCTTAATTATCGGGTACTCCTCACTAAGCGTTCTAAAGGGCGGGAACACCCTTCGGAACTGATAGAGCAACAGCTTTCGCGCCCTATTCGCCAAGTAAGCGGCGTTCCTCTTTTCGGAAAGCTTGACCCTTGCCGAGGCAGAGGAGCTGACGCGGTTCTCAAAATCATTGAAGCCGAACACGCCGCCGCGCTCGCAGTCGCGGCACATACTCAAAAGCATGTCCTCATCGGGCATGAAGTCGCCCGTGAAGGGTATACCCATATATCTATCCGCTATGCAAAGCGCATAGCTTACGACAGCGTCAAGCCCAAGTCGGCTTAACTGCTCATGGAAACAACATAAATAGTTAGCGTTAGCCGCGTCCGCGTGGCAGAGGGCAAGGTCGCATATCATACGCAGGCCTATCCCGCCCGAAACGAAGTGCTTCACAAGGTGCAGCGCGATAAACAGCAGCTCGTCATTCGGGGCAAGCGCGGAGAATTCTCCGCATTCCGTCTTAACTCTGACGCTTTGTCCGTTCGCCGTCGATATGCCTTGAAACCACAGCCTTTCCGCGTTGTCCTCATACAGGGCGATGTGCAGCTCAAGCTCGCCCAAGCCCGGGTGAACGCACTCCGAGTGGTGGCTGAAGGTTGCCCTTGGAGTTACGGCAAAGCCGCTGCTTTCAAGCAGGCGCAGCGCCTTGCGTTCGTCCTTGGGCGAAACAAACAGGTCAACATCGCCCGATATGCGCGTCATCGGCTCCGCATAGCGTCTCGCGGCGGAAAAGCCCTTCAGCACAATAACGGGTATGCCCTCTTGCTCGAGCCGCGCTATAAGCTCAGTTATATGCCTGCGCCTTTGCAGCTCGTCCGCCGAGCGTCTGTAATACAGCGCCTCGCAGCGATCGCGCAGCTGTGAGGGCAGATGCTCGTCCTGTTGCAGCATGGCGGCGGCCATGACGATTACGCCCTGTTCCCGCGCCAAGCTGAGCAGGCGCTCCTTATCGACGTCAACGCTGCCATGGCTTAGGGGTCTGCCCGCAGCGCAGTCGCCCACTATGCGCATAAGATATTCGAATTCGGGGCTGATGGTCGTCAAGCTTTCCTCGTCTCTATGGAATCTTCGCAAACTCGAAGCTCAGGGTCTGCCCGTCGCTTGTGCAGATTATGTCGCCCGTCTCGTCCGTGCGGTACACAATAACGCCCGCGTCGCTGAGCTTTGAAAGCGTCTCGCTGTGTGGGTGGCCGTAGGAATTGTCCTTGCCCACCGAGATTATGGCGTATGTCGGATCGGCCTCGTACAGGAAGCGGTAGCTTGTGGAGCTGCTGCTGCCGTGATGCCCGACCTTCAAAAGGGTGCAGCTTAGGTCATAACCAAGCTCCAAAATGTCGTTCTCCTCCTCATATTCGGCGTCGCCTGTGAACAGGAATACCGTCTCCCCGTAGACTATACGCATGACTATGGAGGTGTTGTTGGTGTCGCTTGTCTCCTTGACCGGCCCGATTATTGTGACCTCGGCGCTCCCAAGTGTGAAGCTGTCGCCCACCGAAGGCACGGTGATCTCCGTTTTGAGGTCGTCAAGCTTGGTCACGAAGTTGCGAAACGCCTTGGAATCGTAGCTTGTGACCGGGCAGTACGCCACGCCCACGCTTGTAACCAAGGACAACGCGCCCGATACACCGCCCACATGGTCCTCATGCGCGTGCGTCACCACGACGTAGTCAAGAGTTGTTATGTCATAGCGCTTTAGGTGCGAATACACCAGGTTGGAGTCGTCGGAGTTGCCGCCGTCAATGAGCATGGTCTGTCCGTCGCATATCACAAGCGCGCAGTCCGCCTGCCCCACGTCTATGAAGTGTATCTCAAAGGACGAACCCGCCTCGACGGGCTTTGCCGTGGCCTTGTCGGGCGCCGTAGTGGTCGTGTAGTCGGTGGCCGCGGCGTCGGGCTTCGCGCTGTCGCCCGTCTGCGTTTGTGTGGCGGGCTTCTTGCTGTCGCTTGCCATGGCGTAGTCGCCTGTGCCGTAGTACTTGTCGAAGAACTCGTCGCCCGCGTCGCTCAAGGCGAACACGACCGCGATTACCGCGACTGCAAGGATTACGGCCCACACTCCCCACGGAAGGGGCTTTTTCTGCTTACGACTTGCCATAACTTACTCCTTTACCTTCAAGCACTTCTCGTATATCACCCTCGGCAGGGCTTGCTCCGTGCCGTGGTGTATGCTGATTTTTCCCCTGTACTCATAGCCGTTCTTCTCAAGCGCTCTGCGCATGGGGATATTATCCGGATGGGTGTCCACCCGAACGCAGGCTATGCCGTGCGTCTCGGCCTCGCGCTCCGCTATCGCAAATAGCTTTCCCGCGACGCCGCGCCCCCTGAAGGCGGGGTCGGTCATGCTTCTGTGAATCACAACATAGGGCTTGTCACAGCTCCAGCCCCCCTCCTCGGGATTGTCGTAGGCCGCTTCGGGAGCAAAGCCCACGGTGAGCGCGCCAACAACGGCGTCACCCTCCGTCAAAAGGCAGCAGTTGCCGCCCGCTGTGTCGTTCTCAATCTGACTGTATTCGGGGTAGCCGTCCTGCCATTGGTCGATGTTCAGCTCCGCCATGCTCCTTTGGCTCAATCCCACAAGCCGCCAAAGCGCCGCGGCGTCGGCTTGAGTCGCTTTTCTTTCCGTCATATCAGCCTCCGTAAGTAGTAAAATAGATAACGTCGCTAATCTGCCTGCCGCCGTCGGAGGGCTTGCTGTAAATCCCGCCGTTCCAGTAGAGCTGCGCGGACTCGCCGCCGTCAAGGTTGAAAGCGGAGACGCAGCCAAGCCCCTTCATGAACTCGGCAAGCTCCTCAAGGGTCATTCCGTAGGAATAGTAGCGCTGCCTGCCGTCTACGATGACAAAGCAGTAATGCCCCGGCTCGAAATAGCCGAAGGCGCAGCGGGGGTTCTCGGTGGCTATGCTGTAACCCTTGTACTGCGTGGCGGGGAGAACCTCGCCGCCATCCACTAAGATTGGCCCGAAGGTCCACGCCTGCCATACATTGTCGCGGGTAAGGGTGCCGCCCTCATGGTCGAAGCGCGAAGCCATCTCCACCGTGCCGTCAAGGTACAGGAAGCAGCTGTCGCGATACTGATAGAAGCTGTCCCGAAACAGCTGACCGTTGCGGTAGACAGTACCCTTCGTCTCATGCGCGTAGTAATCGCCCGATACGGCAAGCAAGGCATTATACTTGCCCGCTATGTCCGTTACCTCATCGGTCGTAAGGGCGGCGAAGCTGTCGCCGGCGCTGCCCGTCTTGAGCAGCTTAATGTCCTGAAGGTAGACGTCCACGACATAGCAGGTATTGCGGTGTCTGTCAAGGCTCTTGTCATGGGTGTCCTGCGAGGGGTCGAAATCCGCGCCGCTGTATATGTACTGTATGCTTATCTCGATACAGAGGGCGTCGCTGCGATAGCTTGTTTCGTCCAAGCGGGTTTCGCCCTCGGGCAGAAACTTTTCAGCAAACCTGCCGTGGAGCAGACCCGTTGGCACAGGCGTCGCGGTAGGCTCGGGGGTGAAGGTGGGTATGCCCGTGACCTCGGCGGTCGCAGAAGTCTCAATCACTATGGGGGCCTGCGTGGGCGCGGTCGTGGGCTTGGCGGTCTCGACTATCGGTTCCGCCGTGACCTCCGGCTCCTGCACAACGCCGCCGCAGCCCGCAAAGAGGGCAAGCAGCAATACTATACTGATGATTTTGACAAATCCGTTCATTTATACTCCTTCATTATAATAGCCTCGGCGGGGGAGCTGTACAGCCGCCTTATCGCTTACAGGTATTGCAGCGGGTTGTAGGGAATCCCGTCGATGATGATTTCAAAATGCAGTATGCCATAATTATCCTCGCCGCCGAGCGTCCCAAGCTGCTGTCCCTTTGAGACACGCTCCCAAAGCTCGACGTTAACCTCGCCCATGCCGCTGATGCGCGTCACAAAGCCGCTGTCACCGTGGCGAATGTCTATGACAAAGCCGTAGGCGCCGCGGTTCGCGCAGTACACGACCACACCCTCCTCGGGGGCGAATACCATAGTGCCGGTCTTGCCCCTGTAATCTATGCCGTAATGCATCTGCCCTTTTCGCATACCGTAGTTGGAATAGACCGCGGCGTGGATGGGCGGGTCGAAGTCCAGGGCGCCTGACTTGGGGCCTGTCTCGCCCTCGTTGCGCCCAGGCTCGCCGTTGGGGTTCTTGGCGGTATAGCCGCCCGTCACGGTAAGCTTAAGTATGGAGTCGCGAAGTCTGAAGCGATTGGTCTCGATAACGGAGCTTTCAAGCTGCCCTAAGTACTCGGTTTCGGTATAAATTGCGGTTAGCTCGCTCGCCCCAAAGCTCACAATGCGGCTGCATGCGGGCAGAGCGTCCGATACGCGAGTCTCCTCCTGAGGCTCGACGCTTTGGGTGGTGCAGCGTGCGACTATGCGCACGAGCGGCAGGCGCTGAGCGTCCTCCATAAGGT
Source organism: Clostridia bacterium (assembly GCA_035399665.1). Taxonomy (GTDB): domain Bacteria; phylum Bacillota; class Clostridia; order Christensenellales; family CAG-138; genus DAOPJM01. The sequence goes on from DAOPJM010000006.1 coordinate 18,563, forward strand.
AGGCGTAGGCGGAATCGTGGTCGCGTATCAGTACGGAGCCGTCGGCGGGGGCAAGGTAAACCTTGTCGGGAAGGCTGCAGCTCACAAGCCATTCGTTGGAGGCTATGCCCGTTTCGGCCATGGCGTTCATGTAATCGGTTATCACAAGGTAGGCGGTCTTGGCGCTGTCGGCGGCGAAAATGACCTTGTTCTTGATTATGACGTGTACGCCCTCAATGCGCTCCGCCTGCGCGGGGGTGGGGGTCGGAGTGGGAACTGCGACTATGGCGCTTACGGCGGGTGCGGACGTGGAAACGGGCGTGGGCGTCGCGGTGAACGCGGGCGCGGTCACGCCGAAGGTCATGTATTCTGAGAGCGCGAAACAGCCGAAGATCGCCAGACAAACGATCAACACCGCAATAAGTATGCAGATGAACCACTTGGGGGATAAGCTTTTCATCACCAACCTCGCTATACCGATAATTATAGCAGTATGAAAAGCTTTAGACAATACGCCGAAAAATAATTTACTTCCACTTGTCATCTATTGACCCTGCCGTCTCGATGCAGCGGAGCTTACACGATATGCCCAACGCGATTAATGCAGGTCGGACGAGCCGCGTTCGCCCGACCCTGTTGAGTATTTCATGTCTGTCGTTTGGCGCGGGCTAAGCCGTTCGCTGAATAAAAAGCTCCTTCGTCACTTTTAGAGTAGACGAAGGAGCTTGGTGAAAGCATGAAGGTCGAGGGACGGTTTTTATGGGGCGGCACAATAGCCAAAGTGATTGCGCGCCGTGGGTCTATCTATGCTCCTCGTTGTAGGCCTTGGCGAGGCGGCGATAATCCTCTAAGTTCTTGACAAGCAGCTCGGGCGTATTCAGCTCATAGGGGCAGCGCTTGACGCAGCTGTTGCAGTGTATGCACTGCGTGATGCGCTCCATCTCGGCCTGCCATTCTAATGTGAGCCACGATTCGGAGGGACTGCGCCTTATCATCTGCGACATACGGGCGCAGTTGTTTATCTTGATACCCATGGGACAGGGCATACAGTAGCCGCAGCCGCGGCAGAAGCTGCCCGAAAGCTCACGCCTGTCCTGTTCGATAACGGCGGCTATGGCGTCGTCGTCCTTGGGCGGGTTATTGATGTAGGATATGAACTCGTCCAGCTCGGTTTCGCGCTGAACTCCCCATATAGGAAGCGAGTTGTCATAGCGGGATTGCCAGACGTAAGCGGCGGCCGAGTTGGTAATAAGCCCGCCCGACAAGGCTTTCATGGCGATAAAGCCCATGTCGGCCCTCTTGCAGCTCTCGACAAGGGCAATGTCGCGTTTGCCCGCAAGACAGCAGAACGGGAATTGCAGCGTTTCATACAGACCGCTCTCGACTATCTCCTCCGCAACGCCGATTAGGTGGGCCGTGATGCCGATATGCCTTATCTTGCCCTGCCGCTTGGCCTCCTGCATACACTCATACATACCCGTGCCGTCGTCGGGGCGATAGCAGCGCTTGGCCATATGGAGCTGATATATGTCGATGTAGTCGGTCTGAAGGTTCTCAAGGCTTGTGTGCAAATCCTCCCAGAAATCCTCCGGAGTGGTCGCCGCCGTTTTGGTTGCGATAAAGAGCTTGTCACGCACGGGCTTTAGCGCTATGCCAAGCTTGACCTCGCTGTCCGTGTACGCCCTTGCAGTATCGAAGAAATTGAATCCCCCGTCGAACGCCTTTCGCGCAAGCTTCACGGCGTATTCCGTTGAGACCCGCTGAATCGGCAGCGCCCCAAAGCCGTTCTTCTCGGCAATGATTTGTGTCTTTCCCAAACGTACCTGCATATTGAAAGCCCCCTTCTTTTTCTTGTGATTATACCGTTCCTTGCTTGCCGCTGTCAAGCGGAACGCGCATTCTTGGTCATGCGCAAATTAGGTACTGTACTTCTTATAAAGTTCGTGTTACAATCAAGCAAATATCGACGGAGGTTTATAAAGGAAATGGCAAAGCAAAAGCGCATACCCAAGAGAAGTGAAGTTGAGAAGAAGTACACCTGGGCGACCGAGGATCTGTTTGAAACCGACGCGCTGTGGGAGGAAGCCTTCGGCAAGGCGCAGTCCTTCCCCGATGAGGTCGCGGCCTTCAAGGGCAGGCTGAGCGAGAGCGCCGAGGCTCTCTTGAATTACATGCTGCTGTCCGACGAGATAACGATTAAGGTGGGGCGTTTGGCCAACTACGTCATGCGCAAGTCCGACGAGGACACCGCCAACTCCTTCTACCTTGCCATGAAGGGCAGGCTCATGAGCTTTTATGTCGGGATAACAAGCGCCGACGCGTTCTCCGCGCCCGAAATCATCGCGATTCCGGACGAGAAGCTGCAAGCGTTCATGGACGAAAGGCCTGAGCTTAGGGTATACTCCCGCAAGCTTGACAAGCTGCGCCGCAAGAAGGCGCACACGCTCTCCGACGCCGAGGAACGGCTGCTTGCGCTCTCCGGTCAGGTCGTTTCCGCGCCCGGCGACATCGGCTCCGCTTTCCGCAACGCCGACCTGCGCTTCCCCGACATTACGGATTCCGAGGGCAACGTCCTGCACGTCACCCAAGGCTCATACGTCCCCCTGCTCGAAAGCTCCGACCGCAATGTGCGCAAGGCCGCCTTCGACTCGCTGTATCACAGCTTCGCAAGCTTCAAGAACACCGTCGCGGCCTTCTTGGACGCGCAGGTCAAGGGGCTTATCTTCAACGCCCGCGCAAGAGGCTACGAGTCCACGCTTCACGCCGCCTTGGACGAAACCGAGGTCCCCGTCTCCGTATACCACAACCTCATCAACGCGGTCAACGCGAACCTGCCCGTTATGCATCGCTACGCCGCCCTGAGAAAGAAGCTCATGGGTCTGGACGAGCTGCATATGTACGACCTCTATACGCCCATAGTCAGCGACGCCGACAGGGAAATCCCCTACGAGGAGGCGCAGCAGATTATCATTGCCGCCCTCGCGCCCTTGGGCGAGGACTACATCAGGATACTCAAGGAAGGCTTCAACAACCGCTGGATCGACGTCTACGAGAACGAGGGCAAGCGCAGCGGCGCGTACTCCTCCTGCGGCGACCCGCACCCCTTCGTGCTGCTCAACCAGAAGGACACCCTTGACAATATGTTCACGATTGCCCACGAAATGGGTCACTCGCTCCACACCTACTACTCCATCCAGAATCAGCCCGTCTGCAATTCGGACTACGTTATCTTCGTCGCGGAAGTCGCTTCCACCTGCAACGAGGTGCTTCTTGTGCGCTATCTCTTGGAGCATACCAAGGATAAGCGCGAGCGCGCATACCTCATCAACCACTTCCTGGAGAGCTTCCGCGGCACTCTCTATCGTCAGACCATGTTCGCCGAGTTCGAGCTGTTCATGAACGAGCTGGCCGAATCCGGAACGACCCTAACCGCCGACGCCCTCTGTGAGAAGTACTATGAGCTGAACAAGCGCTATTTCGGAGACGCCGTTACGGTCGATCCCGAAATCGCCTACGAGTGGGAGCGCATACCGCACTTCTTCTACAATTTCTATGTATTCCAGTACTCCACGGGGATTTCCTCCGCCTGCGCCATCGCGAACCGCATCCTCACCGAGGGCGCGCCCGCTGTCGCCGACTACAAACGCTTCCTCTCTGCGGGCGGCAGCATGGATCCCATCTCCATACTCAAGCTTGCGGGCGTGGATATGACCACCGCCGAACCCGTCAACGCCGCAATTCGCCTGTTCTCCGAGCTGCTTGACGAGATGGAGGAGCTGCTAAAGTAACTAAGCAACAAACAAGGGACACGGCAAAGCAGCGCTTTATCGTGTCCCTTTACTTTGCACCCAAGCAAAGCCCCACGGTAATTCCCTATTGCCGTGGGGGATTTTGTTTAGCCCTGTGATACACGCTCCCAGGCGGCGGAGAAAACGCTTATGAAGTCGCCCAGGTCATGGAATACGGTACAGCGGGCGAGGATGTCCTCGGTCGGGTTGTAGGCGGGGTCGTCGGTGAAGTCGGGTGAGAGCAGCGCCATGGCGGCGGCGTTGGGGGTGGAGTAGTAGATGTACTCCGTATTGCGCTTGGCCACTTCAGCGTCGCAAAGATAGTTGATGAACTTCTCGGCAAGCTCGGTGTTCTCGGAGGTCTTGGGAATAATCATGTTGTCAAACCAGACGTTGCTGCCCTCGGAGGGGACGACGTAGGCAAGGTCGGGGTTTTCCTGTATGCAGTAGAGGGCGTCGCCGGAGTAGATTACGGTCATGGCGGCGCGGTTGTTTATCATAACTTCCTTATTGTCGTCGGTGCCGTAAGCCATGGCGACGTTGGCCTTCTGCCGGACAAGCTCGTCGGCGGCCTCGTAAACCTCGGCTTCGGAACGGGTGTTGATGTCATAGCCCAAGCGTATGAGGGAAAGCCCGATGGTGTCGCGGACGCTGTCGTACATCAAGACCTTGCCGGCGTATTTTTCGTTCCAGAGTATGTCCCAGCTGTCAACAACATCGTCAACCATGGTGGTGTTGTAGAGTATGCCGACAGTTCCCCACATATATGGTACGGAGTACTTGTTGCCTGGGTCGAAAGCGTCGGTGATTGCAAGGATATTGGCGTCGGTGTTGGCGGCGTTAGGGATATTGTCATAGTTCAGCTCATACAAAAGGTCCTCGGCAATCAGCTTTTCGATGATATAGTCGGACGGGAAGCAGAGGTCGTATACACAGTCCGAGGCGCGAAGCTTTATCAGCATCTCCTCATTGCTGGTCATGGTGGTGTACTTTACCTTGACGCCGTACTCAGCTTCAAATTCCTCAATTAGCTCGGGGTCTATGTAATCGCCCCAGTTGAGGACGTTGAGGGTCGGCTTGGAGCCGGAGCAGGCGGAGAGGCAGGCTATGCCCGCCATTATGACGATAAGCAGTACAGCGGTCAGTTTTTTCATGTTGGTGTCCCCTTTTATCTTGTTTTTATCTTTGTTTTTTTATTCTGTATCTCGTCCTCGCGCTCCTTGCGTATGCTGCGGATGTTGACTATGAGCAGCAGTGTCAGCACGGGAATGAAGATTATCGTTGAGAGGGCGGGGTTAACGCCCTGACGCGCACTTGAGAAGATGTACATGGAGAGGTTGTCCACTCCGTTGCCCGCGAAAAAGCTTATCACAAAATCGTCTATGGAGAGTGTGAAAGCCAAGATAAAGCCTGAGATTATTCCCGGAGAGATGTCGGGAATAACGACCTTCCAAAGCGCCTGCATCGGCGTACAGCCAAGGTCAAGGGCGGCCTCATAGAGCATATCGGAGCTTTGACGAAGGCGCGGAAGCACGCTGAAAAGAACGTAAGGGATGTTGAAGGTTATGTGGGCTATGAGAAGGCGCACATAGCCGTTCCTGAGGCCTACGAACATGAAGAGCAGCATCAGCGACACGCCGGTGACGAGATCCGGATTGACCATGGGAAGCTGTGAAACGCCCAGTATGAGGGAGCGGCGACGCTTCTTCATGGACTGTATGCCGATTGCGGCGGCTGTGCCAAGGACGGTCGCGGCTATGCTCGAAATCACGGCCACGGAGACAGTCACCCATATCGCGTCGATTATGGTGGAGTTGGTGACAAGCTTTACATACCAGTCGAAGGTAAAGCCCGTCCAGTTGCCAAGGGTCTTGGATGAGTTGAAGGAATAGATTATGAGGAAGAATATCGGGGCATACAGAAAGAGCAGCATGATCCCAAGGTAGGTTCCCTGTAAAAATTTCCAAAGACGCTTCACCAGAGCTTACCCCCTTCCTCCTCGTGGCTCTTGTCCACGAGCTTCATTACGCCCATGCTGACCAAAACGCTGATGAGCAGGACTATGGAGAGCGCGCTGCCCACGTTTTGGCTGCCCTCTATCACGAACTTGTTGTAGATAAGGTCGCCGTAGAGCATACCGGTCATCTTGCCGCCCAGCAGCTGTGATATGGCAAAGGCGGTGATGGAGGGTACGAAAACCATGGTGACGCCCGATACTATGCCGGGGACGGAGAGCGGAAGCACCACCCGCATAAAGGTGACAACACCGTCCGCGCCGAGGTCGCGGGCCGCTTCGATGTAGCTCTTGTCAAGCTTTTGAAGCACCGTATATATCGGCAGTATCATAAAGGGCAGGAAGTTATAGACCATGCCTATGAGGACGGCGGCTTCGGTGTACAAAAGGTCGGGTGCGAAGGCGCCAAGAAGAACCTTCCACGCGTAGGTGCGCAGGAGGAAGTTCATCCACATTGGTACGATGAAGAACACCGACACCAAGGCGGCTACGGCTTTTTTCATCTTGGAGAGTATATACGCCACGGGATAGCCCAGCAAAAGGCATATATAGGTGGTGTAGAGGGCGATCAGGGCGGAATGGCCGAGAACCTTCAGGTAGCCCGCCGAGAGCGCCGCCTTTATAGGCTCAAGGCTGAACGCCCCGCCGTCGGTAAAGGCATAGAACACTATGAACAGCATGGGCGCCACTATGAACAGCAGCATCCAAACAATGTATGGGTATGAGAAAACGGTGCGCTTCATGTCTGCTGCCTCCGCTGTCTACGCGTCGTTCTTGTGGATGAGTACGAGCTTGGAGGGATCCGCGGCAAGGCCGACTTCCTCCCCGTCCTCCATGAAGTCGGGAGAGAGTATAATCCAGTCGTTGTCCGTGCAGGAAACGGTAATCTCGTAATGCGTACCTAAGAACATACAGGCCTTGACAAAGCCGGTGAGCTTCGCGTCCTGAGGCGCGGTCACTATTACGTCGGCGGGCGTGACCTGCACCAACGCCTCCTCCTTGTTCTCGAAGCCCTCGATATTGTCGCAGGGGAAGGCAACCTCGTCGATGTAGATTTCGCCGTCCTCGGGGTAGACCTCGCAGTCAAGGATGTTCATCGAACGGGTTTTCTTCATTATGTGTATGGCGTCGGGCGGAATGGATATGCCCACGACGTCGCCGACCGCCGCCGAATCGGTGGTGTGTACCACCCACTCGTAGCCGCCCGCGTCTACGCAAATCTCATAGTGTACTCCCATGAAAACCATAGAAGCAACCCTGCCCGAAACCTTCGCGCCATCAGGCGGGGTCATGTCTATATCCTCGGGGCGCACGACTACGTCCACCTCGGTATTCTTGCCGAAGCCCGCGTCCACGCAGCGGTAGTTGACGCCGTTCATGCGAACGCGGTAGTCCTCAAGCATTATGCCCTCAAGTATGTTGCTCTCACCGATGAAGTCCGCGACAAAGCTGTTCTTTGGCTCGTTGTAGATGTCGATGGGGTGGCCAATCTGCTGTATTACGCCGTCGCGCATGACCACTATGGTGTCGCTCATTGTGAGGGCTTCCTCTTGGTCGTGGGTGACATATATGAAGGTAATGCCAAGCTGCTGCTGCATACGCTTCAGCTCCACCTGCATCTCCTGACGCAGCTTCAGATCGAGCGCGCCCAGAGGCTCGTCCAATAGCAGTATCTTAGGCTCGTTGACCAAGGCGCGGGCTATCGCGACACGCTGCTGCTGACCGCCCGAAAGCTGATCCACCCAGCGCTTGCCGTAACCCTCAAGGTTGACCAGCTTCAGCATGGCGTTGACCTTGCGCTCTATCTCGTCCTTTGAAAGCTTCTTTATCTTGAGACCGAAGGCGATATTGTCAAAGACATTCAGATGAGGGAACAGAGCGTACTTTTGGAACACCGTGTTGACCGCGCGCTTGTGCGGGGGTATGCGGGCGATGTCCTTGCCCTCCATCATTATCATACCGGAGGACGGCAGGATGAAGCCCGCGATAAGCCTCAGCATTGTCGTCTTGCCGCAGCCGGAGGGCCCTAACAATGTCAGGAACTCGCCGTCGTTGATGTACAGGTTAATATGCTCCAAGGCGACGTCTCCGCCGTAATCCTTCGATACGTCGATAAGCTCAATAAGATGCTTGGACTTTTCCATGCCCTATAACCTCCCAAATTAAATCAGAATGACGGCGGCGCGCTGACCCAAAGCACCTTGGCCTCGCTCTTGCCGCTGTTTATAAGCCGATGTACCCCATGCGGGTGAAAGTAGAAGCTGTCGCCGCGCCTCAGCTTGAACCGCTCCTCGCCGTCGCACAGCGTGAGCGAACCGGAGAGGACGTAACCGAACTCCTCGCCCTCGTGCGGATCGTGCGCCGCGGTCTCCGCTCCCGCCTTTAAGGTTACGAGTATAGGCTCCATGAGGTTGCGCTGCGCGTTGGTCACAAGCCAGCGTATCTCAAGCCCCTCGTCCTCCTTGATGAACATATCGTCGGAAGCGTAAACCACCTTCGATTCTGGAGCCTCGTTGAAGAAGCTGCCTATGTCCGTGCCCAACGCTTCAAGTATGTCCATCAGCGTCGCTATGGATGGCGAGGTTATGTCCCTCTCTAACTGAGAGATGAAGCCCTTGGTCAGCTCTGTGCGCGCCGCAAGCTCCTCCTGCGTCAAGCCCAGCCGCAAACGCAGCTGCTTGACCTTTTCCCCAATCTCCATCACGGTCAATCCTTTCTAAACTCAAAGTTTAGATTAACTAAACTCACGATATGTATTGAAACACATTTGTCCTCCGTTGTCAATATCCATTTTTCTACAAATAAAATATATTGACAAAGGGGCGGCGGGGAGCGGGGGCGTGCCCAAGCCCTTGGAAACGGCTTGGGCGGAAGGGAGAACACAATCCCTCATGATTTCTGAAAATAGAACCGATTGCAATTGATGTACGGAGCGTTAAGAATTGGTAAAATTTGTACGAAATAACGCAAAATTTAGGTGTTTTTTTCTGCGCTTATGTTATAATGACAATAGCTTCATGATGTGACCCAATAAAAGGGGCCGCATTCAAACCTCGGAGGTTATATGCGAATTTTGATAATCGAGGACGATGGCAAGCTTGCGAATACGCTAAGGGAAGCTCTGCGCACGAAGCGGTACGACTGCGATACCTGCTCCGACGGCGAAATCGGGCTTGACCTTGCCATGACCAGGGCTTACGATCTCATCATTGCGGATGTTGTGCTGCCGAGCTTAAACGGCATTGCCCTTTGCGGACAATTGCGCAAGGCCAAGATCGCCACGCCCTTGCTTATTTTGACCGCGCACAACGACGCGGATGAACGCGCTCTCGGTCTGAATTCGGGGGCGGACTATTTCCTGACCAAGCCCATATATAACCCTGAGCTGTTCGCGGGCGTTAAGGCCTTGACGCGCAGGCGCGGCGAGGTCATCATGGACACGCTCTCTTTTGGAGATCTCACTCTGCACCTCACGTCCTGTGAGCTGTCCTGCGGCAAAAACCGCGTGCGCCTGAGCAAGAAGGAGTTCTCCATCATGCAGATTCTGCTTGGCAGCGGCGGCGTTGTCGTCAGCAAGGACACGCTGCTGAACAAGGTTTGGGGCTACGACTCCACCGCGGGCGAGAACAGCGTTGAGGTCTACATCTCGTTACTGCGCAAGAAGCTTGCGATCCTCGATTCCGGTGTGAAGATACTCACGCTCCGCAAGTTCGGATACCGTATGTTCGAGTAGGCAATACTCTCCCTAAATGCCCTTTGTCGGGCGTTGGGGCGGGCAATAAATTACATCCCCCGCGGCCGTTGGGTCACAGGGGATTTTTGTATGCCTAATCCTTTGTCATGCGGTCTTGGATCACCTGCATGGCATAGCCTTCCATGCCGTCCGCGTCATGCGGCGACAGGGGCGACATGCCCTTTTCAAGCAGCCAATACAGCAACAGCACCCCGCCTTGGACTATCGTGTCATGCCTTTGCGCCAAAAGCGGATGCTCTTGCCGCGCCGCGCCCATGGCGATAAGGCTTTCAAGCAGCGGACACAGATTCTCAGGGGTAATCAGTATTCCGTCCAAAGCTTCCTTATGATATGCGCTTTGCCCTGAAAGCAGCATACCCACGGTGGTTATAGTGCCGCCCACGCCCACGAAGGGCGCGCCCTGGGGCTTTGCGGCGCCCACAATGCGGGACGCCCACGGGAAAATCTCGGACTTGAGCTGCTCTTGCGAGCTTATCCTGCAATAATCCTTAGCGCGAACACAGCCTATCGGGAAGCTCACGGACTCCGTTTCACTTACAAGCTGCATACTGCCGCCGCCTATGTCAAGCATGGTTCCCGCACCGCCCGTCGCCGCAAGGTAAGCAAGCCTGCCCTCCCGCTCGCCCGATAATATCTCCACAGGTACGGCGGAGCTTTCCCTTATCATGCTCAAAAGCTCATCGCGGTTTTCGGCGTCCCTGACCGCGCTCGTGGCGTAGGCGTACACCGGCAAGCCACAGGCCTTGCGCCTAAAGTCCGCGATTGCGTCCGCCGCCAAGCGCATTCTCTTTGGGTCAAGGCGTCCGCTCGCCAAAAGCCCCTCCGCAAGCTGAGCGGTATAGAGGCTCTTTTCGCCAAAGTGAGGACTGCCACAAATAAACTCCACCCGCATAAAACGAATGGAGTTGCTGCCTATATCGATTACGCAAAAATCAGTCTTAGGAATCATCGGGTATCAGTGTGTCTCCTTCGAAATGGTATCCGTATTTTTCGCTGCCCTGCTGAAGCTGATATGACTCGGTGCGCATATAGTCAAGGTTGTCCAACTCGCGCTGATACTCTATCTCTATGGAATTAAGCTCCTGCTGCTTTAGCTCAAGCTGCTCCTGCGCCTCGTTTATCTTGGCGCGCTGCGGAATAAGCACCCCCGCCAATATACAGGCGTCGATGAGGATGAGCAGAACGAAATATGCGGGCTTGAAATAAAACGACTGTCTCGTCTTTTCCTTCTTCATAGCAAGCTTACTATATCACAAAATCCCCGCACTGTGAATACGTCCGTTCCCGATTTGCTCCAAAAACCGAGGAGATTTTGTAAACTTTTCCTTTATTTTTCAGCATTTCCAATATAGCTCCGCGCTCATTTTATGAGGCCTGCCGCGCCGACAGCCCAATCCGCCCTTTAACGTTGGCATGAAAAAAAGGAACCCCACGTTATCGCGGGGTTCCGTTTTATTATTATCCGTTATCGCTTACTCGTCATCCTCGGCCTTGAAGTTGGCAAGGAGGGAAGCCAGCGAGGTGGTGGTGGTGGATACGGGCGGAAGCTCGTAGTCGCCATCCTCGTTGTTGCGGCGTCTGCGGTCGGGACGGCTGTCGCCGGCGGGACGCGGGGCGCTCTGGGGACGCTGCTCGCCGCTTCTGCTCTGACGCTGTTCGCCGCGATCGTTGTTCCTGGGCTGACGCGGCTGCTGCTGCTGCTCTCTGTCAGCTTCGCGCTGCGCCTTGCGCTCCTGATACAGCCTCTCACGCTCCGCCTTTTCAGCGGCGAGCTGAGCTGCGATCTCAGGGTTCTCCTCCAAGGTGGCGTCACGCCTTGACAGGCTGATCCTCTTGGCTTCGGGGTTGACCTCAAGCACCTTGCAGCGCACGACGTCTCCGACCTTCAGCTCATCCTCGACCTTCTCGATGCGGCGAAGCGCGATCTGAGAGATGTGGATAAGACCGTCAATGGTCGGCTCAAGCGCCACGAACGCGCCAAAGGGAACTATGCGAACAACCTTGCCCTCGACGATCTTGCCAACGGGGTACTTCTCGGCGGCCATCGTCCACGGCTTGGGCTGAAGCTGCTTGTAGCCCAGGGAAATGCGCTTCTTATCCTTATCGACGCCCAATACCAATACTTCGATCTCCTGACCGATGGAAAGGGTGTCGGAGGGGTGCTTTACTCTGCCCCATGCGGTGTCGGTGACATGCACAAGACCGTCTACGCCGCCGATGTCGACGAACGCGCCGAAATCGGTAATCCTGCGGACAACGCCGTGGACCTTGCTGCCGACGATGATGGAATCCCACTTCTCGGCAAGCTTGCGCTCCTGCTCTGTGAGCAGATACTTCTTGGCGGAAGCAACTACGCGCTTGCGGCCGCGGTCTACCTCAAGCACCATGACCTTGATGGGCTTGCCGACATACTCGGACAGGTTCTCAACATATTTAGTGGAAACGAGCGAGGCGGGAATGAAGGCGCGAATGTTGCCGTCTATCTCAGCGATAAGACCGCCCTTTACGACCTCCTTGCCAACCGCGTCAAAGACCTTCTCCTCTATGCCTTCGACCATAAGTTCGTCCCAGAGCTTCTTGCTCTCTACGTTCTTATGGGACAGGAGAACATTGCCCTCGCCATCATTGACCTTTACGACTTCAACGTCGATGCTGTCGCCTTCCTTAATGACGTCCTCAACCTTCATGTCGGGATTTGTGGAAAACTCACCCTTGGGAATAACGCCATCGGACTTGTAGCCGATGTTGACATAAATCTCGCCATCGACTAACTGAAGAACGGTACCGGTTAAGACTTGACCGGGACGAATCCTTCTCATGGTTCCTTCAAAGGCTTTGCGGAAATCGTCGGAACTGTTGTCCGCGACCTGCACAGCTTCGGTCTCGCCGTCAGGCTCGGTGACGGCGGCGGGGGCGGCTTCTTCTGCCGCTGCTTCTTCCTCGACTGCAGGCTCTGCCACAGCTTCGGTTTCGGCGGATACTTCGGGGATTTCGGTTGCTTCGGCGACTACCTCGGCGGGAGCTTCCGCTTCGATGGTTTCAACTGTCGCATTCTCGAGTTCGCTCATTACTTGTATAACCTCCATGATTATCACGTCCGGCGCTGATGCGCCCGCAACAAAGCCTATTATATCACGCGCTTCCAAAATAGCAAGAGGAATTTTGTCGATATTGTCTATAATTCTTGAATATTTACAACATTTTTCGCACACCTTGGCGAGCGCTCTTACGTTTGCGCTCGTTTCGGAACCGATAATAAACATACGGGTGCAAAAGCGGGACAGGGTTTCGGCCTCCCTTTGGCGCTGCTGCGTCGCCTTGCATATGGTCATGTGAACCACAAGCTTGTCTACCCGCCTTGAAAGCTCATCGGCTATCTCGTCGAACACCGCCTTGCGTCCCGTGGTCTGCGAAACCAGTATGGCGGCGTCCATATGCGGAAGCTTCAGAACGTCCCCGACGCTCTCCACAACATAGCTTTCGCCCGACGCCCAGCCGCATATGCCCACAACCTCGGGGTGCTTGGCCTGCCCCGCGACTATCAACGGCACATCGCCCGCGCTCTCGGCTATTCGGTGTATCTTGGCGACAAACGGACAGGTGGCGTCAACTATGTGAACGCCCTTCCTTTGAAGCTCCCGCATGACGGCCTTGGATTCGCCGTGCGCCCTCACCACCACGACGTCGCCCGCGCCAACGGACTCCAGGCTGTCAATGGGTATCACGCCCATGCCCCTAAGCTCCTCCACCACGCCCTCGTTGTGAATAAGCTTGCCCAAGCTATACACCCGACCGCGCTCCTTTGCGGCGTCCTTGGCCATGTCCACAGCCCGCCTTACGCCCACGCAGAAGCCGCCGTGCTTTGCAATATAGACCTTCACGCCGACCCAAGCTCCTCTCTAAGGCTGTTGAAGGCGTCGGCTATCCTGTCGGTCACGGCGTTGACATACTTCATCGACGTCACCTGCTCCCTCACCTTGGAGGGTACTATGGCCTCGCCCACAGCCATGCGTATTCTATGTCCCTTGTCCCATGAATGCGGGTCAAGGTATATGGGGATTATCGGCGCGTCGGCCCGTGTAGCTATGTACGCCGCGCCCCGATGCATAATATCCATGTCAAACTGTGTCGCGGAGCGATGTCCCTCAGGGAACATCCCAAACGCCTTGCCCTTGTTCAGAAGGTTTATCGCCTTCTTTATGGACTTCAGATCGGCCGACGCGGGCGAAACGGGGAAAACCAGCAGCGAGTCATAGAATAAGCGGGAAACGCGGCTCTCGAACAGCTCGGCCTTGGCCATGAAGTGTATAACGCGGTTCGACACAAGCGCTATCGCGATAGGGTCGGGCATCGCCACATGGTTGCACACGAAAATCACCTTGCCCTTGCTCCTGAGGTTCTCGCGGTGCAGAACGAAGGGCCGCAGAACCAGAGCCATAATCCATTTTAGGAAGACCTTTGCGAAGATGTACAGCATTTTACTCCTTTTGGACCGCCTTCGTTATGAAGGATACGGCCTCGTCTATGCTCATGTTGGTGGTGTCCACAAGCAGCGCGTCGTCCGCCTGCTTCAGCGGCACATAGCTCCTGCCCATATCCTGGGCGTCGCGTTCGCGGATGGCCTTGAGTATAGTCTCATAATCCGCGCTCTGCCCCTTCCCCTCAAGCTGCAGCATCCTGCGCCTTGCGCGCTCCTCGCTGCTTGCGGTTACATAAAACTTGTACGGAGCGTAGGGCATGACATAGGTGCCTATGTCCCTTCCGTCCATGATAACGCTCCGCCGCCTGCCTATCTCGCGCTGCTTGGAGGCCAAGGCGTCGCGCACGCAGGGCAGCTTGGACACGTCTGACGCTCCTCTGCCCATGGCCTCTGTGCGTATCTCGACCGAAACGTCCCCGCCGTCGATATAGACGTGCTGAACGCCCTCTTGCCAGTCTACGTCAAGCTTGAGGGTACTCAAAAGCTCGCCAACGCGCTCTGCGTCGTCCAAGGCTATGCCCCTCTTGCCGCAGGCCAACGCCACGGCGCGGTACATCGCGCCGGTATCAAGATAGCTTATCCCAAGCTCGGCGGCGACACGCTTGGCTATCGTGCTTTTGCCCGCGCCCGCAGGCCCGTCAATCGCTATGCTGACCACAGTCTCGTTCATTCTATGCTCCTTCCCGCCAGAACGCCCGTGCTCCACGCAATCTGTAAATTGAAACCGCCCGTGAAGGCGTCAACGTCTATCATTTCACCCGCGAAGTACAGCCCTTTCACGCGCTTGGCCTCCATTGTCGAGGGGTCGATCTCGCTCACCTTGACCCCGCCTCGCGTGATTATGGCCTCGTCCACGGGGCGTTTGCGCTCAATATGCAGGCATACGCCCTTTAGCGTCTGCACCAGGCTCATACGCTGTGCGCGGGTAAAGCTCGCCGCGGGCGCGTGGGCGTCCACGGCCGCAAGCTCCAATACCACGTCAAGCAGCCTTGCGGGAAGCAGTCCAAAGAACGCGCCCCCCACGGTCTTTTTGTTCGACGCCGCTATGTCGCGCACAAGCCTTGCGTCAAGCGTCTCCGCCGAAAGCGCGGGCTTTAGGTCTATGAACAGCTCATAGCTCGCGTCATCGTCCATGTATGCCGAAGCGGTGAGCACGAGCGGGCCTGATACCCCAAAGTGGGTGAAAAGCATCTCGCCAAGCTCCGAGTACAGCGCCTTGCCCTTGCGCTTCAATGTGAGAGTAACGTTCTTGAGGCTGACGCCGGAGAGAGTACCGCACCAGCTCTCGCGGGTCTCAAGCGGCACAAGCGAACCCTGCGTCGGGGTTACGGCAAGCCCCAGCTCCTCGGCAAACCGCAGTCCGTCGCCTGTTGAGCCGGTAGAGGGGTAGGACACCCCGCCCGTGGCCAGTACCGCCGCGTCAAAGGGCAGGGTCTTGCCCGATACTGTGACGCCGACGACAGCGCCGCCGCTAACCGCGACGCCCTCTATGCGGGTGTTCAAAAGAACCTTCACGCCAAGCTCGTCCATACGCCTTGAGAGTGCGCGAATGACGTCGCTCGACTTGTCCGAAACGGGGAAAACGCGGTTGCCGCGCTCCACCTTGAGCGGCACGCCCATGCTCTCGAACCCGCGCATGACGTCGGCGGGACAGCAGGCCGAATACGCGCTGTATAAAAAGCGCGGGTTATGAACCACATTGTCAAAGAATCCGTCCCTGTTTGTGTCGTTGGTGAGGTTGCAGCGCCCCTTGCCCGTTATGTACAGCTTCATGCCAAGCTTGGCGTTGCGCTCAAAAAGCGTGACCCTGTTTCCGTTCTCCGCGGCCTTTATCGCGCAGGCCATGCCCGCCGCGCCGCCGCCTATTATGGCAATGTTCATCTTGCCTCCCAAAGCCCATTCAAAAGGGCGTCGTCTATATTGTGATTAATACCACTCTCTCCGCTCAGTCCCATGGTCGTGAAGCTGATATAGCCCGCCTCGTTGAGCATGACGTCGCTGTCCTGCCCGCCGCTTCTTGAGCTTTCGCGGGGGGTGTGGTAGCAAAGCCTGCCGTCCGCGTCGCTGATCACAGCGTATGGGCTGTCATAGTCCACCCTGCCCAAGGTCGCAAGCCTTACGCCCTTGACCTTGGAAAGGTGCAAATCGGGGGCGTTGACGTTAAGGAAAAGCCCCTTGGGGAGCGGGTTTTCAAAAAGGGCGCGCATGGCAAGCTTCGCGGCGAACGCGGCGGTCGGCATATTGGCGCAGCCGCCCAAGGATATGGCGATAGCGGGAAGCCCGTAGCGCACGGCAGCCTCCCGCGCAGCCGCGACAGTGCCGGAATACAGCGTGTCAGTGCCGAGATTATGTCCGTTGTTAATGCCGGAAATCACCAGCTCGGGCATGTCGAAAAGGTTGCCTATTGCAAGCCGCACACAGTCTACGGGGGTTCCGGAAATGGCGTAGGCCGCGGCGCCGTGGGCGGCGGGGTCGATCCAAGGCACGGCCCGAAGCGGAGGCGACAGTGTCATGGCGGAAGCCACCGCGCTTCTCTGTGAATCGGGGGCGGCTATATAAAGCTCATGCTCCTTGTAAAGCGCGGCGATCAGCGCGTGCAGCCCGAAGGCCGAGATCCCATCGTCGTTGGTCAAAAGTATACGCATACGTTGAACTGTCCTCCCGTTCCCTAATAAGATATAACAAAACGCGGGGTTTGGCAATAGCCGCGGCGCCAAAAAGCGCGATTTTAAGTGTTGACGGGGAGCGGGGAGCGCATCTATAACCGCAAGCTTGTTTCAAGATCCTTCGACAAGCTCAGGATGACAAGGGGGTGGCGTTCGGGGGAGCGCATCTATAACCGCAAGCTTGTTTCAGGATCCTTCGGAGCTAATGCTCCTCAGGATGACAAAAGGGTGAGTTGGCGGAACATATTGGGATAACAAGGGGGTTGACCGGCGAGAATATATTAGGTCGCAAGCGGCGGTATTTTTGGGCGCTTTTCGCGTTTTTGCGGCAGTCTCTTCAATTATTATTTACATCATCATATTTACAACAACCCCTGTTTATGGTATAATAAACTAATTCCTTCGGAGGTTATTTTTAGTGCGCGTTGACAGCCTGAAGCTGACCGAGTTTCGCAATTACAGTCGCCTCGAAATCACGCCTGACGCGGGGTTTTGCGTACTGACCGGCAGGAACGGCGCGGGCAAGACGAACGTATTGGAAGCGATTTTCCTCTGTTCATTCGGCAGGAGTCAGCGCACGCCCAGGGACGCTGAGCTAATCAGCTACGACAGTCCGGAGGGCAGCGTAATTCTGGACGCCACTACCCGTCAAGGCAAGCGCAATGTGCGCATGAGCCTCTACGCAAAGGAGCGCAAGAGGGTCATTCTGGACGGAGTGCCGCTGACGCGCTCGGGTGAGCTTATGGGCTGTCTGAATGTGGTCATGTTCTCCCCCGAGGATTTATCCTTGGTCAAGGACGGCCCCGCCGAAAGGCGGCGTTTCCTGAACATGGAGCTGTCTGGCCAATCGCCCGCCTATTACTACAAGCTGCAACAGTACAACAACGCGCTAAAGCAGCGCAACACCCTCCTAAAGGACGGCGACAACCTCGACTACGATATGTTGGAGTCTTGGGACGAGCAGCTTGCGGGCTTGGGAGCGGCGATAACCTTGGCAAGGACGCAGTTCGTGGGCGAGATCGCGGACGCGGCGTGTCGCAGACACAGGCAGATGAGCGACGGTATGGACGAGCTTGTGGTAAGCTATCAGCCCAACCTGCCCCCGACCGCGCCCGACGAGCTTGCGGGCGTGATGATGGACAGGCTCAGCTCCAACCTTGAGCGCGACATCTTCCGAGGCACAACCTCGGTGGGGCCGCACAGGGACGATATTCTCCTAACCCTCAACGGGGTGGACGCGAGGATATATGGCTCGCAGGGGCAGCAGCGCACCGTGGCGTTGGCGCTGAAGCTCTCCGTGATAGAGCTTATCCGAAGGCTTCGGGGCGAAAACCCCGTACTCCTTTTGGACGATGTGTTCTCGGAGCTGGACGCTGTGCGGCAGGCAAGGCTTATCGCGAGCATAGAGGGCTGCCAGGCGTTTATCACCTGCACGCATTTGGAGGAGTTGACCCGAGCGGGCGCGGACTCCATGCAGATATTCAATGTCAGTAACGGAACCATAGTAGAAGTATAGAGAGGACGACAAAAAGACGACAATGGAAGAATTCGAACACAACGTATCCGAGTCCTACGACGCATCGCAGATACAGGTCTTGGAGGGTTTGGAGGCTGTGCGCCGCAGACCCGGAATGTACATAGGCACCACCGACCTCAACGGGCTTCATCACCTTGTGACCGAGGTTGTGGACAACTCCATCGATGAAGCGCTCGCGGGCTTTTGCACCCATATAGAGATAGCCATTCACGAGGACAACTCCGTCACGGTACGCGACAACGGCAGGGGCATACCTGTGGGCTATCATGCCAAGACGGGCAAGGACGCCCTTGAAGTGGCTCTGACCATACTGCACGCGGGCGGCAAGTTCGGCGGCGGGGGCTATAAGGTTTCCGGCGGTCTGCACGGCGTGGGCGTGTCCTGCGTTAACGCGCTCTCCGAGAAGCTGCGAGCCGAGGTTCGCCGCGACGGACACATATATATACAGAATTACAGCAAGGGTCTCCCCTTGGACGAGGTTCATATTGAGGGCGACTGCCCCCGAGATGAAACCGGTACCACAATTTGGTTCCTGCCCGACGTCACCATATTCGATTCGGTGGTGTTCGAGTTCGACGCCATGACTGCGCGCTTCCGCGAGCTTGCCTTCCTAAACGCCGGTATACGCATCACCGCGACGGATGAGCGCACCAATCCCCACACCGTCAAGAGCTACTGCTACGAGGGCGGCATACGCTCCTTTGTCGAGCATCTGAACAAGAACAAAGAGGTTTTACAGCCCGAACCGCTGTACTTTACCGCCGTGCGCTTCGAGGATGGGACGGAGACCGCAAGCGTTGAGATTGCCATGCAGTACAACGACGGCTACAACGAGATGATACTCACCTTCGCGAACAATATCGCCACGCACGAGGGCGGCGCGCATCTTGTGGGCTTCAAGAACGCGCTCACCCGCGTTATCAACGATTATGCCAAGAAGCACGGGCTGTTGAAGGCTTCCGACGCTTCGCTTTCGGGCGAGGACATCCGCGAGGGCTTGACCGCCATAGTCTCAGTGAAGCTCACCGAGCCGCAGTTTGAGGGGCAGACCAAGACTAAATTGGGCAACGCCGACATACGCCCCCTGGTGGACGGAGCAGTCGCGGACAAGCTTGCAACCTATTTGGAGGAGACGCCCGCGACAGCCAAGCTCATCATCGAGAAGTGCATCACCGCCAACCGCGCCCGCGACGCCGCAAGGAAGGCGCGTGAGCTGACCCGCAGAAAGACCGTCTTGGATTCGACAGCGCTGCCGGGCAAGCTTGCCGACTGTCAGGAGAAGGACCCCGCCATGTGCGAGCTGTTCATAGTCGAGGGCGACTCGGCGGGCGGCAGCGCAAAGATGGGGCGAAACCGCATGTATCAGGCGATACTGCCCTTGAGAGGCAAGATATTAAACGTTGAGAAGGCAAGGCTTGACCGCGTACTCTCCAACAACGAGATAAAGGCGATGATCACCGCCTTCGGCGCGGGCATGGATGAGGACTTCGATGTAAGCAAGCTTCGCTATCACAAGATTATCTGCATGACCGATGCCGACGTTGACGGCAGTCATATCCGCATACTGCTTTTGACCTTCTTCTACCGCCATATGCGCCCCTTGGTCGAGCAGGGCTATGTCTACATCGCTCAGCCCCCGCTCTATCAGATTAAGCGCGGCAAGTATGAACGCTATGTCTACTCCGATGAGGAGCTGGATCAGGTGTTGACGGAGATAGGCCGCGAGCCTAAGCCCGTCATTCAGCGTTACAAAGGCTTGGGCGAGATGAACGCCGATCAGCTTTGGGACACCACCATGGACCCCGACAACAGACTTATGCTCAGGGTCAAGGTGGATGACGCCGTGGAAGCCGACGAGCTTTTCACCCTGCTTATGGGCGACAAGGTAGAGCCGCGCCGCGAATTTATCGAGCAAAACAGCAAGCTCGTTACCAACCTGGACGTATAGAGGTAAAGCATGGACGATAAACACAGAATACTTCCCCATCATCTTGAGAAGGAGATGAAGACGAGCTTCATAGCCTACGCCATGGCGGTCATCATTGACCGCGCCCTGCCCGATGTGCGCGACGGTCTAAAGCCCGTACACCGCAGGATACTCTACTCCATGAGTGAGTTGGGGCTTCAGCCCGACAAGCCCTACCGCAAGAGCGCCCGTATCGTGGGCGATGTGCTGGGCAAATATCATCCTCACGGCGACACGGCGGTTTATGACGCCATGGTGCGCCTTGCGCAGGACTTCTCCACCCGCTATCCCTTGGTGGAGGGACATGGCAACTTCGGTTCGGTGGACGGCGACGGCGCGGCGGCAATGCGTTATACCGAGGCGCGTATGTCCAAGCTCACAACCGAGATGATGGCTGACATCGAAAAGGATACGGTGGATTTCTACCCGAACTTCGATGAAACCCTGACCCAGCCCTCCGTCATGCCCTGCCGTTTCCCCAACCTATTGGTGAACGGCTCGGGCGGCATAGCCGTGGGCATGGCTACCAATATGCCCCCGCACAACTTGGGCGAGGTCATAGACGGTTTGGTTGCCATGATAGACAATCCGGATATCAGCCTTGACGATCTGATGAGCTATATTCCGGGTCCGGACTTCCCCACGGGAGCCACGATTTTGGGCAAGATGGGCATTACAAGCGCATACCGCACCGGCAGAGGCCGCATCGTGGTGCGCGCAAAGGCGGAGATAGAGCCAATGAGCGCGAACCGCTCACGCATCATAGTCACCGAAATACCCTATCAGGTCAACAAGGCGCGCATGGTCGAGCGCATAGCCGACCTTGTGCATCAGAAGAAGATAGAGGGTATTTCGGACTTGCGCGACGAGACTGACCGCACCGGCACGCGCATAGTCATAGAGCTGAAGCGCGACGTCAACCCGGAGGTCTTGCTCAACAACCTCTACAAGCACACCGATATGCAGACCACCTTTGGCGTTATCAACCTTGCGTTGGTGGACGGCGAACCGAAGGTGCTCAACCTAAAGCAGCTGCTGTATTACTATTTGGAGCATCAGCGCGACGTCGTGACGCGCCGCACGCGCTTCGACCTCAAGCGGGCTTTGGAACGCCTGCATATATTGGAGGGACTGCTTATCGCCCTTGACAATATAGACGAGGTTGTGGCATTGATTAAGTCGTCAGCGAGCGCGGCGGAGGCCAAAGCCCGCCTGAACGAACGCTTTGGGCTGTCCGAGCGTCAGGCGCAGGCCGTGCTGGATATGCGTTTACAGCGCTTGGTGGGCTTGGAACGCGACAAGCTTGTCGCGGAGAAGGCCGATTTGGAGGTCAAGGTGGAGTATTACCGCTCGCTGCTTGCGGACGAGCATTTGTTGATGGGCGTTATCAAGCAGGAGGCTTTGGAGGTCAAGGCCAAATATTCCGACCCCAGACGCACCGAGATAACCCAGATGATAGAGGACATCGACTTGGACGACGTGATTCAGCAGGAGGACATGATAGTCACCCTTACTCACTTCGGCTATGTCAAGCGCGTGTCGCCCGACGTCTTTAAGGCGCAGAACCGCGGCGGCAGGGGCGTGAAGGGGCAGACGACACGCGAGGAGGACTTTGTTGAGCGCATAGTCCACACCAACACCCACGCGCTGATACTGTTCTTCACCAACAAGGGCAGGGTGTATCGGATAAAGTGTTATGCGATTCCCGAAAGCTCCAAGGCGTCCAAGGGTATGCCCGTGGTCAATCTGCTGCACATGGGCGAGGGCGAGTTTGTGACCGCCATGTTCCCGCTGGACAAGGCGGACGAGGACGACAAATACCTTGTCACCGCGACGCGTATGGGCATGATCAAAAAGACCCGCATTGACGAGTGCATGAACATCCGCAAGGGCGGTCTGATGGTGCATCAGCTTCGCGAGGACGATTACCTTATCAGCGTTGAGCTGTCCAAGGGCAATGAGGACTTCATGGTTTGCACCCACAGCGGCAAGTCGATACGCTTCAACGAGTGTGATGTTCGCGCCACGGGACGCGGCGGACTGGGCGTTCGCGCCATCAAGGTTGGCGAGGATGACCGCGTGGTCGAGATGTGCAAGGTCATTCCAAACGGCAATATACTCACCGTTACCGAGAAGGGCATGGGCAAGCGCACGCCGGAGGAGCAGTACAACACACAAGGACGAGGCGGCAAGGGCATAACCGTCATGAAGCTCACCGAGAGAACCGGCGAGCTGGTATGCATGAAGGTCATTACCGATGATGAGGATCTGCTGCTTGTCCGAAACGACGGCACGGTGCTTAGGATGCCCATCCCGCAGGTGCCGATTATCGGCAGGGCTACGCAGGGAGTTCGCATGATGCGCGTGGACGACGGCTCAAGGCTTGCTTGGGTCGCGGTCGTGCCGCACATGGACGAGAGCGACGAGGAAAGCGACGTGGTTATCGACGCGCCCGAGAGCGTTGAGGCGGTCGAAGCGGAAACGTTCGATTACGAGTCGGAAACGCCCGAAGCAGACGAAAACGATACGGAGGAATAGGCCATAGCTTACCCCATACCGAACGATATAAAGGAGCTTGCCCACGCTTTCATTGGCGTGGGCATTCCGCTTTACGCCGTTGGCGGCTTTGTAAGGGACTCGCTCTTGGGGCGGGACTGTTCGGACATAGACCTTGCGAGCGCATTCACGCCCGATGAGCTGGACGCTTTTCTGACCCAACGGGGTATTTCACACAAGCTGACCTGTGCGCGGCTCGGCACGGTGGTTATTGCGCTTGAAAGCGGGAGGTACGAGCATACCACGTTCAGGCGCGAGAGCTATGGCGCGGGCGGCGGACATGAGCCGGTGAGCGTTGCGTTTACGAAAAGTCTGAAGGAGGACGCTAAGAGGCGTGACTTCTCCGTCAACGCGCTGTACCTTGAGCTTGACAGCGGAGAGCTTATCGACCCCGTGGCAGGATGCAGGGATATTGAAAAGAAGCTGCTTCGCACCACGACCTTTGACCCTTACCGCATATTGAGCGACGACGGACTTCGCATAATGCGCCTTGCCCGCTTCACGGCGCAGTTGGGGTTTGAGACGGAGGAGAATACATTTGTCTGCGCGAAGGAGAACGCGGTGCTGCTTGGTGACATCGCGCCTGAACGCAAGCGTGACGAGCTTATGAAGCTCTTGGGACAGGACGATGCTCTAAAAGGGCTTGAGATGATGAGCAAGCTTGACGCTTGGCAATATGTCATACCCGAGCTGGACGCCTGCAAGGGGCTAAAGCAACAGCATAAGTATCATATTTTTGATGTGCAGGGGCATTGCTTTCATGTTTGCGCCGAGCTGCCAAAGGATGATGTGGTGTTAAGGCTTGCGGGGTTGATTCATGACCTTGCAAAGGGCGTGGGTGAGTGGCGAAATCATGATGTCGTGGGCGAAGGAATGGCCAGGGCTGTCATGGAGCGGCTGCGCTTTGACAGAGGCAGTATTAACCGCGTGTGCGCGATAGTTCGCGATCATATGTATGATATGCCAAGAGATGAGCTTGACGAGGAGACCGTAAGAAAACGCTTCGCAAGCTGGGGCAGGGTGCATACGAAGGAGCTGCTGCAGTTTCGAGACGCCGATATTAAAGGCTGCGGCGGCGGAACTATGCGGCTCTGCAACAGAGCGGAGCTGTACAATGATATGCTGAGGCGAAATACCCCGTTCGCGCTGAGTGAGCTGAAGCTTAGCGGGACGGAGCTTATGAATGAACTGCATATGCAAGGCGGCGAACGGGTGGGCGAGCTGCTAAACGAGCTTTGGATGCACTGCGCGGTTCATCCGGAGGACAACGAAACCGCCGCGCTCCTTGCCCTTTCCCATAGTCTGTAAAATATCCTGTGCCTGTCCACTCCCCCGTGAAGTTCCCTCGCTCAACCCTTCGTGTCATCCTGAGCGAAGTCGAAGGATCTTGCTGAACACTTGACGGTCAGGGAGCGTTCCCCGTGACCCCCCTTACTCTACTCATCGTGTCATCCTGAGCGAAGTCGAAGGATCTTGGTGAACACTTGACGGTCAGGGAGCGTTCCCCGTGACCCCCCTTACTCTACTCATCGTGTCATCCTGAGCGAAGTCGAAGGATCTTGGTGAAAACTCAATAGTCAAGAA
>DAOPJM010000006.1:42986-44618 GCA_035399665.1 Clostridia bacterium
TCGTGTCATCCTGAGCGAAGTCGAAGGATCTTGGTGAAAACTCAATAGTCAAGAAGTGCTCCCCCGTGAAAGCATTGACAAAGAAATAGGGCGAACTGCGTTCGCCCACACCTTTCCGCCTTGCTTGTCCCACGCGGGAGCGGCTCTATCACCGCAAGCTTATTTCAAGATTCTTCGTCGCTGTCGCTCCTCAGGATGACAGCGGGGGTTGATTAGCGGAACATATTAGGATAACGGCGTGGTTTATTGCCTAAGCGTTTACCCGTGACGCCATCACTATACCCCACCCTTCGGTATTGTTCTTCCACTAATCAGTGATTTTCTTTGCCACGACCACGAAACGCCCATTTTCGACATGATAGGCGCAGGTGACCAAGGTGATGAGCTGATCGCCCCAAACGGCTGTGCTTTCAATCTCAACGCTGTTGAGGGCGCGGACGTTGTCCATGTATTCATTGAACTCCTCCTCGGTCTCGGCGTTGATGAAATTATAGAACTTGAACACATCCTCATCGGCGTCATAGACCTGTGAACGGAACACGCCCACGACCTCATAGGTGGCGGTCTCGTAGCGGGTGTCAAACTCTATGTACTTATGCTCCTCATAGTAGGCCTGATGCTCGTAGTAGGAGATACTGCGAAACATGCTTCCGTCGCGCATAGCGTGACCGTATATGATAAGGTTAGTGCTGCGCGGATTTACGCCGCAGCGGTAATCGATGAAGGGTACTCCGGAGGAGGAGCGCTTCCCATAGAAGTCATTATGCAGATAGAAATACTCGCCGTCGTTCTCGCGCCACATCACGGGATAGTCAATGACCGTTCCGTCTATCTTAATCCAACCGTAAAAATCCGAATTGAGATTGCAAAACTCGACGTATTGATCGAGTATAGGCGCAAGCGTTGGCGTAGGCGATGGGCTGTCCTCAGGCTCTTTGGTGGGGTCTGAAGCTTGAACATTGCCGACAGTCGGAGTCGGTTCAGCTGTCTGCGTTGTCACTATCACAATCTGGACGTTTCCGGAGGGCAAGGCCGTGGGAACGGGCGTTGCGTTCTGCTCCTCCCGCATTGCGGCAAGGCGCTCAAGGCTGCGCTTGCTGTATAGCTTGGAGGAATAATAGCCGCCCAATGTGAGCGCCGCAAGGACAAATACGGCAACGCCTATTCTTATCAGCCAAAGTTTTGTCTTGTTCATGTCTCAACCTCTACAAAAAAGGCAAAGCGGTGCAGGCTTTGCCTTGTCCCTTCTTCAACATAAAACAGCGGGAACCAAGGTCCCCGCTGTCATGATTCGATTATTTATGCCTGGAACCTGCGCTTAAGCTCGGTAATCGCAAGACCCGCTACCATAATGGCGGACATTACGCACACTATCCACAGCAGCGTTGTCCAATCGCCCTCGCCGGTCTTAGGAATCTCCGGCTCTTCGGTAGGCGTCACAACCGGCTCGTCAGTCGGCTCGGCGGTCGGCTCATCAGACGGCTCTGCCGTTGGCTCTGCCGTTGGCTCTGCTGTCGGCTCTGCTGTCGGCTCGGCTGTCGGCTCGGCTGTCGGCTCGGCTGTCGGCTCGGCCGTTGGCTCTGCTGTCGGCTCGGCCGTTGGCTCTGCTGTCGGCTCGGCGGTCGGCTCTGC
>DAOPJM010000006.1:44718-47681 GCA_035399665.1 Clostridia bacterium
ACGGGCAGGTAGGCCACGGCTCACACGGGCAGGTAGGCCACGGCTCACACGGGCAAGTCGGCCACGGAATAGGATCTATGTCGATATCAATATCGATATCGATTTCGATGTCTATCTCGATGTCTATCTCAATGTCAACATCGATGTCAACATCAATGTCCACTTCGGGATCTACGTCAATGTCCAAGTCGATATCAACATCGGGATCGCACGGGCAGCTGGGCCACTCGATGGGGCAGCTCGGGATGCACGGCCATACATAGATGGGGCATTCCGGTTCCTCCGGGCAGGTGGGCCATGGATTGGGATCCGGGCAGAAGCACTCGGTGGTTTCACCGGCGCCGGCTGCAGATTCGACGGTATCCGCCAGCGACGTAGCAATGAGGCCGCTGCAGGACGCCAACAACAACGCAAGGCTTACTATCCAAGCGATTGTACGACTCCTCTTCATATATACTCCCCTTTCCGCACTTCAATCTCCCAACGAAGTACGTTAGAATTGTGTGACAACTGTATATATCGTCACCATTACAAAGTCATTATAATAGTATCCCAAATCATTGTCAAGCTTGATGCCTGCGAATTTTGAAGAAAGTTCATAAATTGCATCTTTATTGACAATTTTTTATGCCGTTACAAAGGCGCTCTAAGGCTTCCTCTACGACAGATTTTGGACAGGCCAGGTTAATCCTGACGAAACCGTCGCCGCCTTCGCCGAACATGAAGCCGTCGTTGAAGAACAGCTGACACCGGTTCTCCAAAAAATTCTCAAGTTCTGTGTGATTCATGCCCAATTTTCGGCAGTCAACCCACAGGAGGTAGGTTCCTTCAAGCCTGAACGGAATAAGCATCGGCAGCTTATCCTTCAGAAACTCCTCGACCAGCGCCCGATTGCTGTCGATGACCGTGATCAGCTCGTCAAGCCAGCCCTCGCATTGATTATATGCATATTCACAGGCTTTATACCCAAGGGCGTTCAGGGAATGGTATCCCGCCGCGTCGTTGAAGCGTTTGCGCAAATCCGCGTTCGGAATGATGATGTTCGAGGTCTGCATTCCCGCAAGGTTGAAGGTCTTGCTTGGTGCGGTGCAGATGACAAGGTTGTCAAGCTCCTCCGTGAGCGTGCCGGTTGAAACGTAGCTCACGCCCGGCATAATTAGATCTCCGTGAATCTCGTCCGCAACGACCGTAACGCCGTTTTCTCGGCATATTTTTAGCATTTTTTGAAGCTCCGCCTTCGTCCACACACGCCCGACGGGGTTGTGTGGACTGCAAAGTATGAAAAGCTTCACGCTCGGCAGCTTCGCCTTGCGCTCAAAGTCCTCAAAATCGACGTCGCAGCTTCTGTCCCTTTCGATAAGCTCACAGCACACAAGCTCGCGCTTCGATTCCTCCACCGCGTGTCGGAAGGGATGGTAGACGGGAGTGCATATCAGCACGGCCTCGTTAGGCTCGGTGAGCGCGGGAACAAGTTCATACAGCGCGGGAACTACGCCCGGGCTTTGCAGAATCCATTCACGCTTCGGTGTAAAGCCGTGCCGCCTTGTCATCCAGCTTATCACCGCGTCGAAGTAGGCGTCGGTGGGGCCTGTGTAGCCCAAGACGTTGTTTGAGATGTAGTCCTTCAGCCCTTCGATAATCTCGGGGGCGTTTACGAACTCCATGTCAGCGACGGACATCGGGACGACGTCGGGAGAAACGGAAGGGTTCCTGCGGTACATGTCCATCCATTTGAACGCGCCGACGTCGCGGCGATCGGGACGAGTGACGAAATCGTATTTCATGACTGCTCTCCTTTATGAAATATCGTTGTTCTCAAGCTCCGCCGCTTCTTTGGGGTGGGCTTTTTTGTGAAGCGGAAATTGTACCTGTGCCGCAATCAGGGCAAGGAACATTACGGCGCAGCCCAAGACCTCGCGCAATGACATGGTTTCACCGCGCAGCGCCCACCCGGACAGCACTGCGAATACCGACTCAAAGCACAGTATGAGTGCGGCAAGCGAGGGGTTCATGCCCTTTTGCCCCACTATCTGAAGGGTATACGCCACGGCGCAGGAGAACACGCCCGCGTAGACTATCGGCAGCCATGCGGTGAATATCTCATGTACGTCGGGGGATTCGAGCGCGAACATAGGGATTAGGGTCAGAAAGCCGCAGACGAAGAACTGCATACAGGCCATTTTAACTCCGTCCACCTTGGGGATGAAATGGTCAATAACCATTATGTGAATCGCAAACGCGAACGCGCAGACCAGTATCAAGAGGTCGCCGCGATTGACGGAAAAGCCTTCCTGAGGGTTGACGCACAGAAGGTACAGTCCCAAGAGCGCGGCGGCGGCGGCGAACCAGGTCTTGAGCGTGGTTCGCTTGCGCAGCACTATGCTTAAAAGCGGTACAAGCACGACATAGGTCGCCGTTATGAAGCCGCCCTTGCCGGCTGTGGTGTACTGCATTCCAACCTGTTGTAGGTTGGTCGCCACGGCAAGTATGAGGCCGCACAGAACGCCGCCCACGAGCGTGGGCTTGTCGAAGAACGGCCATAAGGGCTTGTGCCTTGCGCCGTCGCGTATCAGTATGAATACCAAAAGCGCAAGACCGCCAAGGATCGTGCGCACAGCGTTGAAGGTGTAAGGCTCAACATAGTCCATACCAACCTTCTGCGCGACAAAAGCGCAGCCCCAAATGAAGGCCGCGAGCAACAGCAACAGAGGACCTTTAAGCTTTTTCATGAGCTTATTGTAGCATAAGCGAATAGATTCTTCAAGCCCTTTCGGTCGATATATGGGGAAGATATCACTGCGGCTCAGCTCCGCCGCAAAAGCGTGGGGATTGATGGGGTGGATAAGGGATGGGCTTGTAGAGCGGTAATAAACGCCTTTGTCATCCTGAGGAGTAAAGTTCCGAAGGATCTTAAAACAGGCTCGTGAGGAAAGGGGCGCTCCCTCGCGGGATAAGGGTGTCAT
>DAOPJM010000006.1:47781-69845 GCA_035399665.1 Clostridia bacterium
TCATGTTTTCACCAAGATCCTGCGCGATAGCTCAGGATGACACGAGGGGGGCGGGATGGCGGAACGCAATTGCATCACGCAGGAGTATGCGGGGAGCGGGGGTTGACTGCTGTTGCTTTGGATGGATCCGTTTATTCCGCCTTGCGCATTGCGCGCATGGAGTTGAGTATCGCAATCACCATTACGCCCACGTCTCCAAACACGGCTATCCACATATTGGTAAGCCCCATCGCGCTCAGAACGAGTATGACGCCTTTCACCGCGAGTGTAAATACTATATTCTGCTTTACGATGCGCATGGTCTTGCGCGAGATGCTTATGGCAAGCGGAAGCTTTTCGGGCTTGTCGTCCATAAGCACTATATCTGCGGCTTCTATCGCGGCGTCGCTGCCCAAGGCTCCCATCGCGACCCCCACGTCCGCCCTTGCAAGCACGGGAGCGTCATTGATTCCGTCACCCACAAACGCAAGTCCGTTCGCTGTCGGCAGCAGCTCCTCCACAGCCGCAACCTTGTCCGCAGGGTACAGACCGGATCTTATCTCATCAACGCCTACCGCCTCGCCCACCGCCCTTGCGCTGCGCTCGTTGTCGCCCGTAAGCATGACTGTATGCCGTATGCCAAGCTCGTGCAGCTCGCTCACGGCTCTTGCGGCGTTGGGCTTTATCTGGTCGTTTATGACGATATGCCCAAGGTAGTTATCGTCCCTTGAGATATGCACGGTCGTGCCGGAAAGATGACACTCGTGCCAATCCGCGCCCGCCAAATCCATCAGCTTGCCGTTCCCGACGAAATAGCGTTCGCCGTCAATTACGGCTTCAACGCCCATGCCCGCTCTCTCTGTCGTCGCGCCTATGCGCGCCCTGTCGATGTGTCCGCCGTGCGCCGTGATTATCGACTCCGCCACGGGATGTACGGAATAGCTCTCGGCCGCCGCCGCAATGTCCAGAAGCTGTGCTTCGGTAACAAGGTGAGGATGAATGGCGTCCACCACGAAGTTGCCCTTCGTCAGCGTCCCCGTCTTGTCGAACACCACGGTGCGCACCTTGGACAGGGCTTCAAGATAGTTGGCGCCCTTGATGAGTATGCCCGAACGCGATGCTCCGCCTATGCCGCCGAAGAAGCTCAAAGGCACCGACACCACGAGTGCGCAGGGACAGGAGACCACCAAGAAAATCAAGGCTCTTGAAAGCCACACGCTGTAATCCTGACCGAAGGCTAAAGGCGGAATGAGCGCAAGCAGCACCGCCGCCGCTACCACGCATGGCGTGTAGATTCGCGCAAAGCGGGTTATGAAGCTCTCGGCTCTTGCCTTCTTGTCGGAAGCGTTCTCGACCAATTCCAGTATCTTGGACACGGTGCTTTCAGCAAAGCTGCTCGTCGTCACCAGCGTTATGGTTCCACTCAGGTTGATGGAACCGCTTATGGCGGCGTCGCCCTCACGCGCCTCAACAGGAAGGCTTTCGCCCGTTAACGCGGAGGTGTTCAGCGTCGTTTCACCTGAAATTATCCTTCCGTCCAAGGGAACGCGCTCACCGGGGCGAACCACTATCGTTTCGCCCACCCGTACCTCATCGGGCGACACCGTGAGCTGCTGTCCATCGCGCAGCACCACCGCGCAATCGGGGCGTATGTCCATCAGCTTCGCTATCGATCGTCTGCTCTTGCCCACGGCAAGGTCGGAGAACAGCTCGCCTACCTGATAGAAAATCATCACCGCCACGGCCTCGGTGTAATCGCCTGTGACAAAGGCGCCTATCGTGGCTATGCTCATCAGAAACTTTTCGTCGAAGGGTTGAAGCCTGACTATGCTCGTCACGGCGTCCCAAAGCACATCATAGCCCACCAACAGGTAGGGTATTATGAAGCTCACAAGCCTTACCCAGCCTGTGGTTTTAAGTAAACAGCAGCCTGCGGTCAGCAAGACCGCGCCGCCCATGCGCCATATAATCAGTTTTTGCGGCTTAGTCATATATACCTCAGATCTCTATAAGACAATCAGGCTCGACACGTTTGATGACCCTTGCCACCTCCGAAAGGATTTCATCGCTGTTCTCGTCCTCTATGTCCATGGTAAGCTTCTGATACATGAAGTTCACCGAAGCGTCGTTGACGCCTGCTATCTTTTTTATCGCTCGTTCCATCTTCGCCGCGCAGTGCGCGCAGTCCAGGTTTTGCAGTCTGTATACCTTCTTCATGTCAACGACTCCTTTCCTCAATCAGGTGTTCAAAGCCCTGCCCCACTATGCTTCTTACATGTTCGTCGGCAAGGTAGTAAATCATGGTCTTGCCCTCCCTGCGGCAGCCCACAAGGTTGGCGTCCTTGAGCGTCTTGAGCTGGTGCGAAATAGCGGACTGCGTCATGTTGAGCAGCTCGGCAATCGCGCATACGCAAAGCTCGGACTCGAAAAGGGCGTAGAGTATCTTGACCCGCGTTGAGTCCGCGAACAGCTTGAACAGGTCGGAAAGATCCGACAGCAGTTCGTCCGTCGGCAGATCCTGCTCAACCATTCGCAGTACGCGGCTGTGATCGTGTTCCATGTATGAGCCTCCGTTCATATGTTTCATTATTCATATGATACTATGCTCATATGTTATTGTCAATACCCCCACAAAAATAAACCTGTGATTCACAGCCGCGCTTTGTTTAGAGGAGCATGGAAAAGGAACGGGCGAAGGGGATCGCTCGTTCCTTGAGTTTGCATAAATTATCTTGTATATCAGTTCCCGCCGGCAAGATATGGGGGCGCGGCTGCCCTGCAAGCCCCGCCGCGCTCTTTAGCTGTCGAAAGACGCTCTCATTTTTTGCCCTTGGGCATGGTGATTCCGGGAGCCTTGTTCCTGACGAACGCTGGGAATTGATCAATGTTGCCCTTCACGAAGCCTTCCTTATCGACTATTATCGCATGCTTGCTCTTGAGCATGAGAATATACAGATGTTCGGTTTCTATAAGCTCGCTGAGCATTTTATACTCATAGCTCACATTGACCTTGGCCTGCACATTGTTGTTGGAGATACTGCGCTCGTCCATAATAACCTCGGTCATGACCTGCCCTCCGAAGTCACTGCGGTACTGGCTTAAGGTCTTGTTCGCGCCGATTTCGGGGGCTATGACAAAGAAAAAGAGCAGCAGTAAAGCGCCGAGGACTACGAAAAATACGAACAACGCCCAATTCGAAAATGCCGCGAAGAGTATGGCCGAAACCACCAACAGCGCAAGCGCCACGGTTGTGACCGTGTACTGTGACTTGGTGCGCGTCGCCTTGCTGAATTCCACAAGCGTGCGCTTGGTAACGGGAGTATTGATCTCATAAACCGTGTTTTCCATTTCCGCCTCCGTTTTGTATTTGTGTGAATTATCCCACATTTGTCCCCGCTTGTCAACCGCGGCAAGTGGGCAAAGGGTGAACTCCTTCCTATACTAATACTCCCGCTGTAAGTTCACAAAATTACTTGTCGGCGCTTGACAAAGCCTTGGGATATGCTATAATACGAAGCAACGCAGGGGCGCCGCCATAGGCGGCTGAGAAGCACCCTTTGAACCTGTCGGGATAATGCCCGCGGAGGAAGCGTCCACAGTCAAAGTAAGGCGGCCTCCATGGGGGGGTCGCTTTTTTCTGCAAGGGGAGGAACTAAAATGAACCACGAAATCTACCTTTTTGAGAAGATACGGGAAATGGAGCTTGTAGACTGGCTTTGGGTCGCGGGCGCGTTCGTCGTGCTGATAGCCGCGATCGTCGGGGCTGTTCTGTTGGGCAAGCGCAAGACGGACGGCAAGGCCGCTTTCGATACGCACACCATGATACTGGGCGCGATGTGCCTTTCCCTGTCCTTTGTGCTGTCCTATGTTAAGATAGTCCAGATGCCAATGGGCGGCTCGATTACCTTGGCGTCCATGCTGCCGCTGATGTGGTACTCAAACCGTTACGGCGTCAAGGCGGGGCTGCTGCTGGGTCTTGCCTATGGGCTTCTTCAGTTTATTCAAAAGCCCGAAATCTACCATTGGGCGCAAATCATAATCGATTATCCGCTGGCGTTCTCCATGATAGGGCTTGCGGGCTGCGTTAAGAACCTCCAGCTCGGCTGTCTCATCGGCGGGGCGGGCCGCCTTGCCTGCCATGTCGTGTCGGGGGCGATATTCTTCGGGTCATGGGCGCCGGAGGGCATGAACGCTTGGGTTTATTCCGTGGCGTATAACGGCGCGTACCTTGGCGTGGACACGGCAATTTGCATAGTGCTTTCCATACCGTTGATGTTCATATTGAAAAAACGCGGGATAGGGCGGACGGAAAAGGCGGCATAGTGAAAGGGCGAACGCCGACAATATCGGGTTAGAAGGAAGGACGGGCAATCGCCCGTCCTTTTGTTTAGAAGCTTAGTGAGCGGCGAGACAATGCAGGGGCGAACGCGGTTCACCCCGCGCCCTTCAACCGCCTTGTCCCACGGGGGAGCGGGGGTATAACTGCGAATACCCGTAAGGTTTGAGAGCGGCAAAACTTCCTTGTCATCCTGAGCGTTAGCCGAAGGATCTTGATGAAAACATAGAAGTCAAGAGCCGCTCACGGCGGGACAATGACCACTTTCAGTGAAGCGTCATTCCGAGAGCGTTAATCCAATATCAGATACAGCGCGCCGTTTTCCTCTATCAGCTCGCCTATGCGCTCATGGAGGTAGATGACGTAGCCGCCTTCGCTGTTGCCCGTCTGTCGTTTCGCGTGATAGACATAGCAGGAGCCGTTCTCTATGCTGACCGCAAGGTTGTCCTCCATCACCCAGAAGGGCGCGTCAACGCTCTCCATCGCGGCGAAGTCGAACCAAGCTATTCTTGCGGTGTACTCGGACTGATTGCCGTATGAATAGCTGTATATGAGTTCGGGAACGCCGTCATAGTTGAGGTCGCAGACCGCGACGTCCACAAGCCCGTAGCCGCCCAAGCCCCAGCCCAAGCGGTAGTACGCGCCTTCGTAGTACAGATAGCTTAGGTCAAGCTCGATATGGCGTATGATGAGCGCGCCGAGTGCGCGAACCTCATCCGTGGTGACGTCGGCCCAGTACGCGCCGCCTAAGCCCTCGGTTCCCGCATAGGTATCAAGCACCGACTGATCAAGGCCCATAAGCGTAGTATCGGGGTCAAAATCGAGGGTCGCGCCAAGGTCATAGCTGCGCTCCGGCACGGGCGTCGCGGAAGGCTCTGCGGTCGGCTCTGCGGTCGGGCGCTGGGTCGCGGAAGCCGCGATGTTGTCGCGCCTGACCTTGATGGTTATCGCGATCGCCGCGCAAAAAACCAGAATACCCACGATAACGCAAATCAGCACCGTGACCCATGTTCTCTTGAAGAAGGGTTTTTTAGGCTTATCGCTCATGATTTTCCTCCAAAGCTAAGATGTTCGCTTTCATCGCCTCGTCAAGCTGCTTTAGGTG
Source organism: Clostridia bacterium (assembly GCA_035399665.1). Classification (GTDB taxonomy): domain Bacteria; phylum Bacillota; class Clostridia; order Christensenellales; family CAG-138; genus DAOPJM01. The sequence goes on from DAOPJM010000006.1 coordinate 53,202, forward strand.
AATGCCGTCGATAAGGCGATGATTGGCCTGAATGGTGAAGGGCATGACCTTCCTGCCGTTTTCGTTTGTATACTTGCCCCACATTATGCGCGGGACGGAGTCCGTTCGGTCGAAGGTCGCTTCCTGTGTGACCTGCGTATAGCTTATCCAGGGGAGACAGGATATAAACACCAAATCGCCGCGCTCGTCCTCCTCGGCGGTGGGAAGGTCGCCGCGCCGCAGCTCGGCGGCCCGCGCCAATTCGCAGAAGCGGAATACGTTCATATCCCTTTCCCAGTCCACATCGACTATGCCGAACAGTTCGCCGTCGCCCAAGCAGGTATAGGAGGGCGAGAGACTGTCATAAAGGCGCACCTCATCGCCCGAAAGACGATAGCGGAAGGCCTCGATGCGGTTTAGGGCGTCCATAACGCACCACATGACGCTGTGGTAGAAGGACAGCTTGTGACTATGCGCGAAATCCGCAACCGCGGTTACGTCCACAGGATAGGTTATACTGTAAAACGGGAACTCAAGGCGTGCAAAAAGCTCGTCATGCCCGTTTCTTGGCCAGGCGGAGCGGTCAACGGACTTGTACGCGGAGACCATCAATATACCCTCCTGCCCCAAGCGAAAGCGTTAGTCCAGTAATCGGAGGTAATCTTGACAATTATGACCTTGCCGCTTGAGCTTGAGGGATAGATCATCTCGTTGTTGCCTAAGTATATGCAGACGCAGTTCACATCGTCGCTGTCGGAAACCTTGAAGAAAACAAGGTCGCCCACCACTAAGTCCTTCATGTCGCTGACAAGAAGCCACTCCTCCATCTCGGAGTAGCCCTTGGAGCTTTTATGGCGATAGCTCTCGCCCATCTGCTTTAAGCAGTAATAGACGAAGCCGCCGGGGTCGAAGCCGCCGTCCTCCTCCACGGACTCACCGCCCTTGGCATGGGGCGCACCCTCAAGAGCGCGGGCTATCGCCGCGAACTGCTCCGCCTTGGATATGTCGGGCGTGGGCGTCGCGGTAGGCTCCGCCGTGGGGGTCGGGGTGGGCGTCGGCGTGGGCGTCGGCGTTATGGTTGGCGTCGCGGTAGGCTCCTCGGTGGGGACTTCGGTAGGCACAAAGGTTGCCGCGGCGGGAGTATCGGTGGGCTCGGACGCCGCAAGGGTGGGGGTCGCGGAGGGCGTCGCCGTGGCGACAGTGCCGACTATGCGTATCGGGTCGTCACTGTCGTTATTGGTAACGGGCGACGACGCGCAGGCGCAGAGCATCAGCGCCGTAAGCACAAGCGCCGTACCCGCTGTGAGGGTCTTATATCTTATAGTCATTCTGCAAACTCCTTTCATCATAAGGCTGTGGCATTATGATAGCTTAAATCTAATACGGGCATGTCACCGAAGCGTAAACAAGCTGTGAATTCTTAGTTCAAAGCTTGCGTTGTCGGTCAGCAACGGACGCCCTCGCGCCTTTTAGCAGTCGTCGACCTGCCCATCCCGCAGCGCGTTGGGCAAGACGACGGGCTTGATCCACTTCATGGAAAGGAAGTAGGGTATGTATATCGCGTTCTTGCCGATGTCGTCAACTATGCACATGATAAGGTAGGTCGTAACAAGGTCAAGCTTTAGGAGTATGCCGCAGATAAAGACCGCCGGCACCACCAAGAGGTACTGTACCCCCGCGTCGCCCATAAGCCCTATGCGCGTGTCGCCGCCCGCTCTGAATATGCCCACTACCGCCAAATAGGGGATGTTGCGGATGGCAAGGTCGAAGCCGTATATTAACAGAAGCAGCTCCGCGACGCTTATCGCCTTGTCGGATATGTCGAAAAGACCGAACACGCGATTACGGACTATCAGTATTATCGCGCCCAGGAATATGCCCACCGCGGCCGACAGCACGGAGAATTGCAGGGACAGGCGTTTGCCGCCCTCTATGTCGCCCGCGCCTATGTGCTTGCCCACCAACACGTTGCACGAGCTGCAAATGCCCACGAACGCCACGAACACAAGGTTGTCTATCGTGCGAAACGCCGTCATTCCGGCGTAGCTGTCCGCGCCCATGCGGGCGTAAACCATGTTGGTCAGCACCACCGAGAACGACCACAGAACCTCGTTTGCAAGGGCGAAGGAGCTGCGCTTGACAAAACGCCACAAGAAGCCCTTGAGCCTGAAGATTTCAGACAGGGGCGCTATCAGAATGTTCTTTTGCGCGAACGATATGACGAGCGCCAATACGGGCGCGAACAGGGACGATATGGAGGTCGCGAGTCCCGCGCCCGCCACGCCCATGGCGGGAAGTCCGAGCTTGCCAAAGATGAATACAAAGTTGAGTACCGCGTTTAGGACGGCGGAAACGCCGCTTGTGATGAGCGGAACCTTTACATTCTCGGTACAGCGCAGGGTTATCGAGAACGTCTGCATGAACAGCAGCCCAAGGTACGACGGCGCGGCGTAAACGAGGTAGCGCGCACCCTCCTCTATGAGCGAGGCGTCGTCGGTGAGTATGCCCATTATCTGCGTGGGGAAGAGCTCCGCCGCAAGCATGAAAATAACGCCTATGGGTGCAAGCAGCGTCAAAGCCGCGCCCATGGTGCGCCGAATCTCGCCGCGCTGCCCCGCGCCGTGGAACTGCGCCATAAAGACGGCCGCACCCGACCCAAGCCCGAAGCATACAAGCTCGAACAGGAAGGAGACGTTGCCTGCGATACCCACGGCGGACAGGGACACGTCGCCCAACTGACCTATCATCAGTGTGTCAACGAGCCTGAACGAGGCCATGAGCAGGTTTTGCAGCGCAATCGGTATGGCTATGGGGAGCATCTCGCGGAAGAACTCCCGCGTGAAGAACGACCCCTTATGCTTTTGACCTTTTTTTGTCAATGCTAATCCTTAATGCGTTCGGACAAGCGGGCGAAAAAGCCGCTTGCCGCTGCGGCTTTCAGTCGATATTTACGTCCTTGTGCGTGTGTCGGTAGAGCTGACGGTTGTCAAGCGCCCACAGCCGCTCCGAAAAGCCGCCCGAGGCAACGCCGTCCAAGGCGTCGAACATCTCAAAGAGGGTGCTGTCCAAATCGTCGCAGAACGAAAGTACCGCCGCTTCGGGGAACATCGGAGGCTTTGCGCTGCCATGCTCCGCCGTGCCGTGATGGGACAGCAGCATGTGCTGTATGAGCATGGTGGTCTCAGGATCCATGTTCACGCGCTTCGCGGCGTCCGCTGTCATGGTTATGCCTATGTCGATATGCCCCAAGAGCTGCCCCGGCGTGGTGTAGGAGCTTGCAAGCCCCAAGCTGCCGACGCAAAGCTCCGTGAGCTTGCCTATGTCGTGCAGTATCGCGCCCGCGTATATCAAGTCCCCGTCCAGCCTCGGATAGAGAGCTGCTATGCCCTTTGCCATTCTGACCACGCTCAGGGTGTGGTGCAGCAGACCGCCCCGCGTCGCGTGATGCAGCTTAACGGCGGCGGGAGCGATAAGAAGCGCCTGCTTGTTCTCGTCCATGAGCAGGCGAACCATGCGCTCAAGCTCCTTGTCGTGGAAGGTGCCGGTAAGCTCGTACAGCTCGTCAAACATGAGTTCAGGGGCTATGGGTGCGCAGGGAATGAGCGCGGTCATGTCAACGGGGTCGCCGGGGGTCGCCTTGCGTATGCGCTCAATGCGTATCTGCGCCGTGTCCTTCCAGTATTGCAGAGAGCCGCGAATCTTCACAACGTCGTCGGCGGCAAACTCGCCGTGAGTGTAAAAGTTGTAGCTCCAGAGCTTCGCGGCGCATTCTCCGCCGCCGTCGGACAGGATGAGATCCATGTAATCCTGTCCCTTGCTGTCGGTACGCACCGCCGCGCTCTTGACTACGCAAAAGCCCTCCACCACCGAGCCGTTCGCATTCTCCACCAATTGCATCTTGCCCATAACATACCTCCCGAGCATTCATTACATTCTGAGTATACCATAAATCCATAAGGAAAGAAAACCCCCGCGTGGATTATTTGCGGGGGAAAGAGCGCCAAAACCGTCATAGATAATGGCGGACGCCCCCGTGCCGCAGGATCTTGAGACAGGACTGCGGGAAAAGGGCGCTCCCCCCAAAACTCCCCCCTGCTGTCAAACCTATTCGGTATTGCAGTTGTACCACCGTTGTCATCATAATTTGATCCACCATTTGACCCCCTTGTCATCCTGAGGAGCAGAAGCTCCGAAGGATCTTGGAGCAAGCTTGTAGTGATAGTACCGCTCCCCAGAACTCCCCCTACTATCAAACCTTTTCGGTATTGTAATTGTACCCCCTTGTCATCCTGAGGAACAGTAGCTCCGAAGGATCTTGGAGCAAGCTTGTGGGGAAAGGAAACGCTCCCCCGCGGGATTCCCGTCATGATGAGTCATTGTCCCGCCGTGAGCGCCCCTTGACTTGTAAGTTGTTAGCAAGATCCTGCGCGATAGCTCAGGATGACAAGAGGGTGGGTTGACGTAACATAGTTGGATGACAGCGGGGGTGGGTTGACGGAACATAGTTGGATGACGGCAGGGGCGGGACGGCGGGAGCGGGTATTGACCGCTGCTACATTTTGGGCAAAACACTTCACCGCCGCATCAAAAAAAAGAAGCCCCGTGTCGGAGCTTCCGTACAAACCGTTCCTATATTAATCCCATATCCTGTAAGCCATGAGGAAGTGCGATTTCCAGTAGTTGGTCTGAATCGTATCGCGTATCACGACCTTGCCCTTGCTTGACGAGGCGTCTATCATCTGATCGTTGCCAAGATATATCGCAACATGACCCTTGCCGCTGCCGTCGCCCGAGAACACTATGACGTCGCCGCGCTTCATCTCGCTCATGGAATTGATCCTGCGGTACTTAGTACAGCTTCGCCAGCCTATGCTGGTCATATAGCTTTGGTTTACGCCCGCCTGATTCAAGCACCAATACACGAAGCCGGAGCAGTCGAAGGTATTCGGGCCCTTTGCGCCTCTGACATACTTGCACCCCAACTTGCTCTTGGCTATCGCGATAAAGGCCTCGATCCCCTGACCGTAATTAATTGTGCTTCCGCTGTTGGTGGGCGCGGCGGTCGCGGTCCCGCTCGTGGGCTTTGACGTGGTGGTCGAGCCGTTTGAGGGTTTGGGCGTCGTCTGCGAAGTGGGCTTTGGAGTGGCCGCGGCGCGTTTGGCGTTGTCCGAATTCAGCTTCGCCATGGTATCGGCCCCCACCGCTCCGTCCTGCGTCAAGCCATTTCGCTTCTGGAACGACTTTACCGCCGCTTCCGTGACGTCCCCGTAATAGCCCGTCGCACTGCCCATATAGCCATAGTACACAAGTCGCTGCTGTATGCGCGCCACATCCTCGCCGCTCATGCCGTTGGTGAAGTTGAAGGCCGCAAGCCCGTCGGTCATCAGCAGGGCTATTGTGGTCTTGCCGAGACATCCGTCCACCACAAGACCGTTGTTCTCTTGGAAACGCTTAACGGCCGCCGCGGTCAGCGCGCCAAACTTGCCGTCAGGCGCGAACGTGAGGTAGCCCAGTCCGTACAGCTTGGTTTGGTAGACGCGGATATTCTCGTCAACCTCGCCCACTGAATAATAATTCGCCACGGGGTCCTCGCCAAGCAGCACCTCATAGGCCTCGGAGTCGATTTCGCGGCTGTTCCCAAGGCTGTTCTTCTCCCTGAAGCGTTCCACAGCGTCCGACGTGTCGGGGTCGTATATGCCGTCAACCTCGCTGGTCTGATAGCCAAGCTCCACAAGGCGTTCCTCTATCATCAGAACCTCGTCGCCCATGTCGCCCTCGACAACGGCATAGGACTTGGCCTCATCGGAGACGAGTGCTCTAAAGGTTTCGCTGTCGCAGTCGCCCGTGACGTTAAGCCCGTTGCGCCGCTGGAACGCCGTAATCGCGATCTCGGTGCCGTCGCTGTACTCATCATCGGGCTGCTCAAAGCTGAGATACTCAAGGTCCATCAGCCTAAGCTGAATATCCATGACTATGGGGGCGTGCATACCCGCCTTCAAAACATCGCCGTGATAGGGGTGAATCGTGGGCGTGGGGGTAGGCTCCGCAGTCGGGTTGGGCGTATATGTGGGCGCCGGCACGGGAGTGTCGGAAGCGGGGGCTTCGGTGGTCTCAATGTTGACGTTGACGGGGGCGGGCGTCTCGGTTATCTGCACAACCAAGCTTACGCGCTCGGTACCCTCCGCGTTAACCGCCGACGGCAGCTTGTCCTTGGTGAGCAGCAAAAAGACGCTCACGGCGACAAGCACGACCCCAACTCCTATTAATGCCGCGAAAACGGCTTTGCGTCCCTTGCCCTTGGGCTTTTTTTCTTCCATGGCATACGCTCCTTTCGACAGTACCATTTTACAACAAATTTTGTAACATAGTTGTTAATCGGATGTAAACAAGTTTTCGGTTTTGCCCGAAAAGCAAGATTATGCGGGAAATAATGGGAATCAGTGCGGCAAACAGCCGTAAATTAGGCCTCGGTTCGGGGATAACCCGGCTTATGACCAACAAATCCCCACTGTCATCCTGAGCGTAAGTCGAAGGATCTTGGTGAAAGCTTGACAGTCAAGGAGCGCTCACGGCGGGACACCGCATCTTTTGTCCCCTTTATCCCACGGGGGAGCGGCACTTTTCGCCACAAGCCTTTTTCAAGATCCTTCGTCGCGTCGCTCCTCAGGATGACAGCGGGGGTTTGTTGGCGGAATGTATCATGACGACAGCGGGAGCCGCTGTATAAAGCGGAGGCGGCAAAAGTAAGTGTGGGAAATGGAGCGGGATTAAAGTCGGACAACACCCGTTGTCTAACTTGACACGGACAAATTGTCAAAAACGCTTGACAGGTCAACGGGCTTAGTATATAATGACAGCGTATAAAAAGTGTATATTGGTAGAGGAGCGATTATCAAGGTAGCTTTGGGTGGGAGCATTAAAGCGTGTTTGCCCGATGTTGAATGTGAAGTCGCCGAAGGTTCGCGGGTATTGCTTGAAGCCGCGATTCTGGGAGCGCATCCCCAGCGGTGCGCGACTGTCGTCCGCAGCGCGGAGCGTTAATCGCTTCGCAGGGTTGTTGGGATGGAGCGCTATTGAAACCCAAAGGGTTTTGTTATAGCGCTTTTTATATGCGGTAAATGTAAAATCAAGAAAGGATGGAATCTAACACATGAAATCTATTATCAGACTGAGAATGAGCGCACACGACGCGCACTACGGCGGCAATTTGGTTGACGGAGCGCGTATGCTCCAGCTTTTCGGCGACGTCGCGACTGAGCTGCTCATCATGCAGGACGGCGACGAGGGTCTTTTCAAGGCCTATGACATGGTTGAGTTCATCGCACCCGTCTACGCGGGAGACTACATCGAGGCCGAGGGCGAAATTGTCAAGGTCGGCAACACCTCCAGAAAGATGGTCTTTGAGGCCCGCAAGGTCATAGTACCGCGCCCCGACATCAACGATTCCGCCTGTGACGTACTCCCCGAACCCATCGTGGTTTGCAGAGCCTCCGGCACCTGCGTTACCCCCAAGGACAAGCAGAGAAAGTAGGCCGACATGGAGAAGCTTATCATCACGGCCTGTATCTGCGGCGCGGAGGTCACAAAGGAGCACAACCCCGCCGTTCCTTACACGGTTGAGGAGATTGCCAACGAAGCTTACGCCGCTTACATGGCGGGCGCGGCCATCATCCACCTGCACGTCCGCTGGGACGACGGTACCCCCACTCAGGACAAGGGGCGCTTTGAGGAGTGCATGAAGGCCATCAGAGCCAAATGCCCCGACGTCATCATTCAGCCATCCACGGGCGGCGCGACCGGCATGAGCAACGACGAGCGGCTTCAGCCCATCGAGCTGTACCCTGAAATGGCAACGCTTGACTGCGGCACCTGCAACTTCGGCGGCGACGACATCTTTGTCAATACCGAGAACGCCATCATCGACTTCTCCACCAAGATGAAGGCAAGGAATATCAAGCCTGAGGTAGAGGTCTTTGACAAGGGCATGATTGACATGGCGGCGCGCCTGAACCGCAAGGGAATTATCCCCTCGCCCATGCACTTTGACTTTGTTATGGGCGTCAACGGCGGTATCTCCGGCGAACCCCGCGACCTCATTTTTATGCAGGAGAGCATCCCGCAGGGCTCCACCTGGACCGTTGCGGGCGTGGGCAGGTACGAATTCCCCATGGCCGTCATGGGCATCATCATGGGCGGACACGTTCGCGTCGGCTTCGAGGACAACGTATTCCTGAGCAAGGGCGTCAGGGCCAAGTCCAACGCGGAGTTGGTCGAAAAGGTTGTGCGCCTTGCGAAGGAATTGGGCAGACCCGTCGCAACCCCCGCGGAGGCCCGCGCCATCTTAGGTCTTACGGGCGGCCCCAACGAACCCAAGCTGTAAGCTCCAAAGCGTCGCGGCGGACTACCCCCCTTCATGCGGCGAACGGATACGACAAACCAACGAAACCCCCAAGGCGTTATGCCTTACCCCAAAACTAAATTTATATTGGAGGATTATCAAACATGGCACTCAAGGGCAACAAGTACGGAACACACAGAGTTATCGAGCCGAAGGGCGTTCTTACCCAGGCGGCGTACAAAATCAACAATGATATGTCGCTGCGCTACTCCAACGAGATTATCTGCGACGTAATCTCCCTCAACATCGACTCCGCTTCCTTCACTCAGATCGAGGACGTTTGCGGCGGCGACGAGAAGAAGATTGGCGAAATGATTATGGGCATCGTGGCCGAGCGCGGCAAGCAGCAGAACCCCGTAACGGGCAGCGGCGGAATGTTCATCGGCAAGGTCGCTTACATCGGCGAGGATTTGCGTGACCGTGACCTCAAGGTCGGCGACAAAATAGCTTCCCTGGTCTCCCTGTCCCTCACCCCCTTGCGCATCGACAAAATCCTTGCCATTCACAAGGAAATCGACCGCGTTGACATCATCGGTCAGGCCGTCCTGTTCGAGAGCGGTATCTACGCCAAGCTCCCCGACGATATGTCCGAACCTCTCGCACTTGCGGCTCTGGACGTCGCGGGCGCACCCGCTCAGGCTCGCAGGCTCCCCAAGGAGGGCGACAGCGTCCTTATCCTTGGCGCGAACGGCAAGAGCGGCGTTCTTTGCGGCTATGAGGCCATGAAGAAGGTCGGCCCGAACGGCAACGTCGTCGGCGTAGTCCGCAACCCCAAGCAGGTTCCCGCACTCATGGAATTGGGCGTATACAACAAGGTTATCGTGGCCTCCGCCACTCAGCCCGTTGAGGTTCTTGACGCGGCGCTGGCCGCCAACGACGGCAAGGAGTACGACATCTCCATCTGCTGCGTCAACGTAGAAAACTGCGAAATGTCCGCTATTCTGCCCGTCAGGGATTACGGCACCGTCTATTTCTTCTCCATGGCGACCAGCTTCACAAAGGCCGCTCTGGGCGCTGAGGGCATCGGCAAGGACGTCACCATGATTATCGGCAACGGCTACGCGCACGACCACGCCGAAATCACCCTGAACGTACTGCGCGAAAGCCCGAAGCTGCGCAAACTCTTCGACGAAAAATACGTATAAGCTTTAGCTGAAAGGAGCACCATGAACAATTACGGAAGAAAGAACGGTCTGTTCAAGGATGTACCCGACGAGCTGTTCAATGATTGGCATTGGCAGGTCGAGCATCGCATCGAGACTGTTGAGGAGCTTGAGAAGCTCGTAAGCCTCACCCCCGAGGAGGTCGAAGGCGTGAGGAAGTGCCTCGGCACCCTGCGCATGGCGATAACCCCCTACTATCTCTCCCTTATCAACCTTGACGACCCGCATGATCCCATACGCCGTCAGGCCATCCCGACCGAGGCCGAACTCCATGTCGCCGAGGCCGACCTTATGGACCCCCTGCATGAGGACACCGATTCGCCCGTTCCCGGGTTGACCCATCGTTATCCTGACAGGGTGCTGCTTCTGACCACCGACCAGTGCTCGATGTACTGCCGTCACTGCACACGCCGCCGCTTTGCGGGACAAAACGACTGCGCCATACCCATGGAGCGCATTGACAAGTGTATCGACTACGTCAGGAATCACCCCGAGGTTCGCGACGTCCTGCTTTCAGGCGGCGACGTCCTCATGCTTGAAGATAAAGACTTGGAGTACATCATCTCCGAGCTGCGCAAGATCCCCCACGTTGAGATAGTCCGCTTGGGCTCCAGAACCCCTGTCGTCATGCCGCAGCGCATCACGCCGGAGCTTTGCAATATGCTCAAAAAGTACCATCCCATCTGGCTGAATACACACTTCAATCATCCCAACGAAATCACCCCCGAATCCGCCAAGGCCTGTGCAATGCTGGCGGACGCCGGAATCCCTCTCGGCAACCAGAGCGTGCTCTTGGCGGGCGTGAATGACTGCGTACATGTAATGAAGAAGCTCGTTCAGGAGCTTGTCCGCATCCGCGTACGCCCCTACTACATCTATCAGTGCGACCTGTCAATGGGTCTTGAGCATTTCCGCACACCCGTTTCCAAGGGCATTGAGATTATCGAAGCTCTGCGTGGTCACACCTCCGGCTTTGCGGTACCCACCTTTGTCGTGGACGCCCCCGGCGGCGGCGGCAAGACCCCCGTTATGCCCAACTACGTCATCTCACAGACCCCGCACAAGGTCATCCTGAGGAACTTCGAGGGCGTCATCACCACCTACACCGAGCCTGAGCATTATGAGGAGACCTGCAACTGCGAGGTCTGCCGCGGTGAGAAGAAGGTTGAGCTGGTTGGCGTCGCGGGCTTGGAGCAGGGACAGCAGATGGCTATGGAACCCAAGGGGCTCAAGCGTTTGGAACGCGGTCACCATTAGGAGCGCCCCATGGAGAGCAAGCTTCATCTCAATCAACAGAAGGTGGGCGAGGCGAGAGCCTCCGCCCGCCATATCGCTGAGGATACTCAGAGCTTTATAGACCTGCACACCACCGTCACGGTGGAGCGCGCTGTCTGCCGCCTCTTGGGTATCGATGGCGTAAACGCCGTGGAGGTTCCCCTGCCCAACGTGGTCGTGGATCACCTTGCGGACAAGGGATTGCTCACGGGCGGCGCGGCCTACTATATCGGCAACGCCATGGCCGAAACCGGCCTTACCCCGCAGGGCATTGCGGAAGCTGTCGACTTAGGCGAGCTTGACCTTGCCCTCATAGCTCCGCACAGCGAAGCCGAGATACGTCAGGCCATTATGCCTGTCGCCGAGGCCACAACCGAGCGCATACGCAAAAACGTTGCAAAGCGCAGGGAGTACTTAGGCGAGTTCGGCGATAAAACCGACCCCTATCTTTACGTCATTGTCGCGACGGGCAATATCTACGAGGACATTACCCAGGCTGTGGCGGCGGCCAAGCAGGGCGCCGACATCATCGCGGTCATTCGCACCACGGGTCAGAGCCTCTTGGACTATGTGCCTTACGGCGCGACCACCGAGGGCTTTGGCGGAACCTACGCGACGCAGGAGAATTTCCGCCTTATGCGCGCCGCTTTGGACGAGGTGGGCGAGGAGCAGAAGCGCTATATCCGCCTGTGCAACTACTGTTCCGGGCTTTGCATGCCCGAAATAGCCGCCATGGGCGCGCTTGAGCGTCTGGACGTCATGTTGAACGACGCCCTGTACGGCATTCTGTTCCGTGACATCAATATGCAGCGCACCATTGTGGACCAGCATTTCTCAAGGGTTATCAACTCGTTTGCGGGCGTTATCATCAACACGGGTGAGGACAACTACCTCACCACCGCCGACGCCGTTGAGGAGGCTCACACCGTCTTGGCTTCACAGTTCCTAAACGAGCAGTTCGCGCTCTGCGCAGGTCTGCCCGAGGAGCAGCAGGGCTTGGGTCACGCTTTCGAGATTGACCCTTCCTTTGAGAACGGCTTCCTCTATGAGCTGGCTCAGGCGCAGATGGCGCGTGAAATCTTCCCCAAAGCGCCCTTGAAGTATATGCCCCCGACCAAGTTCATGACGGGCAACATCTTCAGAGGTCACGTTCAGGACGCGCTTTTCAACATGGTGACGATTATCACGCACCAGAAGCTTCACCTGTTGGGAATGCTGACCGAGGCCATTCACACCCCGTTTATGTCCGACCGCGCACTGTCCATAGAGAACGCTCAGTACATCTTCCGCACCATGCACGACCTGGGCGATGAGCTGGAGTTCAAGAACGGCGGCATCATCGAAACGAGGGCCAACGAGGTTTTGAGCAAGGCGACCTCACTCCTGGGTGAGATTGAGCAGATTGGTCTGTTCGCCACCCTTGAAAAGGGTATATTCGCCGACATCAAGCGTTCAAGGACGGGCGGCAAGGGTCTTGCGGGCGTCGTAGTCAAATCCGAGGTCTACTTCAACCCCTTTGTTGAGCTTATGAAGGGAGGCGCAAAATGAGCAGCGGCTTATACGACACAAGTACGAAGGACTTTGACCGCACGCTAAACTTGACCCGCGTCAAGCCCTACGGCGACACCATGAACGACGGCAAGATTCAGCTCTCGTTCACCCTTCCCGTAGCCGACGATGAACGCGGTATCGAGGCGGCCAAGCAGCTTGCGCTTGCGATGGGCATATCCGACCCCAACGTGGCGCACACCCAAAAGCTGGACAAGGCTTTCACCTTCTATGTGGTCTACGGCTCTTGCACCCACACGGTGGATTATGAGCATATCCATGTCGAGACCGTTCAAAACGACGTCATGGACATGGAGGAGGTCAACGACTACATCAGGACGCACATAGGCAGAAAGGTTATCGTGGTAGGCGCCTCCACCGGCACCGACGCGCACACCGTGGGCATAGACGCGATTATGAACCGCAAGGGCTTTGCGGGACATTACGGACTTGAGCGCTACGAGATGATAGAGGCGTACAACCTTGGCGCACAGGTCGAGAATGAGGAGTTCATCCGCAAGGCCGTCGAGCTGAACGCGGACGTGCTGCTTGTCTCCCAGACCGTCACTCAGAAGGACGTTCACATCGCCAACCTGACCAATCTCATCGAGCTGCTTGAGGCGGAGAACCTGCGTTCGCGCTTCGTGGTAATCTGCGGCGGCGCGAGGATATCCCATGAGCTTGCCAAGGAGCTTGGCTACGACGCGGGCTTTGGCCCCAAGAAGTACGCCAACGACGTGGCTTCCTTCGCTGTGACCGAGATGGCCGCACGCGGCATGAAATAGAAAAGGAGAACTGTAAGCATATGGATTTCGAACTTTCCCCTACGCATAAGCTGTTGCAGGAGATGTACCGCAGCTTTGCGCAGAACGAGGTAAAGCCCTTGGCGGAGGAGATCGACGCCGAGGAGCGTTTTCCGGTTGAGACCGTCGAGAAGATGGCCAAGCTTGGGATGATGGGTATACCCTTCCCCAAGGAATACGGCGGCGCGGGCGGCGATCAGCTTGCCTACGTCATGGCGGTTGAGGAGCTTTCCAAGGTCTGCGGCACCACGGGCGTTATCGTCTCGGCGCACACTTCCCTTTGCTGTCAGCCCATTTTCGCCTTCGGCACCGAGGAGCAGAAGCGCAAGTACCTGCCCGACCTTTTAAGCGGCAAGCACGTCGGCGCGTTCGGCCTCACCGAGCCAAACGCCGGCACCGACGCTTCAGGTCAGCAGACCAAGGCCGTGCTTTGCGATGATCACTATGTCCTAAACGGCAGCAAGATTTTCATCACCAACGCGGGTCACGCTGATATTTATATCGTGTTCGCCATGACCAACAAGGCCTTGGGCAATCACGGCATATCCGCGTTCATCGTGGAGCGCGGCTTTGAGGGCTTCTCGATAGGCCGTGAGGAGAAGAAGATGGGTATTCGCGGCTCGTCCACCTGCGAGCTGATATTCGAGAACTGCATCGTCCCCAAGGAGAACCTCTTAGGTCAGGAGGGCAAGGGCTTTGGCATTGCCATGGCCACGCTTGACGGCGGCAGGATAGGCATCGCGGCGCAGGCTCTGGGCATAGGCGAGGGCGCTCTTGAGGAGACTATAAAGTATGTCAAGGAGAGAAAGCAGTTCAACCGCCGTATCTCCCAATTCCAGAACACCCAGTTTAGGATTGCCGATATGCATACCCGCATGGAGGCCGCAAGACTGCTCGTTTACAGCGCGGCGATGAAGAAGGAAGCCTATGAGCAGACCCGCTTAAAGGGCAGGACGCCTGTGTCCTATTCGATGGACGCGGCCATGGCGAAGCTCTTTGCGGCTGAAGCTGCCACCGAGGTCACACAACGGTGCGTACAGCTCTACGGCGGCTACGGCTACACCCGTGAGTATCCCGTTGAGCGCATGATGCGCGACGCGAAGATAACCGAGATCTACGAGGGCACCAGCGAGGTTCAGCGTATGGTCATCGCGTCCAAGCTGAAGGTCGATTAGGAGGCGGACATGAGAATTATTTGCTGCATCAAACAGGTTCCCGACACCACCGAGGTCAAGCTTGACCCCGTGAAGGGTACTCTTATAAGGGACGGCGTACCGTCCATCATCAACCCCGACGACAAGGCGGGCCTTGAAGCTGCTCTCAGGATAAAGGAGCAGATTCCGGGCAGTACCGTCACCATCGTTTCCATGGGGCCCCCGCAGGCCGACGTAGCATTGCGTGAGGCTTTGGCAATGGGCGCGGACGACGCTTACCTCATCACCGACCGCAAGTTTGGCGGCGCGGACACATGGGCTACCTCCTACACCATCGCTGTGGCGCTGAAGATGATAGGCTTTGACCTCATCGTCTGCGGCAGACAGGCCATAGACGGCGACACCGCTCAGGTCGGCCCGCAGATTGCAAGGCACCTTGAGATTCCGCAGGTCTCCTATGTTGAGGAGGTCATAGACGCGAGCGAGGAGCATCTTGTATTAAAGCGCCAGTTCGAGGATCGCTATCACGTCCTTGAGGTCGGCTATCCCTGCCTTATCACCGCTTTGGGCGAGCTGAACAAGCCCCGCTACATGAGCGTTTCGGGCATAATCGACGCCTATCAAAAGCAGGTGCATTGGCTGACCTATGCGGACATGAAGGACAACATCGACGATACGAATATCGGTTTGCTTGGCTCTCCTACCCGTGTCAAGCAGAGCTTCACCAAGCAGCCCAAGGGCAAGGGCGAGAAGTTCGAGGTCGAGGCTGAGGAAGCCGTTGACATCATCGTCTCCAAGCTTGCCGAGAAGCACATTATATAGGGGGTGCGACATGAAAAACGGTATTTGTGTATTTGCGGAACAAAGGGATGGCAACATCCAGAAGGTATCCTTAGAGCTGTTGGGCAAGGCAAGAGGCTTAGCCGCTGACCTTGACGCACCCGTTATCGCCATGCTAATCGGCGGCGCGGGCATCTCAAAAAAGGCTCCTGAGCTTATAGCCCACGGCGCGGACAGCGTTGTCGTGGTCGAGGACGAGCGCTTGGGTGAGTTTCTGACTATGCCCTACGCAAGGGCGAGCGTGGCGGTTATCCACCATATCAACCCTCAGATTATGCTGTTCGGAGCGACATCAATAGGCAGAGACGTGGCGCCAAGAGTCGCGGGTATGCTGCACACCGGCCTTACCGCCGACTGCACCAAGCTTGACGTCGATTCGGAAACCAAGCTGCTGCTCATGACCCGTCCCGCTTTCGGCGGGAATATCATGGCCACCATCGTCTGCGCCGACCATAGGCCGCAGATGGCGACGGTTCGCCCCGGCGTCATGCAGTCCCTGCCTAAAGACGAGGCGAGGACGGGCGAAACCGAGCTGCTTGACGTGGACTTCGCTCCCGAGGATTGGGCGGTTAAGCTCCTTGAGGTCGTCAAAGGCTCCAAGAAGACCGTGGATATCACCGAAGCTAAGATTCTTGTGTCCGGCGGCAGAGGCTTAGGCTGTGCGGAGAAGTTCGAGCTGCTGCGCGCACTGGCGGACGAGCTGGGCGGCGAGATTTCGTCCTCGCGTGCCAACGTTGACGCGTGCTGGATAGGCAAGGAACGTCAGGTCGGACAGACGGGCAAGACCGTGCATCCCACGCTGTATATCGCCTGCGGTATTTCGGGCGCGATTCAGCACTTGGCGGGCATGGAGGAGAGCGATTACATCATCGCAATCAACAAGGACTCCTTTGCGCCCATATTTGACGTTGCGGACTTGGGCATAGTCGGAGATTTGAATGTCATAGTACCTAAGCTCACAGAGGCTTTGAGAAAGCGCGACTAAACACTTGTTGGATTTCTTGACGGAGCTGTGGTCGAATAAGCTGTTGATGTCGTCCGTTATCGCATGGGCGGCGGCGCAGCTTATAAAGACCGCGCTGTATGGAATACTGTTTCGGGAATTCAAGGCGGAGCGGATGTGGGGAAGCGGCGGAATGCCAAGCTCCCACGCCGCCATCGTCTGTTGCCTTACGACCTCGGCTATCGTTCACTATGGAGTAGGTTCGCCCATCTTCGCTCTGAGCCTAATCTTGGCGGCTGTCGTATTGCACGATGCAAGGGGAGTTCGCTATGAGACGGGCAAGCAGGCCAAGCTCATCACGGCGATTACCGAGTTCATAGAGAAAACCGAGCAGAACCCCGATATCTTCCCCGAGGTCGAGCTGAAGGAGCTTGTGGGACATACGCCCTTGCAAGTCGCCGTCGGCTCCGTCATCGGCATAACCATTGGTCTGCTGGTAAGGTAAGGTCTGTAATATCGTCGGCCAAAACGAGCTTGCCGG
>DAOPJM010000007.1:0-67566 GCA_035399665.1 Clostridia bacterium
TACTGCGTTGTCATTGTTACGCACGATAACGCTATGGCTAACAAAGCCGACAATATCTTGTATATGAGCGACGGCCGACTGAGCAAAATCGAATCAGCCCTGAAGGTAGACTAAGCGATTCCACTTCGAAACTGAACTAAATGATTTGAATATCAACGGAGCGACGCCTTGTATTAAGGTGTCGCTCCTGTTGTTTTTATGGTTCATATGGATTTACCCCTTATCGACACATATGCGGCCGGATTGCAGAGCTTCGCCGCTAATCTACTTCTCAAATACCGTGAGCTTGCCTTCCTCGTCGGTTAGGCACAGAAACAGCGGCTTAGGGCTGTCATACCCCATCTGTTGAAGCTTGTCGTTTAGGGTGGCTTCGTCCATTCCCGAAAGCCTTAGGTTGCCGCGCATCAGCTTGCCGTCGGCAATCAGCGTGACCTCCATATGCTCCTGCTTAGGCTGCAAACCCATGTCTGAGGGGGTCAAGGGACGTGCGTCCGACTTCGGCAAAAAGCTGATCTGGCCATTGATCTCAAGCATTGCAGCGGCAATATCCGATATCCTGTAAAACCCGTTGACCCTTGCCATTGCAGTAAAATCATTGACGTCAAGCCGAGCTTTCCTGAAATTCTTCCTGTAAAGCTGGCCATTGTCCAACAGCAGTACAGGTCTGCCCGCAAGCACTCGCCGCAGCTTTATTGAGCTTGAGGTCAAGGCCGATATCGCAAGAGCGCACAACGCATACACAGCCATTGCGATGAGCGGCAGCAGCGGTTCCTCCAACTCCGTCGCCAGCTCTGCCGCGATGGAGCCTATCGATATGCCCACGATGTAATCAAACAAGGACAGCTGGGAAAGCTGCTTGTTGCCCATGAGCTTGGTCAAGAGAAACAGCGCAACTATCGAACACAGCGAAGTAAGTACGACATTAAGGTATTGCATGGCACTATTGTGTCGCAACAGCTTCAAGAATATGCGCTTTGACGCGGGCTTTAGACGCTTCGCTGTTCTTCGACCTTCATACAGTTGTTGAAGGCGGCAAGCCTGTTTAGACAGTCGTCAAGATTTTCAGGTCTTGTCTTGCCGTTTTCATACCATATATTCTTCACACGGAGCGTTTCTCCCTCCCTCACGGCTTCAAGCCTGCCGACAATATCGCTTCCCGAAAGCACCGGAAGGACGTATGCGCCGTATTTGCGCTTGCTCTGGGGCGTGTATATCTCCCAACTGTATTGAAAGTCAAACAGGGCGGATATGAGCTTTCTGTCCCACAGCATCGAGTCGAGCGGCGGCAAAACCTCGGTTCTTTGGCTCTCCCCCGTCTCGTTCAGCAGCCCCTTGTCATCGCTCTGAATATACAGCGGGACTTTCAAGCCGTCCACATATGTGGGCAATATCTTCCCGCTCTCAATCAAATCGCAAAACGCAAGCTGCCTTTCCTGCGATTTCATGCCGTCTATCCCAAGCCATGCGTCCGAAGGTCTGTCCCACAGCATACCTACCGCGCCTATCCTTCTGTACACACGCCATGCGTAATGCTCCCTGTCGGACTTTTGCGGATCCTCCGCCGCGGCTACATTCGGGTAGCAGCGTTCGATTAAGTCGTAGGACTTGACCATGCCATGCTTGTGATGAATGCAGAGCTTGCCGGTATAGTACAGATGTTCTAAGCAGGCTCGCCCTTTCCTTGTCTCACCCCAATGCCAGTCGGCCTTATCGTTCATACCGAGCTCGGCGGAGTTCAGCGGCCCGCGTTTGGTTATCTCGTCAATTACCTTATCGCAATACGGGCTGATCTCCTTGGCGTGATACCAATTCTCCGCAAAGTCGCGTCTGCGCTTAAAGCATGGGTAATCCTCGGTCAGGACTATGCAAAGGTTTTTGTCGAAATAGTCGATAAGCTTCCTGTCCTCATACAACAGCTCATACAGCATTGAAGGAACATAGCCCTCGACCCGTGCGTGTAAGCTCAGTTCAGGGCTGCGCCCAACCAGGTTCACAGGGTCGAACTGCATACTCCTTGTCATGGCGATGTATGAGTACGCGCCTTCCTTTCCCTTAAATCGGTACTCGCCCCAAAGACCCTGTTTCCTTAGAATGAAGCTCTTAGCTTGCTCTTTTGTCAAATGTATATCCATAATAAGCCTCAAAGAGCCGCGCCGCTTTACTGCGGCACGGCTCCATAAATGTCTCTATTTATTTACAGATTTTTATCGAGACCGGTCTGCTCATTGAACTCGTTGATGAGTTCGTCTATGGCGTGAACCTGCTCGTGGATGTCCGTCCAGTAGTGCCTGTTGTACCACTGCTCGTTCAGCTCGTGGACGTCCTTGCCCTGCTGCTCTACCCAAGTGTAGTACTTGAGGTTGTGGATGCGCTTGCGAGACTCGTAGGTCAGTTCCTCCATGCTGTCGGTGCGGATTCCAAGCATATGCTCCGCGTAATCGGCAGAGGCCTTGACCCTGCTGTACTCGCCATCCTCGTCACGAAGCTCGTTGATGCGGCTCTCGTACATCACGGCGGAGTCGGTGCCGACGGTGGCCACGATATCGTCCTCGGTCAGCTCATAGTACTTGGCCATCTTGATGCAGCACAGCATATTTGCAATGCCGGAGATACCGAGCAGTGAGAGCTTCTCGACGAACTCAGCGGGAACGCCGACGTTCTCGATGAGGTACTTATGACCCTCCGGCTCGTTGAAGAGCCTGAGCAGCTTCTGGCTGTCCTCGTCGTCAATATCGATAACCATGTCGGTGTTGCGAACGTTGTGAATCCAAGGCACATGCTTATCGCCGATGCCTTCAATACGGTGACCGCCAAAGCCGTTATTCAGCAGGGTAGGGCATTGAAGCGCCTCGCCTACCGCCAGCTTAGAGTCGGGGTACTGCTCCTTGAGGTAATCGCCCGCGCTCATGGTGCCTGCGGAACCTGAGGTGAAGCAAGCTCCCGCGAATCTGCCGTTCTCGCCCTTGATGGACTCGACCGCGTCATATATAGCCTTGCCGGTTACGGTGTAGTGCCAAATGGGGTTGCCCATCTCCTCAAACTGGTTGAAAATCATGACGTCCTTGCGTGTTCTCTTAAGCTCCCAAGTCTTGTCGAATATCTCCTTGACGTTCGACTCGCAGCCCGGGGTTGCTATAACCTCGCCCGCGACCTTGGACAACCATTCGAAGCGTTCGCGGCTCATCTCGGCGGGAAGAATAGCGATGGAATCGCAGGACAGCAGCGCGGAACTGTAAGCTCCGCCTCTGCAATAGTTACCCGTTGAGGGCCAAACAGCCTTGTGGTAGGTGGGGTCAAACTGACCTGTTACAAGCCTGGGGGCCAAGCATCCGAAGGAAGCTCCGACCTTGTGGCAGCCCGTGGGGAACCACTTGCCAACGAGTATAACTATACGCGCCTTTACACCCGTCAAAGCGCTCGGTACCTCGATAAAGTTGACGCCGTCAAACTTGCCGTCGCCGCCCTTTTCAACGGGGTTGTTGCGCCAAGTAATGCGGAACAGGTTCAGAGGGTTGACGTCCCACAGACCTACGGTGGTCAGCTTCTCCTTGATGGATTCGGGAATGAGATCGGGATTCTGCATCTGGGCAAAGGTTGGGATGATTATGCCCTTTTCCTTGGCACGCTCAATGGCATGGGCAAGGTTATCGCGATTGACTGTTAGATCTATCATTTCATTACTCCTTTTGAGTTTTATTCCTATACTATGATACACTTTCCAAACATGTTTGTAAAGGGGTTTGGTGAAATTCCCTAAAATTTATTTTGCTAACAAAATTAATTTTGTGAATAGGATTTGCGGTGTTCACTTTGCACGCTTTGTGCTATAATGTAAACGTGAGAGTTGGAATATCGACGGCGTGTACCTACTGCAAGTGTGAGCTTGAGGACGCGCCCGCCAAAATCAAATCATGCGGAGCCGACCTCTGCGAGGTATTCCTTAACACCTTTTCGGAATATCGCGCAGTATATGTTGATATGCTTAAAACTCGCATTGACGAGCAGGGATTGAAGGTCACGAGTATTCATCCCATGAGCGCACAGTTCGAGGCGCAGCTTTTCGCGCTGCACCACCGTCAGCGTGAGGACGCCGTGGATATCTATAAATCGGTACTCAGGGCGGGCAAGACCCTCGGTGCCAAGATATACGTTATGCATGGTTCTCCGCATTTGAGCGGCGCGGCCAAGAACCTACAGCTTGAGCGGCTTGCTCCGCTGTTTGGAGAATATGTTTCTATGGCTCAGGATTACGGCATACAGCTCACGCTTGAGAACGTGAGTTGGTGCTTCTTCAATCGTCCCGACTTTGGCTTGGAGCTTCAGCAGGCCATGGGCGATCACTCCCTCAAGTTCACTCTTGATATCAAGCAGGCTATACGCTCCGGCTTCGACCCTCTCCTTTTTGTCGAGAGCGTCGGGCGTGATATGGTTCACCTCCATCTTTGCGACTACACGATAAGCGACGGAGGGCTAAAGCTGCAAATGCCCGGTCACGGCGATTTTGACTTTGCAAGGCTCAAAAGCGCGATGCTTGAAAAGGGCTTTTCGGGCGACGCCATGCTTGAGGTTTACAGCGACATGTACCAAGGCTTTGACGAGCTTGGGACGGCGTACAGGTATGTACTCAATATCTTAAAATAGAAAGGAAAGACCATGAACGAT
The DNA here is from genome assembly GCA_035399665.1 of Clostridia bacterium. Lineage (GTDB taxonomy): Bacteria > Bacillota > Clostridia > Christensenellales > CAG-138 > DAOPJM01. Next base: position 4,663 of record DAOPJM010000007.1, read on the forward strand.
TACAGAAACGAAGAATGGGCGAACTCCATGCGTATACGCTACGATTACAACAATATGATGCAAAGCTCTTTGGGCGAACGCGGCATAAGCGCCGCTGAGCTTGAGGCTCTGCCCCTTTCAAGCTGCTTTGAAAGCCTTACCCATAAGCGTCCGGAGATGCGTTGGCGTGAGCTTCCTTACAATCAGGAGGCGGTCGTTTGCGCCATTGAACGCTGCGCCGAAGGTATTCGCAAAGACTTCGACGCCTTTGTGGTCTTGGGCATTGGCGGCAGTGCCTTGGGCCCCATCGCGGTTCATCAGGCGTTGTGCCATCCGCGCTACAACGAGCTTCCCGCCGATAAGCGCAAAGGGCCTAAGCTCTACGTTGAGGACAATATCGACCCCGAACGCATTGCCGCTCTGTTTGATGTGATCGACGTCAAGCGCACAATGTTCAATGTTGTCACAAAGTCGGGCAGCACCTCCGAAACCATGTCTCAGCTGCTCATCATCACCGACGCGCTTCACAAGGCATTGGGCAGCGACATCTCATCCAACCTTATCGCCACCACCGACAAAGCCAAGGGCAACCTTGTCAAGATAGTCAAGGCCGAAAACCTGACTTCGTTTATCGTTCCCGACGGCGTGGGCGGCAGATTCTCCGAACTTTGCCCCGTAGGTCTTTTGGCGGCCGCGGTATGCGGGATAGATATTCGCGAGCTGCTCAGCGGCGCGGCGTACATGGACGAGCTTTGCAAGAACCCCGACATTTACAATAACCCCGCTTGTATGTTCGGCGCTTTGCAGTATGCGTCCATGCAACGCGGCTGCAATATCCATGTCATGATGCCCTATGCCGACTCGCTGAAGTATATTTCCGATTGGTACGCACAGCTTTGGGCTGAGTCGCTGGGTAAACGCAATTCGCTTGACGGTCGACCCGTTCACGCCGGACAGACGCCCGTCAAGGCGTTGGGCGTCACCGATCAGCACTCTCAGGTGCAGTTGTACACCGAAGGCCCATTCGACAAGGTCATAAGCTTTATAAGCGTGGACAGGTTCCATGTCGTCACCCCAATACCCTTGGGTTATCCCGACATACCCGACGTCTGCTTCCTCTCCGGTCACACCCAGAACGAGCTTATCGCGGCGGAGTGCAAAGCGACCGAGTATGCCGTCACCAAGAGCGGGCATATGAACAACCTCATTACACTTCCCGAAGTCAACGCCTTCACGATAGGTCAGCTGCTCTACATGCTTGAAGTCGCGACAGCCTTCACGGGTGAGCTTTTGGATATCAACGCTTTCGATCAGCCCGGAGTCGAGGAGGGCAAGAACGCCACCTACGCGCTTTTGGGTAAGCGCGGATACGATGAGAAGCGCGTTGAGCTTGCGGCGGCTCCCGAAAAATCCCCCGAATACATCATTCGATGAAGAAGGGGCGCATCGAAAAGAAGGTCATACCCGACGTCTTTACCATCGTTATGGTGACGGCGTTGGTTCTTTTCGGTCTTGTGGCGCTCCTTAACGTACTTTCGGACCCCTTTGACGGCAGCGAGACCACCTTTGAGGCCTTCATGGAGAAGCTCAACTTTGAGTACTTCAATCGTCAGCTTGCCAACATCGCAATCTCGCTGCTTGTCGCCGTACCCATGGCTATTCTGGACTACCACAAGTACAAGCCCTTCGTCAAGGTGGTCTACGTAATAAACGTCGTATTGCTGCTTTTGCTGATAATTGCGGGCGAGAGCAGCCGCGGTATGCTCGGTTGGTACAAGATTGGCACTACAAGGGCGTTTCAGCCATCGGAGATATGCAAGGTTACTTTGATAGTGGCCCTGTCCAAGTTCTGCTCCGAGGTTGTGGAGAAGCGCGGCAGCTTCAAGCGTTTTGTTGATGTGGCTCTCGCCTTTCTCATATTCGCCGTACCCTGTGCGTTGGTCATAAAGCAGCCCGATATCGGCACAGCAATGGTCATGCTTTGCATATTCATCGGAATAGTGTTCGCCGCGAAAGTCGCTTGGACGTATATCATAGCGGCGGCGGTGGTCAGCGGCATAAGTCTGCCCTTGATCTACCGCTTCGCGCTGCCGTCTGAAGCCAAAACCCGCATTCAGGTCTTTCTGAATCCGACGCTTGACCCCGAGGGCAGCGGAATGAACGCGCTCCGCTCAAAGGAAATCATCGGTTCGGGCGGGCTTTTCGGCAAGGGAATGTTCACCTCCGGAACGCTCTCGCAAACCGGCTATGTCCCTGAAAGACATACCGACTTCATCTTTTCAAGCATAGGTGAATGCTTGGGTTTCATCGGCGGCATACTGCTCATCTTAGCGTTCTTCGCGCTGCTCGTTCGGTGGATGCTCATCGCCATTAACGCACAGGACTGCTTTGGCAGATGCCTTGTCACGGGCTGTGTGTGTATGATAGGCGTCCACGTCTTTGAGAACATAGGAATGAACGTTGGCGTCATGCCCATCACCGGTATTCCTCTCCCATTCATCAGCTATGGGGGTTCCAATATGCTTGCATCGCTCGTCGCCGTGGGGATAGTATTGTCCGTACACTATCGAAGTAAGCTCGGTACACGACTATGAACGAAGTCATAAGACGTCTTACCACAGACGATATAGAGAAAGTGCGAGAGCTTTGGCAGCTTCGCTTTCATGACGACGACAATTTCCTGAACTGGTACTTTTCGCGCCGTTTTGACCCTTCCCTGTCCTTCGGACTGTTCATGGACGATGAGCTTATTAGTATGTCGCATGGCTTCGGTATGAAACTGAAGCTGCGGCAAAGGGTTTTCCCCGCGCTGATGGTCTCCGGCATATCGACAAGGGAAGGCTATGAGCGGCACGGGTACATGCATCGTGTGGTTTCAAAGCAGCTTAAATATGCGCTTTCGCTCGGCTTTGCCTTGAGCTTCTGCCACCCTGAGGACATTCACGCGTATGATAAGCTCGGCTTTTCCGTATGCTCCGACATAAAGCTTGTCAAAGGCTTTCGTCCATCCCCCTTATGCGGCGCGCTGTCAGCCGAGGCTCCGTCCTCTGACTTAAGCTCTTTTGCCTCGCGTTACGCAAAACTTTCAAAGCCCTACTCCTGTATAACAGAACGTGACGAATCCGCCTGCGCACTGCGGCTTGAGGACGTGATGAGCGACGGCGGGCGTCTGTTTTCAACAGATAACGGCTGCTGCTTCTACCACCGCAGCGGCGAAACCCTGCATGTTGACGAGTGTATCTGCGACAGTGACTACGAGAGCTTTCTTGCCGCACTCGTTCAAAGCGAGAGCGGGAGCCTTGTCATTGACGGCAAGTTTCCCGTGGACTGCAAGCTCACGGAAGCGACGACACCTTGGACGGTTATGGTTGCTTTGGACGTTCCGCGTTTGCTTTTGGAGCTTGTCGGTGACCCGAATCAAAGCTTTGAAATTACCGATTCTCTTACCTGCTCCGGCGCTTATAGCGGGATGGGTTTGCCAGTTCAGCATGGCTGTGTCCAAATCTCCGTCAATCGGCTTTCATCCGCCCTCTGCGGGTATCATGGGCTTTCGGACATTCTTTGCCCCGTGCCTTGCTATTGTCCCGACGAATACTGACTTCATTTTCCATATCCTCAGCTTTTTCAAACGCGGGGCAATCGGCGATTATTTGTTAAATTGGTGTCAAATTCATCGAATGAATGATGTAGACAGATTCAAACTGTTATGTTATAATAAGTCATCTATATTGAGGTGATGTGTCTTGATAATAGTAAGCGCGTGTTTGGCGGGTATTCGTTGTCGCTATGACGGCGGGTGCAAGCCCGACCCGAATGTTATGGCGTTGGTCAGAGAAGGAAAGGCCCTTCCGCTCTGCCCTGAGTCGCTCGGCGGCCTGCCCTGTCCAAGGGAGCCCTCGGAGATATTTGGCAGCCGCGTCCTCGCCTGTGACGGCAGGGACGTTACGGAGCGGTTCAACAAAGGCGCCGAGGAGGTTCTGCGCGTTGCTAAGATGTACGGCGTCACCGAAGCGATATTGAAAGCACACAGCCCGTCCTGCGGAATAGGGTTGGTGTACGACGGAAGCTTTTCGGGGAAGCTCGTCACGGGCGACGGGATCACGGCACGGCTTCTCATGGAAAACGGAATCAACTGTACGCCCGAAAAAGGAGGCTCAAATGGATAATACTTCTATACTGGTCATCGATGACGACAGAAGCATTCTTGCGCTGTTGGAGCTATATCTGCGCAAGGCCGGCTTTACCGTCTACACCTGTGCGACAGGCTATGAGGCCATACAGGCTTTCCACAAGAGTAAGCCAACCCTTGTCGTACTTGACGTGATGCTCCCCGGCCGCGATGGTTGGTCCATACTGAAGGACATTCGTCAGGAAGGCGGCACCCCTGTTATAATGCTTACGGCAAGGGGTGATACGGGCGAGAGGGTTCGCGGGTTAGAGCTTGGGGCGGACGACTACATCGGCAAGCCCTTTGAGCCGAATGAGCTTGTAGCGCGTATCAAGGCGGTACTCAGAAGGTCTTCCCCGCCTCCCGAGCAGGAGAAAACCATCGATTTACCCGAGCTGTTCATTTCGCTTGACAACTACTCGGTAACGCGTGGCGGCGAACAGCTTGACATGCCTCCGAAAGAAATAGAATTACTATACTTCCTCGCGTCCCATCCCGGCAAGGTTTTCACAAGGGAACAGCTCTTGGAACAGGTCTGGGGCTTCGATTTCTACGGTGATTCACGAACCGTTGACGTCCATGTCAAGCGCATTCGTGAGAAGATCGGCGAAACGAATAACTGGATACTAAAAACCGTCTGGGGTGTGGGCTACAAGTTCGATATCAAAGCCTAAGCTGCAAAAATGAGCAAGCCACGTTTTCGCACCCTCTTTTCCTACATGCTGTGGATGCAGCTTTGGGGGTTGACCATGGTCTTGGCCCTCCTTTGCACGGTCGTTTTGGTCGTAAGCTATTCGCAGCGTATGCACAGCGAAAAGGAGGCCCTATTAGAATGTGCGACAGAGCTTGACGCGACCTTCAAGAATGGCGAGTACGACAGCGAGCTTGCCAAGGAGCTTGCATCGGGTCATGGTTTGCTGATACAGGTGTGCAGTGCAATCGGCACTGACTCCTACTATTCCGACCCGATATGGAAAGAAGTCTGCGGCGCCGAGCGCGGAACTACAAAATACTCTCAGCTCTATGCAAAGGCGAGTACGGTCTTTGAATATACCCGCGGCTACTTCAACGGAAACACAGGCTTTTCGACTCTCACGCTGTTCTCGCTCAAGGAAGGCAAGCTCCTGCTCATTCACAGCAACATAACCGGAGCGTTCAGTGATTTCGGAATTCTTACCGCGTGGATGGTCGCCGTGTTCTTTGTGGGGCTGTTGATGTGCGTGCTTATCTGCAACTATTGCGCTCACAGGGTGGTCGATCCCTTTGTGCGGATTAACCACATTGTAAGGTGCTATTCAAGGGGCGATTTCTCGAAGCGCATTCCCGCGGCAGGTACCGACGAGGCTTCACAGCTTGGGCGCAGCTTCAATGAAATGGCCGAGCAGCTAAAGGACCTTGAGGCCACAAGGCGCAGCTTTGTCGCCAATGTATCGCACGAGTTGAGGTCGCCGCTGACCTCCATGAAGGGTTTCTTGGACGCGATGTACGACGGCACCATCCCGCCTGAGGAGCATGAGCATTACCTGGGCGTCGTTTTGTCCGAAACCCGCAGGCTTGCCGACATGGTCAACGACCTGTTGGACCTTGCCAGAATCGAATCGGGAACTGTCACGCTTCAGTACTCGACCTTCGATATTAACGAGCTGATTAGACGCACCCTGATCACCTTTGAGGCGCGTATAGTCGAAAAGAAGCTTGAGCTTGATATTCGCTTTGCGCAGGAGCGCTGCTTCGTCTCGGCGGATTCGAAGCAGATTTCACAGGTGCTGCGCAACCTTATCGACAACGCCATCAAGTATTCACCTGAGGGCAAGTCCTTGATGGTGTCCACCTACGCAATGCGCAAGGACGTTTATGTAAGCATCAGGGACAACGGAGTCGGCATACCCAAGGAGGATTTGCCGCATGTGTTCGACCGATTCTACAAGGTCGAGAAGGCGCACACGCCCTCTCCGCAGGTTGGATCGGGGCTTGGGCTGTCGATAGTACAGCGTATTATCGAGCAGCATGGACAAAGCATCACGGTGCAGAGCGCAAAAGGGCGCGGCACTCAGTTTACATTCACTCTGACCCGCGTTAATATGCCGCGCAGGTCAATCATCGATGGAGGAAAGAATTATGAAGCGTAAGAATCTTGTCGGACTTATAATCGCGTTATCACTGCTTGCGACGGCTCTCGTTTTGGTGCTTGTGATTTCCGTTACCATTCAGTCAATGAAACGGGCAAGCTCCGCTGAGTACGGTCCCGTTGTTACAGTGACCGATATACCCGTGACGGCTATCCCTGAACCCACGGAACCTCTGCCGCCCTTCCCCACCATACCCGCTGAGGAGCCGACGACAGAGCCTAATCACAGCGATGAGGTTTCCGCTACTCCCGAGCCTGACGACAACGTAAGCGGCAATATCTTTACTGACAATCCGCTCCCGGACATCATCGAGATGGTCTCTCCCTCCGTTGTGAGCGTTCTCAACTACATCAGCACATACAGCTATGTTACGGAGCGAAACGAGCTTGAGGTACAGAGCAGCGGCAGCGGCTTTGTAGTGACCTCCGACAACTACATAATCACCAATGCCCACGTCGTTGACGGAGCGGATTCGGTCAGTATCGTCACCTCCACGGGTGATGAGTATACCGCAGTTGTGGTAGGCGCTGATGTTACAACCGACGTCGCCGTGCTGTACGTCGCTGATTCGAATCTTCCCGCTTTGACGGTAGGCAGCTCCGAAGCTATGCGCGTGGGTGATTTTGTGCTTGCGATAGGCAGTCCTTTGGACTCCACCGAGCTTTACGGCACCGTCACTTTTGGTATTATCAGCGCAACTGCCCGTTCCATCAACATCGACGGCTTCACCAATGAGTATTTGCAGACCGACGCCGCCATCAACCCCGGCAACAGCGGCGGACCTCTGCTCAACATCAAGGGCGAGGTCATAGGCATGAACACCGCCAAGAGCGTCACCGCGGGCTACGACGAGTACGGCAACGCAATCGCCGCCGAGGGTATAGGCTTTGCTCTGCCCATCGACAACGTGTTTACCATAGCGTCCGAGCTGATTACCTCGGGCGGAATCACCCGTCCCGGCATAGGCGTGAGTATCTATGAGATCAACGACGCCGAAGCGCAGGAGCTTGGCACCGTTGCCGGCGTATACGTCAAATCGGTTACCGCGGGCGGCCCCGCCGATCTTGGCGGTATCAAGGCCGGCGACGTCATCGTAAAGTTCAACGGCACGGCGGTCAAGACCTCCGATGCGCTTGGTGAGCTTATCCGCGAATGCAGCGTGGGCGATGAAGTCATTATTACCGTATATCGCGATGGTGAGTACATCGACTTGACTGTCACCATCGGTGATATGAATAAAATGCCATAATACAGAGGAGTAAAAATGGACTACAGTAAGATAATCGGCAAGACCGTGGCGGCTATCCCGCCCTCAGGAATCAGGAAGTATTTTGATATTTTGGGTGAGGACTCCATCAGCTTCGGCGTTGGTGAGCCGGACTTTCCGACTCCGGATTCCATACGTCAGCCCGCCTTGGATAAGTTGCGGACAGGCCGCATTCCTTACACCAGCAACTCAGGCGATCCGCACCTTCGCGCACTCGTCATCGACTACCTCAAGGAACGCTTTGACATTGACGTTGACAACATCGATCAGGTTCTGATTACCGTAGGCGCAAGTCAGGCTATCGACCTTGCGTTCCGTGCCATAGTGGAGCCCGGTGATGAAGTCATCATCCATGAGCCGAGCTACGTCGCATACGCTCCCGCCATTATGATGGCAGGCGGCATACCCGTGCGTATTGCAACCACCGCTGAGGATAGGTTCAGAGTGACCGCAAAGCAAGTCAAAGAGGCTCTCTCACCCAAAACCAAAGCCATACTGCTTGCATTCCCGAACAACCCGACGGGCGCGATTATGGAGCGTGAGGACCTTGAGGCCATTGCCGATCTCATAAGGGATCGCAACCTCATCGTTGTATCCGACGAAATCTACGCGGAGCTTACCTTCAACGGCAAGCATCACGTATCAATTGCATCCTTGCCCGGCATGAAGGACAAGACCATCGTTTTGAACGGCTTCTCAAAGGCTTTCTCCATGACCGGCTGGCGCTTAGGTTATGCTGCAGGCCCGGAGCCCATCATCTCCGCAATGCGTAAAATTCACCAGCTGACCATGCTCTCCGCCCCCACCACCGCTCAGATCGCGGGCATAGTAGCCCTTGAGGACGGCAAAGCAACGGGCTGGCGCGATATGTTAGCCATGCATGATGAATACGCAAGGCGCAGAAACTACATCATCGACAGGTTCAACTCCATAGGCCTGACCTGTGCCGAACCAGAAGGCGCGTTCTATGTGTTCCCGAGCATCAAGAGCACAGGCATGACCTCCGAACAGTTCTGTGACGCGCTGCTTGCCGCAAAGAACGTGGCTTGCGTACCCGGCACGGCCTTCGGCAGTTACGGGGAAGGCCACATTCGCTGCTGTTACGCCGCTTCCATGGACAACATCCGAAGGGGGCTTGACCGCATCGAAGAGTTTGTAAAGGAACTCAAAAAGTAAATTGATATCTGGCGCCGTTTGTAATAGAGCGGCGCTTTTTTTCGGAAAGGAAATATCATGAACTCTCGAGTGCAAACAACGCTCGAATACGACAAAATTAAGGCGATGTGCATGACACACGCCGCATCCGATGTGGGGCGCGAGGAAATATCCGCCCTTGCTCCCGTCTCCGCGATGGAGGAAGCGGAACGCTTACAGCAGGAAACTCAGGAAGCGGAAACCGTCTATCGCCGCACGGGGCATTCACCCGTGGACAGCTTCACCGACATACGACCCATGCTTAGGCGTATACACGCATCCTATTCGCTGTGTGCGGGCGACCTCTTGACCGTCGCCGCCTGCCTCAAGGCCTCGCGCAGAGCCAAGGAGGTCATTGAGGGTACGGAGGGCATGACCGTACTGCAATTCTTGGCGAATCAGCTCTCCAGTCATAGGCAGTTCGAGGAGGAGATTGCAAGATGCATCATCTCCGAGGACGAGCTTGCGGACTCCGCGTCGCCTGAGCTTGCGCGGCTTAGGCGGCAGATACGCCTTACCAACGAGCGCATACGCGACAAGCTGAACAGCATCATCAAGGGCGGCAGCTCAAAGTATCTTCAGGAGCCTATCATTACCGTAAGAAACGGCAGATACGCTATCCCCGTCAAGGCGGAGTATCGCAGTCAATTCCCGGGACTTATCCACGACTCAAGCGGCAGTGGTCAAACCCTGTTTGTCGAACCCACCGCCGTGGTGGAGCTTGGCAATGACTTTCGCAGGCTTCAGTCCCTTGAAAAGGCCGAGATTGAGCGTATCCTATCGGGACTTACCGCTATGCTTGCCCCCTTTGCGGGCGAGCTGTACAACGCTTTGGGCGTGTTGGGCAGGATTGACGCCATCTTCGCAAGAGCGATAATGGCGCGTGATATGCGCGCATACAGGCCTCTGCTTAATGACGACCACAGAATCAACCTCAAGAACGCAAGGCACCCCTTGATTGACCGTGAGAAGGTTGTACCCGTGTCCATTTGGATAGGCGACAGCTTCAACACACTGATTATCACAGGCCCTAACACGGGCGGAAAAACCGTCACCCTAAAGACCGTGGGGCTTTTTGTGCTTATGGCGTTGTCGGGCATGTATATTCCCGCCGATGAAGGCTCGTCCGTGTCGGTCTTTAACGAGGTATACGCCGATATAGGCGACGAGCAGTCCATAGAGCAGTCACTCTCGACTTTCTCATCCCATATGACCAACCTTGTCGGCATACTTGACTGTGCCGATGAACATTCGCTGGTGCTTTTGGACGAGCTTGGAGCGGGTACCGACCCCGTTGAGGGCGCGGCTTTGGCGCAGGCGATTTTGGAGTATATCTCCTCCTTAGGCGCGTTGACCATGGCAACGACGCATTACAGTGAAATCAAGGCTTTCGCGCTTACCCACAAGGGTATGCAGAACGCCTCCATGGAATTCGACGTTGACAGGCTCTGCCCCACCTACCGCCTATACATAGGCATACCCGGCAAGTCCAACGCATTCGAAATATCCGCGAGATTAGGTCTTAACCCCGATGTTATCGAGAGGGCGAAGCACTTTGTAAAGAAAGAGGATGTGGCGTTTGAGGACGTTCTGAAGGAAGCCTCCGAGCAGCGCAGGCTTGCGGTCCTGGCTGCGGAGCAAGCCGAGGAGGAGCGCTATGCCTCTGAGCAGATACGCATTACCTTAGATGGCGAACGCAGGAAGCTGCGCGACGAACGTCAGCAGATACGCCAAAAAGCAAAGGACGAGGCCCGCGATGTTGTTAAGGCGGCCAAGCGCGAGATGGAGCAGCTCATAACGGAGCTTCGCGAGGTCAAGAACATTGATACCCGCGAGCTGGACAGAGCCATTATGAAGTCACGCGACAGGATGCGTGAGACCGAGTCCCTTTTGTGCGACGGCTTGGAGCCTAAGGAGGACAACGGGACTGCGCCAAACACAGTTCGACCCGGCGAAACTGTGCGTATCCTAAGTATCGGCGGCAACGGCACGGTGCTGAAAGCTCCCGACCAAAAGGGCATGGTGCAGGTTCAGGCGGGTATTATGAAGATCAGCGTTCCGCTGTCCGACCTTCGCGCACCCGATCGTAAGGAGGAGCTGAAGCAGGCTCGCGGTGAAAGGCCGATACTACAGGATATCAAGGAGGTCAGGCTTGAGCTGGATATTCGCGGACAGACCATTGCGGACGCTATGCTTGAAATTGACCGTTACATCGACGACTGCGGCCTTTCGGGACGCAAGGAGTTCAACATCATACATGGCAAGGGCACGGGTGCGCTTCGTGCCGGCGTTCAGGCCTACCTGAAAAACCATCCCAAGGTCAAGAGCTTCAGGATGGGCGCGTATGGCGAAGGCGACGCGGGCGTTACAGTGGTGACACTAAAATAGCGAGGTTTGTGTTATGGGTACCGTTGGAATTACATTGCTTTCTATCTTGGGGGTTCTCGTCATACTGCTTGGCGCGGCCGCGATTCATGCCTTGACAATCAAAGCAAAGCGCGTCCCCGACAAATCCGCAATCTCCTTTACCGAGGAGGAGAAGCGCAAATACGCTGAAACGCTTTCGGCTCTTATTCGAGTACCGAGTATTTCACATGAGCCTAATCAAAGCCTTGAGGTATTCGACACACTCCACAAGGTTATGGCGGAGCGTTTTCCGCTCGTACATGAGAAGCTTGAGCTGCATGAATTCGAGGGCAGCAGACTCTACATTTGGAGAGGCAAGAACCCCGACTTACAGCCTATAGTGCTTATGGGGCATCAGGATGTGGTACCCGCCGAGGAGCTGAACTGGCAGCATCCTCCGTTCTCGGGCGTCATTTTGGGCGACCTCATCAACGGGCGCGGCGCAATGGACTGCAAGTGTACGCTAACGGCTGAGCTGTGTGCCGTCGAGGAGCTGCTGTCCGATGGCTTTGTTCCCGAAAGAGATGTGTACATCTCCACCTCCAACGATGAGGAGGCTTCCGGTAACGGTACAAAGATGATTGTCGAGTACCTGAAAAGCAAGGGCATACGAACAGCGTCTGCTTTGGATGAGGGCGGGGCGATACTCAAAGGAGTGCTTCCAGGCATGAATAGCGAAAGCGCTATGATAGGCGTTGTCGAGAAGGGCTTCATGGACGTCAAGCTTACCGCCAAGGGTCACGGCGGACATTCCTCAACTCCGCCCAAGAACAACCCGATGGCAAGGCTGTGCGCCTTTGTAAACTACATGGAAAAGCACAAGCCCTTCCGTCTTTACATGGCAAAGCCCGTTCGAGAGATGTTCACCGACCTTGCGCCTTATCTGAGCTTCCCTATGCGCTTCCTCTTCGGCAATCTTTGGCTGTTTAGACCGCTTGCGACTCAGCTAATGCCCATAGTCTCTCCCTATGGACGCGCCCTGCTCTCAACGACCTTTGTTTGCACCATGTGCGGCGGCTCGTCCGCCTCGAACGTAATCCCTGACGCTGCATATGTGGTATGCAACCTAAGACCCGCGCTCCATCAGGCGTGCGATGAATCTTTAGAGATTATCAAGCGCATCGCAAAGCGCTTTGACCTTGAGGTTGAGGTGCTGCTGTCTCACTCTCCCTCCCCCGTTACCGACACGAACGGCGAAGCTTTCGCCTATCTTGCGAGCTGCGTCAGGGCATGTTTCCCAAACGTTGGCACAGCGCCCTACTATATGTGCGGGGGAACCGATTGCGGAAGATATGCTGACGTCACAGACAGCTGTCTAAGGTTTGCCGCCATACGCATGACACCTGAGCAGGTCGCCGCCATGCACAGCGCGAACGAGAGCATAGGCGTGACTGCGCTTGCCGAGAGCGTGAAGTTCTATAAGTACTACATCATAAACCACCCGTAAGGCTACAACGAATTAAGGGGGGCATGACGCCTCCTTTTTTTAGTTTTTGGTAATTTACAACTAAAGCGAAATGGTGTACAATAACTATATGCTTGATGAACCATCCGCTGAAATTCTTGAGTTGCTTGAGGAAAAAAAGTATGCCGACGTAAAGCTTCGCTTCTCGGAGCTTTACCCTGTTGACATAGCTGATATCTTCGACGACATTGAGGATGCGGACGTAATGCTGCGCCTGTTCAGGCTCATTCCCAAGGACATCGCCGCCGACGCCTTTGCTTACATGGACAACGATACGCAGGAGCGTATCATTGACGGTATCAACGATGTTGAGCTTTCACAGATTATCAACGATATGTTTCTTGACGACTGCGTTGACCTCGTTGAGGAGCTTCCCGCAAACGTCATTAAGCGCGTTATGCGCACCGCCTCATCCAACAACCGCAGAGCCATTAACCAGTTTTTAAGCTATCCGGAAAACAGCGCGGGCAGCATAATGACGAACGAATATGTCTATCTGCACGCTGACATGGTGGCGGTGGAGGCGTTGTCGGTCATTCGCAAGACCGCTATCGACAAGGAAACAATAGACTATTGCTATGTCACAACCCGCGACAACCGTTTGGAAGGCGTAGTGTCGCTGCGTACCCTTGTACTGTCTGAGCCTGAAACCCCCATTGCTGAGTTGATGAACGCCAACCTTATTACCGTCAACACTACGGCCGATCAGGAGGACATAGCCCTGCTTTTCTCCAAATATGATATGCTCGCCCTGCCCGTCGTCGACCAAGAGAACAGGCTTGTCGGTATCATAACGATAGATGACGCGGTTGACGTCATTCAGGACGAGAACACCGAGGACTTTGAACGCATGGCGGGCGTCGCGCCCTCCGATGACGAGTACCTCAAAACTCCCGTGTGGAAGCTTGCCAGAAACCGTATCGTATGGCTGATGATACTGATGATTTCCGCCATGTGTACGGAGGATCTTATCAACAGCTTCCAAAGCGCGTTTGCCAACAATCTGATACTTGTGGCGTTCATACCCATGCTCACCGGCACAGGCGGCAACTCGGGCAGCCAAGCGTCAACCATGATCATTCGCGGCATGGCGTTGGATGAGATTCATTGGAAGGACTTCTTTGTTGTTTGGTGGAAGGAGATTCGTGTAGCGTTTCTCTGCGGCGTATCGCTTGCCGCCGTGAACTTTGCTCGAATAGTACTGCTGTATCCCTCAGAGCCTAAACGCATCGTTGTTGCTTTAGTCGTTAGCCTTGCGCTCATTTTGACTGTTATACTTGCTAAATCCATGGGCTGCATACTGCCCATGATTGCCAAGAAGATAAAGCTCGATCCCGCGATAATGGCGGCTCCTTTGATAACTACCATTACCGACGCCTGCTCCATCCTTATCTATTTTACTATAGCGCGCGTCCTGCTCGGAATCGCATAATGTAGATTTTCTGCATTAAAACTCATTTTGTGAAGTTTGGCTTCCATATTATTTATTAATACTTCTTGACAATAGTGCCTCAATAATTGTACAATACAGATGGGGGTATGCATTATTGAAAAGCAATGTCGACAGAACTGTAAAGTTGGGACTTTTGGGAGCATTGGCCATCGCGCTGACGCTATTGGTTCGTATACCGGCTCCGCCGCCCGTAGCCTTTTTGGAATATGACATGGGAGATGTCCCTATGCTCTTTGCCACCTATGCCTACGGACCATTATGGGGAGCGCTGTTGGCTGTTATTGTTGCGGTCATTCAGGGTGTTACGGTAAGCGCGTCGAGCGGAGCGATTGGGATACTGATGCACATCCTTTCCTCCTGCGCGGGTATTATCCCCGCCGGTATCTATTATCGCTCGCACAAAACCCGCAAGGGTGCGTACATATCCTTTATTTTCTATATCCTCAGCACCATGCTTGTCATGGTTGCCTGCAACTACTTCCTCTCCCCGTTGTACTTCATAGGGCCTGAGCTTAGCTACAAGGCGGCACAGGGTATAGTGATGAGCTTGATATGGTACATAATCGCATTCAATCTTGTCAAACCCGTCATCAATGTTATTATAACCGGTTTTCTCTATAAGCCCGTATCAATAACCCTGTTGAAGCCGAAAGACGCCTCCATTACTGATAGTACTCCTAACAGGTTCAATGTCGCAAGCCTTGTAACCTCCGCGTGTGTCCTGGCAACCGGGTTGTTTTTCGACTTTTCGCTCGTTGAGTCCTTTCCTGAATTAAAGGACTTCCGTGTTTGGGTGATGATTGCCCTGCTTGCGATTGAGCTGTTCGCGGTGTTGCTTTCCCTGCAAACCCTGTTTGGCAAGGATAAGAACCGTACAAGGCGGGACTACGCGATAATCGCGCTGATTTTTGCCATGGTCGTATCTATGGTGGTGATAGCGACATTCTTCATCGTCTTCTTATCCTAAAGAGCTGACCGACATCTTTGCCGACGCCGCTATAAGCAGCGTCGGTTTCTTATTTCTTATAGTTCAATATGGGCGTTCGTTATATCCATACACGGATTTACAGAATCTATAACCATCTTCATTGACAACAGCCCTATTTTGGCTATAATATAATAAAGGAAATTTGGTCATATGGAGGGTTTATGTCTGAGATAAGAAGAGTTGGAGTGCTGACCAGCGGCGGTGACGCGCCCGGTATGAACGCTGCAATTCGCGCCGTTGTGCGTGATTGCGTAAGAAACGGTGTGACGCCCGTCGGCGTTCGCCGCGGCTATAACGGGCTTATCCATGCCGACCTCGCCGAGATGGAGGCCAAGTCGGTGAACGGCATAACCTCAAAGGGCGGCACCATCCTGTATACGGCGCGCTGTGAGGACTTTTTGCAGCATGAGGGCGTGGAGCTGGGTGTTCGAACCTGCAAGTACATGGGGCTTGACGCGCTTATCTGCATAGGCGGAGACGGCACCTTTATGGGTGCTTACGAGCTGTCCAAAGCGGGCATTACAGTAGTCGGAATCCCCGGTACTATTGACAATGATATCGGTTGCTGTCATTACACCATAGGCTTTGATACCGCGGCCAATACCGCCATCAACGCCATTGACAAGCTCTCCGACACCATGCAGTCGCATGAGCGCGTCTCGGTTGTGGAGATTATGGGCAGACGAGCGGGACATTTGGCCGTATATGTGGGACTTGCGGTCGGAGCTACGAGTATACTCATTCCTGAAATACAGTACGACTTTAATAAGGACATAATTGAGAAAATTCGCGAGGGCAGATACACGGGCAAGCATCACTTCCTCATCATTGTAGCAGAGGGCATTGGAAAGTGTGATGAGCTTGCGGCACGAGTTCATGACGAAACCGGACTTGAAGCCAGAGTGTCCATTTTGGGTTACATACAACGCGGCGGCAGTCCGTCCGTGCGCGACAGGGTTATGGCGTCCCGCATGGGCTACATGGCGGTCGAAGAAATCGTTGCGGGAAGGGGCAACAGTATCATCTGCTATCGTGATTCGCGTTTGATTGCGACGCCCATCGCGGAAGCCATGGCTATGACAAAGAAACTCGATCCCTATATGTATCAGGTTGCTCAGAATATCGCGCTGTAATAATTTTCAGAAGCTTACGATTTTATAAGCCTTGGGCGTTGGCAGCGCCTGAGGCTTATTTTGTTGCATATCACTTTGACATTCAGTTTTCATTTTCAGTTTTATTGCATACCTCACGTTCAAATTGACAACGGTTACCGGCTTGCTGTATACTAATGTCAATGAGGGTGAAAGAGGAGAGTTCCATGGACTTTGCCGAGTATTTTCCGATATGGGACAAGCTGAGCGATTCCGAACAGGCCTTGTTGTCAAGTCAAGCTACGCTTCGAAAAGCTCCGCAGGGCGCTTTGCTTCATAACGGAGCTGCGGACTGTGTTGGCCTGTTTTTAATTCGCTCCGGGCAGCTTAGGGCTTTCATCGTTTCCGAGAGTGAAGGCAAGGAAGTCACGATTTATCGCCTGTTTGAGCGCGATATGTGTCTGTTCTCCGCCTCATGCATCATGAACAGTATACAGTTTGATATTTCAATTGAGGCAGAGAGGGACTGTGAATTCTGGGTGATACCTTCCAACATATATAAGGGTCTTATGGAGACATCCGCAGCTGTTGCCAATTACACCAACAAGCTCATGGCAACGCGGTTTTCGGAGGTTATGTGGCTGGTTGAGCAAATTATGTGGAAAAGCTTTGACAAACGCCTTGCCGCTTTCCTGTTGGAGGAAAGCGCGATTGAAGAAAGCGTCTCCGTCAAAATGACGCATGAACGCATCGCGGCGCACCTTGGCACCGCAAGAGAAGTGGTCACCCGTATGCTGCGCTACTTCAGTTCGGAAGGCATGGTTCGGCTTACACGCGGGTGTATAGAGATTACCGATGAAAAGCGTCTTGCCAAGTTATCGAAACAATGAATTAATTAATAATCCATCTATATATTTAGGGACGCGTCATCGCGTCCCTAATGCGTATATATATTCCGTATATACAACACTATATAAATAGGTTGACATTCGATTCTTCCGCGTCTCCAAGATATGCTCCGACCCCGCCAAGCTCCACTCCGTCGATAAGCTCCTCTGCCTTGATACCCATGACATCCATGCTCATGGTACAGGCGACTATCTTTACGCCGGCATTCATGGCCTTGTGTATCAGCTCCTCAAGTGAATCGACGTTCTTATCGCTCATAATGCGTTTCATCATGGCCGTACCCATGCCCGCCATATTGAGCTTCGACAGTTTAAGCTTGCCGCTGCCCCTTGGGAGCATGAAGCCAAACATGGATTCCATGAAGCTCTTCTTTACAGGCTGCTTCTTGGGTTTTCTCAAAACGGTCAAGCCCCAGAAGGTGAAAAACATGGTCACGGGTCTGCCCATGGCGGCCGCGCCGTTCGCTATAATGAAGCTTGCTAAGACCTTATCAAGGTCGCCGGAGAACACGATGATGGTTTTGCCGTCCTCGCTCTTTAGGGGCGTCTCTTTGACAGCCGCGCTCTTCATCACTCCCGCAACGTAGTCATTTCCTCTATGCTCATTATACAAAAGGGTGTTGCCCGTGCGCCTGCACCAAGCGCCTATGTCGCGTGCGAAACCGGGGTCGGAGGCGGAAACCTCAAGCACCTCTCCGTCACGCATTGTGTTAACGGACTCAAATACCTTCATGATGGGTCCGGGGCATTGCATTCCGCTGCAATCCAAACGAATGGACGCTGTGACCGCCTTCGTCTTGTCCGTGTCCCGCGCCTGTACAGATTCGGTTGTAGAATCATTTACCGTACTCATATCCTCATCCCTTTCGTAATGTGTGGAAGCATAGAAGCGAGTTCCGCCCGGGTACAGCCTTACATCCGTGAAACCATGCTGCATCAGTATCCTTGCCGCGTTATACGACCTCACGCCTATGGCGCAGAACGTGACTATGGGCTTTGATGTGTCCAACTCGTCCAGTCTGTCCCTGAGCTGCCCCAAAGGTATGTGAACGGCGTTCGGCAATGAGAACGCCATAAGTTCCGCGTCCTCGCGTACATCCAAGGCTATGGCGTCAGGCTCCCTTTCAAGTACGTCCCAGTCAGCGAATCTGACAAGCCCGCGCAGCACGTTATCCGCAACGAAGCCCGCCATGTTAACGGGGTCTTTCGCAGAGGAGTATGGAGGAGCATAGGCAAGCTCAAGCCGCATTAGGTCATCCACTCCCGCATTTAGGCGAATCGCTGTTGAAAGGGTGTCGATGCGCTTGTCCACACCTTCACCTCCGACTATCTGTGCGCCGTAAATGAGTTTTCCGTCCGTTGCAAAGAGCAGTTTGATCATCATGGGAACCGCGCCGGGGTAGTAGCCCGCGTGGGAATTCTGCATTATGATGATGCTCTCATAATCCTTCCCCTTCTTCATGCCGCGACGGATAAGGGTCTTTTCGTTTGCGCCCGTGGACGCCGCTGTAAGGTCAAAGACCTTCGCCACGGAGCTTCCTTGCGTACCCTCATAATGATCTGCATATCCCGCGATATTATTTGCGGCAATGCGTCCCTGCTTGTTGGCGGGTCCCGCAAGCGGCACCATGGTCTTGTCCTTGAAGATGAAGTCCGTAACCTCGGTCACATCACCCACTGCATATATGTTGTCATCAGAGGTTTTCTGCGTATCGTCAACAACTATTCCACCCCTTGCGTTGAGCTGTAAGCCCGCCTGCTTTGCAAGCGTGCTGTTTGGGCGAACTCCGATGGAGAGTATTACAAGCTCGCTTGGCAGAATTTTCCCGCTCTTCAGCTTGACCGTGACCTTATCGTCCTCGGTTTCGAATGCGCTCACAGCGTCGCCTAAATACAGATCAACGCCGTTCTGTATGATGTTCTCATGCAGGAGCTTTGCCATCTCGAAGTCAAGCGGGGCCATGACCTGATCCATCGCTTCGATGATGTTGACCTTCAAACCCGCGTGGTGGAGGTTCTCCGCCATCTCCAAGCCTATGAATCCTCCGCCTACGACCGAGACGGTCTTAACTCCTTGCTCGCCTATCATTTTGCGTATCCTGTCGGCGTCGGGTACAGTCCACAGGGTTTGGATGCGCGGCGAATCTATGCCCGCTATCGGGGGACGCAGCGGCGATGATCCCGTTGCTATCACAAGCTTGTCATAGCTTTCTTCGTAGCTCTCACCGCTGTCCAAACGCTTCACGGATATGGTCTTGTTCATGCAATCGATGCTCGTTGCTTCATTCTTTACGCGAACATCTACCCTGAACTTCTTTCGCATGGCCTCGGGCGTTTGCAAAAGCAACGCGTCGCGGGACTTTATTACGTTTCCGACATGGTAGGGCAGACCGCAGTTTGCATATGAGATGTACTCTCCGCGCTCCAGCATAACTATATCGGCATTTTCATCAAGTCTGCGCAGTCTTGCCGCGCAGCTTGCGCCGCCCGCGACGCCTCCGATTATGACTACCTTACTCATACTGCCCTCCTTCTTTTAGTTCTCAAGCATACGCAGGATATTGCGCTTAGGCTGCGCTCCCATGCTCTTTTTGACTACCTTGCCGTCCTTCATGACGATAAGCGTTGGTATGCTCACTATGCCAAACGCGGAAGCAAGCTCGCGCTGTTCGTCCACATTGACCTTGCCGACCTTAATACCTGCGGTTTCCTCCGCTATCTCGTCTATCACGGGCGACACCATGCGGCAGGGTCCGCACCAGCTTGCCCAGAAATCCAATAATACGGGGAGCTTGCTGCTTATAACTTCGTCTTGGAAATTGTCTTTCGTTATTGTTATGACTGACATTGTTGTCTCCTTCTCCCATTTCGGGTTCTTATGATGGTTTGAGTATACCCCGATTTGTCGATTCGTTCCGTGACATTGTCACATTGGATAAATTAAAGCTCGGCGGCTCCTTGTAAGACCCGCTGAGGCAAAGAACGCCTGTTAAACTGTTCTTTGGGGCTGTCCGCTAAAACCTCAGGCTTTCATCGAAGTATCGATCCACGGACGCCAGCCCTTCATACTTTTTGAACAACTTTTGGACGCGGGCTTGTGACAAATCATAATCAGTAATGATAAAAAGCAGCAGGAGGAAATATCGATAGCGCATGAAGTGGTTCAGCTCCCGTTTAAACCGCTCGTCAACGGGCATAAGCTTTTCGTAGCCACGCATGAAGGGCGTGAGAAACTCCTGCGCCTGCCGAGTAAAATCATTTAGCGGCAGGTTGAGATGGGCATAAAGTCCCACGACTATATCAGCAAAGTAATGTGCAAGGCAGCAGTCGTCAAAATCGAAAACCTGCAATTCGTCGTTATTCAAAAAGAAATTCCCGTTGTGTAAATCATAATGCACCGTGCCATAGCAGGACGAATCCATGGGAAGCGACAGTATCCTGTCAAGCGTCTTATGATATAGCGCAGCGTAATCGCTCCCGCAGAACTTGTTGAGCAGTTCCTCGGCTCCCGCTATCGAAGGGTCGTCTGTGAACATGAAGCGCGGGTACTTTGGGCGAAACTCCATTGCAGCCCTGTGCATCATCGCCGTAGTCTTTCCCCAAAGCTCAAACAAGTTCTCGTTGTATAGTGCCTTGTTATTATGCAGAACCTCCACACCTTTTGCCTTGGTCTCTACGCACACCCAAAAGCTTTCGCCCTTGTTCCTGTATGGGATGTACTCGCTGCCCTCATGCAATAGCTGATGTGAAACCTTCACGCCTCCGCGTTCAAGGCAGGCGATAAACTCGGCTTCGGCCTTGAGCTGCTCTAAGCTGCGATGAGATTCGTGTATAAACTTCATCACATAGCCGTCATTGACTGAAAACACAAGGTTTTGCGCGTCCCCAAGGCACCTCGGCTCCCCCGCCTCCGTTCCGAATGCATGGCACAGCTTGGCAATATCGGCAACATCAACGGCCTCCCTTATCCGTGTCAACATATTTCCACCTCATTTCCATATCAGTATACAGCAGCAGTCCATGGGCTGTCAATGAAGCTCAATATGGCAAGCTTGTTACTTTTTATCGAATGGTCTTGCAATATTTGGGAACCTGCGGTAAAATGAATTATCATTACATGGAGGTGCAGCTTGTTACAGATTATTTTCGGTGCCAAGGGTACGGGCAAGACCAAGCGAATTCTTGAGCTTGCAAATCGTATCGCCGCTGAGTGCAAGGGAAGCACAGTTTTCATTGACGACGACAACAACTATATGTATGACCTTGATTACAGCATACGCTTTATCAATGCCAGCGAGTATGGTATCAACGGGGTCGAACGTTTTTATGGTTTCCTCTGCGGCTTAGCGGCTTCCGATTATGACCTTGAGTATGTCTTTGTGGACGGCTTTGCAAGCCTTGTTTCCGAGGACATGGCGGCAGTTGAGGAGACGGTTTCCCGCCTGCAGCACTATACCGAGCTTCACAAGATCCATCTCGTTATCGCTGTCAGCAGCTCAACGGAGCTGCCCGAGACGCTGAAGGGTTATGTAATCTGACTCTGTGCAAAATCATAACGCGGGGCGGCCGCTCTATTTTGGCAGGCCGCCTGTTGTTGCGTTGTTAGGAGCTAATATGGAATACTACGACGACAAATCGTCTTTGCAGGAAGAAACCCCTGACGCGGTGGAAAACCGGTTTGTGGGCTGCGCACCGCGCCGCAAGCGTCACATCATGCGCGTTATCCTCCCGATACTCTGCCTGTTAGTGGGGCTTTGCCTTGGGTTCGTGCTGTGCGTCTCGTTTTTCGGCGATAAGCTTACAGCCTTTACTTCGCAAAGCGAGGTCATGAACATCGTTCAGGAGCACTACTATTACTATGATGAGGAGCAGCCCGACCTTGTGGAAGGTATGCTCAAAGGGACGGTGGACTGCCTTGATGACAGCTACGCCGTGTACTACACCGCGGAGGAGTTCGCGGAGCTGACCTCGTCGCAGTCGGGCAACTACATCGGCATGGGCGTTATGGTAAGTCAGAATGAGGACGGCTCCTTCACCATTTCCGAGGTGTTTGACAATACTCCCGCGTCCGAAGTCGGAATTATGGCGGGTGATAAGGTGCTGCTTATCAATGGTCTAAGCGGCGACGGCTTGGATTTAGATACCTTCTTGGATTATGTTTCCCACGAGGAGGGTAACATAAACACGCTTTTGTTGGAACGTGACGGGCAGGAGCTTGAATTCACCGTTGAAATGCGCGAGGTCTACGCGCCCTACGTTCACTATGAGATGCTTGACAATAACGTAGGCTACATCCGTCTGTCGGCCTTCCATGGGCAATGCGTAGATGAGATGAAAGCCGCTCTTACGGCGCTTGACGAGCAGGGCATAACTTCGCTTGTCCTTGACCTTCGCGGTAATCCCGGCGGATCCTTGAGCGACGTCTGCGATATTGCCGACCTGTTCCTTGACAAAGGGCTTTTGATAACCTCCGTTAAGACCCGCGACGGCGTTTCCAGCACCTACACCACAAGTCATGACGCTAAAACAACCGTACCCATGGTTGTGCTGGTCAACGGAGATTCCGCCTCCGCGAGCGAGCTGCTCTCCGGCGCGCTGCAAAGTCACGACAGAGCGACCATAATCGGAACCACCACTTATGGCAAGGGCATAGTGCAGTCCTTCTACTATGTGCTTTCAACGGGCGGCTATGTCAAGCTCACCACCGAGGCATACTACACGCCCGATGACGTCTGTATACACGGCGTTGGGATTATTCCCGACGTCACTGTTGAACTGCCTGAGGAATATCAAGGCTATTCCGTTACCTCCATTCCCCGTGAATGCGATACGCAGCTTCAAGCCGCCATTAACGAATTAGGAGGAAATTGATGGATTATTTAGTGCGCGATATCTCTCTTTACCCTTCGGGCGATGACAAAATCGAGTGGGTCAGGCGCAACATGCCGCTTCTTCGTACAATCGAATCCGAGTTTGTTAAGGAGCGCCCCTTTGAGGGAGTAAACATAGCCCTTTCGGTACACCTTGAGGCCAAGACAGCTTACCTGTGCAAGGTACTCAAGGCAGGCGGCGCAAATATGTACGTCACGGGCAGCAATCCCTTATCCACTCAGGACGACGTCGCGGCGGCACTTGCCCATGACGGTATGCATGTGTATGCGCTTCACGCCTGTAACGACATTGAGTACCGCAACTGTCTGCGTATGGTTTTGTCGGGAAATCCCACGATAATCATTGATGACGGTGCGGATTTGTGTGAGCTTATACTGTCGGAGTTTCCTGTGCTTATCCCTCAGCTTATGGGCGGATGTGAGGAAACCACCACGGGCTTGGTACGCCTTAGGGCGATGGAGCGCGACGGCAGACTTACCTTCCCCATGATTGCGGTCAATGACGCCATGTGCAAGCACTTGTTTGACAACCGTTATGGCACGGGTCAATCCGTGTTTGACGGTATAGACCGTACAACCAACCTTATTGTCGCGGGCAAAACCGTCGTGATTGCGGGTTACGGCTGGTGCGGCAAGGGCGTCGCGATGCGCGCAAAAGGACTTGGTGCGAAGGTTATTGTGACCGAGGTTGATCCCATCAAGGCGATAGAGGCCGTCATGGACGGGTTTGCCGTTATGCCCATGCTTGACGCCGCGGAGCTTGGCGAGCTGTTCATCACCGTTACGGGCGATTGTGACGTTATCGGCGCTGAAGCGTTTATGCGCATGAAGGACGGGGCGATACTGTGCAATGCCGGGCATTTCAATGTTGAAGTCAATGTTGAGGCTCTTGAAGCCTTTGCAGTTAAGAAGCGTCAGATGAAACCTAATATCATGGGGTACCTTCTTCCGAACGGGAAATGGGCCTATTTGCTCGCTGAGGGCAGACTTGTGAACCTTGCTTCAGGTGACGGACACCCTGCGGAAATCATGGACATGAGCTTTGCGATTCAGGCTTTATGCGCCCGCTATGTGCGGCAAAGCTGCGGTACACTCAAAGCGGGGCTGCATCCTGTCCCCGTTGAGATAGACAATCGTGTGGCCGAGCAAAAGCTTTTGGCGCTTGGTGTTTATATTGACGAGCTTACCAAAAAACAACGAGAATATATGACAAGCTGGCAACTTTAGCACTTTACAACGGCAAAATCTTGTGGTAAAATGACTTTTGGCTAAGCTGTTTATTCTGCGTAAAGTAGAACTAAGATAGTACGAAATACCTTACAGGGGGATATGAAATGAAAGACTACACGGCACAGAACATTCGCAACATCGGCATTTTTGGTCATGGCGGCGAAGGTAAGACCACCCTTACCGAGGCTATGCTCTTTAACGCGGGCTTGCTCGACCGTATGGGCAGAGTTGATAATGGAACGACGACGACGGACTTCGATCCTGAGGAAATCAAGCGCAACATTTCCATCAACATGGCTCTTGCCCCTCTTGAGTGGAAGGATACGAAGATCAACATCATCGACGCTCCCGGCTTCTTCGATTTCTATGGCGAAGTCGCCGCAGCGATGGCTCTGTGTGACAGCGCTCTGATCGTCGTTGGCGCGGTCTCCGGACCTGACGTAGGCGCCGAAAAAGCCATGGCGATGTGCGCCGCGGCTAAGAAGGCCCGCTTGCTCGTCATCAATCAGATGGACAGAGAGAACGCGAACTTTGACAAGGTCATGGAAGCCATTACCGAGAAGTTCGGACCCAACGCGGTTCCCATACAGCTCCCCATCGTTGAAGGCGGAGCATTCACCGGATATGTCGATATCCTCAGCATGAGCGCCAAGCTGTTCAAGGGCAAGGACACCATTAATGCGGATATCCCCGCGAAGCTCAAGGCCGAGGCTCAGTCCCTCTATGAAAGATTGACCGAAGCTGCCGCTGAGACCGACGAGGACCTCATGGAGAAGTACTTTGAGGAGGGCGAGCTGTCCCACGAGGACATTCTTTCCGGTCTCTCAAACGGCGTGCTGAACGGTGAAGTCACTCCCGTTTGCTGCTGCTCCGCTGTCAACAACATCGGCGTAATCACCCTGCTTGACGATGCGGTGCGCTATCTGCCCTCCGCCGCCGAAACGAAGCTGCCTGAAGCTTTCGACGCCAGAACCAACGAGCCTATCGAGCTTACCAGGGACGGGCGCTTTGTCGCAAGCGTATATAAGACCATCAACGACCAGTTCGGCAAGTACTCAATCGTCAAGATTCATCGCGGCGTACTGGATGCTTCCGTAACTCCCTATAACTCCAACTCTGAAAAGACCGAGCGCGCTTCCGCTCCGTTCATCATGCGCGGCAAAAAGTCCATCGCTGTTGAGCGTCTTTTCGCGGGCGATATCGGCGCTCTTGCCAAGCTGCAGAACACCGCCACCAACGACACGCTCTGCGATCAGGCCGAGCCTGTCAAGGTTGCGCCCATCGACTTCCCGCAGCCCTTTATCAACCTCGCGGTCTCCGCTAAGAAGCAGGGCGAGGACGATAAGGTTATCTCGGGTCTGTACAGAATTCGTGAAGAGGATCCCACCATTCGCATTGAGAAGAACATCGAGACCGGCGACGTGCTGATCTGCGGTCTTGGCGAGATGCATATCGATGTGGTTTGCTCCAAGCTCAAGAACAAGTTCAATGTGGAAGCTCAGCTTACCGACCCGCATATTCCGTATCGTGAAACCATTCGTGCCTCCGCGGAAGCAGAAGGTAAGCACAAGAAGCAGAGCGGCGGCAGCGGTCAGTTTGGCGTTGTCCAGATGCGCTTTGAGCCGACCACCGATGGTACGGACTTTGAGTTTGTCAACGCCATTGTCGGCGGTGTAGTTCCCAAGGAATACATCCCCGCGGTTGAGAAGGGCTTGAAGGAAGCCATGCTGCATGGTGTTCTTGCCGGCTATCCCATGATTGGCGTCAAGGCTACCCTGTACGACGGCAAATATCACCCCGTTGATTCAAAGGAAGTCGCTTTCAAGAGCGCGGCTCGTCTGTCCTACAAGGCAGCTTGCGCTAAGGCCTCCCCCGCCCTCATCGAGCCGATCTACAGCTACAACATCTTCGTTCCCAACGACTATGTTGGCGCTGTCATAGGCGACTTGAACCGCAGACGCGGCAGGATGCTTGGTATGAACCCCGTTGACGGCGGCACCGAGGTCATCGCGGAAGCTCCGCTTTCCGAGATGTTCAAGTACGCAACCGACCTGCGCTCCATGACGCAGGCTCGCGGTTCGTTCACCAGCGAATTTGTCCGCTATGAGGATGTTCCTGCCAACATCGCTCAGAAGATTATCGAGTCCGCAAAGCATGTGGACGAGGACGAGGACTAATAGTCGCTTTAATCTAAAGCCAAAAGCCGTTGCAGTCAAATGCAGCGGCTTTCTTGTATTCCTGTTTTTCTCAGGTCGTTATGCGCCTGTTCATCGATTGCGTATAAAGTAAAGAAGACCGCTCCTGTGCCTATTTAATGCAGGTGCGGCTGTGCGTTTCACGTTGTTCCTCGAAATGCTATGGTTTTTTCGGTGAAGCACCAATCCTATTTCAAGTGATGCTTCTCCATTTGGGCGCCGTATGTGAAGTAGTCGTTCACGCTGTGCGCGTCTGAAGCCAAGTAGTCATAGCGGTCTTGTCGCAGCATTCTTGACGCGAGGCGGCGGCGAGGGTCGAATATGCTCAGGGCAAGGGCGTCAACGGACATCTGAAAATAGCATCCAAGCTCATCATACTGATCCCACATACTCTTGTCGCGTTGGAGCTGAAAAACCCGTTCGGGGTGGGCAAGGATTACGTCCATGCCTCCGCGCTGAAGGGCGTAAATTATTTCCTCTACATCCCTAAACTCCGATTTACTGCCGAGTTCCAAAAGAAACCTGCGGGTATCTCCCAAACAGAACTCCGCACGATACTCGTCAACCCGTTCGCGCTCGAACTCAAACACGGAAAACTCACATCCGAACTCAAGGGATATTCCCATGTCCTCGGCTATGGGCATTAAATCCAAGTACGCGGTCTTGGCGGCAGTCCTGTCCTTCCATTTGCGGCGATAGTGCGGTGTCGCGATGATTCTGTGTACACCACAGTCCGAAGCGGCTTTAAGCATGGCGATGGATTCCTCCCGCGTTTTGGCTCCATCGTCAACACCATATAGAACATGACTGTGAATGTCCGTCATTTTCTTGTCTATTCCGCCTTATCGTCCTGAGCTTCGGCAGTCAGGCTTTGGGTTTATTGCTTTTCTTGCCCTTCTTATTCTTCTTGCCCTTGTCGTTATAGCGGTTGTAATAGTAATAATAATAGTAGTAATGACCTTCCTCGGCTTCGTTGACGCGGTTGAGAACGACGCCGATTATGTTGGCGTTAGCCTTCTTGAGCTGTTCTACGACCTGCTGCATCAGTCCAAGCTGGACGCGCCCGGGCTGCAGGACAAGGACGGTGCCGTCAGCCTGTGAAGCAAGCAGTGCCGCCTCAATGAACGAGCTGAGCGGCGGCGTATCAAAGAGTATTATGTCAAAATACTTGCGCGCCTCTGCGATCATCAAGGCGAAGCGCTTGGAGTTGACAAACTCGACTGGGTTGGTAATCTTGCCGCCGCAGTCAAGCAGGAACAAACCCTGCTGGCGGGTCTCCTCGGCCGCTTCAAGTATAGTGGCCTCGCCATAAATAACCTGAAGTGATCCGTACTTCGGACGTTGTCTGAAGTTGTTCGCAAGCATTGGGCGTCGGCAGTCCGTCTCTACTACAAGCACACGCTTCCCTGTCTCCGCGAACGCCACACCCAAAAAGCAGCAGACGGAGGTCTTGCCCTCGCTTGCCGTCGGGCTTGTTATGACCAAGGTTTGCAGCGGCTTATCAAGCTGAGAGAACAATATGTTGGTTCGCAGCGTCTTAACAGCCTCACGGACGCTGGAGCGTGTCTGATAATACTTATCGATGATGTTTGCCATATCTGTAATACCCCCTACTTGTCGAAACGCGGAATCTTCGCGAGTACCGCAAGCCCTAACTGCTTTTCAACATCCTCCGCCGTTCGAACCGTTGTGTTCAAAAGCTCTACCACCAAGGCGATGGCAACGGCGGCAACAACGCCTATAACGCCCGCCATCAACGTGTTCTTGAGGGATGCCGGCCCCGACTGGTACGCCTCGCAAGCAGGCTCGATCTCTCTGATGTTGTCGGTTTGCAGGTATTCCTGTGCCGATTCAATAGCGACCGTCGTCATAGCCTTGACTGCTTTATACGAGAAGGTTGGATCCGATGATGTTATGGAAATCTTGACCACACGTGTGTCGGTCTCCTTGGTTATCGATATCTTGCAGGCCTCAAGCGTGTCAAGCGTTACGCCCATGCGAGTTGCTGCCGACTGCATAACGGGGCTTGTATAGACTATCTTGATAAAGTCGTTGATAATCTTTTCACTGGTGCCAAGGTCGGATCCCGTAATGCTGTTCTCATTCGCCTGATGGAAAACCAATATCTCGGCGTACGATGTGTACTGAGGCGTCGCAACCTGATAGAAGTAAAAACCCGCTATCAACACGCAAACCACCGGCAGCAGAATGATAAGCAGCAGCCACTTTCTGAAGATTCTTAAGATGTCATTGATTTTCATATACACTCACCCGCTAAAACTTTCTTACCCTATTTCTTACAACGATTGTCCAAGCAATCGCAACGACTACAAGGGGTATACCTATCGCAAACAGCAGGATTACCTGCCACTTAAGACCGCCGCTGTCTTCATCCTCGGCACTCGGCTCGGTTGTTGTATAAACTAAATCATCCGTTTGAGCCGACGCGTACAGCGAACTTGCGTAGAGGGTTTCACTCATCAAGGGCTGTCCGTCAAAATACACCGTTATATCTATAACGGGATCGCCCACGACGCGGCCGTCCTCGCCCGTGGGGTATGCCTCGCCGTCATAGGACAGCGAAAACTTTGAAAAGCTATTATTGCCGTAAAGCTCGGTCATGAGGGCGAAGGTCGTTTCGCTGACCAACTTAAGCTTTGTATCGTCATCAAGGTCAAGGGTCTCCACCCCAAGGGTGCAGATGCTGGAATGCTCGCTCACTGTGCCATTGCAGTACGGGCAATTCGTATTCGACATCATGGTTCGGCACATAGTCGTATAATACAGAAGGGCATAGCCGTCGGAAGCGTTATCCAGAAGCTTGACGGCATTGGCGGCCTGCCCGCTCTGATTAGTTATGCCTATGAAGAACACCTGTCCCGACAACGTTGGATTCTTTGTCGATGAGGTTTTCCAATCGACTAATTTAGCAAAAGCCATCACGTTGACGCCGTTCCTTACGTTCACCGCATAGCCGCAAATATCAGTGCTGTAAGCCGCGCAAGCCTTGTTGCGCGGATCTGCACTGTTGTCGCCAACCTCAAACCCGCCCTGCGCTAAACATCCTCTAAGGTAGTCGGTGTTGCCAACCAAAGCACCATCGTCCGCCTGAGTGTAAATGGCATACATAAGCCTTGCAGTGTCCGTTGCGGTACTGGTCTGGCTTGAAGAATAGTTGCCCACAGCGTTGCCGTAGTTGGTATTGTTCATGCCAAGCCTATTCGCCTCATCGTTCATCAGGGCGGTCATTATCAAAAGCTTATCACTGACGTCTGCTCCGCTGACCTGCGTTACCACCGCGCAGCCGAGCGCCGCCGCCGCGTCCTGCGCCTCGCACAGCAGCATTGCCGCGATAAGCTCGCATACCCGTACCTGAGTACCTTCCACAAGCCCTATCTTCTTACTGTACGGGCCTGTCATCTCCGACGAAATCGTCACCCTTTCGCTGAGCGACAGATGCCGCATCGCAAGCTGTGCAGTCATAAGCATGGCAACGCTTCCGCTGCATGAGAAAACCGTGTCGGCGTCCTTGGAGTATATGACGTCGCCCGAATCGGGGCAGAACAGCAGGACGGAGCTGAAATACCTTGCTGCGCTGTCGTTGAACGCCTCGCTCCCATATGTGAAAGCTTGAGTGAATTCTTTGGGCAGCACATCATCGCCCGTTTCCTCCGCCAAGACCACGGGCATAAAGCACAGTATTACGCATAATGCCGCAAGCGCGGCCGCTATCCTCTTTGTCATCACTTCTCCGTTACAAAGCTAAAAATTAAGCTTGTAATTATATTATACACAATGAAGCGTCTCTGTCAAGCGTTCGCATGATATTCGCCTCCATTATGCGGGACTAAAAATTCAGCTCCGGAGTACCTTTCAGCACATTGAACCAGTATAGGTACTTCCTTGCTCCAAACCCGAACTTTCCGTGTATCTCCCAATTGTCTGTGTCGGTGCTGAAGATGAGTCTTCGGCTGCCCGCGGCCGACATTCCGTTGATCTGTCCCAGCTCGAAGAAACGCCCCGCCATATTAAGCCCTCTTCTGTCCATGGTAAGCCTGCCCTCGCAAACCTTCTTGGGGCGCTCAGAGTCCCTTACGCTCCACAGCTCTATCCTTTCTTCCTTATCATTAGATTCATCAACAAAGCCAAGTGTCGGGTCTTTATCTGCGCGGCTCAAAAATTCCTTCCATTGCCAAGCGTCCCATGTGGGTATATCCGAAAACCTCGTCCCCGTTATATTGCCCTCCGCAGTATACACAGCCTTCATACCGCAATCGCATTCCAATACATTATCGTGGCTTCTCATTGTCCCTATCCTGCCGCACTCGGGACAGATAAACAGCAGGCATTCAAGCTTCTCCGCCAAACGCTTTCCGCGAAACGCGACACGATCCTTCTGCTGTCTCTTGTAAGCGTCCTCATAGAGGTCCTCGTTGATATGCGCGTTGACCTCCTCGATGCTCATGGTCTTGAGCTGTTCGGGGGTGTAGACGTTGACGACCCTGCCGCGCATCTTACCCCTTCTTATCGTCTTGCTCCAACGCGGCGAGGTGAAGTACCCTCCCTGAACGTTGTATGTTACCAGAGCCGCTCCGCAAATCTTGGCTAATTTGCCCGTAGCCTTTGGTATAGGTGTGGTTTTGCCCACGAACGAGCGGTTGCCCTCGGCAAAAATACAGACGTTCTTACCGCTCTTGAGCGTTCGAATTATATCCATAACGGTCGAGGACGCAAGCTGCCCCTTCATCCTTGCAATGGGAGCGAACGCCCATTTGAGCAGCCTTGCGGTGAAATTGTTCCTCAGAACATGTTCGCTGGCGACAAAATACATCTGCTCCTTAAAGCTCAGCGCCACAAGAGCGGGATCCAAGTCGGTATTGTGGTTTGAAAGCACCAAGTAATTGCTCACCATCTCGGGTGCAGGCGTACATTCATACGCGAACATCCTTCTCAGAGCGCCGCCCAAGGTTACAAACAAAAAGCGGTATATCCTCTTATGCCTTCGAAAATCCTTCTCGGTGTTCTTTGTCTTTGTCGTCATGCCCTGCCTCGAAAAACCTTATCCTATCCTTTGTCAGCTCTTTGCCAGTTGTTCGAGCGCCGCGAGCCTTGCCGCTATGCACAGCACCTTTGCCGCCTGCTTCACATCATCAAGCTGAGCGTATGAGGGAGCGATTCGCAGATTGCTGTCCTCGGGGTCTTCCCCGCCTGGGTAGGTCGCGCCCGCTGCCGTGAGCTTGACGCCCGCGTCTAAACAGAGCTTCGCTACCCGCTTCGCAGTATGCGGCATCACATAAAGGCTGACGAAGTATCCGCCCTTGGGGTCATGCCAATGCGCTATGCCGCGAGGGGCAAGCTGCAAATTCAGCTCCGATATGACCGCCTCGAACTTGGGTCTTAATATCTCGGCGTGCTTGGCCATATGCTTGACCGTCGTCGCCTTATCCTTCAAAAAGCGCACATGCGCCAGCTCCATAAGCTTGCTGTAACTGATTATTTGAGCGCCCGCAAGCTTCTTGTACCAAGCGATATTGTCCTGTGAGCCTGCAATCGCGGATATACCGCTGCCCGCATAGGTGACCTTTGAAGTCGAAGCGAACTCAAATACCCTGTCGGCGTTTCCCGATTCGGCGCACAGGCTGATGATGCTGGGCAGATATGCCGGCTCGCCATAGAGGGAATGTACGCAGTAGGCGTTGTCCCACATGATAAGGAAGTCAGGTTCCGCGGTCTTCATGGACGCGAAGCGTTTGCAGGTCTCCTCGCTGTACACAAAGCCATCGGGATTGCTGTACTTGGGAACGCACCAAATGCCCTTCACGCCCTTCTCATTGGCGTACTTCTCAACCAAATCCATGTCCGGGCCATCCTCGGTCATGGGAATCGGTATCATCTCAAAGCCGAACGAACGATTGATGGTAAAGTGGCGATCGTAGCCCGGAACGGGACACATGAAGCGGATATGCTCCTCCCTATCCCACGGGCGAACGCTCATTGGCAGTCCGAAAACCATGGCTTTGCTGATGAGGTCATACATCATGGCAAGGCTTGCGCTTCCGCCTATGAATACCTGCTCAGGCTTGCAGTCCAAAAGCTCCGCAAAGAGCTTCTTGGTGGAAGGCAGACCGCCGAGCATACCGTAGTTGCGCACATCCACGCCATCCATGACAAAGTCGTTGTTGATTGTTGCAAACATCCCATCCGAAAGGTCAAGCTGCTCCGTGGCGGGCTTGCCCCTCGTTAGATCCAGCGACAGCTTAAGCGCGCAGATCTCATCGTACTCTTTCCTTGTTGCTTCCAATTCGGAAGTCAATTCCGCAGTTGTCAGATTACCGTACTCCTTCACTTCTAAACCCCCAATCGTTTTTTCATTGTTTTCTCAACAGCGTTGAGTATGTTCTCATATCCCGTACAGCGGCACAGATGTCCTGACAGAAGTTTCTTTAGCTCCTCCCTCGTATACAGCTTTCCGCTTTCGAGTATCTCCACGGCGCTCATGATGAAGCCCGGCGTGCAGAAACCGCATTGCACCGCCGCCTCGTCCACAAAGGCCTGTTGAATGTCGGACAGCTCCCCATTGGGTCCTAAGAGGCTTTCAAGCGTCCTTATGCTCTTGCCCTCCGCCCATACCGCAAGGTATATGCAGGAGTTGTAACATTCGCCGTCGATTATGACGTTGCACGCGCCGCACTCCCCGACCTCACAGCCCTTCTTTACGGAGGTCAATCGGTAGTCGTTTCTGAGCATATCGGTGAGTGACGCTCTAACATCAACCACGGTGGTGGTCGGTATGCCATTGATGGTACATTTGATTATCTTGGTTTGCATTACAGTTCACCTCCCGCCAGGATGATAGCTTGGGTCAAGGCTCGTTTTGCAAGCTCGTGTGCAAGCTGAACGCGGAACTCCTTGGTGGCGCGCCAGCTTGTACGCGGATTGACGTCGTTTAGTGCGGCGTTCGCGAACTCCATAACCGTCTCGTTGGAAACCGACTTGCCCTTGGCGGCGGCCTCCGCTGAGTATGCGCGCATCGGGATAGGTCCCGCGACGCCATAACCTATCCTTGCCCGCTCTATCATCTTCTTGTCGTCGGACAGCACGACGTTCACGGAACAGCCCGTGGTCGCTATGTCCATGGCGTTCCGCATCGCGTACTTTATGTAATGTCCGAAACAGTTTTCATAGCTTTCCTTTGGAATGAGTATCGCCGTAAGCAGCTCCTCGTGTGTTAACGCGGTCTTGCCGGCGGAGATATAGTGGTCCTTTATGGGAACGCGCCTCACACCCTCGGGACCCGTATACTCCATGACCGCCTCATAAGCGGTCAGGGTGGACGCCGAGTCCGCGCTCGTTACGCCGTTTGAGACGTTACCGCCTATGGTGCCGATATTGCGTATCTGCGGGCCTCCCACCATGTCCACGGCTTCGCCCAAAACCTTAATATACTTGTTTATGAGCGGGTCGCGGGTGATGTGGGAAAAGCTCGTCAGAGGGAGTATCCGAAGCGTTCCGTCGTCGTCCATCGACACTCCGCGAAGGGCGTCGATGCCATAAATGCTCACAAGCTCGCTTCCCGCAAGCCTGCCCTCGCGCATTTGAATAAGCACGTCACTGCCGCCTGCGATGATCTTCGCCTTCGGGTGCGCCATCAGCAGCGTTACGGCTTCCTCTACCGAGTTTGCTTCATATAATGCCTTAATGTCGTACATAGAGCCTCCTTACAGCAGCCCTTCCTCACGGAAGCGGGCGAAAAGCGTATGCGGATTCAGCGGAGCCTTGTTGACGGAAACGCCTGTCGCCATCAGTACCGCGTTTCGAATGGCGGGCGCGCCGGGGACAGCGGGCGGTTCACCCAAGGCCTTCGTACCGAACGCGCTCGTAGGTTCGTAGTTCTCCACGAATTCAGCCTCCAGATGCGGATGATCCATCATGGTGGAGAGCTTGTAATCCAAAAGGTTGTTGTTCAATACCCTTCCAGTCTTGGGATCAAGTATCATCTGTTCGGAAAGGCCATAGCCTATCGCCATGCTCATGCCGCCGTGTACCTGCGCCTCCGCAAGAGCAGGGTTAATCAATCTGCCGCAGTCATGAACATTTACGATATTCAGCAGCTTCACCTTGCACAGCGGGATATCGACCTCGACCTCGGCGAAGGAGCAGCCGAACGAATAGGCGTTGCTCTTGACCTGATAGGTGGATTCGGCGGTCATATGCTCGCTGTGCGTGAGGCTGTACAAAGCCTCGGTCGCAAGCTCGGCAAGGCTGATTTGTACGGCGTTATCGGACTTTCTGACTATATTTCCGTCTACTATATCAAGGTTGTCAACCTGCATTCTGCAAAGCTCATGGGCGTAAGCGAGTATGCGATCCTTCAACAATGAAGCGGTCTGCATTATGGAAAAGCCACCGACATAGGTCTGTCTTGAAGCGTATGCGCCTGTTCCGAATGGCGTAACGTCAGTGTCCTGCCGGGAGATCATATGAACCTTATCGAAGGGTATCCCCAAAACCTCTGCCGTCATCTGAGCAAAAGCGGTGTCCGCGCCCTGCCCTATCTCGGTTTCGGCAAGCTGAACCTGTACTGAGCCATCCTGGTTAAGTACCATGCGCGACGAGGAGCTTTCAAGCGAAATCGGCCAAACAGCCGTGTTGTACCAGAATATGCTCATGCCGATGCCCCGCCGAATATCGCCCGTTTGGTTCGCGTATTTCTTGCGCTTCTCGTCCCAATGTATGTACGCCTTGCCCTTTTCAATACACTGATTTAGGCTGTCGAAGTAGTTGACATTCTTGGAGAAGCCGTCCGTGTAGCCGACAGGCATCATGTTCTTGCGTCTGAACTCTATTGGGTCGAAGCCCATGCCGTGAACTATGTCCTCGATATGGCTTTCAAGCGCGAAGGTGATCTGCGGTATGCCGTAGCCGCGCATGGCTCCCGCCACGGGACTGTTGGTAAATACCGTATACGCGTCGCACTTGCACGCCGTACCCGTCTTGTATATCTGGCGGAAAGCAGAGGTGCCTTTGGCCATTATGCCGTGGCCGTGCGAAGCGTAAGCGCCTTGGTTGGAATACGCTTCCATCTTCCTTGCGACAAGCGTTCCGTCAGCGCTGACATAGCTTGTGAAATGGAACTTTATGGCGTGGCGCACTCGGTTTGAAACGAATGTTTCCTCCCTCGAAACGTCAAGCTTTACAAGCCTTCCGCCAAGCTGTTGACAAACCCACGCGCACAGAGGCTCATACAGCGCGTCCTGCTTGTTGCCGAAGCCGCCGCCGATATAGGGCTTGATAAGACGGACATTACCCCAAGGTATGCCCAAGGCCTGTCCCACAACCCTGCGAACGATGTGCGGAATCTGAGTGGACGAGGTAACGACCATCTTACCCGCTTCCTCTTTGGCAAAGCAAATGAAGTTCTCAATATGGCAATGCTGCACCATGGGGGTTTCGTACCAACCCTCAAAGCGCGTCAAGCCTTCCTGTTTGATGGCGGCCTCATAGTCGCCGTCCTCATAGGATGTGGTTCCAAGTATGTTATGGGGGAAACGCTCATGCAGCTGCGGAGCGCCATCCTTGACCGCTTCAATTGGGTCCAAGACGAAGGGCAAAACATCATACTCCACCTTCACAAGCCTTGCGGCGCGGGCTGCCGCAATCTCGTCTCTTGCGACTACCGCCGCGACGTCGTCCCCATAGAAACGTACCCTGTCAGTCAAAACGAGCCTGTCCGCAACGTCCTGATGATGCGGGTCGGTAGACCACGGATGCCCCGCCGTCGGAAAATAGTACTTGGGCGCGTCAAAGCAGGTAAACACCTTTACTACGCCTTCAACCTGCATAGCTTCGGAAATGTCTATGCTTTTGACAATTCCGTTGGCTATGGTGGAGTGTACGATCTTGATTATCAGCGCGCCCTTGTCCGCCAAATCGTCGGTGTACATGGCTCTGCCTGTCACCTTGTCGGGCGCATCGACCCTTGGGACGCTCTTGCCTACTATCATATTAACCTCCTACTCCTCATTATTTACAAATCGGGCGTTCACGACGTCGAATACACCCATGTCGGTAAGTCTCGCTTCGGGTATTACGGGCAGCGCCACAAACGAAAGCTTGACAAAGGGATCGGAGCCGTTCCATGAGCCTATCGTCTTGAGCTTGTTCAGTAAATCCTCCTGCCCCTTGATTATCTGTGCAAGCGGTGCGTCACTCATAAGCCCCGCTATGGGAAGCTGCAGCTTTGAAAGCACCTTGCTATTGTGAATGACCACGAATCCCCCGCCGCATTCCTCTAAGGCATCTACGGCTTTGAGCATATCCGCGTCGTTGTCGCCAGCTACGATAAGGTTGTGGGAATCATGTCCCACGGTCGTGCCTATCGCGCCCTCATGCAGCCTTATCCCGCGCAGTACTCCAAGACCTATCTTGCCGCTGGCGTGGTGGCGTTCAAGTACCGCAAGCTTTAGGAGATCCTCGTTTGGCATGAACAACCCGTTCTCGGTCGGAACCTCCTCAAAGCTGAGCTTGGTGGTAAGTTCGTTGTCATCCATGCTTATCACGGGCGTGACGCCCTTCACCTCAAGGTCGAAGCAATTGGGTTTTCTTGCCGCCAAATGCACGCTGTTGTATATCTTTGGATCAGGCTTCAACACGCTGTCCGCGGCCGGCTTGAACACCTTGCCATCAGTCAAGACCATTTCCGCGTTGAAGTCCGTAAGGTTGTCAAACAATACCATGTCGGCATGATAGCCGGGAGCGATAGCACCTTTTCTTGTAAGCCCGTAGTTCTCCGCCGCGTTGATGGTACCCATCTGCACCGCCGCTATCGGGTCGATCCCGTTTGCCACGGCTCGCCTTAAAATGTAATTGATGTGACCTTCCCTCTGTATGTTCTCAAGATGCTTATCATCGGTGCAGAACATCATGCGGTTGGTGGGCAAATGCTCCTTTGCTATCCTTGCCATGATGTCCTCTATGCCCCTGCACGCGGAACCCAGCCTAAGCTGGATGTGCATACCTCGGCTCATCTTCTCGTAGACCTCCTCAAAGACGGTACACTCGTGGTCCGTCCTCGGCCCCGCCACGCAATAGGCGTTCAGCCTGTCGCCCATCAGCAGCGGTGCGTGACCGTCTATCGGACGATTGAAGAAGAGCTGAAGCTTGTCAAGTATCTCGCCCTCACCCGAAGTGGCGGAAATATAGTCCATAAGCTCCGCTAAGCCTATTACCCTTGGATGGTTCAAAAACTGCTCCATGTCGCGGGCGACTATCTTCGCGCCGCTCGTCTCAAAAGCGGTACACGGAACACATGAAGGTATCATGAAGAATACGGAAAGCGGAAGCCACTCGGTCTGGTCAAGCATATACTGAATGCCGTCTACTCCGCAGACGTTGGCTATCTCGTGCGGATCGGTTACAACGGATGTGGTTCCCTGCATTAGGACGCAGTCGGCGAATCGCGAGGGGTGCGCCATGGATGATTCAATGTGTACATGAGCGTCGATAAGCCCCGGGCAAAGGTACTTGCCCTGCGCGTCGATCTCCTCCTTGCCCGAATAAGAGCCGACGCCCAGGATGATTCCGTCCCTGACGGCAACGTCGCCGTGTTGAATCTGACCCGTGAATACGTTTACAATGTTAGCGTTCTTTATCACTAACGCCGCATTGCGATTTGCGGCATTCAAAATAGCATTGCGAAGTCTGGTCTTATCCATTATATTCACCTTCCTTTTGAGCAGTATACCACACCACACGCGATAATGGAAGAGGTTTTTGGTAAAACTCGTCCGACTATGTATTATTTCCCGTTCTATTCACATTGCCGCCACAGAAAAAGCCTAATGCAAAAGTATCAGTTATGGTACTCTTTTCGACCGCTTTTGACAGGATTATGTAGAATAATCTCATTTCTTTCCAAATTCATGTAAAAACACGTTGACAATATATCAAAATTGTGTAATAATTGTGACAAGCAACATTCGGAAGGCATAACGGGGGAAGTGTTTTTCGGTCGTTCCTCTGCATATCTTTTCGAATAAGCGAATAACAAAAGGAGAAGGGGAAATGGAAAAAACTGGAAAGAAGAAGTTTAAAATGACCCTGTCGCTATGGATTTTCGTAGCGATGGTCGCAGGTATCATCGCGGGTATCTGCCTCACCTCACAAGCGGCTTTTGTGTCAACATACATCAAGCCGTTCGGT
This sequence comes from Clostridia bacterium, assembly GCA_035399665.1. Taxonomy (GTDB): domain Bacteria; phylum Bacillota; class Clostridia; order Christensenellales; family CAG-138; genus DAOPJM01. The sequence goes on from DAOPJM010000007.1 coordinate 43,228, forward strand.
ACTATCTTTGTTAATCTGCTCAAATTCATCGTTGTTCCCGTCGTACTGCTCTCCATCATCTGCGGCATGATTCAGATGAAGGACATCAAAAAGGTCGGTTCTATCGGTTGGAAAACCATAGTCTACTACCTTGCGACAACGGCTATCGCTATCGTCATCGGCTTAATCTTCGCCAACGTCTTCAAGGGCGTATTCCCGAAGCTGGCCACGACTGACCTTGTTTACGAGGCCAAGACAGCCAACTTCATGGACACCATCGTTGCCATATTCCCGTCCAACCTCTGGAACTCGCTGGTAAGCGCCAACATGCTGCAGGTCATCGTTATCGCTCTGCTGTTGGGCTCCGGCGTGCTGCTTGCCGGTGAGAAGGGTCTGACTGCCAAGAACGTATTTGAGAGCCTCAACGAAGTCATTAACAAGGTTCTTATGTTCATCATCAAGCTCACGCCCATCGGCGTATTCTGCCTGATGACCGACACCGTCGCCAGCAATGGCCCGAAGATTCTGACCTCTCTTGCCATCGTTTTGGGCGTCGCGTATCTTGCGTACATCGTACACCTGCTGCTCACCTACTCGCTGTCCGTCAAGTTCCTGGGCGGTCTGAACCCGTGGAAGTTCCTCAAGGGCATGATTCCCGCGATGATCTTCGCATTCACCTCGACCTCCTCCGTCGCCACGCTGCCCCTCACCAAGGAGTGTACCGACAATCTCGGAGCCGATCCTGAATACAGCTCGTTCATCCTCCCGCTCGGCGCGACAATCAATATGGACGGTACCGCCATCTACATGGGCGTCGCCTCCGTCTTTATCGCCTGCTGCTACGGCATTGAGCTGACCATAGGGCAGATGCTCATGATTATCATCACCGCAACGCTGGCTTCCATCGGAACAGCGGGCGTATCCGGCGCGGGCGTGATCATGCTTGCCATGGTTTTACAGAGTGTCAACCTGCCCGTCGAAGGCATAGCGCTTATCATAGGTATCGACAAACTGTTCGACATGGGCCGCACAACGCTGAACATCGTCGGCGACGCAACCTGCGCCATCTTCGTAACGAGAGCGGAGGAAAAGAAAGCCGCAAGACTCGCCAAGAAGAACGCATAGCGTTCGAGAATCCAAAGACCGAAAACAAGCTTCAAAAGCCATCCTGTAAGGGGTGGCTTTTGTCTTGTCAAAAGCATCAAGGTATGTTATTATCATGTAAACGGGAGGTGGCTTATGTCGCTGTTATATTTCTTTGAAGGGATTCGTAACCCCATCCTGGACTTCTTCTTCTCCTACATCACCTACTTTGGTGAGGAAACGGCGTTCTTGGTCATAGCCATAGTCGTGTTCTGGTGCTTCTCGAAGCGCACGGGTTACTACCTCTTATGCATATCCATGATAGGCAACGCCATAAACGGCGCCCTAAAGCTGCTGTTTCGCATCCCGCGTCCGTGGGTGAAGGATGAGAATTTCACCATAGTCGAATCCGCACGGGAGGCGGCCGGCGGTTACTCCTTCCCAAGCGGACACACGCAGAGCGCGGTCGGCTTGTTCGGCGGTATTGCGCTGTCAACTAAGCGTACTTGGCTTCGCGTCGTCTGCATAATTGTTCCCATACTCGTAGCAATCTCGCGAATGTACCTTGGCGTGCATACCCCGCTCGATGTTGGCGTGGGCTTTGCCATATCGCTCGCGCTGATCTTTGCGCTGCGCCCCCTCTTTACCCATAATGAAAGCAACGTTTCGTTCGCGCTGCTTCTCTGCTTTTTCTGCGCGGTCGCCTACCTGCTCTTTGTCGAGCTGTTCCCCTTCCCCGCCGATATCGATTCCGCGAACTATACCTCTGGGCTGAAGCTTGCCTACACCCTGCTTGGCGTCACCGCCGCGCTTCCCATAGCTCACTTTCTTGATGAAAATTACCTCAAAAGCGACGTTCGCGCTGCTTGGTGGGCGCAAATTATCAAATGCGTTATTGGGCTTGGGCTGCTCCTTGCGGTCAAAGAGCTGCTGCGCTCCCCTCTTGAGTCTCTGCTCGGCGATATTTACGCTGCAAGGGCGCTGCGATACTTCATCATGGTCATCTTCGCCATCAACGTTTGGCCGCTGACCTTCAGACTTTTCTCAAAAACCAATAAAGCTGCGAATCCTGCCGCGACGCGGTAACAAAATATCAACAAACAAACGGAGGAATTTATGGACGGAAAATGGTCTTTGGATGTACTCTACACGGGCTTTGACGAGCAGTACAAAGCCGACGTTGCGGAGCTTGACAGGCTCATCGCGGAGTATAAGGCTTTGGTTGACGCTCCCGACGAGGGGCTTGCCGAAAGCTTTTTTGAGCTTAGTGAGAGTATTCACACACTTGTGGAAAAACTCTATACCTACCCGGGACTGCGCTGCGCCGCAGACACACGCGACTCGGAGGCTATGGCGTACACCGGTCGTCTGATGGCAAGACTTTCGGAGCTTGCCGCGCCCGAAGCCGCTGTCAAGCAGCGTATCGCAAAGCTGCCCGACCTTGACAAGCAGATTGAAGCCTCTCCCCTTTTACAGCAGTACAGCTACTTTATCGGCAACTTGGTCAAGGACAGCAAGCATTTGCTTGCGCCGCGTGAGGAACGCATAGTCGCCGAGATGGACATCAGCGGCGGCGATGCATGGTCTCAGCTTCAGTCCTATGTGACCTCTACCGTACTTTGTGACTATCGCGGCGAGAAGATAGGCCTGTCGGCGGTGCGCAACTTAGCTTACGACCCTGATCCTTCAGTGCGCAAGGACGCCTATGAAGCGGAGCTTTCAGCATACAAGCAGATTCAGGACCCCGTGGCGTTCTCCTTAAACAGCATCAAGCTGCAGTGTATCAATATCTCCAAGCTGCGCGGCTTCGAATCGCCTCTTTCCCGCACCCTGTACGAGAATCGCATGAAGAAGGAGACCTTGGACGCGCTGCTTTCAGCCATGCGCGACTACATGCCCAAGTTCCGCGAATATATGCGAGCGAAGGGCAAGGCATTGGGTCATGAAAACGGGCTTCCTTGGTACGATATGTTCGCGCCCATGGGCAAGAGTGACCGCAAGTTCAGCGTGTCCGATTCAAAGGACGTGCTGCTCGACCTGTTCGGACGCTTTGACAAGCAGCTTGCCGACATGATGGAGCGCGCCTATGACGAGGACTGGATCGACTTCTTCCCGCGTGAGGGCAAGACGGGCGGAGCATTCTGCTGCTCCATCAACTCCATAAACCAGAGCCGTATACTCACCAACTTTGACGGCAGCTTCTCCGACATCTGCACCCTTGCGCATGAGCTTGGTCATGCCTTCCATAATCAGATGCTGGCGGGCCACAGGCCGCTCAACATGGAGTACTGTATGCCTCTTGCGGAGACAGCCTCAACCTTCAACGAGAACGTCCTTATGGACAAGGCCATAGTGACGGCTGCCGACGCTGATGAGAAGCTTGCCTTTATCGAGGGTCAGCTTTGCGACGCAAATCAGATAATCTGCGACATATACTCAAGATACCTCTTTGAGACCGCTGTATTTGCGGCGCGTCCCGAGGAGTTCATGATGGCCGACAAGCTTTGCGAGCTGATGCTCAACGCTCAGCGCGAGGCCTACGGCGATGGGCTTGACCCCGATGCACTCCACCCCTATATGTGGGTTTGCAAGAGCCACTATTACAGCGCGGGGCTGTCCTTCTATAACTTCCCGTATGCGTTCGGCGGACTTTTCGCAAGGGGTCTGTACGCCAAGTACAAGACCGAGGGCGACGCGTTCATCCCGCAGTACAAGAAGCTGCTGCACGCGACAACGGTCATGGACGTTGAACAGACCGCCGCAATCGCGGGCATAGACCTCACCGACAAGGCTTTCTGGGCGATGAGCCTGCAGTCCATTGCCGATGAAATCGATGAGTTTATCGCGCTTGTCGAAGATAAGTAATGATAAGCTGTAAGGACGGAATATTCAAAATCGACGGCAAGGCGTTAAGCTATTGGTTTAGGGTAACTGCGTTCGGGCATTTGGAGCAGCTGCATTTCGGCCGCAGGCTTGAAAGCGACGCGGACATTGAAACCCTTGCTTACAAGCGTTCATGTATGACGGGCTCCGCTGTCAACTACTCCGAGTCCGACCCGCTGTACTGCCTTGACAACATCCCCTTGGAGTGGTCGGGCGTGGGCAAGGGCGATTATCGCCACAGTCCCATGGAAGTGAAGATGCCCGACGGAAGCTTCACGCAGGACTTTGTCTACGATTCTCACGAGATTATTTTGGGGGCGAGACCTGTTCAGGGTCTCCCCTCCGCTTACGGTGACAACGCCGAGACGCTTATAGTCCATATGAGAGACAGCGTGCTTTCGGTGCGTCTTGACCTTGTGTACACACTCTATTTAGACTGTGACGTTATCACAAGGAGCTGTGTTCTCATAAATAACGCGGAAAATAAGCTTACGATTCGCAAGCTTATGAGCTTCATGACCGATATCCCAGACAGGGGCTATGAGCTTAGCACCTTTGACGGGAGCTGGATCAAGGAGGCGCACCGCCATACTCGCCCCATAGCCGCGGGCATATATGTCAACGACTCGACAACGGGGGCTTCCTCCAACCGTCATAACGCGGGCTTCATACTCTCACAGCGCGGGGCGAGCGAGGAAAGCGGAAGCGTTTACGGCTTCAACCTTGTGTACAGCGGCAACCACTACGGGGCGGTCGAGCTGTCACACACGGGGCTTGTCCGCGTGATGTGCGGAGTTAACCCGCATTGCTTTGAGTGGACTTTGGGACACGGCGAAAGCTTTGAAACCCCTCAAGCGGTGTTGAGCTACTCATCGGACGGTTTTTCAGGGCTGTCGCGCAATATGCACGAGTTTGTCAACAACCACATAGTTCGCGGCGAATGGAAGGATAGGGAACGCCCTGTCCTTTTTAATAACTGGGAGGCGACCTTCTTCAAGTTCAACGAAGGGAGGCTCCTGCGCCTTGCGCGCAAGGCCAAACGCTTGGGCGTGGAGCTTTTCGTGCTGGATGACGGCTGGTTTGGTGAGCGCAATGACGACACCGCGGGGCTTGGCGACTATGACGTCAACCGCAGGAAGCTACCCTCCGGACTTTCCGGACTTTCACGGCACATAAACAAAATGGGTATGATGTTTGGGCTTTGGTTTGAGCCTGAGATGGTCAACCCGAACAGCAAGCTGTACAGGGCGCACCCGGATTGGGCGGTGAGCATACCTAACCGCTCCCCCGCCTTGGGGCGCAATCAGCTTGTGCTTGACCTCACCCGCAGCGCGGTGCGTGATTACATCGTTGAAAGCGTCGGCTCCGTCCTCGATTCCGCGTCCGTCGCCTATGTCAAATGGGACATGAATCGGCACATAAGCGATTTTTACTCTGCTGGACTTGTAAATCAAGGCGAGTTCTTCCACCGCTACATCTTGGGGCTTTACGAGATTTTGGGCAGGATATTCTCCGTACGTCCGTCCATACTGCTTGAAAGCTGTTCGTCGGGCGGCAACCGCTTTGACCTTGGTATGCTGTGCTATTCTCCTCAAGTTTGGTGTTCGGATGACACAGACCCCATTGAGCGTCTGGATATTCAAGGCGGGCTGTCCTACCTATATCCGCAATCCGCCATGGGCGCTCACGTTTCGCTTGCTCCGCATCAGCAGACACTGCGAAACACGCCGCTGAATACCCGCTTTGCCGTGTCCTGCTTTGGTTGCTTAGGCTATGAACTTGACCTTGACTATCTCAACCATGTGGAGCTTGAGGCCGTGAAGCGTCAGATTGAGTGGTATAAGCAACACCGAAGGGCTCTGCAATACGGGCGTTTTGTGCGCGAATACAGCGATGACAAGCACATCCAATGGACGGCGTATTCTGAGGATGAGTGCATAGTGGGCAACTTCCTTCTGCGAGTGGGCGCGGCGGATCCTGTGGAGTTTCTGCGCGTAAGTGGTCTTGAAGGGGATGCGGTGTACAGTGTGGCTTCGCGTGAACAGCCCCTGTTCATCAAGGGCTTTGGAGCGCTTATCAACCACATACTGCCCTTTCGCATTCACCCTGAAGGTCTTTTGGCAAGACTTGCGAACAAGTACTACTCCATGTCGGACGCAAAAGAGAGCTATTCGGCCTCGGGAGCAATGCTGAGCTGCGGCATACCCTTGGCGTCGCGCTTTTCGGGCAGCTATTACAACGACAAAACCCGAATCATCGCGGACTATGGCTCCACGCTGTACCTTATAAAGAAGCTTGGTTAACCTATAACTGAAGGCGGAAAGCATCCTGTAAGTGAAGAATTTTTGAAAACGCAAAAGAAATTTGTCCTTGTGATTGACAATAGAACTAAAAAAGGGTAAAATTGCAAGGATTGTTTACAATAGGAGTATGTAATGAAAAAACAAACAGTAAAGAGCATCATCATCGCAGCGGCGGTCGTTTTGGTTATCGCCCTCATCATCCTTGCCATCTTTGTTTTCCGCACGGACGGCTTCGGTCACAACATGATTCAGCGCAATAAGGTCATTGCAAGGGTCAACGGCGACGCCGTCAGGCTCGGTGAGTTCTCGATATCTTATTCCAATCAGCATTACAATATCGAGTACTATTCCATGCTTTACGCCATGTATGGCATGGACGTTGACTTGGGGTATGACACCACCTCAGACACTTGGGAAGACGAGCTGAAAGAGGACGTCCTCACCGGTCTTATCTGCCAGCATCTGTATGTTCAGGAAGCCGAAAACCTCGGTCTTGAACCCACCGACGATAAGATGGCCGAGGTCAAGGCCAGCGGCAACAAGGCCATAGAGAGCCTTTTGAGCAGCTATAGAAGCCAGCTTGAGGAGAACGGCTATTCCGGCGATGCGCTTGAGCAGGCGCTCAACAAGCAGCTGTCCAATTACTTCCTTGAGATGGGCTTTACAAAGAGTGCATACAAGAAGCTTATCGTTTGGGAGAACTACGCATCTGCCTGCCAGACCCTCGTTACCGATTACTATGAGGCGCAGTGCGTTGTAACCGATGAGCAGCTTATGGCTGAGTACGATTCTGTCATTCAGGACTACTACATCGACGGCTACACCGAAGGCGCTTACTCAACCGCGCTTGATTCCTACCTCTCCGGCACCTCGTCCTATCCTTGGCTTTACATCCCCGAGGATTCCATCTTCGTGCGCGTTGCCGCCATTGACTGCCCCGATGCGATTGACGCCGCAGAGCGCGCCGCCGAAGTCACCACAGACGAGGAGTTTGAGGCGATGGTTCAGAGTGCTGATAATCTTGAGTCCTACTTCATCGACAACAAAATTCTTGGTGAAGACGAAGGCGTAGCTATCAGCGAGAAAGACAGTATGTTCAGCTCCGAGGTCTATGAGACCGCGAACGCACTTGAGGTTGGTCAGTTCGGTTCGGTCGTAGTTACCGCCGATTCCAAAGATGACGACGGCAACGCTATCATCACCTACACGCTGTACTTCGTCAAGCGCGTTGAAGGCGAGACGGGCGTTGTACCTTACGAGACCTATGCCGACACCGTCGGCGCGGAGATTACCAAGAGTCTCAAGAGCAAGTACTTCACCGACATCGTCGCGGGTTGGCTTAAATCTGACGCCGTTGAGCATGTCTCCGACGCCTACATGGATGTTGAATCCGCAAACTAACTGAATAATCGCGATGAATAACAGCAAGAAGTTAGTCAGAATACTTTGCTTCATACTTGCGGGCGCGATGGTCGCGGGGCTGTTGTTCACCCTGCTCTATCCGCTTATGGCGGGCTAAAGCAATAAGCTTATGCAGCCGCGGCGTCCCTTATGGAGCGTCGCGGCTTTACTTTTTCCATAGGCTTTTTCACTTCAGGGTAAATCTTACAATCCCTCAGATAAGAAAAAGCTGTACAAAATGTAAAAGACATGTTAAAATGAATATTATCTTCGGCAAGAGGTGCAGCTTGAAACGTATCTTAGGTTATCGTTGTACATTATGCGGGCGCGAATATCCTTTCGGTCCGGAGCTTATGACTTGTCCCGAATGCGGCGAAAAGGGCATTCTGGACATAGTCTATGACTATACCGAGGTTAAGAAAACGCTCTCAAGAGAAAGCCTTGCGCACAACAGGGACAACAGCATGTGGCGTTATGCCGCCCTGATGCCCCTAAAAGGTGAGGGACTCTCTAATTTTTTGCGCATAGGCTGGACGCCGCTGTATCGTTCCATGCGCTTGGGCGATATGATAGGCGTGGGCAGTCTATACATCAAGGACGACGGCTTGAACCCCACTGCCTCCCTCAAGGACAGGGCTTCGGGCGTAGCTGTCGTAAAAGCAATTGAGCTTGGCTATGACACAATATGCTGCTCAAGCACGGGCAACGCGGCTTCCTCCTGCGCGGGCAACTCCGCCAGGATGGGCCTAAAGAGCGTAATCTTCGTTCCCGAACGCGCCCCCATGGGCAAGGTGTCACAGCTTCTGATATTCGGCGCGAACGTCATTTCCGTAAGGGGCGACTATCGTCAGACCTTTGAGCTGTCACGCGACGCCATCAATAAGTGGGGCTTCTATAACCGCAACGCGGGTATCAACCCCGTCATGACTGAAGGCAAGAAAACCGTGTCCTTGGAAATCGCGGAGCAGCTGGGCTTTGAGACGCCCGATTGGGTGGCCGTGTCCGTGGGCGACGGCTGCACCATAGGCGGCGTGTATAACGGCTTCCACGACCTTTTAGAGCTTGGCATGATTGACCGCGTCCCCAAGATACTGGGCGTTCAGTCCACGGGCTGCTGCCCCTTTGTCACAGCGTCCGAGACTGGTGAAGGGTTAAAGCCCACCCCTGAGAACACCTTGGCTGACAGCATCGCGGTCGGCGTTCCAAGAAATCCCGTCAAGGCTCAGCGTGCCGTGAGCGCAAGCCATGGCCGTTGGATATCCGTAACCGATGATGAGATACTTGACGCCATGCGTCTATTAGGGCGCACAGAGGGCGTTTTCGGCGAACCTGCGGGCGTTACCGCGACAGCAGGCGCAAAGCGGGCGGCCGCCCTTGGCATAATCAAACCCACCGAAAGCGTTGTTGTAATCTGCACAGGCAGCGGCTTAAAGGACACCGCGAACGCTTTGAAGGCCGCGGGCAAGCCCTTCCTATGCGAACCTAACCTTGAGGCTCTTGAGAAGAGCGGCAGGATAGTATAGCGCTTCCATTCCGTTGAAAGCGGAAAATCCGCCGTCCGTCAATAGACGTTACAGAGGCGGCGACCCCACAGTTTGTATCCCCTGCCCCATTATTTAGGGCAAGGGTTGCAATAAAAAAAGAGGAGGATGAAAACCAATATGAAACGTTTCCTGGCATTGTTGTTGTGTCTTGCGCTCTGCGCAGCGTTCGTCGCTTGCGAGCTAAGACGGAAACCGAAGAACCCGAAGTAACCGACGACTTCAAAGTTGGCGTAATCTTGGTAGGCGATGAGAACGAGGGCTATACCTTCGCGCACATCGAAGGCATTGAGGCCGCAAGAGAGGCTCTTGGTCTTACCAAGGATCAAATCATCTATAAGTACAACATCCCCGAAGACGAGAAGTGCTATGATACCGCCGTTGACCTTGCCGAGCAGGGCTGCGACATCATCTTTGCAAACAGCTTCTCCCATGAGTCCTACATGATTCAGGCTGCGAAGGAATATCCCGACGTCATGTTCTGCCATGCTACCGGTACCTCCGCGGGCGGACTCGGTCTGGACAACTTCTGCAACTACTTCACCTGCGTCTATGAGTCCCGTTACGTCTCCGGCGTCGTCGCCGGTCTGAAGGTAAAGGAAATGCTGGACAACGGGCAAATCACCGATCCGTACATCGGCTACGTCGGCGCGTTCCCGTATGCTGAGGTCGTTTCCGGCTACACCGCGTTCTTCCTTGGCATCAAGTCCATCGTACCCGATGCTCATATGGACGTAATGTACACCAACTCCTGGTTCGACCTCACCGCCGAAGCGGAAGCTGCCAACGCGTTGATGGCGAGGGGCTGCATCCTTATCGGTCAGCACGCTGACTCCACGGGCGCTCCGAGCGCGGTTCAGGCCATGCTCGACAGCGGCACCACCGTTTACAGCGTAGGCTACAACATCGATATGTTGTCAGTCGCTCCCACCGCTGCTCTGACCTCCGCTCAGAACGTCTGGGCCATACCCTACACCGAGATGATCAAAGAGGTCATGGAGGGCGGTATGGTCGCGAAGAAGGACATCGCCTACGGCTACGTCGATGGCGGCGTTCAGATCTCCCCCTTGGGTACTTCCTGCGCCCCCGGCACCGCCGAGAAGGTTGAGGAAGTCATTGCCGCCATCAAGGCCGGCACCCTGCATGTATTCGACTGCGCTACCTTCACTGTAGGCGGCGAAACCCTCACCTCCTATGATCAGAGCTACGGCTTTGCAGGCACGCAGCTTATCTGGGACGGCTACTTCCACGAGTCCGAGGTTATATCGGCTCCTCTGTTCGACATCCGTATCGACGGTATCACCGAGCTGAGCTAACATCTAGGCACCCCGGAGAAGCGGTACCGCTATAAGTGCCGCTTCTCATTGTTAATTTGGGACGATTTCTTTCTCCCGCCTATCCCATGCTAATAACTGACGACAGCCCATAAACCCTTGCGGTCGTCGGAAAGGAATACACCTTGGAGAGTACAAAAGCTGTTCAAATGATCGACATTACCAAGACCTTCGGAGAGGTGGTCGCAAACGACTCCGTATGTCTTGACATTGTTGAAGGAGAGATACTTTCACTTTTGGGCGAAAACGGAAGCGGTAAAACCACATTGATGAACATGCTGTCCGGCATTTATATGCCCGACAGCGGCCGAATACTGTTTCACGGCAAGGAGGTTTCCATAAAGTCGCCAAAGGACGCTTTCGACCTCGGAATCGGCATGATCCATCAGCATTTCAAGCTTGTGGACGTACTGTCCGCCGCCGAAAACATTGTCTTAGGTCTTAACGAGACTCCGCTTGTTGACCTCAAGCACGTCAGAGCAAGAGTCAAAGAGATCTGCAATCGCTATGGCTTCGTCATCAACCCCGATAAAAAAGTTTACGATATGCCCGTTTCGGAAAAGCAGACCCTTGAGATAGTCAAGGTGCTGTATCGAGGTGCGGACATACTCATTTTGGATGAGCCGACAGCGGTTTTGACCCCTCAGGAGACCGCGAAGCTGTTCTCAGTCATGCGCAATATGCGCGAAAACGGCAAGTCCATCATTATCATTACGCATAAGCTGCACGAAGTCATGGAGATTTCCGACCGTGTCGCGGTGCTTCGAAAGGGTAAATATATCGGCGATATCGCCACTTGTGCGACGAACCCCCAACAGCTCACCGACATGATGGTTGGGCATTCCGTTTCGCTGAACATCGACCGTCCCGATGTTGGGGAGCTTCGTGAGTGTCTGCGTGTGTCAGGTCTGACCGTTGTGGATAAGGACGGTGTAACGAAGCTTGACAATGTGAGCTTCACCGCGAACGGCGGCGAAATCTTGGGTATCGCCGGCATATCCGGAAGCGGACAGAAGGAGCTTCTTGAGGCCGTAGCCGGTCTTCAGATTGTCAGGTCAGGCGGTATCCAATACACCGCAAGGGACGCTCAAAAGCCCATGGAGCTTGTCGGCATGAACGCTCAGGCCATAAAAGCCGCCGGCGTTGTGCTTGCGTTCGTTCCCGAGGACAGGCTTGGCATGGGTCTTGTCGGAAGTATGGACCTTTCCGACAACATGATGCTTAGGAGCTATTCCAAGGGAAAGGGACCGTTCGCAAGGAGGACACCTCCCAGGCACCTTGCCGAACAGGTCATTGAGGAGCTTGAGGTCGTTACCCCCGGCGTGTCAATTCCCGTTCGCCGTCTGTCGGGCGGCAACGTTCAGAAGATACTTGTGGGGCGCGAGCTTGCGCAGCACCCCTCGCTGCTCATGACCGCCTATGCTGTGCGCGGGCTTGATATCAATACCTCTTACGCCATCTACCGACTGATGAACGAGCAGAAGAAGACGGGAACCGCTGTGGTTTTTGTGGGTGAGGACTTGGATGTACTGCTTGAGCTGTGCGACAGAATACTTGTTCTGTGCGCCGGTAAGGTCAGCGGCATAGTGGACGGCAGAAACACGACAAAGGAAAAGGTCGGTCTCATGATGACCCGCCTTAGTGAGGAGGTCAAGAATGCGTAAGGACAGCAGCGAACCCCTTGTACGCATTTCCAAACGCGCAACAATAGCGCCGTGGAAGGCATGGCTGATACGCATAGCCGCGCTGTTTGCGGCTCTCGTTATATGCGCAGTCATAATCTACGCGATAACAAAGATGAACCCGCTAAAGGTCTACGGAACGATGTTTCAAGGCGCTTTCGGAACGAGTAAGCGTCTGTGGGTCACAATCCGTGACATAATGATGATGCAGTGTATCGCTATTGGTCTTGCGCCCGTGTTCAAGATGCGTTTCTGGAACATCGGCGCGGAGGGTCAGATTTTAGTCGGGGGCTGCGCCGCCGCCGCCTGCATGATCTACTTCCCCAACATTCCCCTGGGGCTGCTGCTTGCGCTTATGGCAATATCGAGCGCGGTCGCGGGCGCAATCTGGGGGCTTATACCCGCCATCTTCAAGGCGAAGTGGAATACCAACGAAACCCTATTCACCCTGATGATGAACTACGTCGCGATACAGCTCACAAGCTACTGCGTCGCACTGTGGGAAAACCCATACGGCTCCAACTCCGTCGGAATTATCAACCCCGTCAGCCATTCCGGATGGCTGCCCTCGGTGTTCGGTCAGGCATACACCCTTAACGTGGTGATAGTCCTGCTGCTTAGCCTTCTTATGTATGTGTATCTTCGGTACAGTAAGCAGGGCTTTGAAATCGCCGTTGTTGGCGAGAGTGAGAACACCGCAAGGTACGCGGGCATAAACGTTGGCAAGGTCATCATACGCACCATGGCAATCTCCGGCGCGGTCTGCGGTATCGCGGGCTTCCTTGCCGTGTCGGGCGCAAGCCACACAATTTCTACGAGTACGGCGGGCGGCAAGGGCTTTACCGCCATAATCGTAGCTTGGATGGCCAAGTTCAACGCCTGGGTGATGCTGCTCATTTCAGCGCTCATCGTGTTCCTTGAGAGGGGCGCGGTAGAGATAGCGTCAGCCTACAATCTGTCGAACCACGTCTCCGAAATGATAACAGGCATTATCCTGTTTTTCCTCATCGGGAGCGAGTTCTTCATTAACTACAATGTCAAATTCCGCGGTGCGGCAAGGAGGGCTGAATAATGAACGGACTTATATCCCTTTTGCAGGCTGCCATCGTCTTTGGCACGGTCATCATGTTCGGCGCGGTGGGTGAAATTATCACCGAGAAATCGGGCAATCTGAACCTCGGCGTTCCCGGTATCATGTACCTGGGCGGCATAGCCGGGCTTATCGGGGTGTTCCTCTATGAGTCCTCGACCGCGACCCCCATACCCGTACTGGGCGTTATCATTGGCTTGCTGTGCGCCTTTGCGGCCTCGGTCTTGGGCGGGCTTATCTACTCGCTGCTCACCATTACCCTAAGGGCGAATCAGAACGTCACAGGTCTCACCCTGACCATATTCGGCACGGGCTTTGCCAACTTCTTCGGCGGCTCGCTGAACAAGCTTGCGGGCGGCGTCGGTCAGATTTCCGTGGCCGTGACCTCGAGCGCATTCCGCGCAAGCATTCCGGGCCTCGCAAGGCTGCCCTATGCAGGAAGTCTCCTGTTCTCATACGGCTTTATGGTCTACCTTGCCATAGTTGTGGCGGTGCTTGTCTCATGGTTCATCACCCGCACAAGCCTCGGCCTCAACCTTCGCGCCGTCGGCGAAAACCCCGCTACGGCCGACGCCGCTGGCATAAACGTCACCGCCTACCGCTACATCGCAACCTGTCTGGGCGCGGGCATTTCAGGCATGGGCGGTCTGTACTATGTCATGGACTACACTAAAGGCACATGGGCAAACGACGGCGGCATAGCCACCTTGGGCTGGCTTGCTGTCGCGCTGGTCATTTTCGCCACTTGGAAGCCCGTCAGAGCCATCTGGGGTTCATTTCTCTTTGGCGTACTATTTTGGCTGTACTTCTATGTACCCGGTCTTACAAGGAGTTCGCAGGAGCTGTTTAAGATGCTCCCCTACATCGTAACCATACTGGTTCTCATCTTTGTCTCATTGCAGCGCAAGCGCGAGAATCAGCCCCCCGCCGCTCTTGGTCTACCCTACTTCAGAGAGGAACGATAATCGCGGCATGGCAATCCATATTGGAGCGGTGATCATTCGCCGCTCCTTTCTTTTACCTCAAATAACAGTGGCTTAACCGTGAAAAGCGACCGTGGGAATTGACAAAGACCTTGGTAATTGGTATCATATAGGAAATCGATTCTCGGAGGGATTATGAAAGCTTTCCGCTTGCGCGCCATCGTTGCGCTGCTCCTTTGCTCCTGCTTGCTCTTGGGGTTTGTCGGGTGTTCGGATTCACTCACCATTTCGCAGGCCAAGTCCATGCTGGGCGTTATTGACGCCGGCAAGTACCACACGGTGGGCATAACCCAAGACGGCTCCGCGCTTGCCGTAGGCTTCAACAGCGATGGGCAATGCAATGTGTCCGATTGGACGAACCTCGTATTCATCGCGGCGGGTGACGAATTTACACTCGGCGTCAAGTCTGATGGGAGCGTTCTTGCTGTCGGCAACAACTCCGACGGACAGTGCAACATCAAGGAGTTGAAGAACATCAAGTCGGTCGCGGCTGGCAAGTATCACTCTCTTGCCGTGTCCAAGGATGGTATTGCCTATGCTTCCGGCTATAATTCCGACGGACAGCTTGGCGTTTCGTCTTGGAGCGGCATTACGGCGGTGGCGGCGGGCGCTTACCACAGCGTAGGCTTGAAATCCGACGGCACGGTCGTTGCCTGCGGGTGGAATGAGTACGGACAGACAGACGTCTCCGAATGGATCAACGTCGTTGCAATTGCCTGCGGCGATGATTTCACGGTTGGATTGAAGGCCAACGGTACGGTCGTTGCCTGCGGCAAGAACACGAGCGGTCAATGCGACACCTCCGATTGGCGTGACGTTGTGGCCGTTGCCTGCGGCAGTACCTACACCCTCGCTCTCCTTGATAACGGCACGGTCGTTTCCTGCGGCAGCAACGACAAGGGGCAGTGCGAAACCTCGTCGTGGCGTAATGTCGCGGCGATAGCGGCGGGCGACAGGCACAGCGCGGCCGTACAGCGCGACGGAAGCGTCCTTGTCTGCGGAAGCGATGATTCCGAAAGGCTTGACGTCACCGATTGGAAGGATATCACCGCCATTTCCGCCGGCTTTAACCACACCCTGGGACTGACTTTACGCGGCAAGGTAGTGGCCTGCGGCAGCAACGAGTACGGTCAACTTGATGTTGGCAAGTGGAAGAATGTCAGCGCGATAGCGGCCGGCTATTGGCACAGCGTGGCTCTGCTTGAGGATGGAACGCTCGAAGCCTGCGGCAGCGACGCGGAGGGACAGCTTGGCGTTGAGTACTGGACGGGCTGCACGGCCATCGCGGCCGGCACGGAACACACCATTGCGCTCAGCGCGGACGGCATGGTCAGAGCCGTAGGTTACAACGATTACAAGCAATGCGACGTTTCGGATTGGAAGGGTGTGCGCTCGATCTTCGCGGGCTGGGACTACACCGTGGCGATACTCGACAACACCCTTGTTGTCGCTACCGGTTTTGATGAGTTCAATCAATGCTCCGTGGCGAATTGGTCGAAGATTCAAGAGGTCGCCTGCGGACTGCATCACACTCTTGGACTGTTAACTGACGGCACTGTCGTGTTCTGCGGCATTAACCGCAACGGCGAAGGTGATATTGGCGACTGGCAAGGCATTACTTCCATCGCGGTAGGCAGCACGCACTCCGTGGGTCTGAAGGCTGACGGAACTGTGGTCGCAGTTGGCGACAACAGCTACAATCAATGCGACGTCTCGGACTGGACCGACATAGTCGCAATTGCCTGCGGTTACTGGCACACCGTGGGATTGAAATCCGATGGCACGGTGGTCGCCTGCGGAGACTACAACTTCGGCCAGTTCGACATCGACAGCTGGCAGCTCAAGGGTCTGTAAGAATTCTGATAATCATTGACAGCTATTAAAAGAGGGCGGATTCTTTCCGTCCTCTTTTGTATGAACTTCAGTCTTGTTCAGTCGTCCATCTTATGGGTGTAGGAACCGCAAAGGCTTTCGTTGGCCTCTCCGGAGTTACAGTTGCACGCGGGGCGAACCTCGATGCGGTTGAGATCACAGTCGGTGCCGCGGCAGTTGTACTTACAGCTCGTCACTTGGCATCCTACCGTCTGCTTACCGCTCTTGCTGTCCATTATGCGTCCTCCTTTTCCATGGAATAACGCTATTATGCGCCGAGCGTCAAGCTTTTATTCATTCCTGTTTGTCGCGTATCTCGTGATTTTGCTTGATTTTTGCTTCCTGTCCCATCTCGGACGGGAGGTAATACTTCTTGCCTACAAGCTCTGTCGGCATATACTGCTGCCTGACCCAATGTCCGGGGTAATCATGCGGATACTTGTAATCCACACAATGTCCGAGCTTCTCTGCGCCCTTGTATGAGGCGTCACGCAGATGAATCGGCACCGGCTCGCTAATTCCGCCCTTTTCCGTGTCCGAGAAAACTCCGTCAAGTGCCATAACCACGCTGTTGGACTTCGGGGATTCACAGATGTAGATTATCGCCTGTGACAAAGAGAGCCGTGCCTCCGGCATGCCGATAAGCTCAAGCGCCTGCGCCGCCGCAACCGCCTGCTGCATCGCCATCGGGTTGGCAAGTCCCACATCCTCACTCGCATGGGCAATTAGCCGTCTTGCGATTATCCTTGGATCACAGCCCGCGTATATGAGCCTTGCGAACCAGCTCAGCGCGGCGTCGGCGTCGCCGCCCCTTAAGCTCTTGCAGAACGCGGAAAGCATATCGTAGAAAAGCTGATCATCCAATGCTACAACCTTGCGCTGCCCGGACTCGGCGGCGACCTCGGCGGTTATGTGCGTTACGCCGTCAGTCTCGGGCGTGGTCAAAACAGCAAGCTCCAACGCGTTCAACGCGTTTCTGCAATCTCCGTTGGAAAGGTTGACAAGTATGTCCATCGCGGACTCATCGACAACGATGTTTCGCTTGCCGTAGCCGCGCTCCTCATCATGCAGCGCGTTAGTTATGGCTTTTCTTATGTCCTCAGTCTTTAGGGGGTAGAACTGAAAGAGACGGCATCTGCTGACAACGGCGCCCGTCATAGACACCATGGGGTTTTCAGTAGTCGAGCCTATGAACCTTATCGTACCGTTCTCAAGGGCCGGCAAAAGGCTGTCGCTCTGCGCCTTTGACCACCTGTGACATTCGTCAAGCAGAAGGTATGTGGGCTTGTTGAACATCCTAAGGTCATCGGAAGCCTTGGCGACTATGGCGCGAAGCTCCTTAACTCCCGCGCTTACGGCGTTGATTTTCACGAAGTTGGCGCCCGTGCTCATAGCGATTATGTTGGCAAGCGTCGTCTTCCCCGTCCCCGGTGGGCCGAAGAAGATGGAAGATTGCAGGCTGTCCGTCATTATGGCGCGCCGTAGAAGCCGCCCCTTGCCTACAATATGCTCCTGCCCTACAAACTCGTCCAAGGTTCTTGGACGCATCCTGTCCGCAAGCGGATTTTTAGCCGAAATATCGCTGTCAAACAAATCTTTTTTCATGTTTTTTATTGTAGCATACTTGCGCACAAAAGAAAAGTAGTGTATAATTGAAAAGTTTTTGAAACGAACTTTATTTATGGAACGGACAGGAAAATGAACATTAGAAACGTTGCTATTATCGCTCACGTCGATCACGGCAAGACAACCTTGGTCGATCAGCTCCTAAAGGACGCAGGCGTACTGCGCCGCAGTGAAGTCGGCGTAGACCGCATCATGGACTCCAACGACTTAGAGCGGGAGCGAGGCATTACCATACTCTCCAAGAACACCGCCGTGCAGTACGGCGACACGCGAATCAACATCGTTGACACTCCGGGACACGCCGATTTCGGCGGTGAGGTCGAGCGCATTCTTCAGATGGTGGATGGCGTACTGCTGTTGATTGACGCCTTTGAAGGCTGTATGCCGCAAACGCGCTTTGTTTTGCGCAAGGCTCTTGAGCTGAACAAGATCCCCATAGTCGTTGTCAACAAGGTAGATCGTCCCGACGCGAGACCTGACGAGGTCGTAGATGAAGCGCTGGAGCTTTTCATCGAGCTTGGAGCTTCCGCCGATCAGCTTGACTTCCCCATCGTCTACGCCTCCGCACGCGATGGCAGAAGCGGGTTCTCCCCTGACAAGCTTGAAAACAGCATGAAGCCGCTGTTTGACACCATAGTCAAGACAATCCCGCAGCCCGCGTCCGACTATGACGCGCCCTTGCAGATACTGTTCTCAACCTTCGACTATGATGAGTATGTCGGCAAGCTCGGTATCGGCAGGATTGAGCGCGGCACGGCCAGTAAGGGTCAGCCGATAGTCCTCTGCGGCGGTACGAACAACAAGCTTAGAAACACCAAGATTACCCGTCTTTACAACTTCGAGGGCTTACAGCGTCAAGAGGTCGAAGTGGCTTACGCAGGCGACATAGTATGCGTCGCAGGCGTGGACGAGCTGAACGTAGGCGACACCGCCTGTGATCCGCTGTGCGTCGAGCCAATGCCCTTTGTGTCCATCGATGAGCCGACCGTATCCATGCTGTTCATGGTCAATGACAGCCCATTCGCGGGTCAGGAAGGCAAATATGTGACAAGCCGCAACCTGCGTGATCGCCTCTTTAAGGAGGTTCAGACGAACGTTTCCATGCGCATTGAGGAGACAGGCGCCACCGACACCTTCAGGGTCAGCGGACGAGGCGAGCTGCATCTTTCCATACTGATTGAAACCATGCGCAGAGAGGGCTTTGAATTTGCAGTATCCCGTCCCAAGGTTATCATGAAAAAGAACGCCGAGGGACAGCTTTTGGAGCCTGTCGAGGAACTGACCATTGACGTTCCTTCCGAGTACACGGGCGCTATCATGGAAAAGTTAGGGCGCCGCAAGGCCGAAATGACCGACATGACGCCGCAGGGCGAAAGCAGTATGCGCTTGAAATTCCTCATTCCCGCAAGAGGTTTGATGGGCTATCGAAGCGAGCTAATGACCGACACACGCGGCAACGGCGTCATGAATCACATCTTCGACAGCTATCAGCCCTACAAGGGCTTCATCAGTGAGCGCAAGACCGGCAGCCTCGTGGCTCACGAGACGGGCGACACCTCCAGCTACGGTCTGTTCAATACTCAGGACAGGGGCAGAATGTTTGTTGGCCCCGGCATACCCGTATATGAGGGTGAGATTGTGGGCGAATGCAGCCGCGCTGAGGACATAGTCGTCAACGTCTGTAAGAAGAAGCACATCACCAACATGCGCGCTTCCGGTTCGGACGAGGCCTTGAGGCTCACCCCCTACACCACCTTCACGCTTGAGCAGTGCCTTGAGTTCATCGCTGACGACGAGCTTGTCGAGGTCACCCCAAAGAGCATCCGTATGCGCAAGCGCATACTCCACAAGGAGCAGCGCATGAAGCTTGCGGCGAAGGTCAATATCGAACAGCCCGATTCGCTGTAATTGTAATTACTGATGAACTAAAGCCCCGAGACGCTGAGCGCTTCGGGGCTTTGTCATATCTGTCGGGGGTCGCGGCAGGCAGAGTGTGGCTTTCTTTTCAGCTTGTGGGAGTGCTGTCGAATGCAAGCTTCACAGCGTTAAGCTGCTGTGACATGCCCTCCGCCACGGCCTTGGGACGCAGTATTGTAACAAGTCCGTCCAGTCCGAACAGCCAGCCGTAGAACTGTCTGCTTACTATGACCTTGACGTGGGCTATGAAATGTTCTTCGTCATATCGGATGAGGGACGTATCTATTCCGAAACGGTCTATGATGACATTGGCCATGGAGTTGTCGCAGAGCAGCGTTACAAGGTCCTCGTTTCCGCCGTACATGGAGAACACCCTCTCCGTATACGCGTCGATGTCCATGGTCATGAACACCTTCCTGCCCTCCCTTGACGACTTCTCAACGCGTATGTCAAACATCTTGTCAACGCGAAAATGCTTGATCATCAAAGCTTCGGAATCGTAGGCCACAAGATAGTACTTCTCGTTGTCATACAGCAAGGCATAAGGGCTGACCTTGTAGCGCTTGCCATCGTGACGAAAGACCTTCAGCTTCTCTCGATTGTAATCGAAATACAGGAAACTTATCGCTTTATCCTGGTTGATTGCGATATGCAGCTTATCCACATTATAGTAAATGCTCTCGTTCATGTTCTTGACTCTGTTTTGAACATGAACCTGACGCTCCAATGACTTGGCCTCGGAATTGCTGACAAACCTTGTCAGCTTTTGTTGAAGATCCGCTGTCTTTTTGCCGGTCAAAAAGCGCGATGCGGAAACACAGTCCATCAGCAGCTTGACTTCAGGTATCTCAAACTCGCGCTCGCCAATGAAGTAACCCGCGTTGCGGCCTCTGCTTGAATGAACGTCTACACCAAACTCGATAAGGGCATTTATGCCCTCGCGCACCGTGCGCCTTGAAAAGCTTACCCCCTGCTGTTCCATCTCTGCTAAAATCCTATGCATCGATACCGGATGATTCTCATCACTATTATCGTGCAGGAACCGATGAAGGTACAACAGCTTTCCCATCTGTTTCGTATTTGCCTGCATACCTCTTACCTCTATTTTTTTACATTATAACACATTATTTCTTAATTGAAAATGCCCATTTTCAATTTTATTTAAGGAATTTGTACTGAATTCATACCAATTAAGCAGATATTTATCCAAAATATCAATAAAGGACGGGAGGCTTTACCTTCCGTCCTTTATAAATAACGATATTTACTTGACCTCTACCCTCTTAGGCTGAGCTGTTAATTCCTTCTTCTTCGGAAGCGTCAGCTTCAATACGCCGTCGGTGTAGGAAGCTTCAATGGCTTCGGCGTCAATCTCAGAGATGTTAAACGAGCGCACGAAGCTGCCATAGGAACGTTCGCAGCGCAGATAACCGTTCTTCTTCTCCTTCTGCTCAAATTCGGAATGACGCTCCGCGGTGACCGTCATGTAGTCGCCCTCAACGTCAATGTGAATGTCCTCCTTCTTGAACCCCGGCAGATCCGCCTCAATCGTGTAACTGTCGCCGTTGTCGCGGATATCGGTGCGAAACTCCGCAAGGGAGCTGCCACCGAACATGGCCCTTTCGAAAGCGTCCATCTCATGGAACGGGTTGTAAACGGAGTCGTTGTTGTGGCTCTTATTGTCATACGGAATCAGTCTAATCATGGTAGTGACCTCCAATTTTCGATTTCAAGATTGTCGTCCAAGCTGTCCTTGGGGTTTCCCCCGCGTCCTTGCAGGCTCTTTCTTGATTGCAAATGTATCATAGCATGGGATCTTTACAGAAAAAGGGTGAAATTGTAATCCAATTGTGAAACTTAGCACTCTATTCCTTGGAGTGCTAAGCGCCCGTCACGATCATACGCGCAAAAACCATATCGTGATCGCCTATGCCGTACTCTCTAAGTTGAATAACCTCCGCATCCTGCGGTACTATGCCGTCGGTATAGAGTATGTTGTCCAATATCTTCGGTACGGTACCGTCCCCGAAGGTGTTTTCGGTGATGTTGGTGAACCTAAGATATGGCAGAAAGCCGTCCAACGCACCCGGTGAACAGTTAAAATCACCCGCGACCACATACTTTGCTATGCCGCTGAGCCTCAGCTCATAATCCAACGACCAAAGATTGAGCGACTTAAAGCACATCGGGGCATCCGAAATATGCGTAAAAAATACGGACACCGCGCCGTCGTCGGTGAGTATACGCGCATACCCCAAGGAACGCGGCTCATGCTTATGGATTACGGTCAGTTTCCTGTTAAAGGCGTCAATGAGGGGATACTTGCTCAACAGCACAGAACCATATTCCCCGCCCTTATAGCGCATCGCGGGGGCATAGAAGTAATAGGGATAGCCCGCTGCCTTGGCAAGCTCCAACGGAATATCTCTGCCGCCCACCCTCTCCGTGCCACAGTCCACCTCTTGCAGGCACACTACATCTGCACCCACGTTCTTTATCAACTCGCCCGCTTCAAGGACAGAAGCTCCGTCATTAAGGTTATGCACATTCCAACTGCATATGCTAAACTCCTTGCGTGCCTTGGATTTGCAGTCAGCTTGCGTAACAGACACGAAATCCTTGTGAACGTAAGCGGCATTCCCGCAGTACAGTATTTCGCACCAATCACCGCTTTGTGACAGCACCCGATAGCTCTCGCCAAGCTCGGCCGAACCAATGACAGAGGCGGTCAATCTGCCCTCGCTTCTCACATTGACCTTGGTCTCGCAGTTGGATATAACGCCCATGGAAACGCTTTCGGCAAGCTTGTATGTATCGTTAGCATCCGGCGATGGGAAGGCGGTCGCCCACAGCGGCGTTGGAGAGGCCGTGCTGCCGTCCTCAAGCAGCTTTGGGGTGGACGGGGGTATTGGCACGAAGGTAATCTCCGGACTTAATTCAAGCTCACCCGCGGGGCTTGAGGTAGTCTCCTGCTCGGCGTCAGCGGAAGCTTCCGGCTGCTTCTCGCTCTGCTCTTTTGTTGGAGCTATTGTCACAATAATCACGGTATCGGCGTTTATGGTCTCAAAAGCCGCAGACGAGGGCGAAGGTGAAACCGTGAGCTGAACTGTATTGGCTTTGCAGGCGCACAAAACCACGACCGCCAAAAGCAGCGAGAAAACGACGAACGCTGTAAATTCTCCTTGTTTCCCTTTCATGCTGTAAAGTATAGCACCACAGCTCTCTGAAAGCAAGAAAAGGTATTTACACAAATGCAACATTATGGTATAATTTCTTATATTATTAAAAGGTGATTCACATGACTGACCGTAACGGCGTAACCATTCCGGATATGTACGCTCCCATAAGCCCTTGGGCCTACTTTGGACTAACCTTGCTGTACAATGTTCCCGTCATCGGGTTCATCTTTGCCATTGTCTTCTCCTGTGGGGCAAGCAGAAACCGCAACGTTCGCAACTTCTCCCGCTCCTTCTTCTGCTACTACGTTATTATCGCGATAGTACTGCTTATATTGCTCTTCACCGGCGGTCTGACTGCGATTATATCCAACCTCAGCTAAGCCTTGCTGGTATTTATTGTTGAGGATGATAAGGTGATTGCCGGCGCTATGGCGGCTCACCTGCAATCATGGGGTTTGAAAACCTATGTCGTCACGGACTTCAAGAACGTGCTGACCGAGTTCGTAAGTACGACTCCCGAGCTTGTGTTGATGGACATATCATTGCCGTTCTTCAACGGCTATCATTGGTGTACGGAAATTCGCCGCATCTCGAAAGCCCCCATTATCTTCATCTCCTCCGCGTCGGACAATCTCAACATCGTAATGGCGATGAACATGGGGGCGGACGACTTCATATCAAAGCCCTTCGACCTTACGGTACTGACCGCCAAGGTCAACGCAATGCTAAGGCGCAGCTATGAGTTCGCACCGCAGAGCGGCCTTGTCTGCGTGGGCAAGGCGGTTCTGAACACCCGTGAGGCACAGCTTAGCGTGGACGGTGAGAGAGTCGAGCTAAGCCGAAATGAATACCGCATACTGCAAGTCCTTATTGAACGGCGCGGAAGCATTGTAAGCCGCGACGAGCTTATGAACAGCCTTTGGGAGACCGACAGCTATGTCGATGAGAACACTCTAAACGTTAACGTCCTCAGACTGCGCAAGCGTCTTGAAGCCGTGGGTTTGGGCGAGCTAATCAAGACAAAGCGCGGCATGGGCTACACCATAGATCCCGACTCAGAGCATTGACGCCATGAGAGACTTCTTCAAAGCGGGAATCTCATACTTTGTTAAGCACCTTGCGATGTTGATAGCCCTGGTCATCGTTTCCTTTGTGTTCTATTTCATCTTCTTCCTATATAATCTCCCAACCGAGCCGATAATCTACGCCTCGGTCATAAGCCTTGTGGTACTGATTGCAATAGGCTTCATACGATTTTTCAACTTCTACCGCAAGCACAGGTTATTGCGCCATGCCATCGATTGCTTTAACTCCGAGTTCGCCAAGCTGCCTATGGCCGTCGGAGTGATAGAGCAGGACTACCAAGAGCTTGTACAGACCTTGCAGCAGAACCGCCTTGAGCTTGAGAACGAGGTCATGCGCAGATTGTCGCAGAGCAGCGACTATTATACCATGTGGGCGCATCA
>DAOPJM010000008.1:0-7957 GCA_035399665.1 Clostridia bacterium
GCGCGTTCTGCGAGTACATCGTACTTCCCGACCGCTGCCTGTGGAGCCTTGAGCCTCTCAAGAGGCGCTACACCGACGAGCGTGACATCTTCCTTGCCGGCTCCTTGGTCGAGCCTTGCTCCGTAGGTTACAATGCGGTCATCGAGCGCGGCGACGGCGTCCGCCCCGGCGACAACGTGGTTATCTGCGGCACCGGCCCCGTAGGTCTTGCGGCTTGCAGAGAGCTGAAGACCATGGGCGGAGCTATCGTAATCGTGTCCGAGCCTCAGCCCGAACGCGCCGAGCTTGCCAGGAAGATGGGCGCTGATTACGTCATCGACCCGAGCAAGGTCAACTTCACAGAGGAGGTTCTGCGCCTCACAAACGGCATGGGCGCTTCCCTCTACCTCGAAGCCACGGGTCTGCCCACGGTCGTGTATCCGGGTATCGAGCAGTGCATTTGGGAGGGTCGTACCCTCAATTCCACCGTTGTGGTGGTTGCCCGTGCGGAAGCCAAGATGCCTGTTACCGGCGAAGTTCTGCAGGTCAGAAGGGCTCGCATCGTAGGTTCGCAGGGTCACAGCGGCCACGGCACATTCCCAAGAGTAATCGACAGCATGGCGGCGGGCATGGATATGCTCCCCATGATTACAAAGAAGATTACTCTGGACGAGGTTCCGGAGAACATCATCGCTTTGCAGCATGACAGAACCAACATGAAGATCACCTGCGTCATGGACGACTAAGGAGTAATTATGGCTTACCAGAAATATCTTACCACCGATTATCCCAACATCTTCTTTGAGGACAACACCGTAGGCCGCATGAAGAAGCGCTTATGGGACGCCTCCGAGGAGGAGATTCAAGCGGTTCTGGACGATTACGGCATTGGCACCCCCAGCGAAATGGGCAAGGCGAACTGCTACATCCAAAACACCCCAAGGGCGAAGCTCATCGAGAAGCGCCACAAGAACGACATCGTCTTGGTTCCTATCGGCAGCACCGAGAACCACGGCGCGCAGAACTGCTCCGGCCTTGACACCTTCATGGTGCAGTTCATCTGCGAAGCGGTTCGCAGAAAGACCGCCAAGCTCGGTCACGAAGTGGCGTTGGCGTTCCCGCCCATGAACTACGGCGGACACCCCTATCACCATCTCGGTATGCCCGGCACCGTCATGATTTCCGAGACCACCATCATCGAGACCTTGACCGCTGTCATGGCGGGTCTGTGGGATGACGGCTATCGCAAGATAATCCTTGTCAACAACCACGGTCAGGACTGGATGCTTGAGAGCGCGATTCAGGAGTTCTTCAAGCGTTATCAGCTCCCCGCCTTCGCCTGCGTAGTTGAATGGCACCGCGCCGTGCGCGAGTTCTTCTACCCCTTGGGCGACGAGCGTCCCGACTTCGTCACCACCCCGTTCATCCACGCCGACGAGAGCGAGACGAGCGCCGCGCTGCTGATGTTCCCCGAAATGGTGGACATGAGCGTCTGCGTAGACGCCACGCCTAAGAACTTCGGTTTCCTGCAGGACGGCTTCTTTGACGGTTCCGTGGACAGCTTCCACAGGCCGAACCGTTGGCAGGAGATGGAAGGCAACGCTTGGATAGAGCGTTACGGCACCCCTGAGGGCGTAGTCGGCAAGCCGACCCGCGCCGACCCCAGGAGAGTAAAGCGCGCCGTCGCCGCTATCTGCGAGTATCTGACCCTTATGTGCGAGGACATCTACGCCAAGTACCCCGCAGGTCAGGTTCCCGATCCCTCCAAGTTCTCCCTGCGTCCCCAGGAGGAGATTGACGCCTGCCTGCGCGAGCCGCAGAGCGAGGGCTGGAAGAGCATACACGAGCTGAGCCGCAGAGGCATATTCATCGACTAAAGTAACTACGATAGGCCGCGGTGCAGTTTTGGTGCAGCGCGGCCTATTCCGTGAGATACGCGCCCCAAGGTTGGGCAACCCCCGTAACGCTTTCGGAGAAAAACATGAATTACTTATCGCAAACCGTACCAATACAGTTCGACACCTGCTTTTCGCCCTACAAGGCGGCCGATTGGCGCGAGGCCTTCCGCGACCTGCACGAAAAGGGCATGACGGGCGTAGAAATCGCCGTCGCTTACCCGGACAGGGTTGACGCACAGGAGCTGCTGACAGAGGCGAACAAGAACGGGCTAAAGGTCACGTCCATTTCGACAGGTCAGATATACGGGCTTGAAGGGCTGTTTTTGACCTCGCCTGACGCGGCCGTGCGCGATCGCGCCCGCGAGGTCGTGGAGAACCACATCCTGCTTGCCCAAAGGCTTGGCGGAGCGAACGTCACAATAGGCCTTATCAGGGGCAAGCTTGAGCCGGGAGGCAAGAACGCGCTGTCGTGGCTTTTAAGGGAGACCCTGACGCCCTTATGTCACTTTGCCGCCAAGCATGGGATAAAGCTGCAAATGGAGGCTATCAACCATGGCGAAGCTTCCTTTATTAATAGTACCCGCGACTGTGTCAATTTCATCGCGGGCATGGGCAGCCCACAGTCACTCGGCATACTTTTCGACACCTTCCACTCCAACATAGAGGATGAGGACGTCGTTAAGGCAGCCAAGCTTGCCGTGGATTCGGGCAGGCTCATGAACGTTCATTTCGCGGATTCACACCGAGGTTTACCGGGCGAGGGCAGCATAGATTTTCCCGCAGTCGTCAGGGTTATCAGGGACGGCGGCTACACGGGGGCATTCACGCTTGAAACGCTGTGCGTCCCAAGCGAGGAGCATGTACTCAACAATTACGCCGACGCCTTAAAGAGGGTCACGGCATAGAGGAGGAAAGATGATTAACGTAGGTATTATTGGCGCGGGACGCATAGGGCAGGTTCACGCCAAAAGCATAATCACGGGAGTTGACGAGGCCAACATCCTTGCCATAGCGGATCCCTATCTCAGCCCCGCGGCGGAGAAGTGGGCCAAGAGCGTCGGCATCCCCAACATTTACAGGGATTATAAGCTCATAATCAACGACGAACGCATTGACGCGGTGCTTATCTGCTCATCCACCGACACCCACGCCCAGATATCCATCGAGGCGATACAGGCTGGCAAGCATGTGTTCTGCGAAAAGCCAATAGACCAAAAGCTTGACAGGATAGCCGAGGTCGAGGCAGCGCTCAAGGCGTCCCCCAGGAAGCTCAAGTATCAGGTCGGCTTCAACCGCAGGTTTGACCACAATTTCCGCGCATTGCGCAAGGCGGTGCAGGATGGCAGGATAGGCGAGGTTCAGTTTGTCAGAGTAAGCTCAAGAGACCCCGAGCCGCCTCCCGCGGGCTATGTCAAGGGTTCGGGCGGAATATTCCTTGATATGATGATTCATGATTTTGACATGGTGGGCTATCTCTCCGGACATAAGGTCGAGGAGGTCTACGCCAAGGGCGCGGTGCTTATCGACCCCGCCATAGGCGAAGCGGGCGACGTGGATACCGCCACAGTCTCGCTGAGGCTTGACAACGGCGCGTTGGCGCTCATCGACAATTCCCGCAAGTCCGTCTATGGCTACGACCAGCGCGCAGAGGTGTTCGGCTCAAAGGGCAGCGTCCAGAACGCGAACGACCTTCCCTCCACCGCCGTTATCTCCACCGTTGAGGGCGTTACCGCCGAAAAGCCGCTGTGGTTCTTCCTACAACGCTATATGAGCTCCTATCAGGCGGAGGTGCGCTCCTTCATCGAGAGCATAGTCAACGACACGGACGTCGAGGTCGGCATAGCCGAGGGCAGGGACTCCATAAGGCTGGCCCTTGCCTGCAAGAAGTCCATGGAGGAGAATCGCCCCGTCAAGTTGGACGAAATCCACTAAAGAGCAAGAAAAAATATGCAAAGCGCCGCGAAGGGAAAACCTTCACGGCGCTTTTTTGATGTTGACCTGTATTACGGCTCGATAAGCCTGCACTCCATGTAGTAACGCTTTTCGTTGGCCTCGCCCATGGAGAATGTCTTGCGCGGCAGAGCGCCGTCATAGACCACGGTGTCAAAGAACTCGCTCTTTTCCATGGCGGGGAGGGTGAAGCCCACGGCCTTGTCCTCCGACGCGAGGCGCTCCACGACGTCCGCTCCGTGGATGTAGTCCACGCTCACGCCGCTGTTTTCGCGGATGAGCATGTCTATCGCGGCCTGAAGCGTGCCGACCGCAAGCTGTTGACGCGGGGACGCGACTTCGATAACGCCCGTATGCCCCTTGTACACGAAGGGCAGCTTATGGCTTGCGCCGCCCTCGGGGGCGGAAAGCTTGCGGGTCTCGGTCACTGAGACGCCGCCGTTCTGCTCATTTAGGATGGCGGTCAGCTTCTTAATAGCCTTTGCGCCGTCCATACCGAACACAACGCGGTGAATAGGCTCAAAGATTATGCCCTCGTCGTGAACGTTCTCAAGCTCGACCAAAGCCCACCTTGCGGGGTGGTTCTCGCGCTGCTTTGGCGTGAGCGTGGTCTTGATTTGCTCCCAGTTCGCCTTGGCGGTGGCAAAGCTGTGATTGCCGTCGCCCATGGCGTAGAGCAGGGGGGCCTTGTCGCCGTATTTGGCGGAGAACACCTCAGGGGACGCGATAACGCCAAGCGCGTCGATAACGCCCTGAATAAGCTCATCGTCCGAGACGAGCCAGCCCGTGATGTGGCCGCCGTCAAGCATAAGGTCGGTGTCGTACAGCTTCTCAAGCTCGCAGGCCTTGTCCATGAGCGGCTCAATCACGCTGCGTTTGGGGTCGTCAATCAGCACCAGGATGTGCGGAAGCTCGATGGGCGCGCCCTTGCGGATACGCAGTCTCGGCGGAATGCGCTCCACTATTGTGCCTTCGGAAGCCCTGATAAGCATCGTTGAACCCTTCGAGTAGTCGTAGCACTCCAAGTCAAGAGCCACGACAAGCCCAAGGCGGGTGTTGCCCGCGACGCTGCGCTTTACGAGTACAAAGCCCTGCTTGCGGGGCTTGAGTATGCCCTCGTCCATGTAGCGGCGCATATTGTTCCGTATGGCTTCGATGCGCTGCGCCTCGTCGGGCTTGTCCAAGAATGCCTCGGGAAGCATGAGATCGAGGGTGGAGGGGGCGTCCTTGATGTACTCGCGGGCTTTCTGCCAGTACTCGGGTTGGGATGTATATTGATCACAGGCAACCACGGCCCATTTGGAGAAATCCGCGTTGGCGTCCGGAAGCATCACTTCGGGGACGAGCAAACCGACGTTGTTCAAAAACTTCTGCATACTATTTGACCGGCTCGATAAGGCCGTAATTCCCATCCTTTCTTACATACAGTACATTGATTTGATTGGTTTCCGCGTTGCGGAATACGAAGAACGAGTGTCCCAGGAGTTCAAGCTGCATCATGGCTTCTTCCTCGCTCATGGGCTTGATGTCGAATTTCTTTACGCGGACAATGCGCGGCCCGTCGTAATCTTCGTCTTCGTCGATCTCGCCGGCAATGGTGCGAATGCCTTCGCCGCGATGATCCTTTTCAAACTTGGTGCGGTGGCGAACGATCTGCTTTTCAAGCTTCGCCAATACGTTGTCGAATGAGGCGTACATGTCGTCGGATACTTCCTCGCCGCGAATGATCCTGCCCTCATAGGGTATGGTCACCTCGACGATGTGACGATTGCGCTCAACCGAAAGGGTTACTTGGGCTTCAACGTCTTCGGGGAAGTACTTGTCAAGCTTCGACAGTTTCTTTACCGCTACATCGCGCATGTAGCCGGATACTTCGAGATTCTTGCCGGAAATTGTGATACGCATATGATTCACTCCTTCTTGCGCAGAAATTATAAGATCCCCTGCGCCAACTATATAATACCATATTGTGGGCCGCGATTCCATAGATATTTCAAAAATTCATAACTAATCTTGCATTGGTTTTAAGCCGCCAAAGCCGTATGCCGTCCCCCCCCTTTCGTGTCATCCTGAGCGTTAGTCGAAGGATCTTGCCGCAAGCATAACAGTCAATTCCCGCTCTCATCCAAACACCGACCCGAAACATAAGGTCAAAAAAGTCCTAAATTTCTTTCGGTTTTGCAATTCGTTCACTTTTAGAACATCTTTATGACAACTTGACTTGTTATATTGTCTGTGGAAGTTGAAGAGACTTCCGAATCCCTCCTCCTTATGTATTTACCTCCCAAGTGAACAGCCCGCAGGTTCCCCCCACCTTTGCGGGCTGTTCCATTTTTGGCTAAACCTCGTCCCCCCAAAGCCCCTCGCCCCCCCGTGGGTCGAGGGGCTTTTCCGCGCGATAATATAATTTTCGTATACGTTTCAAAACGCCGTGGTACATGTTATAATAAGGTAAATTTGATTTTACAGGAGGTCGCTATGTCGAAAGCTTATGTCCCCGAACCGTTCCGCATCAAGATGGTGGAGCCGATAAAGATGCTCACCCGTGCTCAGCGCGAGGAGAAGATACGCCTTGCCCACTACAATGTGTTCAACCTTGCGGGCGAGGACTGTTTCATCGACCTGTTGACCGACTCCGGCACCAACGCCATGTCCGACGCGCAATGGGCGGGCATAATGCACGGCGACGAGGCCTACGCGGGAGCCAAGAGCTACTACAAGCTTTGCGCGGCGGGGCGTGACATCTTCGGATATGAGTATATTCAGCCGGTGCATCAGGGCCGAGCCGCCGAGAAGGTTCTGTTCCCACTGTTTTTGGGCAAGGGCAAGTTCGCCATCTCCAATATGTTTTTCGACACTACGCGGGCGCATGTGGAGCTTGCGGGAGCGCGTGCGATAGACTGCGTATGCGAGGCGGCCAAGGACCCGTCACACAGGGCGCCGTTTAAGGGCAACATGGATGTGGAGAAGCTTGAAAGGCTCATCCTTGAAAAGGGCGCGGATAACGTAGGTCTTGTGGTCATGACCATCACCAACAATTCGGCGGGCGGCCAGCCGGTGTCGCTTGCCAACATGCGCGAGGTCTCCAAGGTTTGTAAAAAGTATGGCATACCCCTTGACATAGACGCGGCGCGCTTTGCCGAGAACGCCTATTTCATCAAGCGTGACGAGGCACAGTGCCGCGACCTGTCCATAAACGAGATAATCAGGGAGGTATTCGCCTGCGCCGATATGTTCACCATGAGCGCGAAGAAGGACGCCATCCTCAACATCGGCGGACTTATCGGGGTCAAGGACGGCTCCTCACCCGTGATAGCGGGAATCAAGGCCAACTGCATAAGCTATGAGGGCTTTTTCACCTACGGCGGACTTGCCGGCCGCGACCTTGAGGCCATGGCGATAGGCTTGTACGAGGGCATAGGCGAGGATTATCTGAAGTATCGCATAGGACAGATGGAGTACCTTGCCTCGCAGTTGGACGACGCGGGCATAGCTTATCAGGCGCCCGTGGGTGGCCATGGGATATTCGTGGACGCAAGGGCGATGCTGCCGCATATACCGTATTATGAGTTCCCCGCTCAAACCCTTGCGATAGAGCTGTACAAGGAAGCGGGGATTAGGAGCTGTGACATAGGCTCGTACATGCTGGGCAACGACCCCGACACGGGCGAGCAGCTAAAGAGCGAGTTCGAGTTCACGCGGCTTGCGATTCCAAGGCGCGTGTATACGCAGTCACATCTTGACCTCATAGCGCAGGCGCTGATAAATGTAAAGGACAAGGCCAAGGACATAAAGCACGGCTACCGCATCACATGGGAGCCGCCCGTACTCAGGCATTTCCAAGCGAGCCTTGAGCCGATAGACGAATAGCACCATACCAAGGCTTTTAATCTCGCCGCAAATACCGCCCGACACAGGGCGATTTGGGGCGAGACGGAGCCTGTCGGAAAGCAGAGGGGGAAAATGAAGGCGAGCGCAGGAGCCGGGGGGGCTTTTGCCGCTCGTTTTCGTTTTCTCGGAAAAACCCACCCGCACACAACATGGTTTCGTTCTAATCAGAAAGAATTTTAACACGGCGATGCGCCGCTATATAATGTAAGCCGACGCACGCGCACTTGATTAAAGTATGG
>DAOPJM010000008.1:8057-11778 GCA_035399665.1 Clostridia bacterium
GCGATGCGCCGCTATATAATGTAAGCCGACGCACGCGCACTTGATTAAAGTATGGATGAACCTCACCCAAAAAGGATAAGTTTGTGGACAATTCGGATGTTCGCTTGCAAATTGCACTTTGACGGTTTATAGTGTTTTTATGGGGGATATCAATATGCCTTTGATTTATTAGCACCGCGGGGAATCCGCAAATAAGGCTTTGGTCTATATGAACGATTTGGCTTTTGCGGACGGACTTTTCGGCGTTATCGCACTGATAATACTGATATCGCGGCCGTAGAAACCAACCGCAGGCGGGACGGCAGCCGTAGAATACTATCTCTCCGAGCCTGTGGTTAGGGATGAGGCAAAGGGCTCGGCGCCGCTTCTGATGGCGTATGCGGAGCTGCATATGACGGATACAAGGAGGGCGAAAGCATGACGATAACGATACCGATAGGCGACGCGGAGCTTGAATATACGCCCACAGAGGGCAAGGCGGCCGTGATAATCTGCCCGGGCGGCGGGTATAATCACCTCAGTCATCGCGAGGGCGGGCCGGTGGCAAGGCGCTTTAACGAGGAGGGCTTCTTTGCCGCCGTGCTCAGGTACAGCGTCATACCCGAGGAGCTGAAGCTAAAGCCCCTAAAGCAGCTTGCTTGGGCGGTGCGCTATGTGAAGGGTCTCGGCTTTGATCGGGTTTTTGTAATGGGCTTTTCGGCGGGGGCGCACCTTGCAGGCTCGTTCGGGGCGCATTGGAACGACGCCGAGCTGTTTACGGAGGATGAGCTTGCGGCACAGCGGCCATTGGGTCAGATACTCTGCTATCCCGTGGTCAGCGCGGGGCGGTACGGACACAAGGAGAGCATGACGAATCTCACGGGCGGCGACGAGGGCTTGGCGGAGTACTTCTCACTTGAGAACCAAATTACCACAAGTACCCCGCCAACCTTCATGTGGCACAGCGGGTCGGATATGCTTGTGCCTGTCGAGAACAGTCTGATGCTTTACGCGGCGCTGAGGGCGGCGGGGGTCGAAGCGGAGCTGCATATCTTTCCCTACGGCGAGCACGGGCTTTCGCTTGCGACGCCCGAGGTGGAGCAGGTCGAAAAGAATCGCTTTGCCGACGCGCACCTTGCCGAGTGGTTCACCCTGTGCTTGTCGTGGATGGGACATATCCTGAAGGACTGAATACTATAAACATCAGTAAAACCATACAAAAACGGCCGAGCTTTCAAAAAAGCCCGACCGTTGTTTTCACCTGATGTTATATACTATCCGAAGCTGAAGAAGCAGGGGCGGTTTAGGCGTATGCGCACCGTTCCCATGATATACGCGTAGGGGATGCAGCCTATGCTCTCGTCGCGGCTGTCGTTGCCGTAAAGCCTGTCGTCCGAAAGCACGAACACGCAGCCATCGGGAACGACTGTCGTATCCATATCGTAATTGGCGTTGACGACATAGTCGGTCTCGCTCAGGATATACCTCCCGTCTATGCACACCGCGCCGTCCGTTATAGTCACGCTCTCGCCGGGCAGGGCTATAATGCGCTTAATCAGCACCTCGCGGGTGAGGGGGTGTCGAAAAACCACTATATCCGAGCGTTCGGGTATGCTCAAAAACTTGCTTATGCGGCTGTACATGACGGTTTCGCCGGAGCGCAGGGTGGGCGACATGGAATCGCTCTTGATGATGAGCGGGGAAAGCCATACCAAAAACAAAAACAACACCATCGCCGCGCCCACCAAGACGGACATCATCCATCTCAGCAGCTCATGGCGTTTGTGCTGCTTTCTGAAACGCTCCATGCGGTACATGGGTTTGTTCGGAGATTCCTGAGCGAAATCCGCCGCCCTGCCGTCCGCGTCAGACGCCATAATCCACTCCGTGAAGCATCTTGGCTCTGATTATAGGCAGTATCACCATACGCGCCCGACCCAGAACGCGCTCTAAGGGTATGAAGCCAACATCGGCGCTTCGGCTGTCGGAGCTTACGGAGCGGTTGTCGCCCATGACCATGACATAGCCTTGGGGTACGACAAACTCGCCCTGTGAGGCGAAGGTCAAGGCGTCCTCGTCCAGGTAGTATTCGTCCAAAGCGACCCCGTTGACCGAGACCTTCCCGCCGCCTATCGCGACGACGTCCCCGGGGCAGCCGATAACGCGCTTGACGCAGGAGTTCTTTTCCTCATAGGAGTGATACTTTTCGTAGTATTCATCGGGGTAATAGCATATCACAATGTCGCCCCTGTCGGGGGTTGAAACGGTGTAGCTCAGCTTCTCCACAAGCATATAGTCGCCGCCTAAGAGGGTGGACTCCATGGACGAGCCTTTGACCTTGACAGGCTCGGCCACGACCTCGCGTATGGCGAATGCAAAAACAAGCACCGCGACAATGCAGATGAACAGATCGAGGTTGCGCCACCTTGCGCCGCCTTCGAGGTGTTCATTACGCTTGTCCAGCTTGTGCCGAATCGCTTTGAATTCCTTTTTGTCCAAGTCCTTGTACGTCATATTACTTTTTCGCTAATGCCCTCAACCGTCATGCCTAATCCTTTGTCTCGGTCGTACGCGCCTTGCTTGTGAGCTTCTTGGCGGAGCGCAGAAAATCGAGCCTGTCCAACATAATAAGTCTGCCGCACTTGACGCAGCGCAGCTTAATATCCGCGCCTGTTCGGGTGATAATCCACTCGTTGCCCCCGCAGGCGTGCGGCTTTTTCATCATTACGCAGTCGCCGACCTCAAAGCCCTCAAGCATCGCTGTCGCCCTCGTAGTCGATATATCGTGTCACGATGTCCGAAATCAGCGCGGGCTTCTCCTCATGCACCAAATGCCCGCCGCTTCTTACCGCGTAGTACACGCCGTGCGCAAGGGAGGGACGGAGCTTTTCCATGTCGGATATGGGACGCCACCTGTCCTCGCCGCCCCAGAGCACCAGCACCTCGCCCTTGAGCTTCTTTGCGGCAAAGAGAGCGTATTCCTCGTCAAAATTGCGAAGGGAATACATAATGGCTTGGCGTGAAGCGAAGTCGTCGCAGGTATCGAAGTACTGCTCGGCGACAAGCTTGTCGCAAATGGTGGAATCAAGATAGCAGGTCTTGAGCTGCTTTACAAAGTAGGCCTTGCTGTAACTCTCGCGGACGAAGGGGCCGATGAAGGGCTTCTCCATATTGCGCAGCTTGCGCGGCATATTGCGGGTCACGCCGCCGGGCGTGACGGTGATGAGCTTGAAGAAGCTTTCGGGGCGTTTCGTGGCGGCAAGCAGCATCCAAAGCGCGCCGAAGGAAAAGCCCATGGCGTGAGTCTCCGAAATCCCGATGGCGTCCAAGAACATCAAAAGGCAGTCGGCCATTTCATCCATGCTGTAATTGAGGCTGATGGGACGATCGGAGTGACCAAAGCCGGGCCAGTCGAAGGCTATTACGCGGTAATGCTTGGAAAGCTCCGGAATGAGATCGCGGTAGGTGTACATGGATTGGGCGATGGAATGGCAGAGCAGGAGCGGTTCGCCCTCTCCCGCCATATAGCAGTGGATTTTACACTTTTCCGGCTTCGAGCCGTTTCGCATGGGAAAGCCGGGCAGCGATATCGTGACGAAATCGCCAACAAGCTCCGAGTTTGCAAACGCTTTATTCTCCATTGACCCACCTCTCCTTTTAAGTAGTTTACAGCCAATCACACGGATATGCAAGCGAAATTGTTATGAACTTTGTATGAAACAAGTGGTTGTGGTCTTTGTAT